>QZIR01000010.1 GCA_003604975.1 Desulforudis sp. | reverse complement strand
AGGCCCCGGCATTCTTCTTCGGCTCCACCGTGCACTACAGCCAAGTTGATCACCTTGTTACGGCCGTACTCGGCCACCAGCTCGGCCATCCGGGCGATCGATTTCTTGCGCCCGCGTACCTTGGCCACCGTAAAGTACTTACCTTCTTCATTGATACTAATTATCGGTTTCATGTCCAAAATTCCGCCCACGGTGGCCTGTACGTAGCCGATGCGGCCCCCCCGACGCAGGTACTCCAGGGTTTTAACCACAAAGAAGACCTTCATACGGCCACGAACACCATATATGTGTTTGACAATCTCCTCGAACTGGAGTCCCTCGCGAAGGGCGCGGGACGCCTCCATTACCTGATACCCGAGTGCCATCGACAACCCCTTAGAGTCAATCACCTCGATTTTCATCGACTGGATTTGCTTGCTGACCATGCGCACCACATCAACGGTGCCGGACAGCCCGCCGGAAAGGTGGAGCGAAATAGCGTGGGTAAACCCCTCGTCACGCAGTCTCTGAAACAGAGCCAAAGCCTCACCGGGAGAGGGGGTGGAGGTACCAGGGGCCTCCTCATCAATGGTGGCGTATACCTCATCCGGCTGGATCTCAACCCGATCCGCATACTGGCGGTCCTGATAAACCACCTTCAGGGGCAGGAGATGGAAGTTTAGCTCGGCTAGCTCGTCCAGGGACAGGTCACAGGTGCTGTCTGTTACCAGTGCGATCTTTTCTTGGTTCATCTGGTTGCCTCCCCCTTATGATAATTAACGCCGGTACGGACGGGGGCGTGGACGCCTGTTACCGCTGCGACGCCTCAGTTTGTCCGGCAATTTAAACAAAGCGTTTACCTCATCCACATAGTTAATCGGAATCTCTACGAAACTCCAATTGTCCAGGATGTCTATATTGCCGATCTGTCCCGGGCCAATCTCCGTGTTATGGACCAGGTGATCGACCAGCTTCTGCGGGCTGATGCCCTGTATCCGGCCCAGAGGGACTCTGACCCTCTCCTTCTCCACGGGGGCATCCAGCAACTCACTGCGCTCCAGGTTACGCCCCGCGTCATCCAGCATCTTAAGGGCCGCCGCCAGCAGGTCGGCGGAATCGTGTTCGTCCAGCAGGCGGGCCGCCAGGGGACGGTAGTCGGCTAAGGGACCATCGAGGGTCTCAATAACCCGTTCCACGAGTTGCTGCTGCCGTCGTTCGATGGCATCGGCTAAGGTCGGCAGCGTATGCCGCTTAATCTTCTTCCCGATCGATCCCTCAATAAACCGCAAGTGCTTGGCTTCGCGCGGGGCCACCAGCGTAATGGCCACTCCCTCCCGGCCGGCCCGACCGGTACGGCCGATGCGGTTCACATAACTATCGGGACTCTGGGCGATATCGTAGTTGATGACGTGGGTCACGTGACTGATATCCAGTCCACGTGAAGCTACATCGCTGGCGACCAAAAGCTCGATCTGACCCTGCCGGAATCTGGTCATCACGGAGTCACGCTCGCGCTGGGACAGATCGCCGTGCAGAACCTCGGCTGAATAGCCCCTAAGTCGTAGGGTCTGGACCAGGTCATCCGCAGCCCGCTTGGTATTGCAGAAGACAATTGCCGAGGGCGGGCTCTCCACGTCCAGGATGCGGCACAGGGTCTCCACTTTCTGGCGGGGATGGACCTCATAGTACCGCTGCTCGATCAGGGGAGCAGTCAGTTCGATCCCCCGGATCGCGATCACCTCGGGATTCCGCATGAAAGACTTTGCCAGTTCCCTGATTTCCGAAGGCATGGTCGCCGCAAACAGCATGCTCTGCCGTTCAGACGGACACCGGGCCAAGATGAACTGAATGTCCTCCAGGAACCCCATGTCCAGCATCTCGTCCGCCTCGTCCATGATCACCGTATGCAAACCGCGGAGATCGATGGTACGCCGACGCAGGTGATCCATCAGCCGCCCGGGCGTGGCTACCACTACCTGCGGTTGTGGTCTTTGGCGCAGGGAACGGATCTGATGATCGATGCCCTGGCCACCGTATACCGGAATCGCCCGGACGCGCAGAAACCGGCCCAGATTGGTGATCTCCATGGCCACCTGCACCGCCAATTCCCGGGTTGGACAGATCACCAGTCCCTGTAGCCCTCCTTCCGGGTCAATACGGTTCAATAGTGGCAATCCAAAGGCTGCCGTCTTGCCTGTGCCCGTCTGGGCCTGCCCGAGGATGTCTTTTCCTTCAAGCAGGGGCGGAATCGCCCCCGCCTGGATCGGCGTAGGACTTTCAAACCCCATCGCGTCAACCGCTTTTAACAATTCCGGCCTCAAGTTTAGTTCTTCAAAGTTGGTCAAGACCTCTGTACTCCTTTTTTCGCTGATATTTTCCTAACACTTCAGTTTAGCATATTATGCGCCGCTTTTTCCACTAATTCCGCAGAATCTATGAGAAGCTGTCCGTCCCACCTGAACACTCACTCTCTCCAGTTTTACCCAAAAGGCCGTTAGGGATTAGTCTTCTGATCTTTATCACTAAATTTTTGGGTAAAATTTTCTGACATTATTA
This sequence comes from Desulforudis sp., assembly GCA_003604975.1. Taxonomy (GTDB): domain Bacteria; phylum Bacillota; class Desulfotomaculia; order Desulfotomaculales; family Desulforudaceae; genus SURF-60. The sequence continues at coordinate 71,376 of QZIR01000010.1, read as the reverse complement.
AATCCAAGCAGGATATTCATTATTTACCTGGAACATGGAATCAGGCGGAAACAGGAGCATTCATGAGTTATGGGGAGAGTGTCTGCTTGCACCAATTTGCACTAGCTCGTACCTCCTTGTACGAAGTAGATTGGCGGAGAAATGAGTGTCTAATTGATTTATTCCTTTCCAGGACTTGCTGGTTGGCTCGCCTTATTTGAAGCAGATTGAACCTTAACCGATCCCGACAACTGAATATTTCTTCATAAGGTTCTACCTGTATCTCTATCTTCTGGGGGTGATTAATGAGGAGCGTTAAAGGTAGCATACCCAGATCAGTCAGTTAGCGTTACGGAGGTGAAACGATGACAAAGATATCCCGAAGAAAATTCCTGCAGCTTACCGGAGTCTCTAGTCTTGCGGCCAGCACCTTCCTGTTCGGGGGGCGGAAAACGGTGGAGGCGGCGACAACGGACGGAGCAGTTCCGCTGCGCATCCGGTACGCCAAGGAAGTCCCGACCACGTGCCCCTACTGTTCTTTGGGGTGCGGCTCTATTGTCCACGTAGCCGGCGGTGAAGTCATTAGCATTGCCGGTGATCCCGACCACCCGATCAATGAAGGGGCCCTGTGCAGCAAAGGTGCAAGCATCTTCAACCTGCGCCGGGTCTACGACTCCAAAACCGGTAAATCGGTGCTGAACCCCAGCCGGGTCACCGAGGTGCTCTACCGGGCGCCGAACTCCGACCAATGGAAGGTTAAGAACTGGGATTGGGCGCTCCGGGAGATTGCCGCTCGCGTCAAGAAAGCACGGGATGCCAGTTTCGAGCGGCTTGATGCCAACGGCGTCACCGTTAACCGGACGACCGCGATCGCCCACCTGGGCAGCGCGGCGCTGGAGTGCGAGGAAAACTACCTGATGAATAAGTTGTTCCGCGCCATCGGCGGGATCAACATGTGTCACCACGCCCGTCTCTGACACTCATCGACAGTGGCCGGTCTGGCCAATTCTTTCGGCAGAGGCGCGATGACCAACCATTATATCGACTACCAGCACTCCGACGTGATCCTGGCGATTGGCGCAAACATTGCGGAAAACCACCCGGTAGCCATGAAATGGGTAGCCAAAAGCCAGGTCAGGGGTGGCAAGTTTATCGTTGTCGACCCGCGCATTACCCGTTCCGCAGCCGTGGCCGACATGTATGCGCCGATCAGACCCGGAACGGACATTGCTTTCCTGGGCGGAATAATCAAATATGCCCTGGACAAGGACCTATACCACTCAGAGTACGTAAAGTATTACACAAATGCAGCCTATCTGGTGAACCCCGCCTACAAGTTCAACGAGGGGCTGTTCTCGGGCTTTGACAGCAAGGGATACCAGAAGGACACCTGGACTTATCAAACCGATGCTGAGGGGAAAGTCCTGATGGACGAAACCCTGCGCGACCCGAACTGCGTTTTCCAGCTACTGAAGAAGCATTTCCAGCGGTATGACGCCGCCACCGTGGAACGTATCACCGGATGCCCACAGAGTTCATTTAATAAGGTGGCCGAAACCTTCTGCGCCACCGGCAAGCCTGGTAAAGCGGGTAACATCTGCTACGCCATGGGGATCACCCAGCATACCTACGGTACGCAGAACGTACGGGCCATCGCCGTCCTGCAGCTTCTGCTGGGTAACCTTGGCATTGCCGGCGGGGGTGTCAACGCCCAGCGCGGTGAATGCAACGTACAGGGCTCAACCGACATGGGGATGCTCTACCATATCCTGCCAGGGTATGTGCCCTACCCGGAGGCCAAGCCCCATCCCACCCTGGCCGCCTACAACAAAACGACCCCGACCGGCGGATACTGGACCAACCGGCCCAAGTTTATAGCCAGCATGCTCAAGGCCTGGTGGCCGGATGCCGCCCCGGAAAATGACTTCCGATATGATTACCTGCCCAAGCTCGACGGCAGGAACCACTCCCACATGGCGATTTTCGATGAGATGCACAAAGGAAACATAAAAGGATTCTTCGCCTGGGGACAGAACCCCGCTGTCGGCGGACCGGACTCGGTTCGCGAACGCGCGGCCCTGGCCCAACTGGACTGGATGGTCGCCATTGACCTGTTCGAAACCGAAACAGCCGCCTTCTGGAAACGGCCGGGCGTGGATCCCGGCGCGATCAAGACCGAGGTGTTTCTGTTACCCGCGGCCAACTCATACGAGAAAGAAGGCTCCGTAGCCAACAGTGGGCGCTGGATCCAGTGGCGCTACAAGGCGGTGAACCCGCCTGGAGCGGCCCGCTCCGACCTTTGGATCGCCGACCGGCTGTTTAAGGCGGTGCGAGCCCTATATACCCAGGGCGGTGTGTTCCCGGATCCGATTTTGAAAATGAAATGGGACTACGGGGACGCCTATCCGGACATCGCCAAAGTGGCCCTGGAGATCAACGGTTACGATGCCGTCAGCGGGGAACCGCTGTTGAACTTTACCCGACTGGCCGACAATGGATCGACGGCCTGCGGCAACTGGATCTACTCGGGATACTACAACAACTTGGCTAATCCCCCGACCAAGCGCAGGATCCGCGAAACAAGCGGGATCGGCCTGCACCCGAACTGGTCCTTCGCCTGGCCGCTGAACCGCCGGATCCTGTACAACCGCGCTTCCGCCGATCCGTCCGGCAAGCCGTACAACCCGAACCTCGCCCTGGTCCGCTGGGACGGGAGCAAATGGCTGACCAATGACGTGCCGGACTTTAACGCCACCGTGGCACCGGAAGTGTCCGCGAAAAGCCCGTTCATCATGTGCGGTCCCGAAACCCAGGCCCGCCTCTTTGCCGGCGGCTTGGCGGAAGGCCCCTTCCCCGAACACTACGAGCCTGCGGAGAGCCCGGTCAAGAACAGCATGTCGGCGCAGCAGACCAATCCCATGCTGGTTAGCTGGGCAGGCCAAACGCTGGCGCCCGCCGGTTCGGACAAATTCCCGTTCATCGGCACGACCTACCGGGTTTGTGAACACTGGCAGAGTGGCATTATGACGCGCAACTCCCCGTGGCTGAACGAGGTAATGCCGAACATGTTCGTGGAGATCAGCACCAGCCTGGCCCGGCAGCGCGGGATTAAGAACGGAGACCGCGTGGCGGTGTCAACGGCCAGGGGCGAGATCCGGGCCATCGCCTGTGTGACCGAACGCATCAAGCCGATGAAGGTCAACGGTCAACTAGTGGAAATGGTCGGGATGCCCTGGCACTGGGGTTACCAGGGGATGTCCAGGGGCGACAGCGCCAATGTCCTGACCGCCAGCGTCGGTGATGCCAATACCTCGATTCCCGAATACAAGGCATTTCTGTGCAACATAAGGAGGGTGGTATAAGTGAGCGGCAAGATGATGCTTGTAGATGTCACCAAGTGTACCGCCTGCCGGGGTTGCCAGTCGGCTTGCAAGAACTGGAACATGCTCCCGGGAAACGAAACAAGCTTTACCGGCAACTACGAGAACCCACCCGACCTCGGGCCTTCAACCTGGACCCGCGTGGCCTTTAACGAGGTGGTGGAAGGAACCACCGTACGCTGGTCCTTCGCGAAAATCCAGTGTATGCACTGTGACGACCCGGTTTGTGCGGCTGTCTGCCCCTACATGGCGATCTCCAAGAACGCCCAAACGGGGGCGGTGACCGTCAACCGCGACGTATGTATCGGCTGCGGTTTCTGCCAGGTATTCTGCCCGTACGAGATACCCCGTGTGAACAATCAAAATAAGAAGGTCTACAAGTGCACCATGTGCCACGACCGGGTCGCCAGCGGACTGCTCCCGGCCTGTGTCCAGACCTGCCCCGTGCAGGCCCTGCAATTCGGTGCTGAAGATCAGCTCTTTACGGCGGCGAAGCAGCGCGTGAATTTCCTGCGCCGAAACGGATACCCCCGGGCTCAGCTTTACGGGCTGTGGGACGGCAAACCGGTCGGGCGCGTGATCTACGTGCTTGCGGACGACCCCGACCGCTACAAGCTGCTTGATGACCCGGCGCCAAAACTGGGCAGCTACTTTGTTGAAGCGACCTTGAAGCCGCTGCAGGCACTGGCTGTAGCCGGACTGGCCGCAGGGGTCTTCTTCCGCGCCCAGGAGGACCGAACGCCCTCCGGCGACGAGTAGTGGCCCGTATCCTGCCCCCGAGGATGGCGGCAGGATCAATCCCTGTTAGGAGGTGGAACAGATAATGAAAAGTATTTCACGCCGGGACTTCGTCAGGCTGTGTATGGGTTCGGCCGCCGGCTTAAGTATCTTCTCCGCCCTTGGACCGGTTATTACCGAAGCCTTCGGGCAGGCTGCCGAGGGCAAACCACCGGTGATTTGGATCCAGGGCGCCAGCTGCACCGGGTGTTCAGTATCACTGCTGAACAGCGTTGATCCCGGCATCGGTAAAGTGGTACTCGATGTGATCAGCATGAAGTATCACCCGAACCTGATGGCGGCCTCCGGTAAGCTGGCGGTGGACGCCCTTTACGAGATGGCCGAACAGTACAAGGGCAAGTTCTTCCTGGTCATCGAAGGCGGCATTCCCACCAAGGCCGATGGCTACTACTGTACCATCGGTGAACGTAACGGCAAGCATGTAACGATGATGGAGGCAGCGAGAATCCTGGGTGAGCGGGCCGCGGCCGTGATCGCCGCCGGCAGCTGCGCCTCCTTTGGCGGAATTCCGGCAGCGGCGCCGAATGTGACCGGAGTGGTAAGCGTAAAGCAGTATCTCCCCAATAAGCCGGTGATTAACATCCCGACCTGCCCGATCCACCCTGATCACTTTATCGGCACGCTCACCTATGTGCTAACCTACGGTGAGATCCCCAAGTTGGACCGCTACAACCGGCCGATAATGTTTCACGGAGGAACGGTGCACGACTATTGTGTCCGCCGTCCGGATTTCTTTGCCGAGCGTTTCGCCCAAAAGCCGGGAGATCCAGGCTGCCTCTACCTGTTAGGCTGCAAGGGACCCCTCGCTTTCTCCGACTGCTCGAAGCGCGGGTGGAACAACGGCATCAGTTACTGTCCGAAGGCAGGATCGCCGTGTATGGCGTGTGCCGACCCGGGCTTCCCCGACAGTATGTCGCCTTTCTACGAGCGGTTTCAACTAGGACTCGATCCTTTCGAGCTGGTCAGCTCGGAGGAACGGCAGCGCCGGATGAGTTTGTAAGGCGCCGCTAGATTGACGGAAGGGAGTGAACAAATACATGGCGACAAAAATCGTCGTTGACCCCGTAACCCGCATCGAGGGCCACATGGGAATCGAAGTCGAAATCGAAAACAAGCGTGTCGTAGAGGCCCACGCTACAGGAAGCCTTTTCCGTGGATTTGAACTATTCCTAAAGGGTCGCGATCCGCGGGACGCCCAACATATCACCCAGCGCATCTGCGGGGTTTGACCCATCTCGCACGGCATCAGTTCGGTGCTATGTCTGGATGACGCCTTCGGTGTCAAGCCGCCCCGCAATGCACGCATTATGCGGAACATCATTCAGGGTGCCAATTACATTCACTCGCACATCATTCATTTCTACCACCTGGCGGCCCTGGATTACGTAAAAGGTCCGGAAACGGCGCCCTTCATCCCTCGCTATAGAGGGGACTACCGCCTGCCGAAGAAGATCAACGATGCTACGGTAGGCAACTACGTGGCGGCGCTGGACATCCGGCGTAAAGCCCACGAGCTTCTGGCCGTCTTCGGCGGGAAGGCGCCAGCCACCCCGGTGTACATCCCCGGGGGGGTAACCGAAAACGTAACCAATCAGCAGAAACAAGCCGCGCTCAAAATCCTGGCTGAGTTAACCACCTTCGTAGACAATGTCTACATTCCCGATGTCCAGGCTGTGGCCGGCGCCTACGGCGACTGGCTCGACATCGGCCGTGGCTGCAAAAACCTCCTGTCCTACGGCCTCTTCCCGATTTCCGACCAGACCGATGACCAGTTCTTTAAACGGGGAGCCTGGACGGACGGTAAAGCCGGGACGGTAGATGTGGGCAAGATCACCGAGGACGTAAAGTACGCCTGGTACGCCGATGAATCAAGCGGTAGGCACCCCTCGGCCGGGCAGACCTTCCCGGATCCGAAGAAGGAAACGGGCTACTCCTGGCTGAAGGCGCCGCGTTACGAAGGTAAGCCCCACGAGGTGGGACCGCTCGCCCGTATGTGGGTGCACGGCACCGGCTCCATACGTAACCTTGGTGAAAAGGCCTTCTCAGTTATGGGCCGGCACTTCGCCCGGGCCGTAGAATGCTCGCTGGTTGCCCACGGCCTGAAGGCCATGATCCAAGGCCTGGAGCCGGGTGACAAGGTTTGGGCACCCTGCGCCATCCCCGAGAGCGGACAGGGTTACGGGCTAACGGAAGCACCGCGGGGAGCCCTCGGGCACTGGATCTCGATCAAGAACTACCGGATCGACAACTACCAGTGCGTAGTGCCCACCACCTGGAACGGGTCACCGCGTGACGACCGCGGTGTACGCGGCCCGATTGAAGAGGCCCTGATCGACACCCCGGTGGCCGACACTGCGAACCCGATTGAACTGGTGCGGGTGGTGCGCTCCTTCGACCCGTGCATCGCTTGCGCTGTCCACTGCATCACGGTCAACGGGAAGAAATTCACCGTGGCCGTTTGAGCAAGGCCTTACCAAAAAGGATCCCCTTATTTTAAGGGCCGCCCAGCTTGACGGCGGCCCTTTTCCTTTTAAACCAGTCATTACGTTGACAAAACACTGTTTTTAGCCGTAGAATTTGGAGTATACGGCGATGGGGCTCGCCTAACGCAGCAATGCTAATGGCTCCTACCAATTATCTTGGTGGGAGCCATTTTTGTCTTTTGCACTCGCCGCCATTACGAGGAGTAGATGCACTTGGTTTTGGACAACACCTGGCTGATCGCCGCCCTCTGGGTCGGGCTCGCCCTGGCCGCATCGCTAATTTCGGTTCGCCTGGGGATTTCCGTTGCCCTCGTGGAGATAATGATGGGGGTACTGGGGGGCAACTTCCTCGGCCTGGAGGAAGTTGCCTGGGCAACCTTCCTCGCCGGCTTCGGGGCGATCTTCCTTACCTTCCTGGCAGGAGCGGAGGTCGACCCCTACGTACTAAAACGAAAGTTCAAAGAGAGCGTGGGAATCGGTGCGGCCTCTTTCCTGATGCCCTTTCTGGCCGCATCTGCCTACGCCTTCTACATTGCGGGCTGGACGCAGGATGCCGCGCTGATCTGCGGTATCGCCCTCTCCACCACCTCGGTGGCCGTGGTCTACGCCGTGATGGTCGAAACGGGCCTGAATCAAACTGAACTGGGGAAGATTATTCTGGCCGCCTGCTTCATCACGGATTTGGGTACCGTGTTGGCACTCGGTGTGTTCTTCGCCAACTTCGATATCTGGATGGCGGTCTTTATCACCGTATCCGTAGCTGTGTTCACGATTACCCCGCGCCTGACACCGTGGTTTGTCGAGCGATACGGGGGAAGGATCGCCCAGATCGAGGTCAAGTTGTTCGTCTTCCTGCTCCTGGTCCTGGGGGGCCTGGCGTTAAAGGCTAACAGCGAGGCAGTTTTGCCGGCCTACATCCTTGGTCTTTCGGTGGCCGGTTACATGATGGCTCACAAGGAGTTGCTGCACCGCCTGCGGACTATTGCCTTCGCCTTCTTCACCCCTTTTTACTTCCTGAAGGCCGGGCTGCACGTTTCCCTCCCGGCCATGGCCGGCGGGATCATCCTGATCTCCATTCTGATGGCGGTGAAGGTGGCTGCCAAGTTCGTCGGCGTCTGGCCGCTGGCGAAGCTGTTCCGCTTCAGTAACCGTGACAGTATGTACACGACACTGTTGATGAGCACTGGTCTTACCTTCGGCACCATTTCGGCTCTTTTCGGTCTCAGCCAGAACTTGATCACCCAGGAGCAGTATACAATACTGGTAACAGTAGTAATCGGCAGCGCCATTGTACCGACACTGATCGCCCAGGCTTTCTTCCGCCCCATAATAGGGCGCCCTGGCGACAGCCAGGAACTTACTGAAGATGAAGAACGGAAACGAGCGTAAAGGAGGGTTTACCACCATGTTCCAGAGAATAATGGTCGCCTATGACGGTTCGGATTGCGCCAACCGGGCGCTCGCCGCTGGGGTAGACCTGATGGACCGCTATGATGCCGACCTTGCCGTGGTCATGGTGGCCGGTCTGCCGGACTACGCGGGGACCATCGGTGAAGTGGACGAGATTCAGAACGAGGCGCGGGCCTTCTTCGACCAGAAGATCCGGAAGGTCGAGGAACTGGCAGGGGACCGGATGGAGAGAGTCAGCACCCACCTGCTCTTCGGCCACACAGGAGATAAACTCGTCCGGTTTGCTAAGGAGCGGGATTTCGACCTGGTTATAGTTGGAGCCCGAGGTTTCAGCCGCCTCCAGCGCATCTTCCTGGGTAGCGTTTCCCAGTTTGTTGTTAAATACGCCCATTGCCCGGTTTTGGTTATCAAGGATAGCTGCGAACCCGGCAAGTAGGTAACCCAAATAGGCGCAGTCAACACCACCGTGGTTCTCTTGTGGTCGGGAAGATTGATCTTAAGCCAGGTTTCTGGTAACATTTAGCCAACCGTACGACACCGGTGGTTAACCGGTGCGGCGATGGGGTTCGCCGCAACTACCACGAAGAGTGGTTGATGACCCCTACCAACCTTGGTAGGGCTTTTATTTTGTCTGTAAGGAGGTAGACATATGCCGGAAGAAACGAGAGCCATGGTGAATGTCCTTCAGGAGTTACAGGTTTTTTCCGCCAAGCGGGGGAATGCCTTTGCGCAAACCCTGTTGGAGGAGAGTATTCGGAGGTTACGGGAAGAAAGCTTCACCCTGGTTATTATGGGTGAGTTTAAGCGGGGTAAATCCACCTTCATCAATGCTTTGCTTGGCTCCGAGTTGGTGCCGACGGGTATTGTTCCCCTGACTGCTATTCCTACCATCATAGAGTACGGTTCGGCTCCTTCGGCCCTGGTCACCTTCGAAAACGGCGACAGTCACTCCATCTCTACAGACGAGATTACCCTCTTCGTTACTGAGAAAGAGAACCCGCGCAACGAAAAGCAGGTGCGGGAGGTAAGGGTCTGCTACCCGGCCGAGCTTCTAAGGCAGGGCGTAATCCTGGTCGACACTCCGGGGGTTGGTTCCGTTTATCAACATAACACCGATGCCGCCTACGCCTACCTGCCGCATTCAGACGTCGCGGTATTCCTGATCTCGGTGGACGCGCCCGTCGGCCAAAGCGAGCTGGCTTTTCTAGGCGATATTCGGCAGTACGTGCACAACCTGATCTTTGTCATCAACAAAATTGACATTCTGGCTCCGGGCCAACTTGAAGAACTGCTAACTTTCACCCAAAAGGTCCTAAAAGAAACCCTCGAAACGGAAGACATCACGATTTTCCCGCTGTCGGCCCGCCAAGCGCTGGAAGCCAAAATATCCGGCAGTGAGGAACAGCAGAAAAAAAGCCGGTTTACCGACTTCGAACGACGGCTTAACGATCTAATCAGCGGCGGAAAAAGCCGTTTGGTCAGGGAGGTTACCTCTGCCCGGGCGCTGCGCGTGATCAGCGAACTGGAGATGGAACTCGCCCTCTGGCAAAAGGCAATGGAAGGCTCGCTTGAAGACATTACGGAAAAGGTGGCCCGGTTCGAGAAGGAACTAACCATCCTGGAACGGGAACGTGAGGACAGCATCTACCTGCTCTACCGGGACATAGACGGGTTGGGACGCAAAGCGGAAGAACGTCTGAGAGATTTCCGGAAACAGGTACTCCCGGTTATACTCGGCCAGTATCGCAATTTTGCCCGGGAGGCGCACGGCACACCAAAGGAAATCGGGCAGTCCCTGAAAGAAAAAGCCCATGAACTGATCGAAATCGCCCTGGCTGAACACCGGGAACAGGAAAAGCAGCTCCTGAGCGTCGGAATCCAGGAAACCGCCGACCGGTTTTTTAGAAACATCGAGGAAATCGTGGACCGGATGATGACCGTCTCGTCCGACATTTTTGGCGTTTCGGTTGAGCTTGCCCAGTCCAAGGAGTATATCCTGGGTGACCGTAATTTCTCCTACTATTTCCACGACTTTCCCACGTTTTACCCTCCGCTGGAAGATATCCCGGGAATGGGCCTGATCCCGGGGGCGCTGGTAAAGAAGAAACTGGTTAAAACCTACGAGGACCGGCTGGTGGAATACTTTGAACTGAACTGCGGCCGAACGCGGTCTAACCTGATTGAAGTACTCAAGGAAGTGGCCACCGGTGTGGCCGGCGAGCTGCGTCTCCGGGCCGACTTGGTCTCCAAGGGCTTGACCACGGCTCTACAGGACGCTTTGCGTCAGCGTGAAGCGGGTGAGCATGAAAGGCAGGAGGCGCTGGCCGTCTGGCAGGACGACACCGCGATGATTCAACGGTTGAAGGCCGTATTCAAGGAAAGTACGGTCAACCCCAAGTAATACGGGAGGAGTCAGTATGGAATTGTCCTGGGTCGGCGCCCTGGTTACATTTCAGGTTACTTTTACGGAACTCTTTATTGCTGCTACTGTAATTGCCTGCATCGCTTACAAGAACGGATGGCGAAGCGCGGTTATAGGTTCTTCGCTTGGTGTAGCAGCCATCGTGATTATCGCATTCGCCCTCGGCAGCCTGGCAACACATATTCCTATACACATTCTGGACTGGGTTTCAGCCACTCTTCTGCTGGGATTTGGCCTGTTTCTCTACAGCTTTGCGGGCAAACCGGGTGTAAGCCCGGCACCGGAGTTTGCCCCGGAGTTCAGCATGCCGCTCGCCAGACCGGTTAATGTCACCGGAGTAACGGTGGCTGCGTGGGGGGTGTTTGCAGAAGGTCTGGAGATAATGATTGTTTGGTTGGGCGTTTCCTTAAAAGAGGGGATGGCCGTGGCAAGCATGGGCGTCTTGATCGGACTGATCGTGGTTGGAGTATTGGCCTTAACTCTGGGCAGGGTCGGTATATTTGAAAAGATACCGCCAAGATATCTTGATTGCCTCGCCGGCACGATGGTAACCGCTTATGGTATCTACTTCCTGTATGAGGCTATTACCGGTACTGCCGCAGCATTACCTTAGTACAGGTCTGCAACCGGCCACACGCAGAATCGTTCGGGTATCAGTTCGATTCTCTGCACCTTGGCTAGTTCCGCGCCCAAGTCAGTGGCACGAAAGCCCTGCAACACCATGTCCGGTTCCAGTTCCGCCAGGGGAAAGACCACAAAGGCGCGTTCGGCCATCCTGGGGTGAGGGATCTGTAGACCTGGAATGGCCAGGAACAGGTCGTCATAGAGCAGCAAGTCCAGGTCAATCACGCGCGGACCCCAGAAAACGTCACGCCGGCGCCCCATCCGGTGTTCCATACGTAGCAGTTGGGACATCAATTCGAAAGGGGATAGGGTGGTTTCAATCTCGGTCACCGTGTTCACAAACCACTCCTGCTCGGCAAACCCGACCGGCTCTGTATAGTACAGGGAGGCCACCCGGAGCACGGAGATACCCGATTCGGCATTGAGGAGCTTCAGTGCCACCCAGATGTTCCTTTCCTTGTCACCCATGTTTGAGCCCAGCCCCAGATAGGCCTTGACCATCTGTCCCGCCTCCTTGCTTCAGCACACCGGGGGATTGTCGGTGACCGTTAAGCCTTCACCTCATTTTGCCGTTTAATTTCTACCGCCGCAAAGCAAATGCGCCCCGGTATCGGTACGTGTGGCTTCTTGACCCGGACCATCAACTCCTCAACCGGGAAGTCGCGCAGTACGGCGGAAGCGATCGCCTCCGCCAAGGCTTCCAGTAACAAGAACCGTCCCTTCTGCACGATTTCACGCACCGTGTTGTAGACTTCAACGTAGTTTACGGCCTGCCGGAGATCATCACTCCGCCCGGCCGGAGCCAGGTCCAGACCAAGTTCAAGATCCACGATAAAGGGCTGTCCCAGTTCGTGCTCCGCCTTCTGAACCCCGTGGTAGCCGTAAAACTCCATTCCATCCAGGATCACCTTATCCCTCGGCATCGCTCCACCCCCTGACGATGGCGTCGGTCATCCGCGCCACCCGTACCATCTCCCGCACGTCGTGCACCCGGACCAAATCGGCCCCGTTGGCGATGCCCACGGCTACGGTGGCCGCCGTCCCCTCTACCCGCTGGTCGATCGGAAGGTCCAGGACCTTACCGATGGTGGATTTCCGGGAGGTACCGATCAGCAGCGGAAACCCCAGGCTACGTAACTCTCCAAAGCGCCGGATGACATCCAGGTTTTGGTCCACGGTCTTCCCAAAACCAAATCCGGGGTCCAGGATGATCTTATCCGGTCTAATACCAGCATCCTTGGCCTTCTCGACAGAGGCCTCAAAATACGCAACAATGTTACCCAGCAGGTCAAGGTAATCTGTGCCCTGCTGGTTATGCATCAGGATCACCGGTACCTCGTAGTGGGACACCAGTTCCGCCATCCCGCTGTCCGCCAGCGCCCACTGGTCGTTCACAATGTGGACACCCAGTTCCAGGGCCCTTTGGGCGACTGCCGCCTTCGAAGTATCCACCGAAACCGGCACGTCCACCGCTGGCACGAGTCTTTCAAGCACGGGCCCAATGCGTCGCCATTCATCCTCGGCCGAAACCGTCTCAGACCCCGGCCGTGTGGACTCTCCCCCGACGTCGATGATGTCGGCGCCCTCGGCAATCATCTGCCGTGCCCGCCTCAGGGCCTCTTCCGCGTCGTTGTATCGGCCGCCGTCCGAAAAGGAGTCGGGGGTTATATTGAGGATACCCATTACCAGGGTGCGGGCGCCCAGCGCGAGTTCGTGGCCGCGGCAATCCAGGCGCCGCACGCGGGTTTTCTCAAGGTTACATAATACCGCCTCAATACGGTCGGCCAGAGCCGGTAAACCGAAGGGCTGCATCCTCAGCTTGGCCGTGAAGCCCCGCAACTGCCTAAGGGTGCCCATGACCAGCACGTCAGTCCGGTTGACGGACATATTGACCGATCCCCGGGTAAGTGCCGCATCGCCGCCCCGGGCCAGCATTTCCTGTTTGATAATGTTGGCCTGGACGGGACTCAAACCGGTGATTTTAACCACCCGGTGCACGGCCTTGGGCGCCATCAGCCGACAGCCCACGGCATCTGATCCCACCCCTTGGATCTCCCGGATGGCCTGTTCCCGATTAGCCACATTGATTACCCAGATCTGATTTTCGCTCATGTCGCCCCCTGCTATTGGTATTATACCTTCTATTTGGAATTACTGTAAACCCGTGATAACCTCACTGTTTACCCAACGCTAGGATTCCGAAACCTGAGGTTTCTACCGGGTAAGGGTTACCTGGCCTCGGTTGCCGCGGTCGGTGTCCGAACCGGACCAGCTGTTTTGCAGGCCTTCGCCTTTTTGGTGGTGACCAGGTAAGCGCCGCCTACGGTTAATGCCGCGCCGACCAGGTGGAAGAGCGCCAGATGTTCGCCCAGCATTGCCACTCCGGCCACGGCGGCCCAGAAGGGCACGAAGTTCACAAAGACGGATGAGCGCCCGGCGCCAACCTTGTTGACCCCGGAGAACCAGAACACATAAGCGACCCCCGAGGCAAACAGGGCGAGGAACAACAGACCCCACACCACAGACACGGACATCCCCATGACCATCTCCCGGGAACCAAAGGGCACGGCGGCCACCGTCAGGAAGAGGGCCCCAAACCCGACCGCATAGGTGGTTGAGGCTAGGGGAGATATCCGCTGCATCACGAGCTTGCCACCTACGGAGTAAAGGGCCCAGGAGACCGCGCATCCCAGAAGCAGGAGATCGCCTGGGTTATACTCGCGGTTGAGCAGGACCGAGGGGGAGCCCTTGGCGATGATCGTCAGCAATCCCGCCAGACAGAGCGCAAAGCCCGCCAACTGGCCCAGGCAGAAACGCTCCCGCAGCCAAATTGCGGCTACGATTGCGGTAAAGACCGGGCTGGAGGCCACCACCAGCGCCCCGTCGGCCGCCTGGGACGTCTGAAGGCCGTAAAAGAAGAGTACGTTGTAGGTGAAGACTCCTGTCAAACCCAGGAACATCAGGAGCGGTATGTCCCGTAAGGCGGGAAGGGACTTACGGCCCTCCCAAATCATCAATACCGGAAAGAGGAACAAAAAGGAAAGCAGGAAGCGGACACTGGCCGCCACCACCGGATGCAGTTCGGGTACCACATACTTTGCCGCCACAAAGGCCCCGCCCCAGAACACCGGGGTCAGAAACAGCAACAGGATCGCTAAATGGTTCTTCTCCTGGTTCAATAGAAGCGCCTCCGATGACCACAGGTTAGCGTGATTCTACTCCTCCGTCACTTTCATGACAAGGCTTAATGGACTAAACCAGAAATTCCCAATGGCTGGATTGGAGCGCTATCTTCCACTAGACTGCTACAAGCATGGAGAGCGCTCAGAAGCAAGCGTGGCGCGAAAGGCGACGACGGACGGCGGAGCATGACAAAGCCACGCGTAGCTTATCGGTGCTCTCCTCTAGGAAAAGAGGAACCGTGAAGGCCTACGGCCTTCACGGTTATGGGTCGCTTCCTAATAAAGGGTTACTCTTCGGTCTTGGGCCCGGTGCCTTCTTCCCAGATCAAAGCATTTGCCACCAGGTGGTGCAGGTGCTTGATCTTCATGCCCAGCTTGTATTCCTTATTGATGTCGTTCAGCTGGTCGTAACAGTTGTGGCAGGGCGCGCAGCAGATCTCGGCACCGGTGGCCATCATCTGGTCGGCCTTCAGCTTACCCTTCTTCATCCGCGCTTCCTTCACCCAGTCACCCATCGGCAGGGCGCCACCGCCGCCGCCGCAGCAGATGTTGTACTCGCGGTTCGGCCACATATCCACGAAGTTCTCGGCCACATTCTCCAGAATGTAGCGGCCCTCTTCAATCAGACCGCCCTTGCGCACGGTGTTGCACGGGTCGTGGATGGTAACCGTTTGCGGGTTCTTGCTCTTGTCAACCTTGATTTTGCCGGTCTTGATCAGGTCGGCCATATACTCGACGAAGTGTTCAAACGTGAACGGGCATTCGCCTTCCTTGTACCAGACCTTCTGGCCCCACTTGTAGGCCCAGTAACCGTGACCGCACTCGGTCATCACGATCCGCTTGACACCCAGACGCTTCGCCTCATTGATGGTGAAGTCCATGATCTTGCGCGCCTCGTCGTCACGGCCGTTGAAGAGACCGAAGTTGGTGACGTCAAAGGCGGTCGGGCAGAGCGTCCAACTCTCCTTGGCGTTGACCATGACCTTGGTCCAGCTCTTGATGTCCTCGGGGTAGTACTTAATTTCACGCGGGTGGGCGATGAAGAGGATCTCCGCGCCCTCGACGTTGACCGGAATCGTGAAATTCGGATCACCGAACTCTTCCTGCAACTCTTCCTGCATCCAGTCAATGGTGTCCAGGAAGTCTTCCTCGGTTACCGCCATCTGGTTGCCGGTTTCCATGTGGGTTTCGGCAACTTTCTGCAGGTGACCGGGCGCCGTCAGACCAAACTGACCGCGGACGGTACGCACCACGTTGGCCAGCGGGATATTGCCGGGGCAGTTCATGGTACAGCGGCCGCACATGTTGCAGAGCCATACGAACGGGTCGTTTAAGACCTCATCCTTCAGGCCCAGGGCAATCTTACGCATAAACTTGCGCGGGTCGTGGTTTTCCACAAGATCCGTGAAATAACACCCAGCCGCACAGGTGCCGCACGACAGGCAGTAGTTCAGATTGAACTTAGCCTTGTCGTCGTGAAAGCACATCTTTTCGACTATTTCATCCCTGAATTTGGGATCCCTTACCTCGTTCAACTTCTTGGCTTCCATTTATGATATCCCTCCACCAACCTGAATTTAGGACCACGACCCCGAACCGCCTCGAGCGGTCCGGGATCGACTGTACGCTTAGGCCAGGAACGCTTCGATCTCGGCAAAGATCTGCTCGTCCTTGAAGCCCATCGCCTGCGTGGCTTTCGACGGGCAGGCCGCTACGCAGGTGCCGCAGCCCTTACAGAGCACCTCGTTAACCTCGGCCACATTCTCTTCCTCCAGGAAGGTAATCGCATTGTACGGGCAGAGAGTGACACAGACGCGGCAGCCAGAGCACTTCTCCTTGTCCACCTTGGCCACTGCGCCGCCGCCGACCAACTGATCCTTGGTCAGAACGGTGGCCGCACGGGCGGCCGCTGCTCTACCCTGAGCGATACTCTCCTCGATGAATTTCGGTCCGTGGGCCAGACCAGCCAGGAAGACACCGTCAGTAGCGAAGTCTACCGGCCGCAGTTTCATATGCGCTTCCAGGAAGAAGCCGCCTTCGTATTCGCCGGTAACCTTATAGAGCTGGGCAATTCCCTTGGAGTCTTCCGGCGGCAGGGTGGCTACGGCCAGTCCGACCATGTCAGCATCGATAGTGAAGGCTTCCTTCAGGATCGGGTCGGTTACGGCAACGGTCAGCTTGCCACCGTCGTTCGCGACCACCGGCTTGTTCCCCGGATCGAAGCGCAGGAACATAACGCCCTTGCCGCGAGCAGCCTCGTAGTAGTCTTCCTTGAAGCCGTACGTGCGCATATCGCGGTACAGTACGTAAACGTTGGCGTCGGGATTAAGCTCCTTAACCTTGAGCGCGTTCTTGACCGACTCGCTGCAGCAGACGCGGCTGCAGTAGACGCGGTCGGGTTCACGGGAACCGACGCAGTTGATCATCACGATGTTCTTCGCGTTCTTTACCTTGTCCGAGCCCTTGGCGATTTCTTCTTCCAATTCGAGACCGGTCATTACACGGGCGTCCTGACCGTACATGTACTCGGTGGTCTTCAGTTCACGTCCGCCGATGGCGATCACGACGGCGCCGTGGTTGATCTCCTCAGTCTTACCGCCCACCTCGACCGTGGTGGTGAAGTTGCCGACGTAGCCGACCGCATCCTTGATCTGGGCTCCGGTGTACACCTTGATCTTCGGGTTTGCGGTCACGGCACTAACCAGGCCTTCCAGGTAGGAGGTCACGTTCATCCCCTCGAGGGTGAAGTGGATCCGCCGCGCCATACCGCCCAGTGCGTCGGATTTCTCCAGCAGGCTGACTTCGAAGCCCTGGGTGGCCAGGTCTAGGGCCGCGTTCATGCCGGCGATACCGCCGCCGATCACCAGCGCGCTCTTATTCACGCCGATCGTCACGGTGTGCAGCGGATCCAACAGGCGAGCCTTGGCGATAGCCCTGGCAGTGATCTCCTTGGCCTTCTGGGTAGCCGCTTCCTTGTCCTTCATATGTACCCAGGAGCAGTGCTCACGGATGTTACCGAATTCAAACAGGTAGGGGTTTAAGCCCGCTTCAGCGCAGGTGGCGCGGAAGAGCGGCTCGTGCGTCCGCGGGGTGCAGGCCGAAACCACGACACGGTTCAGCTTGTGCGTCTTGATGGCTTCTTTGATCTTATCCTGGGTATCCGAAGAACAGGTGTACAGGTTTTCCTCGGCGTACACCACGTTCGGAAGGGTGGCAACATAATCCCTGACCTCAGGTACACTGACCACGGAACCGATGTTGATACCGCAGTTGCAGACAAACACGCCTACCCGCGGCTCCTCACCGGCTACGTCCAGTTCAACGGTCGGCTCGGCCGCAGCCTTCAAAGCTGTGCCCCGGGCCTCGGCCAGCAGGGTACCCGCCGCCGCGGCCGCTGCACTGGCCTGCATTACGGAAGTCGGGATGTCCATCGGGCTCTGGAAGGCGCCGCAGATGAACACGCCGGAACGCGAAGTCTCCACCGGGGTAAAGTTGGTGGTATCCGCAAAGTTGTACTTGTTAAGCTCTACGCCGATTTTACCGGCCATCTCAATGGCGCTCTTGGACGGCTGTAGACCGACGGACAGTACGACCATATCGAATTCTTCATTCTTAATCTCGCCATCCTCGTCACTGTAGCGAATCTTGAGGGAGTCCTCGGTGCTGCCGGGGGCCAATTCAAAGATCCGCGAGCGGACGAAGCGAATGCCTGTCTCATTCTGAGCACGGTTGTAGTAGGCTTCAAAGCCCTTGCCGTAGGTCCGCATATCCATAAAGAAGATTGCGGTATCCAGCGGGGTGGCACTATGCTCCTTGGCGATCATGGCTTCCTTGATCGCGTAGGTGCAGCAGACGGACGAACAGTAGTTGCAGCCGATCCTCCGGTCACGTGAACCGACGCACTGGATCCAGGCGACCTTCTTCGGCTCGGTATGATCCGAAGGCCGTACCAGGTGGCCGCTGAACGGGCCGGAAGCACTCAGAATCCGTTCAAACTCGATACTGGTGACCACGTTCTTGTACACACCGTAGCCAAACGACTTCAAGCTGGCCGGTTCGAACTCATCAAAGCCGGGGGCCAGGATGACCGCACCGATGTCGAGGTTGAAGGTCTTTTCCTTGTCGTTTAAGTTGATGGCATCCTTGTTGCAGGCCTTCACACAGAGCTTGCAGACCTCTTTGCCGGTCTGTACGCCCTTGGTCAGGTAGAGGCACTTCTCGGGATGGGAAATCGCGTAGGTGTTGGGTACCGCCTGAGCGTATTTGTTCCCGATGATCTTCTTGATGGCGAGTCCTTCGTTAAACTCATCCGAAATCTTAACGGGACACTTCGCCGCGCAGTCGCCGCAGGCCACACACTTGTCCCCGTCTACATACCTGGGAGCCTGAATCAGGGTCGCTTTGAAGTTTCCGGGCTCACCCTGCAGGTCAACCAGGCTGGCCAGAGTCACGATCTCAATATTGGGGTGCCTGCCGCACTCGACCAGCTTCGGGGAAAGAATACACATGGAGCAGTCGTTGGTGGGGAAGGTTTTGTCCAGCGCCGCCATCGTACCACCGATGGCCGATGAACGCTCAACAAGATATACATAGTATCCGGCTTCAGCTAAGTCCAGAGAAGCCTGTACACCGGCGATACCGCCACCAACTACCATTACAGATCCAATTTTATTTGGCATACCGTTTCAACCCGTCCTCCCATTTGAGCGTCTCGGCAACGAGCCGAGCCAAGAAAATCAGTAACTTTCACCGCTTTGAAGATTCCTTCAGTTTGCGCGGCATCCCTCCCTTGGACTCTCTTTAATCTTTCGTCAACTAACTGTAAACCGAGAAACAAAATCCAGGGCATCGGCAGCCTCGCCGCCAGCCCACGGAAGAAATCCTATAGAATATTCTGTAACTTGTCCCCAGTATAATATCATTCCTGGTTCACTGTCAATTCTTTTCTTTGAACCCGCTGAAACAACCCTTCTATGCAGTGATACTGGGCCTTTTCGGCAGTTCGTTCATTCTGTCTTCAAAGCGAATGGCTAGATTGGGCAGGTGATCCGCCTCGTATTGTTCGATCTGACCCCGGTCCGCCAGGGCCGCGACCGCCGAATCCAGAGGCAACTTACCCAGCACGGCCAGACCGGTTTCCGCACTGATCTCCTCGGCCCGTGAAGGACCGAACAATTCATAGTGTTCATTACACTTGGGGCAGGTGGCATAGCTCATGTTCTCCACCAGACCGGCAATCGGTACGTTCATGATATTGGTCATCTTGATCGCTTTGCGTACGATCATCCCGGCCAGGGCCTGCGGGGAAGAAACCATCACCACAGCATCTACCGGGATGGATTGCATTACCGTCAAGGGGGCGTCACCTGTCCCCGGGGGAAGGTCGATGAGCAGGTAGTCCAGTTTACCCCAGGCCACATCGTTCCAGAACTGCTTGATCACACCCCCGATGATCGGCCCACGCCAGATCACCGGCTCGTCCTCTTGCTCCAGCATCAGGTTGATGGACATTACCCTGATCCCCAGACTGGCGCTTTCCACAGGCGCCAGGGCCTGTCCAATCACTCCGGGCCGCCCGCTGAGACCAAATATCTTGGGAATGCTGGGTCCGGTAAGGTCGGCGTCGAGAACCCCGACACGGCGTCCACGGCGGGCGAGGGCCACGGCCAGAAGCGCGGTGACCGAGGATTTACCCACACCGCCCTTGCCGCTTGCCACGGCGACCACGCGGCCGATCTCTGAGTAATCATTAACGGGCAACAAGTCCAGCCCGCTCTTCTTGTCGGCGGATTGTCCACAACTCGAGGCTTCCGGCTGCCCGCAGGCACTGCTGCCAGGACAATTACCGTCTTTGGCCAGGGCACAAGAAGTCTCCCCGGATTTACCGTTTGTACTTCCCACTGAGAATCTCCTTCTTTCAATTAAACTGATGTTTTCTCGTCTCTGGATACCGCAATCACGGATCAAGCCTTCTCCGGTGTACCCTGAGATTCCGGCCAGTTCTTCATCCGGGTCTGGCACCGCCGGCGGGGCATACGGGCGATCTCATTGCCCCCGCACTGCGGGCAGGATGGATCGGCCGGGTCGGTGGGCTGTGAATCCCATTCCGTACGGCACTTTGCACAACGCAGGCGACGGGAGACGTACTCGTAGTTCCCGCCTTCCACCCGAATCGCCTTACCTTCGACCAGGGCCTGGGTCACCTTTTGCCGTGCCCCGGTTAGGATTCTCTGGAAGGTGGGACGGGAGATACCCATTCGTTCCGCGCACTTCTCCTGTTCCAGACCCTCCATGTCTTTCAACCGGAGCGCTTCGACCTCTTCCACCGTCAGGCTCACCTCTTCCAGGCTCCATAACGGAATGCCGGCCGGCTTAAAAAAGGTACACTGTGGAAGAAACTCTACTCGTCTACATTTTGGCGGTCTTCCCATGCTGTCCTCATCACCTTTGCTTATTATAAAAACCTAAAGGGCATACGTCAATAACCGTATCATGCCAAGGGATTATGGTGTAAACTGGCTTACATTCAGCCAGACACATAATTTACCCCGTAATCCGCAAGCTATTACATGAGAAAGGATGGTGATCCAATGGCTGTCATGTGTACCGTAAACAACTGTCACTACTGGGCTGAAAGGAACCGGTGCCGGGCCTCCAGTATCCTGATCGTGTCGGACAGTATCGCTGACGACGCTCTTGACACTTACGACGCGATGCAGGCCGAAAACGCTGCACCCACGCCTGTAGATACCTGCATGGCCACAGCTTGCAAGACCTTTGTGCAAGGGGATGAATCCATCACCGACGACCACATCACCCCCCGCATCTATTAAGGAATCGTTACTGAAAAGGCAGGGCGGGGGTTCCCCAAAAGGTGCGAACTCCCGCTCGCCACTGCCCTGATTAATACTTTCGCCGTACATGATCGTAAAGCCTAGTTAGTCCACCAAAATACATATAATTACCAGCGTATGAGAAATGAAAGGTGGGACGTTGGAAGTGAGATCATAGGATGGAATTCGCCCGGCGAATTCCTACAAGTTTCTCACCTCAAACTTCACACTTCTCACCTCCAATTTTTGCCAGGCGAAGCTTATCAAACGTTCTCCTCTTAGAAGAGGCCTGTTATGCGGCCTTCCTCATCCACATCAATCTGGTGCGCCGCAGGCCGCGACGGCAGGCCCGGCATCGTCATTATCGTCCCCGCCAGCGGATAGAGGAAACCGGCGCCTACCGAAGGCCGGATGTCCCGGATCGGGAAAACGTACCCGTCAGGCACATTTTTCAATGCGGGGTCGTGTGAAATCGAGAGGTGGGTCTTGGCCATGCAGATCGGCAGGCGTCCCCAGCCCAGCGCCTCAAACTGTTCGATCTTCTTCTCCGCCAGGGGACTGAAGCTTACCGCACTTGCATTATAAACCCGGGTTGCCATTATTTCAATTTTCTCCTGAATCCGCAGATCGTCCTGGTAAAGGAAACGGAAATCGGTCTCCTGGGCACAGGCCTCTACCACGGCCCGGGCCAGGTCGGCCGCTCCAGCCCCGCCATCCGCGTGTACTGTACTGGGGTAGGCGGTACGCGCCCCGGCCTGTATCGCGATACGGCGTACTGTTTCGATTTCCGCCTCAGTGTCCGTGGCAAACCGGTTGATGGCTACGACGACGGGCACCCCGTAGTAGTGGGCGATCTTGATCATGTGGGCCAGGTTCCGGCAGCCTACTTCCACGGCAGCCACGTTTTCCCGCAGGATTTCCTCCGGCAGCGGGCGCCCCGGAACGATGTGACCCACACCGCCGTGCATCTTCAAGGCCCGGATCGTGCAGGTCACCACAACGCAATTCGGACGCAGCCTGGCCTGACGGCACTTGATGTCCATGAACTTCTGCATCCCCAGATCGGCCCCGAATCCGCTTTCCGTAACCACGTAGTCGGCCAGCTTGAGGGCCATCCGGTCGGCCAGCACCGAGGACTGCCCGTGCGCAATATTCGCAAAGGGTCCGGCGTGTACGATGCACGGCTGACCCTCCAGTGTCTGAATCAGATTGGGCTTGATCGCATCTTTCAGTATCGTGGCCATCGCTCCGGCGCCCTGGATGTCTTCCGCCGTAACCGGCTGGCCGTTTCCGTTGTATCCGACCACCATCCTTCCCAGGCGACGGCGCAGGTCGCTCATTCCGGTAGTCAGGGCCAGCACGGCCATCACCTCTGAGGCAACCGCCACGTCGAAGCCCGTTTCCCGGGGATTGCCGTTGGCCCGGCCCCCCAGGCCGACCACGATCTGCCGGAGCACACGGTCGTTGACGTCGATGACACGGGGCCAATTGATGGAAAGGGGATCAAGACCGTGCGGATTGCCGTGAAACAATGAGGTATCAACCATGGCCGCCAGCAGGTTGTGGGCGAGCGCCACGGCGTGGATGTCGCCGGTGAAATGCAGGTTGAGGTCTTCCATCGGCACCACCTGGCTGTAGCCGCCCCCGGCGGCGCCTCCCTTGATCCCGAACACCGGTCCCATCGAAGGCTGCCTGATGGTGCAGATCGCCCGCTTCCCAAGACGGCCTAGCCCCTGGGTCAGGCCGATGGTGGTGAGTGTCTTGCCCTCGCCGAGCGGGGTGGGAGTAATCGCGGTTACGTCAATCAGCTTACCGTCCGGCCGATCCCGGAGCCGATCCAGCACCGAGAGGGAGATCTTGGCCTTGTAGCGCCCGTAAAGCTCGATTTCGTCTTCATCCAGCCCGATGTTCCGGGCGATCTCCACGATGGGAGTAAGCCGGTGGGCCTGGGCGATCTCCAGGTCACTTGGGATGGCCATCCTTACTGCCTCCTGTTGCACATTCACTGTTAAGACTGTAGCGGCGGGTCTGGTTACTGTACGCACCAGAGGTTAAGCCCTTTACTCGTAAAGCCACCGGTCAATGTCGCGTGTATAGCTGACCAGTTCTTCCGGCTTGAAAAACAGGTTGATTTCGCGCTCGGCGCTGGCCGCGGAGTCCGAACCGTGGATGATGTTGCGCCCCACATCAATCCCATAGGTGGCCCGGATCGTACCAGGGGCCGCCTTGGCCGGATTAGTGGCGCCCATCATATCACGCGCGCCCTGGATGACGTCCTTGCCTTCCAGCACCATCGCCACCACGGGACCGGAGATAATGTAGGAAACCAGCGGCTCAAAAAAGCCCTTGCCCTTATGCTCACCATAGTGAGTCTCGGCCAGTTCCCGGCTGATCTGCATCAGCTTCAGACCCATCAGCTTGTAGCCACGAGTCTCAAACCGGGAAATGATCTGGCCGGCCAGTCCGCGCTGGACCCCGTCGGGCTTAACCATTACAAAAGTACGTTCCAAAATTTTGAACCTCCTTATATTAGACCACGGGCGGGGTAATACCCCCGCCCGTTTACACAGACAATCATTACGGAAAAACCGCAGTCACCTCGATCAGGCCTCCGTGGATGCCTGATCCCCGGTCGCCTGCCGCATCAGGTCCTCAAACTCCTTACCCTCGATGGTCTCCTTATCAAACAGGGTCTCCGCCACCAGGTGCAGGCCATCCTTATTCTCGGTCAAAATACGTTCAGCGCGGTGGTAGCTCTCGTCTACCATCTTACGCACTTCGCGGTCAATCGCGAAAGCGATCTCTTCCGAGTAGTTGCGGTCGCGCGCGATATCGCGACCCAAGAAAACGGCTTCCTGCTTGCGGCCCAGGGTCAGCGGGCCGAGTTCCTCGCTCATCCCGTATTCCATGATCATCCGGCGTGCTGTTTCGGTTGCCCGCTCCAGGTCGTTCTGAGCGCCGGTGCTGATTTCCTTCAGCACCAGGGCCTCGGCTACCCGACCGCCCAGGAGCATGGTGATCTGATCCTGTAGCTGGGACTTGGTCATATAGTAGCGCTCTTCTCTGGGCAACAGGAGCGTGTAACCGCCTGCCCGCCCTCGCGGGATAATCGAAATCTTGTGTACCGGGTCACTGGTCGGCAGGAAGTAGCTGACCAGGGCGTGACCGGCCTCGTGATAGCTGACCAGCTTCTTCTCGTTGTCGCTGATCACACGTGATTTCCTTTCCGGACCGGCGATCACCCGTTCAATAGCATTCTCCAGATCCCTCATTCCAATGCGCTTCTTGTTGGAGCGTGCGGACAGTAGCGCCCCTTCGTTTACCAGGTTGGCCAGATCGGCACCCGAGAAGCCCGGTGTCCGGCGGGCCAACACGTCCAGGTCGACGTCATCATCCAGCGGCTTGTTCGCGGAATGCACGGCCAGGATCTGCCGCCGCCCGTTGATGTCCGGCATGCTGACCACGACCTGCCGGTCGAAGCGGCCCGGACGCAGGAGCGCCGGGTCCAGGATGTCCGGCCGGTTGGTGGCGGCGATAATGATGACCGCCTCGTTCGGGCTGAAACCATCCATCTCCACCAGGAGCTGGTTTAAGGTCTGTTCCCGCTCATCGTGGCCGCCGCCCAGACCGGCGCCACGCTGGCGTCCCACCGCATCAATCTCGTCGATGAAGACGATGCAGGGGGAATTCTTCTTGGCGTTCTCAAACAGGTCGCGGACACGCGAGGCGCCCACACCCACAAACATCTCTACAAAGTCAGAGCCGCTGATGGTGAAAAAGGGTACCCCCGCCTCTCCGGCAACGGCACGGGCCAACAGGGTCTTACCCGTTCCGGGAGGTCCAAACAGCAGCACACCCTTGGGGATACGCGCGCCGATGTCGTTAAACTTGCTCGGGTCCTTCAGGAAGTCGACCAGTTCTTCGACCTCCTCCTTGACCTCATCGATCCCGGCGACGTCAGCAAAGGTTACCTTCTGCTTATCGTCACTGTGCAGCTTGGCCCGGCTCTTGCCGAAAGACATCACCCGGTTCCCGCCGCCCTGGCTCTGCTGCATCAGGAAGAAGAACAGGGCCACAATCAACAGGATCGGCAGGAAGGAAAAGGCCATCGTTGCAAACCAGCTCGGACGGGGTGGTACGTCCTGCTCGTGCTGTATCTTCCGGTCGCGCAACAGCTTGATCAGGTCCGGATCATTGGCCGGTCCTTTAGTCTGAAAGTCACGCCCGTCACGGAACTTCCCCGTGATCAGGTTGGTGTCGTTATCGGTCTTAATCAAAACCCTCTGTACCTGTCCCTGTTCAACGGCCGCAAAGAACTGCGAATAATTCAAATTCTCCACATCGGTGCCGTCCGGGGACATAAACCGGAGCAACACCAGGATAACCAGCACGATTAGCAGGTAGATGCTCAGGTTCTTCGCGATTTTATGCAATAAGGCCACTCCTCTCGGACATTAACTAGTTGGCCCACAACAGAGGTATTTTATCACACTTTATTGCCGGTTTCAAACAACCTGAACCCCTGAACGACACCTTAAGCCCGTTCCGGAACCTGTCCCACAACCTGGAGGTAAAGGGCCCTCCTGGTAAGGGGGGTAATCCGGCAAAAGTCGGCGGGACGCAGGCCGACCACCCAGACGATCCGGCCACGGCCATCAACCACCAGCGGCACATCATTCCGCTCACCGCGGGCCAGGCCCAGATCATTGAAGTACTTCTTCAACTTGACCGTACCGCCCAGTCCGAAGGGTTCAAAGATGTCCCCCTGCCGGCGGTTGCGTAACTCAAGCGGCCATTCCAGGCAATCATAGTCAACGTAGATCCAGGACCGGTCCTCGCTGCGGCGTACGGCGTCCAGGTCGATCTCACCGTCCCAGATTACCGCGCGGATCGACCAGGGACGGCCCGGAACCCCAGTCTCCCCGGGGACTTCCAGTTTCATCGTATACGGTGCACTCTCCGCCGGACCGGCCGCCGGACGGACCAGGAGGGCGTGGCGCACCTTCTCCACCATGATTCCGCCAGGCAGTTCCACCAGCTGCCCTCCGGCCGGGGTGTGGAGCAGGCTGAACAGCCGTTCGATATGCCTGTAATCGGTGGCAACCGGGCCGGCTACGGTCTGCCAGGCCTGTCGGAGTACCCGCCGGCAGATCACCGGAGGCATATCCCTGAGCACTTTCAGATCCAGCGCTACACCCCCGTCCTCTTCCCCGGGTTCCCGGACCAGATCCAGGGCCATCGCCGCCTCGTCGTCCAGGTACTGGTTCTCTGCCCGGGCAATCTCCCCGAGCCGCAACAAGGCCGTTACCAGACCCGGATTGTATTCCCGTTCCAAAAGGGGCATCAGCTGGTGGCGGATCCGGTTGCGGGTGTAAACCGGCTTCAGGTTGGAACTGTCCTGACGGGCCACCAGACCCTGCTTTCGGCAGTAGTCCTCGATCTCATGGCGCCGCAATTCGATAAGCGGGCGTACATAGTGGTCACGGACAGGGGGGATCCCCCCTAGGCCGGCCAGGCCCGTGCCGCGCAGAAAATTAAGGAGGATGGTCTCGGCCTGATCATCCGCGTTATGTCCGAGGGCCACCACCGCGGCCCCCGTTTCGCGGGCCGTTTCCTCAAGAAAGCCGTAGCGGACCTCTCGCGCTGCGACCTGGGCGGAAAGGCCTTGTTCCTGCCGGTAGGCCGGCACATCCACGTCTTCACCCACATAGGGGAGGCCGTACCGAGCCGCCAGGTTGCGGACGTGGAGAGCGTCCGCTTCGGCCTCCGCCCCCCTGAACATGTGGTTCAGGTGGGCGACCGTCAGGGCCAGTTCCAATTCCGGCGCCAGCTGAAATAGGACGTCCAGTAAAGATGTCGAATCAGGACCACCCGACACGGCTACCAGGACCGAGTCGCCCTGGCGGAACATACGGTACCGTTTTACGGTTCGACGGACACAGTCCAAGAATTCCACAGGCTACACACCATTTCTATGATCAGATTGGGCCGGTTAGGGCAACTAATCAAGCGGAGTGTATTAAACGAATGGCATCAAACGGGGGAAGGATACTTGAGACATTTTATTAGTATTCAACGCTGTTTAACTCCTCTCCTCCAAAAACGTACCTTTTATCCAGCTGTTTTGGCAACCATCGGTACCAACCACGGCAAAAGGCGGAGTCTCCTCCGCCTTCCACGATTGTATTTATGGCTTTAGGTGATCATTACCCCTGGACCGCAGCGGCCCCGATCTTTCCGACCAGCACCGTGATATCGTCATTGGCCTTGCCGCCGGCCTGCGCCATCACGTACTCCAGAATCATATCGGCGATCTGCTGGGGATCAACCCGGGGCAGGTCACGCAGAAAGGCGGCAAAACAGGCCTCCTTGTCAGCCTCGTCCACAAAGGCGTCAATCACGCCGTCGGTAACCATCACCACAATGTCGTTGACCACCAGGTTCCGGACCACCGAAGAGACCTCGATCTCCCTCAGAATGCCCACCGGCAGGGAGGCGCTCTGAACCATGCGTACGGTCGGCCCGCTGAGAATGAAGCTGGATGCCGACCCGATCTTAACGAACTCTGTACGCCCGCTGTAAAGGTCAATCACGGTGATGTCTACCGTGGCAAAACTCTCGTCCGGGGCCCGAAGCAGGAGGATGGAGTTGACCGTTTTGACGGCCATGTCCTGACCAAAACCGGACTCAAACATATGTTCCAGTAGTGAAATGGTCGTACTGCTTTCCAGGGCGGCGGACGGCCCAACCCCCATCCCGTCGCTTAAAAGCATTGCGAATTTCCCGTCGTGCAGCGCCAGGCAGGAATGGGTGTCACCGGAAACCTGGTTTCCGCTCTTACCGATCTTGGTGACGCCAACCGATACCTGGAACCGGAGGGCCGGAGCAAGACGAAAAGAGCACTCCTGAGCCTCATCCTCACGTACACAGGTGGTTTGACAGACGGTAAAGGGCTGCCCGATTACTTTGGACACCACCGGAGCGACAATGTAGCGGCAGGCCATGTCCCCGTGGCACGGGGGCCGGGTAATCGTAATCTCGAGTTTTCCGTCGTCACGCGGGGTGGCCTCAACGGTGTGGATGGGGATTTCCAGCTGTCTCAGTTTGCGGCGTAACGTCCCGTCAATCCGGCCGGCGTGTTCGATACTGTTCGTTAATTCGGCGGACAGGTTGTGCATGATGCTTGACAAACCACGGAGCTGTTCCGAAACAGCCTCACGGCTCTCCACCAGGCGCTTATACCAATACTGGTTGATCTTATGATTCTCATAAAGGCAGGTCAGGGCCAACGCCAGTTCCTTCAGACGCAGACAGCGCTTACGGATGTGTTCCGGGAAATCCTCGCTCCGCACCCGTCCGGTGCTCTCGATCGTCTCCAGGGCGTCCGTGAAGTGCTGGTAGGTCCGATAGAAGTCCCGCTCCCAGCAACTGCGGTAGAGCGGACACTCCTTGCAGATACGGTTGCCGACCTCATCCAGCAGTTCCTGAAAGGACTTCCCATGCCCGGTTTCGGATTCGACGGGCGAGACCTGGTTAAACGTGCGTGAAAGCTCGGCAAACATCTTCGCCCAGTTGCGCATCCGGCCCTTTACAATCTCCTCGACCTGCTCCCCTGCCGAGAAAGAGCCCGTAACCCCGGACGGGAGGGCGGCGACCAGCCGGTCGCGCCAAGTGTCCGGGAAGAGTAGCAGGATCCCCACGGCAATGCCGGACTCGGCCATAATCCGGGCTAGGCTGGTGTAGTCGTCCATATAGATGGCCAGCACGATACTGCCCAGCACAAATCCGCCGGCTACGCCCAGTTTGCCGTAATGGCGCCCGAGTCCGGCCAGCAGACCGGCAAACGCATAAACCCCGACCACAGCCGGGGCCACGGTGTAGGCGATGCCCGGGACGATGCCCACGATGGCGCCGACGCCTGCGCCGATCCCGGCCCCGCCGACAAAAGCAGCAACCAGGATCACAGACTTGCTCAGGACTCCGTTCAGGGTAACCATTTCGTAACCCAGGGTGGCGCTGCCGGCCAGAACCCCGGCCAACAGAACCACGGTGCAAAAGGCCTCTTCCGGAGTCAAGGGGCGGTTGCGTACGGCAAAAACCCGCAGGAAAACATAGGCCAGGGTCGAGGCCAGTACCGCTTCAAAGAGAACCGCCACGTAATCGTAGAGCGTGGCCGTACCAAAAGCCAAAAAGGCTGTTTTTACAATCAGGACGGCCGCGCCCACGATAAGGACGACGGCCGGCCAGGGATTGCGAGTCTCGCGCGGGATGGAACGGACCCCAACGGCAACGACGGCGACCACCAGCATTGAACGGCCCAGTTCGGCTGCCGGCAGCACGGTTGCTTGTCCAAGCAGAGAAAAGAAGATCGCCGGCCAGGCGCCCGGGCCAAACCCAAACAACGCGGCAGCCGTAAAGGCCGCCGTGAATGGGGTTAGTTCGCCCAGCAGGACGGCCCGCCCCAAGAAGAAACCAAGACCACAGAGGGCGAGTTTCTGCCAGTTCATCAATTCAAGGGCTCGTCCCCAACGAAGCCCCGCGGAAGTTCGTTTTCGGCGAACCGGGCCGACGCCCGCCCAGTGGCTGGCCCGTCTCCCATCCGCGTAGATGTTGCTTTCCTGAGCCACTAACCCACCCCTAACCGCAGACCGTTAGGAACCCTGTTTGTGAGCGGCTTCCTTAATATTCAGCTGCGTGCTTATAGGGTTTATTATAAGGCAGAGCACAGGAAATATTTGTCACAATCAATCGACAGCCTGGCATTTTGTTTCGACACCCCCGGCCACGGTTAGAGCCAGGCCGTAAAGAATGTCGGTTTCGCTGACGACCAGGTGTTCCCGCCCGAGACTGCCCATAATCGTGGCTACGATGCGGACACCCGCCTCGATGATGTCCGCGCGTTCCGGCTGCAACCCCGGCATTTGCCGGAGTTCGCCCGAAGACTTTGACCGGATCTCCCCTAGCATGCCGTTGACCGCAGCATAGCTCAGGTGGAAACCGTGGACCAGGTTGGGATTGTATCGCACCAGCCCCTGGGTCATCGCCGCCAGGGTGGTCACCGTGCCGCCCACACCCACCAGGTTGGATGCCTGGAGGGGCTCCAGTTCCTGTAGAACAGGAGCAAGGAGAGCCTGAATCCGACGGTCATCAGCGCCCTGTTCGGTCATCCGTACCGCACCAACATCCAGGCTGCAAAAGTGACATCTGCCGGTGTCCGTCCAGACGAATTCCGTGCTTCCCCCACCCACGTCAACGACAATGGTGTCCGCGGGATCCAGGGGAAGACCTGCAAGCACCCCGCGGTACCCCAGGACCGCTTCTTCCTCGCCGCTCAAAACAGTAATCTCAAGACCTGTTTCCTCACGGACGGTTTGCATAAACTCCTCGCGGTTGACCGCGTCCCGCACCGCACTAGTCGCGGCGACGACTGCCAGGCTTACCCCTTCATCATCCAAGATCGACCGGTATTGCCGCAGCACCCCCACGGTCCGGGCGATCGCTTCGGACTGTAACCGGCCTGCCCCGATGTCCTGTCCCAGCCTGGTGATCTGCATCGCATTGCGGAGCGTTTTAACCCGGTCACCGTCGACTACAGCTACCAGTAGACGGATGGAATTGGTGCCGATGTCAATTGCGCCTACCTTTTCGCCCACTCGATTCACCTCTCCGGTCTTCACAAAGACTTTTCTTGACGGAGCCGCTTTTTTCCGATATACATTAAATGTATGGACAGGGGAAGCCCTGTCATGTAATCAAGGAGGCATTTAACCACATTGAAACTGCGCCTTGGTCTACCTAAAGGAAGTCTTCAGGAGAAAACCTTCCAACTCTTCAGAAAAGCCGGCTACCAGATTAACGTTAATTCCCGCTCCTATTATCCCGTCGTGAACGACCCTGAACTGGAAATCCTGCTGATGCGTGCCCAGGAGATCCCGCGCTACGTCAATGACGGCGTGCTCGACGCAGGTTTGAGCGGCCTGGACTGGATAATGGAAAACCGGGCCGACGTGGTTGAGGTGGCCGATCTGGTTTACGCCCGCCAATCCCAGCGGCCGGTGAAACTGGTTCTGGCGGTGGCCCAGGATAGCCCGATCACCTCGGTAACCGATCTGCAGGGTAAACGCATTGCCACGGAACTGGTCCAGGTAACCAAGGATTATCTCAAACGCTACGGGGTGGAGGCGACCGTGGAGTACTCCTTTGGAGCGACCGAGGTCAAGGTACCAAACCTGGTTGACGCCATCGCCGACCTGACCGAAACCGGTAACTCGCTGCGGGCCAATAACCTCCGGGTGATTACCACGATCCTGGAATCGACCACGAAGCTGCACGCCAATCGCCAGGCCTGGAGCGATCCCTGGAAGCGGGAGAAGCTCGAGGATCTGTCGGTGCTGCTGCTGGGCGCACTACGGGCCGAATCACAGGTGGGACTAAAGATGAACGTACCGGGAGACCGGATCAACGAGGTACTGGACAACTTGCCCTCAATGAAGCACCCTACCGTCTCCCAACTCTATAACAGCGACTGGGTGGCCGTCGAGACGATCCTCTCCGAGGAACAGGTACGTGATTTGATCCCGCTCCTGAAAAAGGCCGGGGCGCAGGACATCATCGAGTACCCACTGAATAAAGTAATTCCCTGAGCGGATCTTCTTAGAGTCAAGAAACCTCCGGTATTACCGGAGGTTTTGCTTTCTTCGGCGTTTACCCGTCAGCCGGGGCCAAATCCAGTAACGCAAATCGAGCAACACCAGGGCGATGAATCCTAAGATGAAGCCGATGGTGCACCGGAACCTGATCCTCAGCATCCCCAATACACCTTTTCCCGCCCGCGTTTCAAGCGCCAAAAACCATACCTCCGTGTTTTCCGAGTGCTTGCAGATTATACCCATACTTTAACAAACCAAGATCGGATTATCAACAGCATGTCCTTATCATTAGTCCTTAATGCTCCGGTCAATTTCCGGTTCCTCACGTTCCGGAATGACGGTGATGATCCGGGTTTCACCCGGCTTGATCAGGCCAAGGTGCTCCCGGGCGGCGTCTTCGATATAACCCTCGCTCTCCAGGACGGTCAACCGGTCCCACAGGGCGCTGTTCTTATCCCGAACCTGGATTACCTGCTGCTCCACCTCTTGCAGGGAGGCCTGCATCGCCCAGAGGCGGTTCAACTGGGCGGCGAAGCAGATCGCGATATACACCAGCAGTACTGCCAGGAACAGGTAGGGCAGCCTGCTCCGCATCAGGTTAAAGCGGCGTCTTTTAGCGGCCTCCACTGTCGTCACCAGCCTCCTCGTCGTTTCCGTTAAACAGGCCGAGAGGATCCCCGCTGAGTAAGATTACCACCTGGTATCCTTTTGACCGCGCCCGGTTATAGAGCGTACCAACCGTGCTAGGACTTAAGCCCAGCTGTTTTGCAATCTCCTCGGTTGAACGGTTCATTTCCTTAAGAACGACGACCTGACGTTCCCGGAAACTCAGCCTTTCCGCACCTCTGATCTCGATCTGCATCGCTTATCCCCAGATCTGTCCACAAGTTGTGTACAAAATTACTACAAACATACTAAGCAGTTTCTACGCCCACCGGATATTTCCTGCCCCGGGCCTGAACTTTTTATTATTCAGAGGAAAGGACGGAGTTCGCGGCGAACCATCAGGTAAACGAGACTTTAAGGATGGATTTGACGATGGCCAAACAGAAACAAACCCGTAACAAACGGGTTATCGCCGGCCAGGAAACCCAGCGGGTCAGGTCGGTTAACACGAGACGCGGGAGACAGGTGAAGATATTTCCTACGTTCCTCCCGATCTTGTTATTCAGCGGGGCGATTCTCTGGGTGGCGACTGAACGCGACACGCATCCAGTGGCACCGATGGCGTTCGCCCTGTTACTCGGGCTCATGCTGGCCGTCCTGGCCCCGCGCCACAAGGTTCTTACGGGCAGCCTACCGGCGTTGGGCACCTTTGCCTTGTTGCTGGTGGTCCAGGTGGGCGGTGGAACCACCCCCTTCAACGAAGTGGCCACCGTCTGGGCACCAATCAGCTTGACCGGGATCATCGGTGCCCTGATCGGTGCACGTTTGAAAATCCGCCTGTAAAATGGGAGGTGAGATTAACCTCCCACCTCACACTTCCCTTTACGGCGGGGGCGGGCGCCGGATACGCAAGCGCAGGCTCCGGCGCATCCTTCTGAAGAGCGATACCAGGACACGTACCGGCCAGGTTAAGGCCTGCCAGAACCACACCAGGGGCTGGCAGGCGAACCGTACCGTCCGGGACGAAAAGCGCAAATAACCGCACCAGAAGGCATAGCCCCGGGCCGTGAAGTAGCGCCGGTATAAGAGGGCCCCGACCGCGAGGCCTACCAGTACGTACCAGCGTACATCGCCCCAGGTACCCAACAGCAGCAGGCCAAAGACAATGCCCGTCAAGAAGATCCAGAAAACCAGGTCGGCGATACTGCCGCCGAGCCTGCGCAAACCCAGGCAAAACCGCACCGCCCGGTAAAAGTCGAAAAAGAAGGCCGCCGCCATGCCTATCCCGATCGTGATCAGGAAGGCGCAAAACTGCTCGTACAAAGACAGGATAGACTCCCCCTGTGCGCCTTACCTACCTAAGCAGGCGGTTCAAGATCTTCTTGCCCCGGCGCCCCTGGCGGGAGCCGGCTTCACGATACTGGATTCCGTTGACAAACCCCTCAACCACCATTGTCCCGGCATCCAGGTTAAGTTGCGTGATATGCAGTCCCTCTCCAGCAACCAGCAGAAAACCCATGTTGGTATCGATGGCGATCTTCTCATCGGTGAAACTTTCTACGTGCTGCACACCCTCAACCCGGAGCATCTTCCGTTCGGACATCTCCATCCGGTGTGTGATTTCAGCATCCATCTGTCCTCCAGCCCCCTATCATATGGAAACAACTCAATAATGGATATGCCTTCGCCGAACCTAAATATGCCTAAATGGGGCCTTCCGGCGGGTTATTAAGCGCGTCTATAAAAACAACAGACACCCACTTTTGCAAGCAGGCGTCTGTATTACACCAAATATTAAAACAAGTGCGTCCTAGTCGAGGCTGACCTCGCCCCCGATCATTCGATAGAGTTCCCCGGCCTGTTTGGCCGGTACGTTATCTTCCAGTTTGAGAACCTCAAACTGCACACGGCGTAAGTCAAACTCAATGCAGACAATGTCGCCAGGTTTAAGTGTGGTTCCGGCTTTGGCCGGTCGGTTATTGACAACGACCAACCCGCGCTCGCAGACTTCCTTAGCCAACGTTCGCCTTTTAATGATTCGCGAAATCTTTAAAAACTTGTCCAGACGCACAAGCTATTTTGCTACGGATTCGCGTAAGACCTTACCGGCTTTGAACACAGGCACGCTGGTCGCGGCAATGTCGATTTCCTGACCCGTCTGGGGGTTTCTGCCCTTACGGGCGGCTCGCTGCCGGGTCTCGAAAGTCCCAAAACCAACTAACTGTACCTTGTCCCCTTTGGCAAGGGCGTCACTAATGCTATCAAGCATCGCTGAGACAGCCTTTTCGACGTCTTTCTTGGTCAGATCGGTTTTTTCGGCAACGCTCGAGACGAGTTCCGCTTTGTTCACAACGATCCCTCCTGGTAATTATGATTTGTCAAGCTTACTATTCTTTGCATTCCGCAAGATTCCTGCCTTATAGAAAAGCTTTCCTAGGTTTTTTTCAAGTTTTTTGCCGCCTCCCACCACCTATCCATCTCTTCCAGGGACACTTGTCCCAGTTTCTTGTCTAATAATACAATCTTTTCCTCAATAAAGGTAAACCGCCGACAAAATTTTTCCATCGTGTGACGTAAGGCATCCTCGGCGTCAACTCCTGAAAGGCGGGCCAGATTCACGGTTGCAAAGAGCAGATCGCCCAGTTCATCCGTAATCCTTTCCTTGTCCTCTGTCCGGAATGCCTCCTTAAGTTCACCCAGCTCTTCGAAGACCTTGTCCATGGCCCCCCGATAATTGGGCCAGTCAAACCCCACCCGTGAAACCTTACTTTGGATCAAGTCAGCACGCTGCAAGGCGGGCAGGCTTCTGGGAATCCCCTCGAGGCAGGAGCGCCCCGACTCCTTTTCATCCCTTTTGAGCCGCTCCCAGTTCACCAGCACCTCAGCGGCGTCTTTGACCCGGGTTGACCCGAACACATGGGGATGGCGATGAATCATCTTCTCACAAATACCCCGGATCACGTCGTTAAGGTCAAAATGCCCTTCTTCACGTGCGATCTGTGCATGAAAAACGATCTGTAATAATAAGTCTCCCAATTCTTCGCGGATACTATACATATCAAGGCTTTCAACCGCTTCAACGACCTCATAGCTTTCCTCAATAAGGTACTTTTTTAGGGAGGCATGATCCTGTTCGCGGTCCCAGGGACAACCATGCTCGGACCGCAGCTCGGCCATGATGTGGGCCAGCGGGTCGAGGCTGTATGTAGGACGTTCGTCTACGGCAGGGGGGATGTAGACGGAGGTCAGGTGATCAATCCAATCCAGGCGGTCCAACTCGTACAGCGCCACCTCGGCAATCCGCTCTTCGCCAGGTACCCCCGCAGCCCGGACCACGGTAACCGGTTGATCATCCACGTAGTGTTCCATGAGCGAAATCTTAGCATCCCCGGCCGTAAGTGGCCCGTGGACCTGCATCAAGATGTTCCCGATTCTACGCACCGGTGACTGCTTATCCAACTGCAGGGCATCGATGATATTAATCCCGGCCGCCGGATCCAGACGCAGGGTTGCAAACACCGCATCCAGAAAACTCATCGCCGGGATAATCCGGATCTTCCGGTTCTTACCGGGGCCTCCCTCCAGGATCAGCCTCGTTGCTTCCTCAGCCACAAGAGGATGACCCGGCGCCGCGTAGACCACCGGGGACCAGCGGGAGACCTCCAGCACAAGGTCGGCAATCTCCCGGTAGACCTCGGCGAAATCACGACCCTGCTCGTAATAGTGGTCACAGCAAACGAACTCAATCCCCTGTTCACGCAACCAGGGCACTACCGGGTGCCGTTCGGTACGCAGAATATTCTTGGTCCCGGACTGGCCGAGCGCATCCACGACGCCAACCGGAAGCGCTTCGACGGCTCCGGGTCCAAGACCCACAATGGTAATTTCCCTACCCAACCCAAAACCCTCCACTTTCCAAAAAAAAATGGCCTTTCGGCCATTATTGTTCCATTTGCTTGGCAAGAAATCCTGCCGCCGTTTCGGCCAGTTTCAGCTCGAGTTGCCCCATCTTCATCCCCGGCTCCTTGGAAATCAAGACCACCGCCCCAATCGGATCCCCATTCGAGATGATGGGTGCGATCACTTCGGCGGTGTAGTTGGGGGTCTCGTCGTTGATCAGTGGCAGCGCTTCTTCGCCAGGAATGTTGGCCATTACGGGCTTGCGGTCTTCCATTACCTTCTCCACGGCCGGGCTGATCATCTTGTTCAGGTACTCCTTTTTCGGCGCTCCTGAAACCGCAATGATCGCGTCGCGGTCGGCGATGCAGGCAATGTGGCCAGTCGCCTCATATAAAGAATCGGCATATTCCTTGGCAAACTCCCCGAGCTCCCCGATGGGCGAGTATTTCTTCAGGATTACCTCACCGTCACGATCTACGAATATTTCGAGGGGATCGCCTTCCCGAATGCGCAGCGTCCGTCTGATTTCTTTGGGTATAACAACCCTTCCTAGATCGTCAATGCGGCGTACAATACCGGTGGCTTTCATAAGACTTCCGTCCCTCCTTTTCTACATATCATTGCTCGTTCTTCCTGAGAATAGTATACATCGGACAGATTTCATTTATTCATATTTTTCCAAGGGTTGGACGGCCTTTAAAGCCTACTTTGGCTCAACTGATATTGGTAAGAAATTCCTCAACCTCTTTGATCGAATACAGCGATTCGTCTTTATTTGAGCCTTTTAACCATATCTCGAACGCACCATTTTCTTCCTTGAAGCGCAGCCTCTGGGGGTGCTTTGACGCAACACTTACCAGTTTTTCCCCGTCAAGAGGATGTGCGTCACCGAAGACGAAGCGGTAATAAGTTCCCTGTCGGCTGATGCTCTTTACGCGCAATTGTCGGGCGATGGCCCGCAGTCGGGCCACGGCCAGGAGATTGCGCACCGGGACCGGGTGCTTCCCGAACCGATCTTCCAGTTCCTCGCCGATTTCCTCCACATCGGCCTTTTGGCGTACGTTCGCCAAGGCGTGGTACATCCGTACTTTCTGCTCCCCGTCCGGAATATACTCGTCGGGAATGAAAGCGGTGATCGGCAGTTCCACGACGGTTTCGACCTCTTGGGCTGGGCGCTTCCCGCCCTTTATCTCGCACACCGCGTCTTCCAGTAAGCGGCAGTACATTTCAAAACCAACCACCGAGACGTGTCCGTGCTGATCCGTACCCAGGAGGTTGCCGGCGCCGCGGATTTCCAGGTCGCGTTTGGCCAGTTTATAGCCCGAACCGAATTCGGTAAAGTCACGGATCGCTCGTAGGCGTTTCTCGGCCGGCTCACCAAGGATCCGGTCCCGGCGATAGGTGAAATAGGTGAAGGCTAACCGGTTAGAACGGCCTACCCGGCCGCGCAGCTGGTAGAGCTGGGCGAGGCCGAACTGGTCGGCGTCCTTGACAATCAGCGTATTTACGTTCGGAATGTCCAGACCCGTTTCAATAATCGTGGTACACAGCAGGATGTCGTATTCACCGTTCACAAAATCCAGCATCACCTGCTCTAGCTGGTCTTCACGCATCTGCCCGTGACCGATCCCGATCCGGGCATCCGGAACCAGACGCTGCAGCCAGGCATACACCCGATCCAGTTCGGCCACCCGGTTATGCACGAAGTAAATCTGTCCCCCCCGCGCCATCTCCCGCGTAATCGCCTCCCTGATCAATACCGGGTCCTCCTCCACTACGTAGGTTTGGACCGTAAAGCGGTCCAGCGGCGGTGTCTGCAGCTGACTGGCGTCCCTGACCCCAACCAGGGACATGTACAGGGTACGAGGAATCGGCGTGGCGGTCAGGGTCAGCACGTCCACGGTCGGATGCAGGATTTTCAGGTGTTCCTTATGCGCTACCCCAAAGCGCTGCTCTTCGTCCACGACCACCAGACCCAGGTTCTTGAATGTGACGTCATCCTGGACCAAGCGGTGGGTACCGATGACGATGTCCACCTTACCTTCCGCCAGATCCTTAAGCACTTCCCGCTGCTCCCGCAGTGAGCGGAACCGGCTGAGTACCTCGACGGTAAAGGCGTAGTTCTGGAACCGTTCACCGAAAGTTTGGAAATGTTGCTGCGCCAGTACGGTGGTAGGCACCAAAACAGCCACCTGTTTGCCCCCCATCACAGCCTTGAATGCGGCGCGCATGGCCACCTCCGTCTTCCCGTAACCGACATCGCCGCAGAGCAACCGGTCCATCGGCCGGGCCCGCTCCATATCTCGTTTGGACTCGGAAATCGCCCGCAGCTGATCGGGAGTCTCCTCATACGGAAAGGCCAGTTCAAACTCCTGCTGCCAGGGTGTGTCCGCCGGGAATGCGTTTCCCGGCAGGGACTGGCGCGCCGCGTAGAGATTGATCAGGTCCTCGGCCATCTCCCGTACGGCTTCCTGGACCCGCTTCTTGGTTCGGGCCCAGTCGCTGCCACCCAGGCGGGAGAGGCGCGGGACCTCACCCTCAGCCCCGATATACTTCTGTACCAGTCCCAGCTGATCGGTGGGAACGTAGAGCTTATCCTCACCGTGGTATTTTAACAGCAGGTACTCACGCTTGATGCCGGTGATTTCCAGCGGTACGATCCCCTGGAAGCGTCCGATCCCGTGGTTCACGTGGACCACGTAATCGCCCGGTACCAGTTCCAGGTCTTCCAGGGTCTGCGGCGCCCTCCGGTGGGGTTGTTTCCGGGTCACGAGTTTCTTGCCATAGACCTCCGTCTCGGTCAGAACCACCAGGTTCGCGTTCGAAAGCTCGAAGCCGATACCCAGTGTTCCCTGGGTGATCGTCACTCTTCCGGGTTGACCCGGAGCACCGTCCACGACAATACTGCGGATCCGGCCCCGCTCCAGAGTACCGGTTAGCTTGCGCACCCGGTCGGCGGTGCCGACCAGCAGACTGACGGCATAATTCTTCTTTTGCCAGTGTTGAACTTCCGTGATCAGGGTCTCGGGCCGCCCCATGCTCCCGGCAACCTCACGGACCGGGAATTCAACGCCCTGGCGCGGCGCCGCAAAATCCCCGTAACGCGGGGTAAATGAGAGATATATTGAGGCGAGACCGGATAGATCCTCCCGCATCTCAGGCCAGTCCCGGTACACCAGGAACTGCCGCGGCAACACCCGCCCCTGCTCGATCAGGGAGGCATAGCCCTGGCTCCGCTGGTTCTGAAAACTGCGCGCCACCTCACTTACCCGCTCCGGCTCCGAAACCAGGACGAAGGTTTGGGGAGGCAGGTAGTCACGCAGGGGTACCGCATCCGGATAGAAAAAGTCCAGGAATTCCTCCATGCCAGGGAAGTAGGCGCCGGCCTCGATCCTGGCCAGCGTTTCAGAAAAGCTCTCCTCTAACCGACGGGCGGCCTCACCGCGACCTGTCTCCAAGAGACGGGTGCACTGCTTGGAAAATTCTTTTCGAATTTCCTCGTGCCCGGGCTGCCAGCGTTTCGGCTCCACAAACAACTCACCCACCGGAGTGATGGTCACGTCACCGTCCAAACGCTTTTCCGAGCGCTGGGTTTCCGGGTCAAACACCCGGATGGATTCGAGCTCGTCTCCGAAGAATTCGATCCGCACAGGGGCGTCGGAGGTTACGGGAAAGACATCCAGGATTCCGCCGCGCGAACCAAACTGCCCTTCCGATTCAACACGCGGCACGTTCTGGTAGCCGAGTTCCAACAGCCGTTTGCGCAGCTCGGCCAGGTCCCAGGTCTGCCCTGTAGTCAGCGAAAATACCCCGGCCCGGATTACGTCCGGAGGTGGCAGTCGCCTGGCCAGGGCATCGACCGGGGCAACCACGATCGGATTCGCCCCACTGCTCAAGGCGGCAAGCACCTTGATGCGCCTCACCGTGAGATGCTTGGAGTAGGCCAAAACCTCAACTGGAAGCAATTCCCATGGCGGGAACACAAAAATCCCCCGGCCCGGGAGCAGGGTACCCAGGTCCTCGGCCAGGGTAACTGCTTCCTTTTCCCCGGGGGTAATGATCAGCATGGGTTTGTCCGGAAATCCCAGGGCCGCGCTGACCAGGCCGTGGTGACCGGCACCCACCCCGTGTAAATGCTGGGGGCCGTAGCCCCTCGCCAGCGCTTCCCTGACGGTTGGAATTGGAGAGACCTTACTCACCAATTCCGCTATGCCATCATGCATCAAGGGACTCCTCTACTGGGATGTGGAAAACAACCAGTAACCGGATGCGTTAACCGATAGTTAACGCGTTGTACCGGTTCATCGCCCGCTCCAAGCCTTCGGACCGCGCCATCAGCACCGCATCCGCGGCCGCGTCCAGAACCTCGTTAACCAGCGATTCCTCGTCTGATCCAAAGTGGCCCAGGACATAGGACACCACCTCCGGACCGCGACCGATACCCACCCGCAGGCGGGGGAAACCACTACTGCCCAGAAGGCCGATGATCGAATTGAGGCCCCGGTGGCCCCCTGATCCGCCGCGTGCGCGCAGGCGCAACCGCCCGAAGGGCAGATCCATATCGTCACAGACGACCAGGAACTCTTCGGGAGGCACCTTGTAGTATTCAGTTAGGGCCAGGGCGGCCCGGCCGGAGAGATTCATAAAGGTCTGCGGCTTCGCGAGGATCAGTTTGTTCCCGTCAACATGGGCGTCTCCCGTTAGGGAAAAACACTGCCTCTTCTTGACACTGATTCCCAGCCGGCTGGCCAGACGGTCAACCGTTAGAAAACCAATGTTGTGCCTGGTGTTACGGTATACCTCTCCCGGATTGCCTAATCCAATAATCAGTCTCATTTTTTATCTCTGTTTCTGTTTGTTACTCGTTCACCTGCTTCTCTTCATCAGCCGGAGCCGCCTCAGGAGTCTCAGCGGCTTCCCCGGCTTCCGCCCGCCTGGGTGCCGTTACACTAACCACCAGGGCCTGCGGTTCATTCAGCACCTTGACCCCTTCCGGTACTCTCAGATCAGAGACATGAATACTGTGCCCGATATCAAGGCC
Organism: Desulforudis sp.; assembly: GCA_003604975.1. Taxonomy (GTDB): domain Bacteria; phylum Bacillota; class Desulfotomaculia; order Desulfotomaculales; family Desulforudaceae; genus SURF-60. The sequence continues at coordinate 30,069 of QZIR01000010.1, read as the reverse complement.
GGAGACATCCACCTCAATACTGTCCGGAATCGCAGTCGCCAGGCAGCTAATTTCCAGCTGGCGCAACGGTTGCGAGAGGTTTCCGCCGACGGCCACACCGGGGGCCTCACCCACAAGATGCAGGTTCACTACGGTTGAAATCTCGTCCTTCAGGGAGATCTGCTGAAAGTCCACGTGCTGAATGTCATTTTTCATCAGGTGATACTGCACGTCTTTGATCAGGACGGTATACTTCCGAGGCTTCTTCCCGTTAGATTGTATACGCATGTTGAGAATGGTATTCCTTCCGTGACGCTTGAGAATCGCCTCCAGGGCGCGCCCCTCAAATTCCACACCAACCCCATCCAACTGCTTTCCGTATACCACTCCGGGGACGAATCCCTCGGCTCTGATGCGATTCAGGTAACCCTTCGTCCTACCCTTTCTCGGTCTAACCTCCAGTTCAACACCGGTCATTGTTTTCACTCCTTCTGGGGAAATTATTCCCCTATCGCAGTTATAACAAACCGGCGTCCGGCATATTATCCCATAAACATTGTACCAAAAAGGGGGTTTGCCTGCATGACCAAGAAATCAAGGGACCTCCTGGGATTGCCCGTAATCAGCCTGGATGAAGGAGTAAAGCTGGGCCACGTGAAGGGTCTGGTCATCGACCCCCCCAGCAAGGCCCTGGCCGCCCTCATCGTGGAGTCATCGGGCCTGTTCCGGGAACAGCGTTTCATTCCGCTGGCCAAGATCCATTCGATGGGCTTTGATGCGGTGACTATAAGCCGGATCACTAACGCTGAGAAAGGGGCCAGCCTGCCCCACATCGTGCAGTTATGGAAAGACAAAGTAACTCTGGTCGGAGCCAGGGTGATCAGCGAGAACGGAACGGTGTTGGGAAGGGTGCAGGACTACACGGTCGACCTTGATAACGGTCAGATTGAAGGCATTGAACTGGCCGAGTCCAGCCTCAACCGGATGCTGAAAGGCAGCCACCACATTTCCGTGCACCTAATCCGCACCCTGGGCCGCGAAGCCGTGGTCGTAAGCGACAACACAGCGGAATCCATGAACCGGATCGACGGCGGACTCGAGGAAAGAATGCGCCAGATGCTGCCGAAAAAGAAAGCTAAGCCGGAGGAGCCGACGGATGAGATGTGAGAAGTGTGAAATTAGAAGTGGGAGACTAACCTCTCGCCTCTTATCTCCCAGTCTCGCGGCCTCTGGGCTTGCCAAAGTCTACCTACACCGCATCAAAGCCCGTTGTTTTGACGGGTTTTAAGTATGGCCACACTTATTAGTCGAAGAGCTTGCTTACGGAAAGATTCTCGTGCACTCGGATGACGGCCTCGCCCAGGAGCGGGGCCACCGAAAGCACCTTGATCTTGTTCAGCATCCGTTCGGGTGGAATCGGGATGGTATTGGTCACGATGATTTCCTTGATCACCGACTTGTCCAATCTTTCTACGGCCGGGCCGGAGAGGATCGGATGAGTACAGGCCACCCACACTTCATTGGCGCCGAAATCCAGGAGTGCCTCAGCGCCCTTGGTGATCGTTCCCGCAGTATCGATAATGTCGTCCAGCACGACTGCGGTCCGGCCCTGGACAGGTCCGATCACATTCAGCACCACGGCCACATTCGGTTCGGGACGGCGCTTATCGATGATCGCCAGCGGGGCTCCGATCCGTTCGGCCAGGTCCCGGGCCCGCACCACTCCGCCTACATCGGGTGAAATGACGACCACGTTCTCCAAGTGACTGCGAATGATATACTCGGCTAGAATGGGACCGGCCGGTAGGTGGTCCACCGGAATGTCAAAGAAACCCTGGATCTGTCCGGCGTGCAGGTCCATCGTGATTACCCGGTTGGCCCCCGAGGCCGTCAGGAGGTTAGCCACCAGTTTGGCAGTAATCGGCTCCCGTGATCTGGTCTTGCGATCCTGCCGCGCATACCCGTAGTACGGTACCACGGCGGTGATCCGGCGGGCCGAAGCCCTCCTCAGGGCGTCAATCATGATTACGAGTTCCATGATGTTTTCATTGATCGGATGACACGTGGGCTGGATCACAAACACGTCCGCCCCGCGCACGTTCTCGTCAATGCGAACCTTTATCTCGCCGTCCGAGAACCGGCTGACGGCCGAGACCCCCAGAGGCACCCCGAGATACTGGCAGATCTCGCTGGCCAGCGCCGGGTTGGCGTTACCGGTAAAGATCTTGAGTTTTTTGTGACGGCTAAACATTTGCCTTATCCTCCGTACGTCCCTTCTTCTTCTGAACCCAGTCCTTAATATTGGTCTGCGGCCCCCGGGCCACACCCAGAGCCCCCGGCGGCACATCCTTAGTGATCGTGGATCCAGCGCCTACGTAGGCGCCTTCACCCACCCGGACCGGCGCTACCAGGTTGGTGTTACTGCCGATGAAAGCCCCGTCCTCGATGATGGTGGTCCATTTCTTAACCCCGTCGTAGTTGCAGGTGATTGTACCGGCCCCCACGTTCACCCCGCTGCCGATCACGGCATCGCCGATGTAGGAAAGGTGCGGCACCTTGCTACCCGTTCCAATGCGCGATTTCTTGATCTCCACAAAGTCCCCGATCTTAACTCCGTCCCCAACCTCGCTGCCGGGACGGATATAGGCATAGGGGCCGATATTCGCCTGGAGCCCGACCCTCGAATCAACGATTACAGACTGCTGTACGGTGGACCCGTCACCAATCTGGGCATTTATAAGACGTGTGGCGGGGCCGATGGTGCAGTCCTCGCCCACGGTGGTGGAACCTTCAAGAAAGGAAAAGGGATGTATCACGGTGTCCATCCCGACGGTCACCCCGTCCTCTACAAAGGTGGAGGCCGGATCTACTACCGTCACCCCGGCGGCCATTAACGCATTCAGAACCCGCTCCCGCATCAGGCGGTCGGCTTCGGCAAGCTGGCGCCGGTCGTTCACGCCGAGTGTTTCCCGGAAGTCATCCAACAGGTAAGACACCACCGGGCGTTCCCCGGTCACGTACATTTCAATGATGTCGGTAAGGTAAAACTCGCCCTGCTTGTTCTGGGGGGTGATCCGGTGCAGGGTCTCGAAGAAGCCGGCGTGCCTGAAGCAGTACACCCCGGTATTGATCTCCTGGACCGTGAGTTCATCGGGCGAACCGTCCTTCTGTTCCACGATGCGCCGGACCATTCCCGCCGCGTCCCGCAGAACACGGCCGTAACCAAAGGGATCATCCAGACGGGCTGTGAGTACGGTGGCTGCCGCCCCCGTATTCCGGTGGTGCGCGACCAGGCCCGAAAGTGTTTGGCCAGTAAGAAGGGGGGTATCCCCGCACAGAACGAGAATATCCCCCTCAAAACCCGTTAGTCTTTTTTCAGCCTGCATCACGGCATGGGCAGTGCCAAGCTGCTCCGCCTGACATACCACCTCGGCCTCGGGTTCCACCGCCGCGGCAACATCCTCAAAGCCGTAACCGGCCACGACAATCAACCGATCGACTCCTACTTTCCGGGCCGCCTTGATCACGTGGGCCACCATTGGTTTTCCCGCCACCCGATGCAGTACTTTCGGTCGGCGTGATTTCATTCGCGTCCCCTTGCCAGCAGCCAGCACCACCGCCGCTAATGCCATCGGGTGACCTCCCAAGGTTCCGGATTTACTACAGTATAGTCTATTCGCCAAAAAATGATCTTTTCCTTGTTTCAAATTTGATATCTTAAACCTCACCCCGGGTAAAAGGCATTAAATACCGCATTTTGAATCAGAGCCCGCACTCCAAGCCGTCATCGGATGGGCGGCGCGGGTTTTCTGCTTAATGTAAAAAATTTCTGCGCCAGACTTCAAGTTCCTTCCCTGAGGTCATCCTTTTTCGGCTGACGATGATTCTCGCAATGGTAGTGGCATCGATGTTTCCCCCGCTCAGAACAATGGCCAGTTTCCGGGCCGGATCGCGAACCTTGTCGCTCAACAGGGCGGCCAAGCCCACGGCCCCCGCTCCCTCGACCAGCGTTTTAGTCCGGCTCAGCAGAACCAGGAGGGACTTGGCGATAAACTCCTCTTCGACCGCCACAATGTCATCCACGTATCTCCGGATCAGTTCCAGGGGCAGTGTCCCTGGACGCTTGACGGCGATGCCGTCGGCGATCGTGCGCCCGACCGGTACTTCCTGCAGTTTTCCCCGGTGGCGGGAAAGCAAGGCAGCCGGGGCGTTGACCGTCGTAACGCCGATCACCCGCGTGTCGGGTTTCAGGGACTTGACCACCAAACCGATACCGCTGATCAGGCCGCCTCCGCCCACCGGCACCAGCACCGCTTCGACGTCCGGCAAGTCTTCGATGATCTCAAAACCGATAGTCCCCTGTCCAGCAATGATTTCCGGATCGTCGAAGGCGGGGATAAAGGTAGCGCCGGATTCCTCCGCAATGCGTGAGGCCTCTGCATACGCCTCATCGTAGTTTTGCCCGGCCAGGATCACCCGCGCCCCGTAGCCCATCGTGGCCTGGATCTTACTCCCCGGTGCCTGTCGCGGCATCACCACGGTGGCCGTCAATCCGTGCTCGGCGGCAGCCAGGGCCACTCCCTGGGCGTGGTTGCCCGCCGAAGCGGCCACGACGCCCCGGTCCGTGTGGGCCAGGCCACACATCTTGTAGTAGGCGCCCCTGATTTTGAAGGATCCGGTGCGCTGCAGGTTCTCGTATTTGAGGTAGACTTCGCGCCGCAGGAGTTCACTGATCGTGCGGGAGTAGTCCAGGGGAGTCCGCCGAACGATAGGCCTCAGTTTGCGCCGTGCTTCCTGAACATCGGCAATCTTCAAGTTATTCACCCATGTTTTGGCCGTATTTTGCTCTGTCCTTAGGGTTCCCGGAGAATACCCCGAAGATTATTTGCATTTATAACTAAGTGTTATATAATTTAGAAATGAATCTCAACTACCTGGAAACCCTGATCGCCGTGGCCCGGTACCAGAGCTTCTCTCGCGCCGCGCAGAACCTAAACCTTACCCAGCCCGCGGTCAGTAAGCACATCTCGCTTCTGGAGCAGCACTACGGCATCCAGTTGGTCAGCCGTACCAGTCGCCGGGTCGAACTGACCGACGCCGGCCAGGTGCTGTACAACTACGCCCTCCAAATGGCGGACACCATGGGCCGTGCCTACGAGGACGTCCGTTCCTTTACCGGTGAAATCAAGGGCAGCCTGAATATCGGCGCCAGCACCATCCCCGGTCACTATGTCCTGCCTCCCCTGCTCGGCCGATTCGCCGCACGGTACCCCGAAGTGAAGGTCTCCCTGGAGATCGCCAACACCGGAAAGATCACCGGCCGGTTGCGCGAGAACGCCATCCACATCGGGGCGGTCGGCGCCCCGGTTGAGGATGAGGGCATCGCCTGCCAGGCTTTCGCCGAGGACGAGATTGTACTGGCCGTGCCAGTGGGCCATCCTTTCGCCGACCGGATGGAAGTGAGCCCTTCCGACTTGATCGGCCAACGAATGGTTTCACGTGAAAAACAGTCGGGGACCAGGCGGATCATTGAGGAGAGTCTGAGGCAGAACAATATACCCCCAGACGTGTTCCGGACCGCTGGCGAGTTCGGGAGTACCGAAGCGGTACTCGCCGCCGTGGAGGCTGGCCTGGGATTGTCCTTCGTTTCACGCTGGTCCGTGCAGCGGGCCGAGGAACTGGACAAGGTCTGGACCATCCGTGTGAAGAACCTCTCCATTAGGCGTAGCCTCTACCTGATCTATGCCCGTGACCGCGTCGTCACCCGCCCCACCCAGGCCTTCCTGGACTTCGTACTAAGAGGAGAGCGCTGATAAGCTACCCAGCACTCAAGCCGAGATCCAAAGACATACGGGTCATTAAAAATATCCTGTTGGGACATAGAGTCGACTTAGCAGAAGGCACGTTGAGTGCTGGGCCCCGCTTGCTTCTGAGCGCTCTCCATACTGGTAGCCTTCAAGCGGGAGGTACTGAGAGGAGAACGCCTGTCCTCGCAGAGGGCTCGTTTCTGAGCGTTCTCCATGGTTGTAGTCTTCTAGTGTAAACCGGGGAAGACCACTGCGTCCTCGCAGAGGGTCTATCTTCGCCCCTAGCTATAACATTATTTAATCAGTCTAATAAAGGATTCTTATGTGAACTGCGAGAAATAGGATCTTCTGTAGGGAGATAGCGGGTAGAGGAGGTGATGGTTCCGGCACTGTGGATTTGACTATGGAGGGAACGGAGCTGGTGCTCCCCGCGGAATGCAAATCCGTTGGCCATGCCGCAAGGCGGGGGTGGCGTTCGATTCCCACTTCCCTCCTCCATTTTAAAAGTGTGATGAGGTGAATCCAATGTTTAAAGGGAAAGGACTTATTGCTTTGACCGGGCTTACGGTCGGTGCGCTGGCCATAATCCTGATGGCAACCGGCAACCCGCCCAATATGGGAATGTGCATTGCCTGTTTTCTACGCGATATCGCGGGTGGACTTGGGTTGCACAGTGCGGCCAAGCTACAGTATGTAAGGCCGGAGATCCCCGGGATTATTCTCGGAGCCTTCATTGCGGCCCTGGCTACGAAATCCTATCGCTCCGTGGGCGGTTCCAGTACCCTCACCAGGTTTGTCCTCGGATTTATCGGCATGATCGGCCTGTTGGTCTTCCTGGGCTGCCCGCTGCGGATGCTCCTCCGGATGTCCGCCGGAGACCTTAACGCCTGGGTCGGTCTGGTCGGTCTGGTGGTGGGTATCCTGATCGGGATTTGGTTTATTAACCGTGGTTTTACATTGGGACGGGTAAACCGTCAGAACTCGGCTCACGGCTACGTGTTTCCGCTGATCTTTTTGGTCCTGCTGATCTTTCTGCTCTTTAACTCAACCATTTTCCTATACAGCTCCGAAGGTCCCGGCGCGATGCGCGCCCCTCTCCTGATCTCCCTCGGGGCCGGACTCGTGGTGGGTGCTCTGGCGCAGCGTACACGGATGTGCCTGATCGGTCCCGTCCGCGACCTGATTATGTTCCGCGACCCCTACCTGATGTTCGGAATGGTCGGTGTTTTTGTGGCCGCGCTAGTTGGTAACCTGGCGCTCGGGAACTTTACCCTAGGCTTTGAGAACCAACCGATCGCCCATACTGACGGCCTGTGGAATTTCCTGGGGATGGCCTTGGGCGGGCTCTGCTTCACCCTGATCGCCGGGTGTCCGCTACGCCAGATGATCTCGGCTTCTGAAGGCAATACCGACTCGGCCGTAACGCTCTTTGGGATTCTGCTCGGTGCCGCCACCGCCCACAACTTTGGACTTGCCGCCAGTCCGGCAGGGGTTTCGGTGAACGGGCAGGTCGCCGTCATGGCGGGGTTGGCTGTGGTTCTAGTCATCGGTTTCGCCTTGTCCGGAGCTAGAGTACTGCAGCAAGGGAGGGTGACTGAGAGTGCCTAATAACAACACGGTCGATTGCCGGGGTCTTGGCTGTCCCGAGCCGATGCTGATGGTCAAAAGACAGATCGAAGCCCAGGGCAAGGGTAAGGTTGTCGCCATCGCTGACTCGGAGGCTGCGCGTGAAAACATCAAGCGCCTGGCGACCAGCCAGGGCTGGACAGTGCAGGTCGAGGACCGGGGTGAGGAGTGGGTGCTCACCTTGACCAAGTGAGACTGTTATGAGCGGTCCGGATTTACCATCCGGGCGACTTACGGAGCCGAAACGAGGCAGAATGAAAGAAGACGCAGACCGTCTGGAAAAAGTCTGCGTCTTCTTTCGTTTTATGCTCTTAGCCTTTTCTTAGATCGCGTTCAAGAGGGCCTCGACCAGGTGGTAATCGCTTGGTTTATCCACATCGACCGCAATTTCCGGATAATCCGAGACGATAACCCGTCCCCGTACGCCCACCAACCCCGTAATCTTCTTCTCGGCATCCGCCAGGGACAGGGCCCCAACGACGAAACGTACCAGAAACCCGCTCCCCACGACCATTGCCAGCTTAAGTGGTTTTTTCCGGTACATGCTGAACTCCTCGCCCTTGGCGCGACACTGGCCGAAGACGGACGGACGGAAGACCGAAATGTTTCCTCCGGTGAAACGGCCATCCTTCAGTCGAACGTAGGTCCGCTTTACACCGGGAAAGGCTTTGGAGACCGTCTCTTCCGAAACCACGGGATAATAGATGTCCGCGTCCATTGCGCCGCAATGGGCCAGAAAGTCGTCCAACGCGGTCGCAGTTAGTAGCGGGATATCGGAGGTAGCCACCAGAACGGGCGCGTCAGGCATCCCCAAAGCGGTAAAACCCTCCGCGATGTTGTCCATGAGGCCTTGCTTCATGGGAACCAGGCGGGTATCGGGATGATTGATATACTTATTCAGGTCGGGCGGCCCAACCACGATAATCTGGCCGATTTGCGCCGACCCCCGCAGGGCATCGAGCACAAAACCAAACATCGGCCGTCCCCCAACCGGGATGGTGGCCTCGTATCTGGCCGTGCTCACGTCTTGAAGCGGACCGGTGTTTGGACTGCCGGCCAGGAGCAAACAGTCGATCATTATGCCCTAACTCCTCTTCAAATCCTCTTCAACCGCGCACAGAAAACTGTTCTCGGCGTTCTCAATATGCTCCCGGGCCAGAGTCATCGCTAGCTCCACATTACGGTCCGAGATCGCGTCCACCAGTCTCTTGTGTTCCTCCAGGGCCAGTCTGGTCCGGCCAGGCTGGGAGAGCGTGATCTGGCGGAAGCGGTGGATCTGTTCATGCAGGTGCAGCACAATGGACTTCAGCCGTTTATTGCGGCTAGCCTGGTAGATGATTTCGTGAAACTCGGTATCGTATTCAACCAGGGCGTTAATGTTCTCGTTCTCCACCACTTCACCGATCTGCACCACGGAACGTTCCAGTTTGTCCAGTTCCTCATCGGTGATACGCTCGGCGGCCAACCCGGCGGCCAGTGCTTCCAGGGCGGCCCGGACTTCAAACACATCGGTAATATCCTTGTAGGTGATACCGGCCACATAGGCTCCCTTGCGGGGAACCATTACCACGAAGCCCTCCAACTCCAGCTTGCGGATGGCCTCGCGCACCGGTGTCCGGCTGACCCCGAGTTCCTCGGCCAGCTGCAGTTCCATCATCCGTTCGCCCGGTTTTAGGATGCCCTGGATGATCGCCTCCCGCAGAGACTCAAAAACGACTTCCCGCAACGGTTTGTAGCTGTCCAGTTTCACGGGGAGCAAGCGTCCCTGGTTTTCCATCAAGAGCACCCCTTTCGTTCATTACTGACATTGTAACGCTTTAATAACCCTGCGGCAACTTAAAAAGCCGCCGTCGTGGTGGCCCAGACGCTAAGGCCCGGATGCTCAAGCCTGTCCGCAATCCTCCGGGCCTCTTCCGGGGAGGGGGCCAGACCGAAGATGGTCGGTCCGCTGCCGGCCATCAACGCGCCAGCGGCCCCGGCCCCTAACAAGCCGTCCTTCAACTGGGGCAGTTCGGGATGCATAGTGAAGGTCGCTCTCTCCAGGTCGTTATGCAGGGCCTGGGCTATCGTTTCGAAATCCCCTTCATGCAGGCCTAAAACCATGGTCTGGGCGTCGTACACCTCGGGGTCAGGCAGATCGTCAAACATGCGATAGGCCTCGGCGGTGCTGACGCTAAAGCCCGGTTTTACCAACACCACGCCCATCGGCGACGCTTCGGGCAGGCGATCCAGCACCTCGCCCCGGCCCCGGGCCAGGGCCGTTCCGCCGAACAGGCAAAAAGGCACGTCCGAGCCGAGACGGGCGCCCAGTTCCAGCAGCCGATCCATCGACAGGCCCAGCCCCCACAGGTTATTCAAACCAATCAGGGTAGCCGCGGCATCCGCTGAACCGCCGCCCAGGCCAGCGGCTACGGGGATGTTTTTAAAAAGCCTGATTCGCGCGCCCCAGAGGCATCCGGTATGACGGCGCAGCAGTTCCGCCGCCTTTACAATCAGATTATCGGAACCAGTGGGGACCTCGGTATTTTCGGTAGTTAGCGAGATTTCATCTTTGGTAATCACGAATTCCAGCAGGTCGTGCAGTTCGAGCTGCTGCATCACCGACTCCAGGTCGTGATAGCCGTCCGAGCGCTTCCGGCCTACGGAAAGCGTGAGGTTGATCTTGGCGAAGGCCTTTACGGCGAGCATGCTCTTCCTCCCCCCTTACCTCTACAATTTTGCCGAGGGCATAAATTATCCTTCATTCCAGTATTAATTTACAGGTAAATTGACGAGGAGATTGCTGCGCAACCGGCCCCGTTTGGCAGTGGTCTCCCGGGGAGCGATGCATGGAGTTAACCGTAAGTCTGATCGCCGGTCTGGGTACTCTGCTCGGAGCTGCCCTGGTCATGTTCCTCGGACAACCGCGTTCGCGTACGATCGCCGCCTTTCTCGGACTGGCCGCCGGGGTGATGGCGGCTGTAATCTTCTGTGACCTGATTCCGACGGCTCTCGACCAAGGCAGGACGCAAACCGTAATCACCGGTTTCGCTGCGGGTATCCTCGCTATTGCCCTGTTGGATATTCAGATCTCCGCAATTCTCGGTCCGCTGCAGCGGGGTTTCCTGAAGACGGGCATCCTGATTGCCCTGGGTATTGCCCTGCACGATTTACCGGAGGGAATGGCCATCGCGGCCGGCTTTGCCACCTACACCAACCTGGGCTTTTTGATGGCGCTCACCATCGGCCTGCACAACCTCCCGGAGGGAATGGCGATGGCCGTCCCCCTGCGTGCCGCCGGGATATCCCCTTGGCGCGTTATGCTCCTTAATGCCCTGGTCAGCCTGGTAACCCCTCTGGGCACCTTCCTGGGCCTCTTCCTGGCTCGCAACAACCTCTTGCCGGTCTCTTTCCTCTCGACGGCCGCGGCCGGAGCCATGCTCTATATCGTGGTGTTCGAACTTCTTCCGCGCTCACTACAGGAAAGTGCCCGTTTCACCTTTGGCGGCCTGGTAACAGGCGTCCTCATCGTGGTCGTTTTAAATTCATTTCTTTAGAAGGAGAAAGGCACCCCCGGACATCAGGAAGACCCCGGCGATACGGTACCAGGTGAAGGGAATCTGCTTCAGGCCGAACAGGCCCAGGTGGTCGATCGCGGCGGCGGTCAGTACCTGTCCGAGGATAATCGCCGTAGTCGCCGGCGCCACTCCGACCTGGGGTATGCTGCGGACCACGCCATATACAATTAATACACCCAGCAAACCCCCGATGTAGTAATACCATGGCGCCTCCGCATACCTGGCCAGTGATCCGTCACCCAGCCCGAACACAAAAAGCAGCGTGGTCACCAGGATCAGCCCGACCACATGCACCACAAAGGTAGCCTCCAAGAGCCCGATGATTTTGGAGAGACCGGAGTTGATCGCCCCCTGAAAGGCCATGGTAATGCCGGCCACCGCGGCGATGATGAATGGGATCATCTGGCCACTCAATAGCTCCGCTCCTTACACCCGTGATTATTACTTAACGGCCCAGCTCGTGGCTTCTACAGAAGGCACACTCCCTTATTCTTGTCCGTCGCCGGGGTGATAATACAGTCCGGACACCCGGACCCTCAATGACATATGTTAGTTAGCAGGAGGTGATTTGTGGATGACTCAAATCCTGACCAGAAGTACCATAAACCTCGCCGTCTCCTGTCACGGCTACGGTGATGAAGGGGCCTTTGACCACCGCGCCTCGCGTACGCGTTACAGAGTGCTTCAACCCACCACCGGCAAGGAACTTCTGGCACTTCTGGCCCAACACGGTACCATCTTAAACCTGAAGATCTTCAGCCACTCCTACCCGCGCGGAGTGATCCTGTCCAACTGGAGCGGATTCTACCACTCACCCGGTCCCAGCGATAACGAGCTGGCAGCCTACCTGGATGAACTGGGCGCCGAGATACGCGCCGGACGCATCCGTTTCGCTTTCGGATCGGTGGTCGCCCTGTACGGCTGTAATCTGGCGAACGAGGACTACGCGCGCAAGTTTTCCGAGGTTACGGGGGGAACCGTGATCGCTTCCCAGGCCGGCGTGCATCCCCAGATCGCGGGCGGTCGCGAGACCGGGGTCTTTATCTCTGGCGGAAGCTGGGAAAAGTTCGTAGCCGGACGTTTCGCCGGCAGGATTGGCAAGCACTACCGGGGCTGGTGAAACAAGAAGACCACAAAAACAGGCTGCCTTTTAACGGCAGCCTGTTTTTGTGGTGCGATCAGGCTTAACCGGGGATATTTATCACCTGGCCGATCTGCAGTCTATTCGGATCGACCCCGGGGTTTGCGGCCTGGATGGCGGCTACCGTAGTCCCAAACCGCTGGGCCAATCTAAAGAAGGTATCCCCGGCCTGAATGGTGTACGTACGGGCAACAGGCGGAGTGGGTACCTTGGGCTCCGGAACCTTGGGCTCAACTACCGGTTCCACTACTTCGGGAACAGGTTCCAGACAGATGACGACCGGCTGCTGTACAATCCTGGTCGCCCTTACGTCAACTCTGACTACGATGTTCAGACCCACATTGCGGTGGTTCTCCAGGTCGGCTGCGACCCACTCCACCGTGCACATCACGACTACCCGCGGGTCGTCGTCACCAACACCCCTGATGTCCGCAAAGGTGGTGAAGGGGACTTCCACTTCAAAAGCGTGCACCGGCTGGGTCGGCTTATCGGCGACGTAGGTGACCTTGATGGTGACAACACCGCGGACGATGACCTTATTGGCCAGGACCTCCGTCTCGGTAACCTCACAGGCCACCACGAAGGCGTCAAGGACCTTCTGGGCCGGGGGCTTCTGGTCGGGTATCGTAACCGTGTCACGGATGGTAATCTGTCGCATCACCTCAGCCAGGACCTTGTCGAGGAAGAGCGTAATCTTCTCAAAGCGTCCGTTGCCGGTAATGTCGATCACGACGGTCTTCGTGATTTCCTTGGTTACCTGGGCCCTGATCTGCAGGACCACGCTGATGGAGATTTCACAGTGCGTTTTGACCCGAGCGGCGGCGTCTTCTATCGTCACCTGGATATCGACCATCATGTCGGGACGAGCGCCTTCCACATGTACGAACTCGGTGAAGGGAACCTCGACGTGCGCGTGATGCACCGGCTGGCTGCCTTCCCAGGTCTTGGCGACATAGATGATCTGCAGGGTGAGGACACCCTCCACGATCACCTTGTTTTTGATTACTTCCCGCTTGGTGATGCGAATGTCGGCGATTACATCGATAATCTTTTCAGGACAGGGCTTCACACCGTCAAAGAGCTTCTTGATATCCACCTGCTGACTGACGACAACCTGCCGTTCCCCAAAGGCCACGACCTCTTCGAGGCTAATCTGCCTGGTTACCGGCTTCAAATCAGCCGGGGCTTCCTCGAGGACGTCGACCTCAACGGTCTCGGTGACCTTCACGAAGATCTTCACGATAATGGTGACCACGATCACCCGGTGGTCCTTGTCGTTTTCGTCCAGATGGACAGCGACCTTCTCCACCGTAAGCTGTACCACTACGTCTTGCCCTGGTTGGGCACCCGGGATGTCGAAGGACTCGACGAACTTGACGTCGCCGCCGACGTGGTGCACCGGCTGGCTCGGAACGTCGGCCACGTAGGTGACCTGCACGTGGGCACGGCCCTCCACTATCACCTTGTTCGGAATGATCTTGATTTCCTGGACCTGGGTCTGGGCACGGGCGGCCAAGACCTGCTCGGCAGGCGGCTTCTCCTGCGGAATAACAATCCTGGCCCGTACGCCCGCTTGCTTGGTCTGCTCCCCGATGACCTGCCGGACACGGATCCGCTGGCATCTAATCCGCCCTACCGGGGCGGCGGGACCTTCCACTACGCCCAAGAAAAATTCCTCCTTTCGGCATTTTGCTATAATATATGCCGACAAGGAGGAAGTGTGATTTTGACCGGTTGACCGGTAAACGTACCAGACCTATTTTTCGCCTACTCTGGCTACACCACCGCCAGCTGTTTCCCTGATCTGGCACTCGGGTGCCCCGCAGGACTAAGCGGGCCTCCCAGGTTTCACAAATCGCCGTCTAGGCATTCTTTTCCAGGCAGATGACCACCTGCTGCTGTACAATTCTGGTGGCTTTAACATCCACCCGGAGCACGATGTTGATACCCACATTGCGATGGTTCTCAAGGTCGGCGGCCACGAACTCGACAGTGCACATTACGTTCAGCCGAGGTTCATCTTCACCAACACCCTTGATGTCGACAAAGGTGGTGAAGGGGATTTCCACCTCAAAGGCGTGTACCGGCTGAGTCGGCTTGTCGGCCACGTAGGTCACTTTGACCGTTACAATACCACGCACAATTACCTTATTGGTGAGGACCTCGGTTTCGGTGATTTCACAGGCAACAGCGAAGGCGTCAAGGATTTTCTGGACCGGCGGTTTCTGCTGGGGAATGGCGACAGAATCATGAATCGTGACCTGTCGCATTACTTCGGCCAGGACCTTGTCAAGGAAGAGCGTAATCTTCTCAAACCGACCGTTGCCCTTGATGTCCACCACGACCTTCTTGGTGATCTCCTTGGTCACTTCGGCCCTAATCTGCAAGACTACGCTGATTGTCACTTCACAGTGGTTCTTGACCCGGGCGGTGGCATCTTCAATAACGACTGTGACGTCAACCATCATGTCCGGACGCGCACCCTGCACGTGAACGAACTCGGTGAAGGGAATCTCGACATGCGCGTGGTGTACCGGCTGGCTGCCTTCCCATGTCTTGGCGACGTAGATGATCTGTAGGGTGATGATACCCTCGACAATAACCTTGTCTTTGATGACTTCCTTCTTGGTAATCCGAATGTCGGCAATAACATCAATAATCTTTTCCGGACACGGTTTAACACCGCAGAAGAGATCATTAATCTTCACCTGCTGGCTGACCACCACCTGCCGCTCCCCGAAAGCGATAACCTCTTCAAGGCTTATGGTTTTCTTTACCGGCTTCAGATCGGGCGGCGCATCCTCCAGGACATCTACATCCACCGTTTCCGTGACTTTTACGAAGATCCGGACAATGATCACTACCACGATGACCCGGTGGGTCCGGTCGTTTTCGTCCAGGTGTACCGAGACCTTCTCCACCGTCAGTTGCACCACTACATCCTGCCCCGGTTCTGCCCCGGGGATGTCAAAGGATTCGATGAACTTAACGTCCCCCTGCACATGGTGGACGGGCTGGCTCGGCTTGTCGGCGACATAGGTCACCTGGACATGGGCGCGACCCTCCACGATAACCTTGTTGGGGACAATCCTGACTTCCTGTACCTGGGTCTGGGCCTGCGCAGCCAGAACTTGCTCAGCTGGCGGCTTCTCAGCGGGGATGATGATCCTGGCCCGTACGGCCGTCTGTTTGGTTTCTTCCCCGATTACCTGCCGGACGCGGATTCGCTGACACTTGACCAAGTGCTCTGCACCGGGACCGTCTATTCCACTCAAGAAAAATTCCTCCTTTCGACACATTTTTCCATAATATATGCCGAAAAGGAGGAAATGTGAGGAGTTTACCCAGTTAACCAGTGAACAACTGGACGAAAATCTTTCCGTACGGGCTGCCCTGCACCACTCCAATGCCAATCTTGGTGAAGTTGGCATTGAGGATGTTGGCCCGGTGTCCCGGAGAATTCATCAGGTTTACATGGGCGCGTTCCACGTCGGGGGCGCCGGCTAGGTTCTCACCGGCCGTCCGGTAGGTGATCCCAAATCGCTTCATCATGTCGAACGGCGAACCGTATGTCGGCGAGATATGGGCAAAGTAACCAAGGTCCACCATATCTTTTGCCTTGATCCGCGCAACCTTCACCAACTCCATGTCGATCTGGTAGGGGCGCAAACCGTGCTTCACACGTTCGGAGTTTACCAGTTCAAACATCCGGGCCTCATCTGCGTTCAGGCCTGGTGTCGGAGCCGGTGCCGGGGGAGTAGGCGTAGGCGTAGGCGTGGGTGTCGGCGTCGGAGTTGGCGTCGGTGCCGGTGTCGGCGTCGGAGTTGGCGTCGGTGCCGGTGTCGGCGCTGGCGGCTGAGCTGTCGGTGGTTTGCACGGATTGGGAATTGTGACCACCGGATTCACGGACCCGCCGTTAAAGATCATGACCAACCGGCCGTTGCGGTACGCCAGTCCGAACTGGCCGTCCTGGGACTGCATCGTCCTAGCGCTGGGTGCGATCAATGCCCGGGCCGCGGACTCAATACTGTTCGCAAAAACGGTAACCTGGCTGAGGTTTGTGCTGCTGATTCCTTTGGTGGCAAGACTCTTGACATAGATCGACCGGGTCAGGGTCTGTTTCTGTGCGGCATCACACAAGGTCGGGTCCAGGGTTAAAGGTTTAAGCCCGGCTTTCTCCCGGGCCGCGTTCACCATCTTAGCCAGCCTTACCTCATCAGACGTCGGCTGTGCGGTGAAGGCGATGGGGACGATGAACAACATACTCACCAATAGCGTGATGACAATCCCTACAAATTTCCTGTTTATAATCCGCATGAACACCCTCCTTTTTCCTTTTCTGGACTTGTCCATCCAGATTATAAACTAAATGACCAAATCCGGCAAACCTCTCTAGGTTTGCTGAAGTCTGGTATGTTTTGTTCTTATTAGCCATTTACTGCAATTACGATAAATTCAGCATCATTTAGGTTAAATGGTACAAAATGGATTACTCAATCCAATACGGATTGGATTTCTACCTTTATCCCAAGTTGCTCAAACAGGGCCAAGGCTGTTTTGGCGGCAGTACCGGACAGGACAATGCTGACCAGACCGGCGCCGGTCAGTTTCTGCAGGGTGACTACGGTTTGCCGGGGATCAGACGTCCCTGACGGCTCTTCCAGCGCGGCCACAAACCCGTTGTTATGTCCGAGGCTTACCCCTTCACCGTATCCCTTGTCGTATCCTTCCTCAAAACCCACGGCATAACCTTGGTTGTAACCCAGTTCCCAGTCCCGCCTAGACATATACCACCCTCCCGGACCTTTCCCATTACCATCATATTTCTGCTGTTTTCTTTTGTGCAGGTTTGATCCCGAAATGAGAAGAAGACCACCGGAGTGGCCTTCTTCCAAGGCTTTTCCCCCTACGCCTTCCCCGCAGCGGCGGGTTTGTAAATCACTACCCCGAGACCATCGGTCTCCACCAGCGATTCCGCTTCCTTCCCGGTCGAGTTGACGAAACAGGTCAGGATGAACATTTTCTTGGAACTGTATGCCTTTTTGAATCGCCAAAGAGTAAGTTCATCCAGACCCGGGATAGAGACGATCATTTCCCCCACGCTGTATAATTGCAGCGTATAGCGTCCGTCGTTCTGGGGTTCGAAGTTTACCTCTACCGTTGCCTCCCCACCAGGCTTGACGAAAAGCGCCACGCGCTCGGTTAGGCGCTTAGCCTCGGCCAACGCCCTCTCCCTCTGACTGAAGCGGGCGCCGATAACCGGAACGTCATTAATCAGAGCCAGGGCAATACCGTCCGACATAGGCGCCCTCCTTTTTTTACCTATTATATGTAGGTAAAGAGAAGGGTGTTAGTTTGTTGGAAAACTAATAGGCTGATTTAGGAGCCCCCAGTCGAAACTTGCCCGGGGTATCAACTCCGCCGATGCCCGGGTACCCGGTGATCGTAGCCTCTATGGTCTCCCGTAGTTCAACCGGCAGGTGCACCGGGGTGTAGGCCACCCGTTCTACGACGAACACGGGGTCAAAAGCGTGAATCAGCACCCGCTCCGGGGAACTGGCAAAGTTGGCCCCCGCCTCGAGAATCGCTTCGTAATGAGACTGGCAGGCCCCGGCAAAGATCACCAAGTCATCCCGGCTTTTCTCAAACCGGCGGGCCGCCTGCACGGTTTCCACGAAATAACACGAATTCCGGTAATTGTCCAGGCTTTTGAAGTTTTTCTTGCCTTTAAGAAAGGAATCATGCCCTGTGGCTACCAGAATGTCTGGGTTGTGCTTTTGCAGTAGCTGGCCAACCTCACCGGGCTGCTTTTTTTCGGCAATGTGGTAGGCGTGGCAGGTTACGCCCAGCTGTTTATAGGTGGCTACGCAGAGGTCAAGGTAATCCGGGTCACCATCCATGTGCAGTACCCGTCCCGGCAAGTTAAAGGTTTTGATCTCCTCCGAGTTACGGGAGTGAATACTCGCCTGGTCTTGGTCGCGACGGGCAAAGCTGCGTTTGATCAGCTCTCCGCTCTTCATCATTACCTTGCGCCAGTGTTCAGCCACCTTTTCGGAGCTGATCTTCTCCAGATCCTCAACCGGAGCATCGGCACAAAGCCGTACATCCAGCCCGTAGAGTTTAGCCATCGGACGACCGTCCGGATCGTTATACAGTTCGCAGACCTTGAAGTAAAGATCGCGATTATATGACTTGCGCCCTACAATATCTCCCGCTTCAATAAGCGCCATAGTCCGCCCCCCTCTTCGCTTTCTTCATGCTATGAACGGAATCACGATTTCGATCTACGGCCGCTCACTATTTCCATTTAGTCCCAATATATTATTGATGAAGGGGGATATGCCTGGATGATCTGCGCCGTTGTGCCGGTTCAAAACGAAGCCGACAACATCCAATCCGTTATTTCTACACTGCTCTTGCTGCCGGTGGATATCGTGCTTCCGGTGATCAACGGCAGTACCGACCGGTCTGCCGAGATCCTGACCCGGTATCCGCCCGACCGTGTCCGTCCGCTGAGATTCGAACAGTCCCTGGGAATCGATGTACCCCGTGCGGTGGGAGCCGCCTGTGCGCGGGATATGGGGGCGAAAACCCTGTTGTTTGTGGACGGCGACATGGCCGGTGACATCGGGAAAGCCCTGCTTGGCTTAGCGGAGGCTATTGAAGCGGGGAAAGCAGACATGGCCCTGAGCGACTGTTACCCGGCAGACGAATTTGCGCCGCGATCGACACAGTCCCTGCAACTTTGCCGAATCCGTGAATTATTCAACCAGACCATCGGACTGGATTACCTGGGTACCGCCTCTCCCTCGCACGGTCCGCACGCAGTTTCAAGACGCTTCCTGGAACGGGTACCGCTACATGAACTCGCCGTACCGCCCGTTACCCTGGCTCTGGCCGCCCGGGCAGGCTTGAAGGTGGCCATCGGCGCCCAGTTACCGCACTGCGTCCTCGGCTCGCCGGACAAGGGAAGAGGACACGCCCGGCGAATCCGGAAGACAATTGTCGGTGATTACCTGGAGGCCTTCGGTGTGTACCGCGGAAAAGAAAGATCCCGTTCGCTGAACGGGATCCTCTTCGACGGTTACCACCATGCACGGCGGTTTGATATTTTGGATGACTTCCTGAGAAACAGAGTGAATTGACTACTTCGTGTGGCGGTCGGCTACGGAGGAGGCGCCGAAGGCCTCGGGCTTGATGCGGGCACAAAATCCGCTCCCGGTAACCATGCCGACCACCTCACGGATCAAGTCCTTGGTCTCGCCATAGTTTCCGACATCGATGTGAATTTCCACCTTAAAGTCATCGGTGGTCCCCCGGTCGCTAAACTCCTTGGCGACCATTCCGCCCATCTCCAGGCTGAGTGCGGTTTCAAAGAATATTTTTTGACGCAGGCTTTTGATCTTGCGGTGGGTTTTTTTACGGTAGAAGTAGCGGGCGCCTTTGCCCAGGCGGTGGACGATAATGGCGGTGATAAAACAGGTACTGCCCTTCATCACCTGGGAGTCGCTGCCGATGATGATCTTGTAGGATGAGGTCGGCAGGCCGGTGATAAACTCCATTATCTCGGCAATGGTTTCCTCAAAGGTCAGTTTTCCCTTTGTCGGGCTGGTCAAAAACATCCATTTTTCACTTCCCCGCTAAAGGTTTCCCCACGATACTCAGTATATGCGTCGGCCAGCAGGCCGAATTCCCCGATGGTAAGAGTCTCCCCGCGGCGCTGGGGGTCGATCCCTACCAGCTCGCACACCCGTATCCAGGAACGTTTATCTAACCCGAGGCCGGATCCTTCCAGGGCACTCGACAACATTTTACGCCGCTGGCCGAAAGCCCCCCGGACCACGGCAAAGAAAACGGGAATCGATTTGACCCTCACCCGCGGTTCCTCCAGCCGCCTCAA
The DNA here is from genome assembly GCA_003604975.1 of Desulforudis sp. Classification (GTDB taxonomy): domain Bacteria; phylum Bacillota; class Desulfotomaculia; order Desulfotomaculales; family Desulforudaceae; genus SURF-60. The sequence goes on along the minus strand of QZIR01000010.1, from coordinate 10,059 downwards.
CCTGACCACCGTCGAGTCCACCTCAGGCGGCGGGAAGAAGTTCCGCCGGGAAACGCGGAGCACGATCTTCGGGTCGGTGTAGTATTGTACCAGGACCGAGAGGGCCCCATAGGCCTTCGTTCCCGGACCGGCCGCCAGGCGCTCGGCCACCTCTTTCTGGACCATCACAACCGCCTGCTCAAACGGGTAACGCTCCTCCAGCAGGCGGGCAATGAATGGGCTGGTTATGTAGTAAGGAAGGTTGGCGACCACCTTGAACGTACCCGCCAGCCCTCGCGCGGCCAACAACGCCCGGTAGTCTACTTCCAGGGCATCACCTGGTACGATCTCCACCGTGCCTGACAAGTCCGAGAGGCTCTCATCCAGCAGCGGCAGCAGGCGGGTATCCAGTTCCAACGCGATCACCCGGGCCCCGGCCAAGGCCAGACGCCTGGTGAGCACCCCCACCCCCGGCCCGATCTCCACGATCGTGTCCCCCGGCGCGATCTCAGCCGCGGCCACGATCCGGTCCAGCACGTTTCCGGAGATCAGGAAGTTCTGGCCGAGGCTCTTCCGCAGCCGGATACCATAGCGCGTCAGCACCTCGCGCAGCTTGACAGGCGACACCAGATCCGTAGCAATACCCTCCCTAGTTACTCATTATATCCAGTTTATCACAGTTCACGGCAAAAAAATAACGCCCCCGGGAGGGGCGCTCAAAAACTAGCCAGATTTGGTTCGTCGATCGCATGTCGGATTGTCGGCTAAGGTTATAAGCTTAGCCGGGCCTGTTTAGACTTTCCCGGACAAGCTACTCCGACATCACGTAGACATTTACGTTCCGGGAACCCCAGCGCAGGGCTTCGGTACGGGTGGGGAAGAAGACATCCACCCGGTTCCCCTTGATTGAACGGCCTACGTCCATCGCGTTTCCGTAACCGTATCCATCGATGTACAGCTTGCTTCCGAGCGGGATCACCGTCGGGTCAACGGCTATGGTACCAGGTCCGGGCGGTTTGCCCGTGGCCGTGTTGTTTCCGGTATAGGTGTAAGCCGTCGCACGGGCCTCGAGAACTCTTGAGAAATGCATGTCCTGCCCGCCGCGGCTCACCGTCTGGACCATTCCTACGAGTACAACCTCGTCCTTGGGCTTCCTAACGGTCGTGGTTGATACCAGTTCCCTGACCACCTCGAGGCCGTCGTGGTAAACGACCTTAAAGGAGCGCCGCTCCAGCCCGGGAGCGCCCTTGGCGACCACAGAGGTCTTACCCTTTTCCAGGTTATAGGCGGGCCGGCGGGAAACGCTATAAGCGAGCTCGACCTCTTCTTCAACCATTTCCTCGCTTACCCGGACCAGCGCCACCAGCAGACCCTTCTCCACCGGCGTCGCCGGGTCGGGCCGTACCAGGTCATTTGGACGCGGGGTAATGTTCAACTCGTGAAGCAGATCGCCAACCGTGGCCGCCCTGGTTAGTTCCCGGCGCTCGTCACCGTCAACCCGGACCGTGACCGGAACCGCACGTGCGATCCTCACTTCCAGGCCGTCCTTCAGGACGGTGTCCAGCGCGGGTTCGACGGCGTCCCTGGGGCCGACCTCAATTCCTTCGGCCGCCAGCATCTCGCCCACGGTACGCTTAAACGTGAACAGCGTCTGTGCCTGGTCCCCGTCTTTGAGAACCACGTCCTTCTTGGCCCATGCGTAACCGCCCCAGGCGACCAGACAGAACAACAAGGCAAGCATACTCACAGCCACAACCAGCCCCCAGTTCACCCACCGGCGCTTTCTGGTTTCCGGCATATCCTGCCTTTGGATTGTAGACCACGTCATGTAATCACCAATCTATTCTATTCGGCAAGGGTTATCCAAACTCCTTCTGTTTCCAAATAACTTCTAGCCGGGGAAAACCCCTAAAATTCGATGCCTTTCTGAGCCTTGACCCCGTACTGGTAGTGGTGTTTCACTTCCAGCATCTCCGTGACCAGGTCGGCCTTGGCCACGATCGCCGGTGAAGTGTTACGGCCGGTAAGCACCAGGTGCAGGCCTGCCGGCTTGGCTTCCATTAGCCCGATCACATCGGCATCTGTTATCAGCCCAAGCTTCACCGCGTACAGGACCTCGTCCAGGATCACCATTTCATAATCGCCCGAGCGAACCGAAGCCCATGCCTCGGACAGTGCCCCCGCCGCCGCTTCGCGGTGCTTAACCAATGCTGCCTCATCCCCGAGGCGTACGAATCCGGCCCCCATCGGCCGGATGTCCAGGCCGTCCATCTGGGCCGCCGCCTTGATTTCCCCCGGGTTACCGTCACGCTTCACGAACTGCAGCATCAGGACACGCATCCCCTGACCCCAGGCCCGTAGGGCCAACCCCAGCGCCGCCGTGGTTTTTCCCTTGCCGTTTCCGGTAAAGACCATTACCAGCCCCTGATCGGCCATTACCACACCTCCCGCTTCCCGAGTGTTCATCAGTTCATTATGTAGTAACATCATTTTATATACCGGGCAGGACCTTACAGCCTAAAAAACTCCCGGACATTGGCCGTCGTCTGTTGGGCAATCTCATCCAGACTAACCCCCCGGATCAACGCTACGGCCTCGGCCGTATGGTACACGTAGGCCGGTTCGTTACGGCGGCCCCGCCGTGGTACCGGCGCCAGGTACGGCGCGTCGGTCTCCAGCATCAGGCGGTCAAGGGGCAGGCGCGTAGCCACTTCCCGGGTCTCGGTGCTTTTCGGGAAGGTCACCACACCTGACAGAGATATAAAGAACCCCAATTCGAGGTATCGCTCGGCGAGTCGCCAGTCGCCGGAGTAGCAGTGCATCACCACCCTGGTTACACCGCTCTCCGTCAGCATCCGGTAGGTGTCATCATCCGCCTTCCGGCTGTGTATCACCACCGAGCAGTCGAGTTCCCGGGCGAGTTTCAATTGCGCCTCGAAAACCTGCCTCTGCACCGGGCGAGGTGAAAAGTCGTAGTGGTAGTCCAGCCCGATTTCCCCCAGGGCCACCACCCTCGGCTCTCCCAGAAGGCGGCGCACCTCGTCCAAGTAATGGGGCGGCGCTGCAGCGGCCTCATGCGGGTGCACCCCGACCGCGGCATAGATTGCCGGGTTGGCTTGGGCCAGCGTAACCGACTTGCGGGACGACTCCAAGTCACTCCCGACACAGATGATTAAACCCACCCCGGCTGCTTCCGCCCGGGCGATTACGGTCTCCCGCTCGCCGTCAAAGCGTTCATGGTCAAGGTGAGCATGGGTATCAATAAGCATTCTGCTACTTCTTCTCCGTCTCAATCCGCGGGAACAGAGGCTGTCCCCGTGAGATCTCCGTTCCGGGCGGGATCCGCCCCCAGGTCAACGACTCCCAGGTGTGCAGGTCGCTACGGTCGCTGATCCCGAGTTGGGCCCAGACCCGCGCCGGGAAGCCCGGCATGAAGGCGGTTAGCATGACCGTAGCCATCCGGTAGGACTCGGCCAGGTTGTACATCACCGTGGCCAGTTGATCGTGCTCATCCGGGTCCTTGGCCATTGTCCAGGGAGAGGTCTCCTCGATGTACTTGTTCGCCCGGGCCACCAGGCGGCCGATGGCCACCAGCGCATTAGACAACTCGAAGGCGTCGACCAGCCGTTCGACCTCGGCGGGAGTCTGCAGCGCCAGGTCGATCAGTTCCTGGTCCAGTGCCGTGGCCGACCCGGGCTGGGGAATTCGCCCGTCAAAGTACTTGTTTATCATGGCGGTGGTTCGGCTGAGCAGGTTACCCAGATCGTTGGCCAGGTCCACGTTGGTCCTAAAGACCAGATTGTCCTCAGAATAATAGCCGTCAGCCCCGAAGGGCAGTTCCCGCAGCAGGTAGTAACGGATGGCGTCAACCCCGTACTTGTCGATCAGGACCAGGGGATCAATCACGTTGCCCTTGGACTTGGACATCTTGCCGCTCTCCATTAGCAGCCAGCCGTGGCCGATGACCCGTTTGGGCAGATCGATCCCGGCGGCCATCAGGAGAATCGGCCAGATGATGCAGTGGAAGCGGACGATGTCCTTGCCCACCAGATGAATGTCGGCCGGCCAGTAGCGCCGGAAGAGTTCATCATTCTCAGTGCCGTAGCCCAAGGCCGATATATAGTTGGTCAGAGCGTCCACCCAGACGTAGATGACGTGTTTCGGGTCGAAGGGAACCTTGATCCCCCAGTCGAAGGTGGTGCGGGAAACACAGAGGTCCTCGAGCCCCATTTTGATGAAGCTGACGACCTCGTTCCGCCTGGAGACCGGCTGGATAAAGCCGGGGTGCTGATCGATGTATTCGAGCAGACGGTCCGCGTACTTGGACTGGCGGAAGAAGTAGCTCTCCTCCTGCAGGAGCTCGACCCCGCGGTTACAGTCCGGGCAGTTGCCCTCCACAAGCTGCCGCTCGGTCCAGAAGGCCTCGCAGGGAGTACAGTATAACCCTTCATAGGTGGCCTTATAGATGTCGCCCTGCTCATAAAGCCGGGCAAAAATCTCGGAGACGACCTTCTTGTGCCGGTCCTCGGAAGTCCGGATAAAATCAGAGTACTCCACATCCAGCTTGGACCAGAGTTCCTTGAAGCCCGCGACGATCTTATCTACGTAGGCCTGCGGCTCCTGGTTGTTGGCCCTGGCCATGCGCTCGATCTTCTGCCCGTGTTCGTCCGAACCGGTCAGAAACCAGACGTCATGCCCGGTTAAACGTTTGAACCGCGCGACGGTGTCGGCGGCTACGGTTGTATAGGCGTGACCGATATGGAGATTGTCACTGGGGTAATAGATGGGGGTGGTGATGTAGAACGTAGGTTTCCCCAAGTCCCTGTCCCTTCCTTCTCTTGTCGGAGTTACCGACAATTTTAATCCAGCAATTAGCAATGTGTCAAGTTGTGTCGCCTTGACTCTGAAGGGGATAACATTTTTTGCTAAAATCTTAGAAAAACCTGTTGACTTATACTGGTATGCTTGGTACCATTTACTTGCGCAATTTTGTTTTATTCTGTCGAACAGATATTTGGGAGGAGGAGCTGCATTAAATGAAATCGACAGGTATTGTCCGGAAGGTGGACGAGCTCGGACGGGTGGTTATACCGATCGAACTCAGACGGACGCTCGGCATCGAGGAAAAGGACGCGTTGGAGATTTACGTCGATGCGGAGAAGATCATCCTTCGTAAGTACGAGCCCGCCTGCGTCTTCTGTGGTAACGCCGGTGATGTCCAGCACTACCGCGGCAAGCTAGTCTGTCGCGAATGCGCCATTGCGATGTTTGAAAAGGCCCAGGCTATCTAGTCATAGGGCCAACAGATCGAGCATCATAAGCTAGCGCCTTGGAGAAAACAGAAAAGGTTAACCATTCACAGGAGGCCGTTTTGGCCTCTTTGTTATTTGCCGTTCTTGAACAGGGCGTCGTAAACCTCGCGCCGGCGCAGTCTGTAACGACTCGCCAGTTCCTTAACGGCGGCGCGCCGGTCGGCGCCGTTCTCCACCAGTGCGTCGAAGGCCGACCGTAACTCTGGATCCACCGGAACCTGGACCGTTTCCTGGACCTTCTCTACAGCACCCTCGAGCACAAGCGTGAACTCACCCTTCGGCGTTTTGGCCTCGAAGTGGGCCAACGCGTCAGAGACCGGGCCGCGAAAGACCTCTTCGAACTTCTTGGTCAGTTCCCGGCATACGGCGACACGCCGGTCACCCAGGGTCTCCCGAATTTCCCGGAGGGTACCCAGTACCCGGTATGGTGATTCGTAGAAGATGATCGTCCGCTCTTCGTCCCGCCAGCGCTCGAAGGTCTTGCGGCGCCCCTTGCGCGGTACAAATCCTTCGAACACGAACCGGTCGGACTGCAGGCCGGAGAGCAGGAGTGCGGTCAGCAGGGCGCTCGGGCCGGGAATGACCTCCACCGGCAGGCCGGCCGCCAGGACCTCGGCGATCAGCGGCCCCCCGGGATCGGAGATGGCCGGCATTCCCGCATCAGACACCAGCGCCACCGTTTTCCCCTGGCGCAGCGCGGCCATTAAGGTTTCGGCCTTGCCCTTTTCGGAATAGGCGTGAAAACTGGTCAGCGGTGTGCGGATGCCGAAGTGGGACAAAAGCTTGCGGGTGTGCCGCGTGTCTTCGGCAGCGATCAGGTCAACCTCGCCCAGGATCCGAAGCAAGCGGTGGCTGGCGTCCTCCAGGTTACCAATGGGGGTGCCGCAGACGAAAAGCGTCCCTGCCGTCACAGTTATCCCCGCTTCCTGGAACAGCAGCAGGTCTTGATCTCGTTCAGCTTAAACTCTTCCTGCACCTTGGGGTTCTTGAGTTCAACGGTCAGAATCGATTTCAGGATGTTGATCCCGGTTACTTTACCCTCTCCCTTGGGAGTCACCACCGTGCTCCCCACGTTCGGGAACCCTTTCCGGGCGTCCTCGTAGGTGTCGTTTTCGTACTTCAGGCAGCACATCAGGCGGCCACAGATCCCCGAAATCTTGGCGGGGTTCAGGGACAGGTTCTGATCCTTAGCCATCCGGATGGACACGGGCGTAAATTCCCGCAGCCAGCTGCCGCAGCACAATTCCCGACCGCAACCCCCCAGGCCGCCCACCATCTTGGCCTCGTCCCGCACCCCGATCTGCCGGAGTTCGATGCGAGTACGAAAGACGGCCGCCAGATCGCGAACCAATTCACGGAAGTCGATCCGCCCCTCGGCCGTGAAGTAGAAGACGATCTTGTTCCCGTCAAAGGTATAATCAACGCTCACGACCTTCATCGGTAACCCGTGGGCGGCTACCTTGTCCACACACACCTTGAAGGCGTGCTTCTCCTTGGCGCGTAGTTCCTCCATCCGTTTCCGGTCATCCTCGTCCGTTTTCCGGATTACCGGTTTTAGGGCCTGTTCCTGTTCCTCACCCTTGTGGGGTAAAGGTCCGGTAACCACGGTGCCAAATTCCAGGCCACGAACCGTTTCCACAATCACCCCGTCGCCAACCTTTAACTCCAGGTTACCCGGGTCAAAATAATAGACCTTACCGGCAGCTTTAAAGCAGACGCCAACCATCTGTCCGGTCAACTGTCACCCTCCTTGCGATGAACCCTGTTCAAAAAGACATCTACTCAACCCCGAAAACGCTGAACCAACACTTCACCCGGCCCCGAAACTCGCAGAGCGTAGAGTGGCGAGATTGAGCAGCAATACCTCGATAATCAGGCGCGGGTTACCGTTGGCCCCGAGCTTTTGCAGCGCGTTCTCGACCTTGGTGATGATCTGCACCAGTTCACGGGCACTATAGCCTTCGGCGGCCGTTCGGACCTCACTCAGCCGGTCGGCATTCACAATAACCGCTTCCTCCGCTGTTTCAAGCCACATCAGCAGGTCGCGGTACCAGGCCACCAGCGTCCGCAAGCACTCCTCCAGAACGGCCCGGGAGCCCATCTCCTGGCCCAGGTCCGCGATATCCACGGTTCGCAGGGACCTTGCCCGGCCGGCCAGGGAGATCATCTCGTCCCTGACCAAGGGGTTCCACGCCCCCGAGACCAGTTCCACGGCCTTCGCCAGGCTACCCTCGGCCAAGGCCGCCGCCGTCCGGATTTGGGGCCCCATATATCCCATTCTTTCCAAACTACCAATAATTTCTTCACGGGACAAGCGTCGGAAGGGGATCCGTACACAACGGGAGAGCACGGTCGGCGGTATCCGCTCCGGATAGGCCGATACCAGAATAAACACCGCTCTCCCGGGCGGTTCCTCCAGCGTCTTCAGAAAGGCGTTTGCCGCCTGGATAGTCAGCCTGTCCGCCGGGGCCACACAGCTCACGTGGGTGCGCCCGTACGGCGTGTAGGACAGCACCCCCTGGAGCCGTCGCACCTCGTCAATCCCGAAGGATTTATCATCCGGGCTCTGCAAACGGTGCACGTCGGGATGGGTTCCGGCCTCAAACATCCGGCAGTCGGGGCAGGTACCGCAGGCCCCGTCACGGTTCGGCGCCCGGCAGACCAGACGGCGCATCAGGACTTGGGCCATTCTGCTCTTGCCCACACCCTCAGGACCGTGGAAAAGGTAGGCCTGAGCCACCCGGTCGCTTTCCAGGGCCCCAGACAGAGAGCGTTTGGCCGTTTCCTGCCCGATCACGTCACTGAACCGGATGCAGCATCCCTCCTACCCGCTCCCAGACTGCCGCGGCCAAATCTTCCGGCGGATCTCCCGCGGGAAGCACCAGATACCGCTCCGGGTTGACGGCGGCTAAGGTCAGATAGCCGTCCCGCACCCGCTGATAGAAATCACCGGTTTCCCGCTCCAGGCGATCACGGCCTTTTGTGCCCGTACGCGCTAGGGCCGCCTCGATCGGCAGGTCCAGCAGAACCGTAAGTGTCGGGTGAAGGCCGGCGGTGGCCAACCGGTTGATCTCCCGCAGCCGTCCCACATCGAGTCCGCGGCCGTACCCCTGGTAGGCCAGCGTCGAATCGGCAAAACGGTCGCTTAAGACCACCATCCCGTCGGTCAGCGCCGGCCGGACCACCTCGCGTACGAACTGGGCACGGGCGGCCACGTAAAGCAGGCTCTCCGTTTCGGAGGCCATTTCCGAGTGGGCCGGGTCCAGTAACACCCCCCGGATAATCTCGCCCAGCCTGGTACCCCCGGGCTCCCTGGTCACCAGAACCCGGAGCCCGACGGCAGAGAGCCTGTCCCGCAAAAGACGGATCTGGGTGGTCTTCCCCACCCCGTCGACACCCTCAAAGACGATAAACGTCATCCGATCACCTTTCCGCGACGACCCGAAGCGTGTCCCCGCTCGGATCGCTCGCTGTTAGCGGCAGCCCGCTGGCACGAACCTCCAAGATATATTCTATCATTTCCGGAGTGATTTTTTCGCCCATAATTACCAACGGGATCCCTGGAGGGGTTACCGTAACGGTTTCGGCGGCCACCCGGCCCCCGGACTGGGTCAAATGAATAGTAACGGACACAGCGGTAAATGCCTCTCGTGGAGTAAGTACCCGGTGCGGAATCGGGGGCGGTCCGCCCGGTACCGTGGGCTTCCCCCGGGAGACCGTTGGCCTTCGTACCACCAGAGAGACCATCGCCCGAAGCAGCCGCCGGATCCCCTCTCGGGTGGCACCCGACCCGATCACAAAAAGGATGTTCGACGGATCGGCCAGTTCTACCTGGATCCGGTGACGGTGACGGAGCAGGCGCGCCGCTTCCAGACCGGTCCGGCCCGTTTCGCGCAATGAGACCAGTATCTTGGTGGAATCCTGGCCCATATCGGCATCCAGCACCGGAAATCCGGCGCCCTCTAGCCCGAGGCGTAATTCGCCGGCCAGTTCCACCATCCGGCCCACGATCCGACCCCCCTGCCGGGCCAGCCGGCGGCGGGTCAGGTCGAGTGAAGCCATTAGCGGGTAGGACGGGGAGGACGACTGTAACAGCCTCAGGACCCGGCGTACCGCGTCCGGATTCAGCCGATCCCCCTTTAAGTGTAACAGGGCGGTCTGGGTCAGACTGCCGCCCATCTTGTGCGTGCTCTGTACCGCGGCGTCCGCGCCCGAGGCCAGGGCCGGCTGCGGCAGACCGGGCTGAAAGGGCAGATGGGCCCCGTGTGCCTCGTCCACCAGCAGGCCCATATCCGCCCCGGTCGTTAAGGCAGCGTGTTCGGCGGTCACCCCGGCCACCCCGAAGTAATTCGGATGTACCAGCAAGACAGCCCGTGCGTCCGGGTGCTCCCGAACGATCCGGGCCAGCAACTCAGGCGGAATTCCCAGGCAGACGCCGAAGTCCCTGTCAAACGGCGGGGGAATGTAGACCGGCTCCGCCCCGCTCAGCACCAGACCGGCCACCACTGCCCGGTGGATGTTCCGGGGCAGGATCACCTTCTCACCCGGGCGCAACTGCGCCAGCATCATCGCCTGAATTCCGGCCGTGCTGCCGTTGACCAGGAAGAAGCTCGCGTCCGCACCGTACAGATCAGCGGCCAGCGCCTCAGCCTGCCTGATCGGTCCGGTGGGGGCGTGCAGATCGTCGAGTCCGGGAAGTTCGGTGAGGTCGTAGTCGGCCAGTTGACCGGCCAACGCGCGTAGCCGCGGCGCCATCCCCCTCCCCCCG
>QZIR01000071.1 GCA_003604975.1 Desulforudis sp. | reverse complement strand
TTCTGCAGGCCGTTTTCCAGGTTCTGGACGGTTTTTTTGAGTTCATTCAGTTCCTGCCGCTGTTCCTTGAGCATGGTTTTCTCGATCAGGTCCACTTCGAGCTGGATTTCTCTGGCCGCTTTGTGAGCGGCCTTCGTCTCGGTATTACCCGAACGCGAGTTGTAGCCGGTGATGGTGATGACCAGGATAAGGATTCCTACCAGGCACCAGATGACGGTCTTTTTCCTGGCCGGGGTAAGCTGGTCGAAACGTTCTTTGAGACTCATTTCGCGGTCTCCTTTTTCTCGACCACGAAAATCCGGCTGGTCTCGCCTTGCTTGAGATTGTGCTCTTCCACGGCCACGGCCAGGATGGAATCGCTGACCACGGGTGAGAGAAAGAGGGGTTCTTCCAGAGTCACCTGCCCCTGGACAACGGCCGTCGCCTGATATTTCTTGAGACGCAGACCCACGCCCTCAACGTCCACGGTCTGGAGCAGCTTGAGCTCCAGGTCCGGAGAGAGCTGGACGATGGTGGCGGGTTCCGATATCCGGTAACTGGAGGGATAGTTTCCGGTATATGCCTCGCGAATAAGTTGGAGGGCCTGTTTCTCCAGGGGCAGGTTTTTGTAATGGGCGAGGTTCTGCTTGAAGGTTTCGCCCTGGGGCGCCGCCAGCCGCAGGGTGACGGAAGGGATGTCCCTGGGGGTGGCGAGCAGGGTAAAGACCGCGTCGCTGCAGACGACAAAGAGCTCGCTGGGCGTATCGGCATAAATACGTTCGCCCCCTGCGTCCTCGATCTTGAATTTGATGAAGGCGTTGTTGCCGGCGAAATGGCCGGTCAGCCCCTTTTCCTGGGAAAAAATAAGATCGTTCATCTGGCCCGGGCAGACGATACGGTTGACGTCGCGGTTGGACAGTTCCACCGTTGCCGGGACCTCGGCGGTGATCACGCTGTCGGCATGAACCACTGAGCCGCTGAGCAGAACGGCTCCAGCGGCAAGCAGCAAAATGGTTTTGTTCACTTGTTTTCCTCCTCAGGCGGAAAGGGCTGTGTCTCCGATTTTTCCTTGAAAGCCAGGATAAAGAACCTTCCGTCGCGGACCTGGTAGTCGATCAGGTAGGTCCTGCTGGTCTCGGCAAGCTTCGTGTCCCCGGCAAACTGGGTCAGCTTGCCGAAGACCTCGATGGCGTTTTCGCTCACCAAAATCTTCTCCGGGTAGAAGACCGAGCTGACCTGGGACTCCTCCACCCTGCCGGCCAGGGAATACCAAGTCCTGGAGGCCTCGGGATATGACTCGGGTGCATAATGGGCGAGCAGTTCCTCGAACTGCGCCCTGGCGGTGGGCGGTGAGTAGGTGGCCGCCAGGCTGACGATCCTTTTGCTCATGTCCCGGATGTAGGTGTCCGTGGGCCGGCCCTGGACGAATTCCACGGTGCCGGTCATCTGCGGCGGGATGAGCACCACCCGCTGGTAGCGCACCGCCCGGTAGACCAGAGCCGAATTGAAGGCCACGGCCAGGGCCATGACCACGATCACGGACTTGAGCAGCCGGTTCTCGACAAAGAGGTTGCTCGCCTTCTGCAGATAGATGGAGGTCCTCATTCGTGAAACTCCCGTTGAAAATAGTCGGGGTAGTTCTTCAGCTTCAGGAACCCGAGCATATAGAGGACATGCTTGAGGAACCCACGCGATTTTTTCCGTTTGGTCCGGGTGTAGAAATACTGGGTGGCCAGGAAGACCAGCCACATGACTCCGCCGTAGATCAGGGCCAGAGTCAGGGAAAAGAGAAAAATCACCAGCTCGTCCACCTCGAACCAGAGGATCTGGAACGGTTTCGACAGATACTGGGGGAACCGTTGGCTGAAGGAATTCGTGGCCATGGGTTAGCCGATCAGCGCGCCGATGGTCTGGACGACACTGTCCGCCTTGAGCAGGAACGCCCCGCCCAGCACCACGCCGGCCGCCGGCAGGATCATCTGCCGGATGGCCAGAATGGCAGCAAAGACCATGCAGGCCACCCCGGCGATGAAGCCGATGGGGCCGAGCAGGATCTGGTTCACTCCGATGTCATAGAGGTCATAGGCAAAGGACCCGGCTGCCGGCACGGCCATGGCCATGACGTTGCCCGGCAGCAGAAACCAGGTGCAAAGGATGGACAGGGCCATGAGAATGGTGGTTTTGCGGGTGTGTTCTCCCTGGTTTGCGAAACTGGTCATGATCTTCTCCTCTTTGGATGGTTGGTGTCAGCGACCCCGGGAAGCGGGGCTGTTGTCGTTCTTGTCTGAAGCTGGAGATATTTCCACTCTGCGGTTCAGGGAGTATTGCTCCGGATCGGTGGTCAGGGGACTACCGGAACCTCTGCCCGAGACCTCGGCCACCGTGAACCCGCTGGCCAGAAGCAGGCCTGCGACCGCTTTTGCCCGTTGCAGAGAAAGCTCCTGGTTGATCTGCTCCGGGCCGACGATGCAGGTGTGGCCTGTCACAACCAGAGGCGTGTTTTTTTTGAAACGGCACTTCCTGAGCCCGCTCATAAAGCTTTCCGCCTCGGCAGGAACAACGACGGCGCTGTCCAGCTGGAAATGGACCATGGGCGGCCCGCAGCCTGCCACAGCCAGTCTGGCGGTGCGTGGCTGGTCGGTTATGACAAAGGTTTTGCAGGCGACATCCTGCGCCAGGCTCATGGCATACCTGAACTCCTCCTGTCTGATCGCCGTGGCCGTTGCGAGTTTCGGCAGCAGAACCAGGGCGGTCAGAATGGTGAAGAGAGGATGTTGTTTCATCTTCATGGCAATCAGTCGTGTCACCTGGAAAGTATTTTGTCTCCTGTTTAATATTTCCCAGGGGGTGACCTGTTTTCGGGATTTTTTTGAAAAATGGGAAAAATATTTTTCTGCCGGTAAGTCGCCAATAAACGCTGTTTATTTTTTATTAGTTTGCGCGCTGTAAGAGGTTTTCCCCGGCTGGGGTCTGAGCATTTTTTTCTCGATGCCTTGCTACCTGTGCCCGGTTACGAACCCTGATCAGTCGCCTGATCTGCTGATCGTTGAGCTGGAAACGGAAGGTGATCTCGATCTCCTCGATTACTTTGCGCATAGGCAGTTTCGACCCTTCCTCCAGGTTGCGGAAGCGGCTATAGGCATATCGTTCCCATTTGGTGGTCAGATTCGCGGTCCGGATCAAGCTGGTTCGCGCCTCCAGGGAAAGCTTTCTCAGTTGCGCGCGGAGAAGTTCCCTGTCGCCCCAGACCCGTTCAAGGAAACGAAGACCGACCAGGTCTTCTGCGCGGAGCGGGTCCCGGATGATCGCCTTGCGGTTCAGGTGACGGAGCACCCGAAGGGGGATGTTCACATCCCGGGCGTACTCGGTGATCGTGGTCATTGTCCCGCCCTGGATATCCGCTGGACTGCGGTGTTGATCACCCGCTGAGCATGTCGCTGGCTGATCATGAAGTGTCTGGAGATAGCCTTTGTGTTGATCGGAAAGGGTTGTTCCAGGAGCCAGCCGCAGATTTTCCGGCAGGTTTTGGGCGTCTTCTTCAATGCTGTCTCGATCCTGTCTCTGTCGGGGAAATCGTATCTTTCACTTCTGTCCTCCGGTTCAGGGCCAGGGAGTTGATTCCCTTTCAGGGTGGGGTGGGTCCTGATTCCGCAGGCCAGCTTCAGACAGTGGTATTTGAAGTTCACGCTGAAGTGCCCGACAAATTCCTGCGGTATCGTCTTCTGCCGGGAAGCGTTCAGTAACTCGACGACTGCGATCATCGCTTCCTGCAGGAGATCTTCTCCGTCCGCGGCCATGTATCTGCGGTACGGCCCGGAAATCTTCCAGACCTGTTTCCGGTTGGCGAGAACCCATTGTCTCGCTGCTTCCCAGACCTCGTCCGCAGTGTCTGTCTGGTGGTCAATCCCGGGTGGATATATTCGCACTGGTTCCTGCTCCTCTCTCTTTTGATTAAAAAAAGATTAAAAGAAGATTAGCCGTTCGCGGCCGCCTTACCGGAATGCCTTTCTGCCCGTGGTTTCCGGCTGTTTTTCGACCCATTGACTGTGACTGTTATGCCCCCTCTGGTGTGAGTGCTATGCCCCCCTGGGCGTGAGTGTTATGCCCCCGGCTGTGAGTGCAGTGCCCCCCTGGTGTGACTGCTATGCCCCCAGGTTGTGAGTGATATGCCCCCCAAGAGTGAGTGCAATGCCCCCTGCGTGTGAGTGTTATGCCCCCGCCCCGGATTCGCCGGAAAGGGGTTTCTGGGTGTTTTTTCGGACATGAATTTTGTCCTCCAGGTCAATTTTCCAGAACTCGATTGCCCCCACCCGGACAAGCTCGCTCATGGCCAATCGCAGATTGCGTCGGTAATCGACCAGCCGGCCGCTTTCGGAGCCACAGAGGAGCTTCAGGGTAGCAACCTTTATTGGGAAAGGTTCGCGATGGCTGGCGTAAAACCCGTGGAGCCATTTGGCCAGGTTGGTCTTCAGCTGCAGGCGTTGTTGCCACTGCAGCCCGGTCCAGCCTGCATCGAACAGGTTGACGAGCCTGGGATTGATTTTCAGGAAATAGGTCTGCTCGCGTTCGTTGTAGATGAACTCTTCAACCAGCGAACCGGCATAGGTAAAGGTCTCGCTCATATACTGGTTTGGGATATCGATTTTGATTTCGACGGCGGTGGCGGTCAGGCGACGAAATGCATCCTTCAGCCATTCACGGCCCGACTTGCCCGGCTGGCGACCGATGGACCTCAGGAAGCTCTTCACTTCGAAACGGAGATGTTTCCCAGCGGCATCCCCAGGGCACCGGGCCTGCAGATGCAGGGCCTGGACCAGGACATCAAAATCGCCTTGATCAAGCCGCCAACCGGTATAGCGGACACTGAGCCCTTTGACGGTGCAGATCTGCGCTCCTTTGACCGCACGACGCCGGCCACGTCTGATCACTCCGAAAAGAGCCGAGCGCAGGCAGAGGTTGGGTACGCCCCGGGAATTTTCCGGCCATTCAGGAAGCTCCAGAGCCGGTTCAAATTCCCTGACCTTGTTTTGCAGCGCAGCTAATGAAAGGAGTGGGGATCCGAGGAGACTCGACTGGCGTGGTGATTTCCGTTCTCCAGTCCCAGGGGCCGGGATCGGTTCCGACGCGGATCTGCTGGGCTGCTCGCCAGGCATTGAAGCATTCATCGTCTGCCATGAATGGCGATGATCCGTCTCGGCCGCCCGACCTGTACCGCATGAATCTGTTTACTCTGGAACCAGGACATGAAATCCTTTTCCAGAATCAAAATCGTCTTGCCTGGCTTGTAGGCCGTCAGGTCACCTCGCCTGATCGCGCGTTTGATGGTCCAGGAACTGCATTTGGCCAGCTTGGCTGCCTCTTCGATGCTGATATGGTTCGCGCAGATCATTGTTGCATACCTCCTTAATCGCGGCCTTCATTTCCTCGGGCGTCCCCCAGACCCAGATATCCCTGCTGATTCCGGTTGCCTCCTCCAGTCGCAGCGCTACTGGTGGCGGACAGCGCCGCCGCCCCCGGATAATCTGGTACAGAAAATCAGGCCCGATTTGAGCCGCTTTAGCAATTGCACGTTGAGTAACCTTCCCGTCTGTAGTCCGCATGGTCATTTTTTATGTTCATAGTTGACCGCATTGTCAATCACAAAATGTAATCCAAGGCAAAAATTGCATTTTTTTCTTTAAAAAGTAGAGCAAATGCTCTATTATTAACCTATGGATCAGTCAATTAAGAATCATTTTCAAGCGGCTTTGGTATTCCTTCTCGAGAAAGAGGGGCGGGGTGCGCAGATTCGTCTGGCGCGTGAAAAGGATATTGACCGGGGGTATCTGAACGCCATCATTCAGGGCCGTAAATCAGGCTCAGAACATGTGCGTGGGCAAATAGCCGATTATTTTCATTTGCCCTATGAGGAAATGCTCGCCCTTGGCAGGCGTCTGCTGGAAGCGCCGGACCGTGCTGGGGAAGTATGGTCCGGGCTGGAAAGGCGGGGGATGACCGATATTCTGGGCACACCCGCCGACCCAAAAAGTGCGGGTGGTGGTGCTCATGATTCTCCGCGCATCTCCCAGACAATCCAGAAGGCGATCGTTATCCTTGAGTCGGATACCGAGTATCGGTACAGACTTGCGGATCTGATAGACACCTTTCACAGGGAACTGACTGCCAGGAAGGAGTCCGCCGTCTTGCGTGTCGAGGTGGAGGACCTGAAGGAACGGATTGCGCTCCTGGAAAAGAAATTGGCTGACGACCAGAAAGACAAGGGAAGCTGATCGGAAAGTATTTGCATCATATTGAATTGAATGATATTAAGTTGGCTGGACGGCAATAGCGGTAACGTATATTCCTCTTGCCCGGGTATCGGCCAGTTCATGCATTTTCAGAAAAGATTAGCAGGGCCAGTATGCGGAAGCCTTCTGTACCTTGTCTTCCTCCTCGCCCTCACAGTTATCAGCATTCCTTCGCCTGCAGCCGCAGGCCCCATCGATCCCGCCTCCTCGTCTCTTGACGAAATCACCCGCCATCTTTGTCAGGAACATCCTGGAAAAAGCGGTGCCTTTGTCCTGGAGGAAGGTGAAGATGCGCTGCTCACCCGTGCCTGGATCGCGGACCGCGCCGTCACAAGCATCGATGTTCAGTATTTTATCTGGAGTACGGACAATATCGGTATCCTGGCGGCGGAAAGCCTTCTGCGCGCGGCTGACAGGGGGACGCAGGTAAGGGTGATCGTCGATGATCTGCTGCTCGATGCACCTGATGTGACCATGCTGGCCCTTGCCGCCCACCCCAATATTGACATCAAGATCTATAACCCGACCAATTCGGTGGGTGTCTCAATACCGGAACGGATTTTAGGCATAATCACCAACTTCCGAGCCTTCAACCAGCGGATGCACGATAAGACCTTTATCGTCGACGGCCAGGTGGCGATCACCGGGGGGAGGAATATGGCCGATGAATATTTCGACTATGACCATGAGTACAATTTCAGGGATCGTGATGTGTTGCTCCTAGGGCCGGTGGTTACCGATGTGGCGAAAAGCTTTGAGGCATACTGGCGGAGCAGCCTGACCGTTCCGGTGGAGAGCCTTCTCGACTGGAAAAACAAGCGGTTGACAGACGAGCGGGTTGTAGAGATCTATGCGGAACTGCATGCCTATGCCTCGAATCCGGAAAATTTTGCGCCAGAGGTCCGGCAGGCCCTTGGTGATCTCTCGGAAAGGATTGCCCGCTACGGGAAGGAGATCGTCTGGGACGATATCGTCTTTGTCAGTGATGTGCCGGGCAAGAATCAGAGCCCGTGGCTGAATGGCGGTGGCAGAACCACGGACAAGCTGATTGACGTCCTGAACACGGCCAGAAAAAGCATTACCATTCAATCGCCGTACCTGATCTTCCCGGACCACGGGATCGAATACTTTAAGGAGCTCGTCGATAAGGGGGTTGAGGTGAGAATCAGCACCAACTCCCTGTCGTCCACGGATAACCTCGAAGCCTTCAGCGGCTACAGAAAGCAGCGTGATGACATCCTCAAGGCAGGGATCAGTGTCTATGAATTCAGGCCGGATGGCGCCAATCGGAAAGAATTGATGGATCGGCATGCTGAGCTGCCGAGTCTTCCCACCTTTGCCATCCACGCCAAGACCATGGTCATAGACAGCGAACTGCTGTTCATCGGTACCTTTAACCTCGACCCGAGGTCGGTGAATCTCAATACCGAGGTCGGGGTCCTGGTCAGGAACGGGCAACTGGCGAGTCAGGTCGAGGAATATATCAAACTGGACATGCAGCCTGAAAACAGTTGGAACATCGCAGCCGGGGATACCGACAACCAGGCGCCTTTCTGGAAACAGGTCAAAGTATCTTTCCTGACTATACTGCCGATCAGGTCCCTTCTGTAGGATCTGTTTTTCAGCGTGCTTTTATCGTGCATCCCTTGAACTGACCCCTTGCCATGCAGAGAGAAGATTATTCATTCTGCTCCCAATTCAACTCATAACTCGAACTGCGACCGCCACCCGGATTCTGCCTGAGTACCCCCTTGGCGAGCAGGTCTGAAATCTCTCTATAGGCGGTGGCGCGGCTTACATGCGCAAGACCGGCGAACTTCCGCGTGGTGAGCCCACCCGCAAAGCCTCCGGGACCGGCGTCAAGCAGCCTGTTGACCACCTTGCGCTGGTGCTCTGATAATTGAACACCCCCAACCCGCTGCCAGAACCGTGCCTTTATGGCGACATTTTCCAGAAGATGTTCTGAGCGTTCGAGCGCACGCTGAAAACAGCCGAGAAACCAGCCGAGCCATTCGGTTGCATCCCCATTGCCCTTCTGGGTTTTCTCAAGAATCGCGTAGTACTCGTCCCGTTCGTTCATGATCTGGCCGGACAAACTGTAAAAACGATTGGCCAGCTTTTCATCCTGGGCCAGGGCCATGTCGGTGATAGCCCTGGCAATCCTGCCATTGCCGTCTTCGAAGGGATGAATGGTAACAAAATAGAGATGGGCAAGACCGGCCCGCAGCAATCCGTCAACCTGCAAAGAGGCTTCCCCGAACCAGGAGCAAAAACGCTCCATTTCGGTTACAAGGCGTTCCGGCGGCAGGGCCTCGAAGTGCTCTCTCTCCCTGCCTATGGGGCCTGAAACGACGTGCAGGATCGTTTTTCGCCAATCGCCGACCACGACTTTCTTGAGACCGGAATACCCGGTGGGGAAAAGGGCTGCCTGCCAGCGCTTGAGACGTTCCGGGGTGAGGGGTTCGCTATACTTGTTGGTGGCGTCAAAAAGCAGATCGACGAGACTTTCGGTTTGCGGGGTTGCAGGCGGCAGTCCGACTGTCGGCAAACCTAATCGCCTGGCAACAGATGACCGAACGGCATCCTGGTCCAATTGCACGCCTTCGATGGCCGAGGTCTGAACAGCTTCCGTGACGAGAAATTTCTGGCGCACCTCATCAGTGGCGGTAAATCCCAGAGCGTGTACCTTTCCCAACAGTCTTCCCTGCAGAAATCTGGCCTTGCTCAAGGGAACCTCAAGCTTCTGGGCCGACCAGGTAAATTCCGGCCACGCTTCCAACTGCCAAATGTACTGAGACATAAATACCTCTCAATCGCTTCGTATTATGAAGCGATTATAGGGCCTATTCGCCTCATGGTCAAGGTGGAGTATAAAATTTGCTTTCGGATGGATAACGGGCGAGGACAGACTGCGTAAGTATGACAATTCTGCCTGTCAGGTCCCTTTTGCCGGTTGTGATTTTTCAGCTGTCTGGGGACTGGTTTTCTCAGAGTCCTGCATCCAGATATGCCATTTCGGCCTCTTCCAACTCGCACGGAAGCTTTCCACGGTTGACTCGGCGGCGTTCTGTTTTTTCTCGTTGCCGTCAAGAAAGGCGACCATGGTGAATTGCTGTCCAGACTTGCCGTATTCCGCATCAAAAATCCTGGCAATCTCGTTGGGCGAGAGGAGAGGACGGTCAAGGACCTCTGCCAGAGGCAGGGACAAGCCAGCAGGCCCCTCGCCTGGCTCGTAGGCCTTGTAGATCAGCTCTGAGCACACCAGTTCCGAGTCGGTGCGGAAATCGAAATTAAAGTCGTAGGGCCTGCCGCTGTAATGAAAGGCCCTGATTATCGCCTGGGCGATATCTCTCTGGGAGAGGTTCGGACGGAGCACAACCAGGGAGTCTGCCGCGGCTGAGTGCTCAATCGTCGTAAAGGAGACCCCCTCGGCTATGGCTTCGAGAACGCGGGGCAGATGTTTTTCCTCCTGCGGCGTCACGCTCTGCTGATACTTTTCAGGGTATCGGACCTGCAGGAGATGGTCGAGGGTCCCGTCCTTGCTTCCTTGCGCGGCAAGCCAGTCTCTCAACGCTGGCTCGGTAATAAATCGGGTTCGCTCCTCGGGCGTTCCTATGTACAGGGCGGCATGGGTCCAGAAACCAGGGATCCCGACATTGGTTGCATACCATTCCCGGCGTTGCAGGAGGATGTCGCCCGGCTGCAGTTTCTGGTGCAGCAGTCCAATCTGTTCCTGGGTGATCAGCGAGATTCCCGGCCGCCAGACCTTCACGACACCCATGAGTTCGGAAACGTTTTTCTGCACTGGAAACCAGGCGGTAAATCCCAGGTCGCCGACAATCTTGATGGCATTCTGCGCGGTAAGGGTCGGGCCCTTGCCTTTTCCTGCTTCCCATATCTTGGCCATATCCTCTTCGATACCCGGCTGCAGGGGGTTTTGCCCGGATTGTTTGTAAAACATATAAATGACATTGAGACGGGCAAATTCCGCCCCCCGCATGACATTCAGAAAACGAAATTTCAATACGTTGTACGAGCCTTCTTCAATCCCAAGTTCCGGCACAGGTTCATTGAGCAGGACATGCATGCCCGGATTTTTTTCCATCCTCTCGATGAAGTCCATGGCATAGCGATACTGGGCGAGGAAGCAGGCAAAGGCCGTAAAAAAGGGCTTTTCCTTGTCCTTCTTTTCCTTTGCATCGAGATAAAGCTCTGCATACATGTGGCCAATTGAATCAAAGAACAGGATGTGATCGAGAAAATGCTGCCAGGTCTGCCAGGCGAACATCCGTTGGTCACGATTAAGCGGGTGCTCGTTCCCGTTCACCTTCGCTGTCGGGAAAATTTCAGGGTGCGAATCTATAAAATTGATGGTTTCCGCGAAGCCGAGGCGTGAAGATTGGATCGTCTGGAGATCCTTGGCATACCGCTGCTGGTAATTGGCGGCCGCATGGGAAAGGTCGGTAGATATCAGCAGAAATATGGTAAAACCAAACAGTGCACTCAAGCATGCTATTAAAGCTACGGCCTGTTTTTCTTTGTGCCCATAGTTGCCGACCTTCTCTTGTGGACTTTTCATTTGTAATAACTCATGGCTGTGCTCGCTCGCTACTCGCTTCAACTTATTTCCGCACCCGACTTTTGATTTCTGCAATAGGAAAAGATTAAAAAATTGTGAATTTGGATAACGATATCACTTTCAACTTGTAAAACAAAGTGAATAATTCCGAAGACCTTTCCGCATTTTCTTTCATTGGCTGTCCTTGGTTTTCTTCTGCATTTCTCAGATTAGTGCTTTCCCAAAACTTACCATATTCAGTTCCCTCCGGAAGTTCCCTTAGAATCCCATGAACAAACTTATGCTACAGATGATGGGAGCATTTGCAGAATTTGAGCGTTCCTTGATCAGGGAACGTCAACGAGAAGGTATCGACAAGGCGAAGAAAATGGGCAAGCAAATCGGCAGGAAGCGTGTCCTTGTAAGGAACAGATTGAGAAGATCAAGGTTAAGGTTGCCGGGGTGAAGTAAAATCAACTCTAGCAAAGGAGTATGGTATCAGTCGGCAGACTTTGTATTCAGACATCGCGGCTTAGAATGACCTGAGCCCATCCTTTTACCGCAATATCTTGCATCTCCCGGATCACTACATGCAGTTGACCCGGGAGCGCAAACTACAAACAACTTACTTCTTCTTTGTCCTAGCGACAATGGCCTTCTTAAGGTTCTCAGGTATCCCTCTTTTCTTGCCTGATGCAGACCGCCGCTCAGATAATACTTTGGCGCACAACGGTTGACGCATAGAGAAACCATGTTTTTTTCTATACTCTTTCGGTGTCAGTTCGTGGCACGAAAGATGTTTAGGTGAAAGCATTTTGAAGGTCTCACCGCACTCTAGACATACAACCTGATTTTTCTGGATTGATTTCTCAGGAGACATAGCTGGTTTGGCGTCAGCCTGTCCAGGAGCGCCACCGCAAGTTTCAGCATTTTGTAGTCCTTTCAGGAGCATGAATGTTTCGTTCAGGGCAGCTTTGATTTGCTCCGGTGACATGTCCTTGGTGCCGATTTGAGCTTGCACCAATTCTGCAGTTAATTCTACCAGTGATTTGCTCATTTCCATCCTCCTAATAATTTATTAAATATTTTGTTTAAAGATTACCAAAGACGGAATGAAATATATTGAAATTAAATTTATTTGTAAAGAATTATGCCGAAGCAGTAGGAATTGTAAATTGCGCTGACCTTTCTATCTGGAGTAGCAGTCAAGTCAGGATCTGCAATCCGTATAGGAATCACTCTTGCCAGTACTGGTTTCGATCGCCAACGTTCTCCATATCATGGACACCATGGCATGTGAGTCAATCACACTATTATTGTTAAGAAATCACGCATTATCTTAATCATTTCTCAACATTAATAAAAGTGGGGGCAGCGCTAAAGGTAACAATGGGGGGGGATTTTGCCTTATTTCACTCTCAGAAAGAGTTATCATATTAAATGATTGCCAACCCGTTCTAACATATTTAAACCTACCAATACCTATATCAATTTTTACCGAACCACTCGGAAGTATTGATGCATTGAGATAATAATCACCTCCCATATCCAACAAGTAACGTGCATTAGATCTATCGTCTACAAGATCATTATCATCAATGACAAGTCTTGCTTGAACAGTTGTAAATATTCCTTTAATATCATTTGGATCGATTACCGATCTCGTGGGAACCCAGAAGTGAAAATTATAGCCTCCTCCTGCTTTTACCGATATGCTTCCGTCTTTTTCGTTTCGTATATCAGCTAGCTTGCTGGAATCATCAGAAAAATCTTCTCTATACGCCGCGCCTTGTACTAATCGAGAATTTTGAATTATATGCCACCTGTTATCACTCTTGCTCAATAAGCATGCTTTAATATCACGAATTTGAACCCTTGTATTAATGGCTGGATTGCCTGAAGCATCTTCATAGAGCTGCCCCCATGCTACCATGGCTTTAAAAGTTCCAGGATTATTTCCAGCCCCAAGACGTGGACCCAATGCCCAATCATAATCCAAAGGTACTCCATGAGGATGCCCCTCATGAGACAGCTTCATATCGTTAATGACAATTTCTACTGAATTACTAATATCTAGTGAGACTATATCCAGGTCATCGGCAATCGCTGTGCAATGCCCCCCTACAACAATCAAAATAACTAGGAGCAAGCAACGATAGATGAAGCAATTTTGAAAATAATATATTTTGCCAGACATGCTCACCGTTATGATAATGTTAAGAAAATAGTCGGTCCCTTAACTATACTGTCAGGGCCGATATTAGCCGAAATACCTCTCCTGCATCGCTGCCAGATCCGCAACTATTGCCTGCCGCAGTTCCTCCGGCTCAAGCACTTCCGCATCTGCCCCATACATCATTATCCATCTCTTCACATCCCATAATCCCGAAGTCGTCATGGAAAGGATTATTGAGCCGTCAGTCTCATTTTTTATTTTCTGATTCGGGCTCCACTTCCTTTCTGCTATGTAGCGAGCCTGGCTCGGGGAAAACCATATCTTGCAGGCGATTTCATCGTCCATGGAAATGTTGAACGCCGATTCCAACCGTTCTTCCGGGTTGAAATTCTCCGGATAAACAAATTTATCCTCAGTAATACTCAACTTCTCTATCCTTTCTACCGCAAGAATCCGTATATCGCCGAATTTCGTAGCATTCACGAAAAGGTATAAGCCCCCTTGATTTTCAAATAAATGCAAAGGATCGATCCGAAAAGATTTAACTTCATCATCAGCGAATGAATGATACTGAACATAACAGGTCAGGTTTTGCAGCATCGCATCCGTGAGCAGGTCAATAATCTCCTCCTTGTCCTTATAGTCCTTTGCCAACTTACGTGCGGAAAGAAATAACGGCCGTAATTTATCAAGTTGAAAGGGGAGATTAGGGGGCATAAAAAAAGCTATTTTGGCAAACGCCGAATCGATCTTTTTTTCAACCTCGGTTCCTTTATAGATTCGCTCTTCGCCACGCAGGAGGTAAAGCGCAATCAATTCTGATACGCTTAAGTTGATCTCCGGCACGGTCATATTGGGCAGTTTTTTCTGATACGTATCTACTAGTCGTTTCCTCACCCTCCTACGATCCTCAGGGTCCGGTTCATCATAAATCGGAAAATGCATATCACTAATAACTTCCAACAATCGATAAACTGACCTTTTGTCGATACCCAGTTCCTCGACGATCTCATCAACCGTAGCGCCTTGAGGCCTGCTCAGCAAATCAACTGTTCGCAAGAACTTAACGAGATTGCTTCCACGCATATAAGAAAATCCCCTGAAATTTTATTCTTAAATTGTGACCGTTTTCGTCACAGGTATGGGTGATCATTGCCTCAAAGGATAGCACAAGCACATCTAAAAACAAACCGCTGGGGCTGGGAAATGAATACGAATGAAAAGGGCTGGATCAATTTAATTACAATTAACCAGGATGCCGAAATAATGCGGCACAGAGACAGAACGAAAGTATTGAAAATTCAGGGTGGGTGGCTATGCAAATTCCATCACTTTCAGGGCGCATCGTCTTCCATGACCGCGCAAGCGATGACCTTTATCCCTGACCCTCAGCATGAGTGGAATCCTTTAGAGGGGCAAGCCGCTTGGGAGAGGATCGATCAGAAGAAAAATCCGAATTTTTGTGAATATACCGACAGGATCAAGGTCATTAATGGCTGGGTATATAAGAACCTTTTTTTTATAAAAACAGGAGAAATGCATATTTCGCTGGTGTATGTGCCTGGACAATAACCGGGGTGGCCATCGTGCTGAACGAAACTTACCAAGATATTCTTAAAATACTGCGGCAAGAAGGGACGGGAATTTTGGTCGAGGATGATTACGCAGATTTTAAAAATTTTTTTGCCAAGTGGAAGGAGCCACAACTTGAAGAAACTTGCGTCACCATTGAATTCATCTTGCGTGCGCCCGCTCCTGAACATTGTCCAACGCCCACTGTTGAGTTTTATTGCCTATTTTACACCAGCAAAAAACGCTACAAACAAAAGATATTAAGCGGTAATAAATTTGACCACCCGAAACAATTTCTTGATTCAAAAATATTCACGCCCGTTGGCCTAACTATTACAAAATATTTCGACGTTAAACGTGATTATAAAACATATCGTATGCGCCCGTTGTTCATTAACAATATGCCGGGAGTAATAATCGTGATCGGTGGGTTTGCTACACAAACAAACACATATGGAGGCGCGCATGCTCTATCAACAAGGTGATATCCTGATTCAAAGCGTTGAAAAACTTCCCGATAATCTTGAGATCATGCCGCCTGAGAATGGCCGATACATCCTTGCAAGAGGAGAGGCGAGTGGACATGCGCATGCGGTTTATGAAAGTATACTTTTGTACAAGGAAAGAGGAACAAACATTCTGTACTGCAAGGCTGATGATTATTTCACTCTTCGCCATGAAGAGCACAAACAAATTATCATACCACCAGGCATATATCAGGTACGCCAAGTAAGAGAGTATGATTACTTCAAAGTTGACAATGCGGTCCGTGCGGCCAGGGACTGAAATGGAACTGGTATGAATAATGAAAATGATCCTGCCTATGCATTTCGTAAACCTATAACAGCCGATCAGGGCGAAGTTACTGAAGCAATAAACAAAATATACCAGCAGGTAAATTTGGCAAACCCAAGGATATTATGGTTTGAGTCGGTTTTAACTGCGGAACTTGTTTACTATTTGATACATAAGTTCACTCCTGAAGAATTTGACGGGTATTTTGGTTACGATCACGCCAAGTGCACGGAACACCTTGTTGACCTATGTAGCTTGAGCAACTGGAGAGGAATTGAATACCCTGTAGAAATGGCCATCGGATGGTTTATGGAGAATGGTTTTAAAATCGATCGAAAAACTCTTCTCTTGGAGCTAATTCGGGGTGAGATTACACCACATAACGAAAGATGGCTGAGAGACTCAGCGCTTTCTCTTTTATTCATGTCACAGGGTCGTCATTGTATGCCCAAGCCTTTGTACCCAGACACGTTGTTCGGAATCGATTATTTCATCAACCAACTCAATTTCGTTAATCAAAATTGTTTTTGCTGGTACCCCCTCGATGATTTTGTGATACTGGTCAAGCGGCCATTAAAAATCGAGGTCAATCGGCAAGGATATCTGCATTGCGACGATGGCCCAGCAACCCTATGGCGTGATGGAAGTTGCTCGTGGCACTTAAATGGGACAATGGTACCTAACTGGGTAGTCGAAAGAGCAATTGAAGATATTGATTCCGACGATATACTCATGTCAGACCCACTAGACCGGAGTGAAATCCTAAAAAAAATCGGACTTAATAGATTTATTGAGCTGTTTGACGCAACAACGATTGATAAACGAGATAACTACGAGCTTATAAAGGTGCAAATTGATGTACCAGACTATATTGAATCCGAAGAATTCGGCCTTTTAACTGAACAAAAGTATTTAAAAATGCGCAATCCAACTACAGGAGAATATCATATCGAGGGGGTCCACCCTGAATGCAATACATTAAGTGAAGCACTTACATGGAGAAACTCAACTGATGCAGACCCATTAGCATTAACATAAGCACTTATGATAACAGCAAAATAATAGATAAATCAGGAGCGGTAAGCAATAATATGGAAGTAGAATTTACAAGGATTTGCGGTTTTAAAGATTTGTTCAGTCCAGGTATTAGTAAAAATTGGGAAAATCAATATGGGATTTATGTGTGGACCCTCCCATGTAAACAAGGTGGAAAAGAACGTCTCGAGTACATTGGCCAAGCCACTAAAGCATCTCTTTTGGCGAGACAGGTTACTCATATTAAAGGCTTTGAGTCTCTTCATTATGAATTATCAGGCGAGCACAGGGCTAGCAAGAAAGATTGGTGTTATGGAAAGCAAAATGCAGATTTTATATGTATTCATGGCGACAGTCAAAAGGCTGAGGAATTACGAAAAGAAATGTTAGATTATGCATATAGCCTCATTTTATATTTTTCTACCGACTTAACTAATACAGCCCGAGCTGATCCTAAGAAAATATCAGAGATTGAGAGGGATTTAATTTCGAGATATAAACCTTTTACAAATAAAGCATACAAGAATGCCCCTCCAAGCAGTCAAGTTAAGTATGAACCTATCGGTGACCTTTTAATGGCTGACATTATCCAGGATCAGGCATGCACGTATAAGGTTGAGTCTAATCCAAATCAACATTTGGTCTGTAACGGGTAACTATGCGATTAAGCAAGTCACAATTCATCAGAGGGCTTCAGTGCCCGAAATCTCTCTGGCTTTATAAATATAAACCTGAATTGCGCCAAGAACCTGATGAGTCGCTCCAGGCTATCTTTGAAAGTGGCAAAGAGGTGGGGGAATTAGCGCAAAAACTTTTCCCTAATGGGGTTACCATTTCATATGATCCAACAAAATTATATGAAAATGCTAAAAAAACTACCGCACTTATTAAATCAGGTATCGAGACAATATACGAAGCAACTTTTCTTTATGACGATGTATTAGTCATGGTCGATATACTTCACAAAGGAGTGAATGGTTGGGAATTATACGAAGTAAAGTCTTCAACTAAGGAAAATGAAGTTTATCTAAATGATATAGCTATCCAGTATTTTGTCGTAAACGGCAGTGGCTTGCAACTTGCTAACGCTTTTTTAATATACATAAATAATCAGTACGTTCGCCATGGTGATCTAGATATTCAATCGCTCTTTACCATTTCCCCTCAGACCCCTATTGCTATTCAAAAACAAGAATCAATCGTAATTGAACTGCAGCGGTTAAAAGAGGTTGTCAAAAATGATTCAAGTGAGCCCGGTAGAGACATAGGCCTTTATTGTTATAATCCCTACGAGTGCGACTTCAAGACGTATTGCTGGAAGGACATACCCAGCGAATCTGTTTTCTCCCTCTACTTCATGGGGAAACAGAAAATGTTCGATTTTTATAAAAGAGGGATTATCTCCTTCAAACAGATCAAATCTGAGGTAGAATTAACAGCTATCCAGGAGATGCAGGTCGAATCCGCCTTATCCGGTAAAGTATTCATTAACAAGGAAGGTATTTCAGAATTTCTCAGTAGCATCACCGAACCGATAGGATACCTTGATTTTGAAACCTTCTATTCACCGATTCCCCATTTTAACAATCAAAAACCATATCAACAAATTCCATTTCAGTATTCGTTGCATGTCCAAAAAGAGGATGATTTACATCATTATGAATTTCTTGCTCAGCATGGCAAGGACCCAAGAAAAGAATTTATTGAAAACCTTATAAACAATGCAAATGATGCAAAGACAGTACTCGTCTACAACATCAGTTTCGAGAGAAGAATTTTAAATGAATTGATACAATCTCATCCAGAATACGAACAGGAAATTAACTTAATCATTGGCAAGCTCGTTGACTTATTAGTCGTTTTCAAGCGAGGATATTATTATTCCCGTAAAATGAATGGAAGCTTCTCAATAAAAAAGGTGTTGCCTGCGCTAGTCCATGGATTCGCATACGATGATCTTGAGATTTCTGACGGTGGGATGGCGATGAATGCGTATAAAGGGCTAGAAAATATTTCTAATATATCTGATATTGTTAAAGTAGGAAACAACCTACTTGAATATTGCAAACTGGATACATTAGCTATGGTAAAAATTCACGAGACGCTCAAGCAATCTACAACATAATATTATAGTTTGATATTTTATTAATTTCTTTTTCTAGCCTTTAGGCAACACAACTTTTACAATTTTCATTACTCACAATGTTTATTTGCAGATCGGATCTTTCTCTAGATATCAATTTCTCTCATTTATTAGGATACCCCTGCTCAATAAATATTCGTCCTTGGAATGAGGGTATTTCCTGGTCGAGTTACTCCGAAGGAACACAAACTGAATATAAATTTATAGAACAACTGCCTGTGCCTTTTCTCCTTATACGAAATGAGAAAGGAGCGGCACCTTGGCTTAATACAATTCCCAAACAGATTCAATCTACTCTGGCAAGATATGAACAAACGTATAAAAATATCTCGTTTCCAACATTATGGCTTATTAGTCGAAACAAATACGCCTACGAATATTTCCTCAATCAACCGAAAATCTTATGGCTCATACTCGAAACTGCAAAACAAAACCATTGGAATGAATCGCTGGTTTTTCAACTTTTCTCGCAAAAACGAAAGTATATTTTAGCAGCCTGCAACCTCCCGCCTAGAAAATCAACGCTAAACCTGATCTCGAAACTTTCTTTTCGCTTTTATGGCACCAAGCAATACCGCACATTAATTCATGTGTTAAGCAATTCTGAGTACGTAAAACTCAGTCATATGTCAACTATTGACGATCACGTACTAGAATTTACGACAAAATTCCCAGAATTATTAAAAAGTCGCCTATTATCACATATTCGAGAAAACTGGAATTGGCCTGAACTGAGAAAAACAGTTATCGACATAAAGAGGATGGCCTGTATGCTTAATATCGATGATGTTTTTCAACGTATCGGCAGATGTCGAGATCTCGCCGAAGTCCGCAGACTGCATGATCATCTAACGGAGATAATAAATGCGCAGGAACTCAAAAGTCTACCTGACATTCCCTACCCTGCCCCTCCTTTGGACGGAACTCAATTGATTGCCCCGATAACCTGCATGAGGGAATTAGCTATAGAAGCAAAGGAACAGCGACACTGTGTGTTGAGTTACCATGAAAGGATTTTGTGCAAACAATACTACGTTTATAAAATCTTATCACCTGAACGGGCAACCCTGGGAATTAGGATAACCAGTGATAAGCACTGGACAATTGACCAATTAAAATTGAAATGCAACCAATCACCTTCTGTTTTGACTCAGCAAACTGCATACAAATGGCTGTCTGAAGCAAATGCAATACCACAATATGGATTATCATATGATGACAATCAATGAGCTAAAAGATCTTTTCGAGCAAGAATTTAAGATTATACGAGATATATTCGCTGTTTTAATTGTTCCAGCCCCTGACGCAGCAAAATCTAACGAAAAATATATTTGGCATCCGGGCGTATATGTGTGGTGGCACCCGGAATATGGAGTTGTAAAAGTTGGAAGACACTTCACCAACTCACGAAAACGTGCTCTCGAACATATCAGAGATAATACTGACAATAAATTAAGAGATATTGGTCAAGACACGAGTGCAAAACTGATTTTAATAAATGTTAAAGATCTAAAAGATTATCACTGGGTTGCAGCGGTAGAAATTTTTCTCGAGGATAATACTGATCCAAAGATTAAATCAAAAAGGAAAGGGTAATTGTTTTCATCAAACCCTCAGGCCGTATCGCTGCACTAGTAGAGGACGACCAATAATTGGCCCTCACTGTATCGGGGAAAAAAATGATATCAAAGGGTTTACCTATTGAGTCTCGCTTGAGTCTGCAGCTCCTTGATGGTTGGCAAAATCCAATCGGTGTGGCCGCCAAATCCCGAGCCATTATTTAGAGCGGCAAGGAAACCAATAGTATTGTTGGTACCGCAGGTCCCAGAATTGCTTCCGTTGGTGGCTAAGTTGGTGAGTCGGTAAAATATCACCAGAAATTGATAGATAAAAAATCGTCATTAAACCCCAGGTAAACTTGGGGTAACTTAACAAGTTTACCATTGCTAACCTGAATCAAACTCCTCATAGCTCTGACGGAAATAGGGGCTTGAGCTTTTACCCCTTACCCTTTTATTTATATCTCTGGCTCGCCACAAACAGAAAGTGAGCGGTCCGACCTACTCCCCTTGCTTGGCATTACCCCTGTCCGTATTTGTGACGTAGCCGGCTACGTTTGAGCCTTTAAGTTAATAACGTCCGCTGGAAAAAGTTTCTTGCAGCAGTTCCATTTCAGTGTCGTTCCAGTTCCATAAGTGACCAGCAAAAGCTCAATTCAAGCCCCACATGTAACCTTCTGTATGAATACGGAAATGATCCGGATTGGTTGAAGGGTAAGCCTCGATCGCTCGTGCAAGTAGTTCCTTATCTAACTCTCGAAAATAACTCCAGTGGTGAACATGAAAATTAAATTCATCAACCGGATTCTGTTGTTCCCATTTCTCATAATCCGCTTGAAGCAAAGCGACAATACTTTTAGATGAATCAGAGATGACCTCTTCAATCGCTACCAAGCCTGGTATGGTCGAAGTTAAAACAACAAACGGGTCAGGATCACAATTTTTCATAAGTACGACCTGTCGCTCTTGGAAAATATGGGGCAAGCCATGCTCAAGAAATCCGACAATGCCTCCACCAATTATTCGGTATTGCCACTTCTCTTCATCTGTGAGCTTGTCGAGGTCTGGAATTGGATTGCTAGCGAACTGTGATCGTGAGAAGGTCACTAATGCTGTTGTCCATTCCTGCTTGTTCATTTGTATACCTCTAATTCATAAAGATTCCTGAAGAGACTATCACACTCTCGCGGTAGAGAGTTGGAAAAAATGGCAAGAATGTTCTTTGTTGCTCAAATATGACTGCTCGAGCTGAATGGAGGTGCTACATAAGTGCTACATAAACAAAAAAGGGATTCAGGCGATGTGCCTGAATCCCTCTGTATTTCTGGTGGGCCGTCGGAGACTCGAACTTCGGACCAATTGATTACGAATCAATATATTTTTTGACTGTCCTTCGATCAAGCTCGGTCTGCTTGGCAACGGCTTCATAGGTCCCGAGTTTTTTGTACAACTCCTTGCAGTACCTGGCCATCAGCTGCTGTGCGGTCAGATTTCTCTCGGCCAGCATCTCTTCAAAGGTATCCGATTTTGATTCTCCGGAAAGTATTTGGTCACCCTCGTATTGCTGTTTCAGGAGAATCCTCCTGACCCCCTGTTCCAGTTCACGCACGTTGCCGGGCCATGGGTAATCAGGAGGGATCTGCTTTTTCAGGATTTGCAGGGTATTCAGGACCAGTTCGGGCGAAGTCTTGCCGACTATTCTCCTGACGGTATGGGCAAGCAGATCATCAAGTTCTTCCGGGTTTTCTCGGATCCGCTCGCGCAGAGATGGGACATGGATGATATCGGAACACAGCCTGTAGTAGAAATCGTCCCGGAACATCTTCTTGCTGCGCAACTCCTCGATGGAACGGTTTGTCGCTGCTATCACTCGGCCGTAAAAACGTTCTTTTTTATGGCTGCCGACCGGAGAGAACAGTCGTTCCTGCAGGACCTGCAGCAGTTTGATCTGAACATGGGTGCTGACCTCGCCGATCTCGTCCAGGAAAATTGCCCCTGCCGGACTGCACAGGGTGAAGATGCCCTCATGCCCATCGATGGCACCGGTAAAGGCCCCTTTCTTGTGGCCGAACAGCTCTGATTCCACCAGCTGTTCCGGGTATTGGGAAAGGTTGATGGACACGAACACCCTGGTGAAGCTCTCGCTGAAACATTTTTTTCGTTCATCATACGAAATATAGCCCGACCTGCCGATGGCCGCGGCAGCAAGACCCTTGCCGGTGCCGGTCGCCCCGAGCAGCATGGTCGAAAAATCTTCCATCCTGTTCCAAAGGTACTGGTCGTACAGCCAGATATCGTGGGTGAAGATATTGTTCCAGAGGTTGCGCCGCAGGTTTTTCATGCAGGGGCTTCTGCCCACTATCTGGTCGATGAAATAAAAGGCCCGGCGCATCTGGAAAAAGAGGGAGAAAAAGCGGACGGCCTCCTTTTGCGCGATACCCATGGCGCGCATTTCCGCCAGCACCTCATCGGCGAAAGCGACCCCGCAGGGTGCGTCACCGTTGTGGATCTGTTCCTGGATATGCTGATCGAAACGGGCGCAGGACTTGTGATAGATCAGAAACAGGATCCCGTATTGGACCAGTTCCCGGTCCTCGCCCTGAAACTGTAGAACAGGCTTCTCTACCCCTGCGCAGGTCTTCCTGAGCTGCTTCTCGACGACCGCGATGAGCAGTTTTATCTGCTTGTCGTTGCTGAGCGGGGTTTTGCTCTGCGTCAGCCGGCTGTCGATGGCGGCCCGTTCATCGCTGAACGGGTTGGCGCCGATCGCCAGACGGACCATCCGGAAAAATTCCCTTTCAGTCGCGTTCAATTTTACGTTCTGCATGATCATAATTTGTACATTGACTATACACGCCATGTCAAATCATCTCTCGCTTTTCTCCCGCATCTTTCTTCTACTTACTCAATATTTTCTTTAAAAACAGATTGTTAGCAACATGGCGAAAAAAGTGGCACGGCTCTGGCTATATCAGCGGCAAACATTCCCATCCACTTTAACCAAGGAGGAACATCATGAGGACAGAGCACATGAATCGACCGAGAAACAATTTACTTCGCATCGTTACCCTGTTTGCCGCAATGGTTCTGGTCGTCGGCAAAGGAGATCCGACCTCTGCAGCGGGACTGCTGGTTGCCGATGGCGGGTTTGGCGGCACCCTGGAAATCGTCGAACATGACGTTCAGGTAACCATCAATAACGGCATCGCCGTGACCCAGGTCAGCCAGGTTTTTCAAAACAAGGAGGACAGGCAGGTAGAGGCCCTGTATACCTTCCCGGTCCCGAAAGGGGCCTCGGTATCCAACTTCAGCATGTGGATAGGCGGCAAGGAGATGGTGGGCGAGGTCCTGGAGAAGAAGCGGGCCCGGGAGATATACGACAGCTACAAGCAGCGGAGAAAGGATCCGGGCCTGCTCGAACAGACCAACTACAAGACCTTTGAAATGCGGATCTTCCCCATCGCCCCGAAGGCGCAGCAGAGGGTCCAGGTCACCTATTACCAGGAACTGGATTTTGATAATGACTGGGCGACCTATGTTTACCCCCTGGCGACCACTACCAGGACCGGGATAGACAGCAGGGTAAGCGGCCGTTTCAGCATCGCGGCGAATATCAAGTCGGCCATCCCGATCTCCGCGGTGCAGAGCCCCAGCCACAAGGATGGGTTTCTCATGGTCGACCACACGGAGAACTACCATGAGGCAAGCCTGGAAAACCGCGACGGCGATCTTGCCCGCGATGTCGTGCTCGCCTTTCAGGTGACGAGACCGGTAACGGGTCTGGACCTGCTGACTACAAAGACCGATGGCGAGGATGGCTACTTTGCCCTCACCCTGAGCGCCGGCCAGGAGCTTGAAAAGATGGAAACAGGCGCCGACTATGTCTTTATTCTCGACATCTCCGGCAGCATGGCCAACGAAGGGAAGCTGAGCACCTCGGTCAATTCCCTGGACGCCTTTATCAGGAGCCTGGAAGCTGAGGACCGGTTCGAGGTCATCACCTTCAACAAGCAGCCCAATACCTTATTCAGCCAGTTGATGGCCGTGGACGAGGGGAGTGTTTCCCAGGCCGTAACCTTTCTGAACTCGCAGGAGGCGCGAGGCGGCACCTCGCTGCAACCGGCCATGGCCACCGCCTACAAGTACGGTACCGATGACCGGCCGCTGAACGCAGTCATCCTGAGCGACGGCATGACCGAGCAGGACGAGCGGCGGGTTCTCATGGACATGATCCAGACCCGTCCTGCTAATATCCGGGTTTTCTGCATCGGCGTCGGCAACGAGATCAACCGGTCCCTGCTCCAGCAGATGGCCGAGGATGCCGGTGGGCTCGCGGCTTTTCTCTCCCTGGAGGACGACCTGGACCGGCAGGCAAAGGCATTTCGCCGGAAACTCATGCACCCCGTAGCCCAGAACCTGCAGATCAATATCTCCGGGGTAGAGGTCTACGATATCGAACCCGAAAAACTTCCCAGCCTCTATCACGGCATGCCGGTCAGGATGTACGGGCGCTATAAGGGGCAGGGCAACGCTCAGGTCCAGGTCACTGCGGATGTAAACGGCAAACAGATTGCCACCACCGCGGAAATCGCCTTCCCCGATCAGGGCGACGACAATCCGGAGATCGAGCGCATGTGGGCCTGGCACCGGATGGAGCGCCTGAAACGCAAGCATGAGATGAGCAGTGATCAGGCACTGGTTGATGAAATAGTCAGGCTCGGGGAAGGCTATTCGATCACCAGCGAATACACCTCGTTTCTGGTGCTGGAAAATGATGGTGAATACCAGCGCTGGAAGATTGAACGGCGCAATGCCACGCGCATTGAACGCGACCGCAAGGCCCAGGAGCGTTTGCGCCAGGAGCTGGAAGCACTCCGGACCAAGGCGATAAGCGATATCGGGCCGATGGCAACCGACAGTGCCGGTCAACCCCAGCCTGTTCCGGTGGCCAGCAGGTCGCCGCAGACAGCCGCGCCACAGGGGCTCCCGCAGGCGCCACCGGTAAGTCAACCTGAACAACGTGAACCCTCCCGCAGTTTCGACATGCCGGGGTTCAGTGGTGGCGGGGCGATGGATCCGGTGAGCGCCCTCATCGGAGTGGTCCTTGCCGGCGGGGCGGCCATTAATCGGAGAAGAAAGAAATAACCGTAAGCAACAGGAGGTTAGGAAAATGAGCGTAGTATGTGCCGTTACCCACAGAAAAGAGGATGCGGCCAGAAAATGGTGTCCGTTTGCCTGGACAAGAATGCAGAATGGCTGCGGCGAGACAGGGTTTTCCTGCACGGAAAACCAGCCGGAGCCTGGGCAGCAGGATAGCAATGATCCCATGACGGTCAACAATCTCTGTCTGACTACCCGCTGCATGGCCTGGGTTGATGAAACAGATTATTTCCACGGGATATCTATCGGCAGGTGCGGGCTCGTGTCCCTCCCCCGAAGGTAGAACAACATAAACCCGCTGCCGGGGTCCAATCCCAGGCCCCGGCAGCAATGGAAAGCAAGGAGCCGGAGAACACAAATGACAAGCCATCGCGCCACATCCGTCACAGGGTATCCTCTGGTCACCATGGGCATGGGGATTATCGCCC
Organism: Desulforudis sp.; assembly: GCA_003604975.1. GTDB lineage: Bacteria > Bacillota > Desulfotomaculia > Desulfotomaculales > Desulforudaceae > SURF-60. The sequence continues at coordinate 51,662 of QZIR01000071.1, read as the reverse complement.
TGGTTCTATTCTTGTGCCGGGACGCCCTATCCTTTCTCCAGTATGACCGAGCTGCCATGACTGCCGGCGAGGTGTGGAGGGGGATCACCGGCCACTGGCTGCACTGGTCCTTTGATCACTTTCTCTGGTGCACGATAACCTTCCTGGCTATCGGCACCATCTGCGAGTCCATCTCCAGGAAAGGATATATCGCTACCCTGGCAGCGGCAGGGATAATCATCCCCGTGGTCAGCTGGTTCGCAGACCCGGGTCTTGTTTATTACCGGGGGTTGTCAGGGCTGGCATCCGCCATCTTTGTCTTTGCCGCGGTGATGATGACGCGAAAGGCCTACGCCAGAAAGGACTGGCCAGGGATATGGCTGCCGGCTGTCGCGGGAATCGCCTTTGCGGGCAAGGTGCTCTTTGAGTACCTCAGCGGCTCTGCCCTCTTTGTCGACAGTCCGGAGATCTTTTCTCCGGTTCCGCTCGTCCACCTCGCGGGCGGGGGAACCGGCCTGCTCATGGCTTTCATTTTCCGGAAAGCAGCTGCTTAACAGAATAAAGGGAACATGATGGCGACGGGATACTGGGGGTTACCCCTGCTTATGTTCTAAAAATGATCATGCGGTATACATATATTGTACTCGCTTGAAGCCCTGTCGCTTTTTCCTTATGAGCTGATCCCGCTATTCATTCAATGAATTCATAGTATTACACAATTAATCTCATTTTTTTCCAACCTGGCATGCCCTGTGCTTTTTCCCCAGTAAACCAAATAAACAAGGCCACTAAAGGAATCAATCGCCGGGAAAAGGCAACGACATGAACCCAAATCAGGACACCGCGATGAATACCAGGCATATTGACAAGACGTATCTTTCCATGACCACCGCCTATACCCTTGGCGTGTTCAACGATAACTTTTTCAAGCAGGCGGCACTGCTGCTTGCGCTTGGAGCAGGACTGGCCCACCTTCAGGGCGCGGCTACCGTCATCTTTGCCCTGCCCTTTATTCTCTGTTCCGCCTATGCCGGCTGGCTGGCTGACCGGTTCCCCAAGAAAAATATTCTGGTGAACACCAAAGTACTCGAACTCGTCGCCATGCTCTTTGGCGCGGTGGGAATCGTGACCAGCAACTGGTTCTGCATCATGGCCATGCTCTTTCTCATGGGCGTTCACTCCGCAGTTTTCGGTCCTGCCCTGAACGGCTCCATACCGGAGCATTTCCCGGGTGAGAAAATTACCCGGGTCAACGGCACCCTGAAAATGACCTCAACCATAGCCATTCTCATCGGGATAGCCTGTGCCGGTATCGCCCTCGACTTCCAGTCGCCGGTTTTCGGTACCGCACCCCTCGGCCAGATCCTGATCGCCGGCACCGTCATCCTGGTTTCCCTGACCGGGCTTGTCGCAACCCTCGGTATCAAAAAATATCAGGCGGCCGCCCCGGACAAACCGTTTCCATGGGCGGGCCCTGTCCATTCCCTCCGCCATGTGCTAGCCCTCAGGAAAGATCCGCTTCTCCTGCTGGCGGTGCTGAGTGATGCATTCTTCTATTTTCTCGCGGCCCTTGTTGTCCTGCTCATCAACAGTTACGGTATCGAGCAGCTTGACCTCTCCCGGACGCTCACCAGTTTGATGAGTGTCGCGCTGATGGTGGGGGTGTCCATTGGTGCGGTCGTTGCTTCCCGCTGTGCCGGGATCGACAACTGGACGAAGGTCCTGCGGCCTGGCATGCTCGGCATGGGCGCCGGTCTTGCCGCGGCGGCGCTCACTGCGTACCTGCCCGAGGGCTACCGGGTCCCGTCCCTTTTTGCCTCATTTATCCTGACCGGATTTTCCGGCGGTTATTACATCATTCCGATCACCAGCTTCATCCAGGTACGCCCCCTGGAAACGGATAAAGGACAGGTCATCGCCGTTGTCGGTTTCTGCTCCTTTATCGGCATTCTGCTGGCCGGCCAGATATATTCGGCCCTGGCGCGGATGATGTCCCCGGGCGCCATGCTGTTCTTTGCCGGAACCATGACGTTCGTTGCCGCTCTTACTCTTACCGTCCTGCTCTACCGGGACGGCGCCATTGCCCGGACCATACTCCTGCGGGTGATCCGCACTGTGCTCCGGCTGCGCTATGATATTGAGGTCATTGGCCTGGAGAGATTGAAGTCTTCCCGCGCGAACGAAGGGATTCTCTTCCTGCCCAATCATCCGGCATGGATCGATCCGGTGATCCTCATGACCACCCTGCACGGGCGGTTCCAGCCGCGGCCGCTGGCTGATTATGAGCAGACCGACCGGTTCTATATCCGTCCCCTGATGCAGCTGGTCAACGCCATCCGAATCCCCAGTCTCGCCAAAAACGGCCGCGGCTCAAAGGACGAGGTCGCCCAGGGCATCAACCTTGTAGCCGAAGTCCTGCGGACTGGTGACAATATTATCCTCTATCCCGCCGGCCGCCTCTACCGGTCCATGTATGAGAACCTGAGCGGGAAAAGCGCGGTGCATACCATCCTGAACGAAAACCCCGGGCAGCGGATCGTTCTGGTCAGGACCACCGGACTGTGGGGCAGCCGTTTCGGCTGGGCGAATGGTCAGCCCAACGCGGCCAGGAACGCGAAGGCCGCTCTTCTGTTCGCCCTGGCCAATGGCCTGTTCTTCGGCCCGCGCCGGAAAGTCATCGTGGAGTTCGTAGAGCCAACTGATTTTCCGCGACATGGGGACCGCGGTACCATCAACCAGGCCCTGGAGCGATTCTACAATGCCACAGCCCGGCCGAACCTGCGGGTTCCTTGCTTCTGGTGGCAGGGGAGAAAACCCGTTGTTCAGCCCGAGCCGAAGAGCGAGAGCAACGGCCGCGACCTTGCCAACTTACCGGTCTCGGTTACCGCGCAGGTCATCGCCCATCTCCAGGAAATCAACGGGGTCGCCTCTGTCACGGTCAAGGATAATCTGGCCCAGGACATCGGCATGGACAGCCTGTCCATCATGGAGCTCGCCGTCTGGCTGGAGAAGGAGTTCGGGATGGAGGTCACTGACCTGGAGTCCATGCAGACCGTGGGCGATGTGATACTTGCTGCCTGCGGCCAGGGCCTGGGCATGAAACAGGAAGCGGGGAAGATCCATCCGGCCTGGTTCAAGGCTGGTTCAGAGCATATGCTCACCCTGGGCGGTGAGGCCACAATTGCCGGCACTTTTTTGCGCAAGGCCAAGGAACGCCCCGATCAGGCCATTGTTGCCGACCGAATCAGCGGGGTGAAGACCTACCGCCAGATGATCGTCGCCACCATGATCCTGCGCCGGAAACTGCAAAGGATTGACGGCTCGGCCCTAGGGATCATGCTCCCACCGTCCGTGGGTGCCGCGCTCTCCTATTTCGCCACCCTGTTCGCGGGCAAGACCCCGGTCATGCTCAACTGGACCGTCGGGGCCGGCCATATGAGTCACTGCCTGAAGACCGCCGGGGTCACCCACATCATCACCGCGCGAGCCCTGATGGACAAATTGCGGGGCCAGGGGATTGACCTGTCCTCCCTGGATGCGGAATGGCTGTACATGGAAGACCTGCGCAAAGAGATTACTCTGGCGGAAAAAATATCCGCCCTGATCGCGGGGTATGTGTCCTGGTCGCCCCTCGCCGGGAGTAAGGTGAGCGAAACCGCGGCCATTCTCTTTACCAGCGGCTCCGAGGCGATGCCCAAGGCGGTACCACTGAGTCATGCCAATATCCTGGCCAACCTGAAGGATTTCAATTCGGTGCTGTCGTTCAGAGAAAGTGACCGGTTGTTGGCGATGCTGCCGCCATTCCATTCCCTGGGCCTGGCCGGCAACATCATCCTGCCGTTCTGCCTCGGTCTCAGGACCACGTATCACGCCAATCCTACCGAAGGCGCTGCTCTGGCAGGGCTTATCGAGCAGTACCGCTCGACCCTGCTCATCGGGACGCCCACCTTTGTCAGCGGTATCCTCCGGGCGGCAAAACCGGGTCAGCTTGCCTCCCTGCGCCTGCTGTTCACCGGCGCGGAAAAATGTCCCGATTACGTCTACCGCCAGGTGAAGGATGCGTTACCCGGCGCTGTTCTGTGCGAAGGATACGGCATCACCGAATGCTCGCCGGTGGTCAGCGTCAACACGCCCGACGCACCGGTCCCGGAAACCATCGGCCGTGTTCTGCCCGGCATGGAGTACGCCATTGTCGATCCGGACAGTATGCAGCGGGTCGGGACAGAGCAGCAGGGACTGCTCCTGGTTCGGGGCAAGAACGTGTTCGCCGGCTACCTGGGAACCTCCGCCGCTTCGCCCTTTGTCATGCTTGACGGGAAAAGCTGGTATAATACAGGTGACCTGGTCCGGGAAGGTGTAAGCAGCATTCTCACCTTCTGCGGTCGGCTGAAGCGGTTCGTCAAGCTCGGAGGAGAGATGATCTCCCTGCCGGCCATCGAGACCGTGCTGCAGCAGCATTTTCCGACGCATACGGACGGCTCCCCGGCGCTGGCCATCGAGGCGACCCCGGACGAAAGTCATCCGGAGATCGTCCTCTTTACGACCTTTGCCATCGAGCGCGAGGAAGTCAACCGGTGCATCCGCCAGGCTGGCCTTTCCGCACTGCATAATATCCGGCGCCTGGTGCGGATCGACTCCATCCCGGTGCTCGGCACCGGCAAGATCAACTACCGTCAACTCAAGACCGCCCTGGCCTGAACCATGAAAACCCAACCCGAAGCAAGCCTGGTTATGCGCAAAATAGTGCCGTTCCTCCTTCTCATGCTGTGTGCCGTGGCCATCGGCGTTCTGTACTGGCACGGCCCCATCTCCCAGGACCCGGCCTACCATGATTTTGCCGACCAGCGTTTACTGTTTGGCATTCCGAACTTCTGGAACGTCGTTTCCAACCTGCCTTTCGTGCTGGTGGGGTTGTTCGGTCTGTCCCAGTGCAGAACCCTATGGGCGGGTAGATTTGCCGCCGGAAATGGGCTGAGCTATCTGGTGTTTTACGCGGCCATCCTGTGTACGGGCATTGGTTCCGGGTATTACCATCTCCAGCCTGACAACTGGGGCCTGGCATGGGACCGCATGGCAATGGCCCTCAGCTTCATGGCCTTTCTCTCGATTATCATCGGCGAATATGTCAGCACAAAATTGGGGAGACAGCTTCTGCTGCCCCTCTGTCTCGCCGGCCTGCTCAGCGTGATCTACTGGCTCGGCACGGAACAATTTGGAGTTGGTGATCTGCGGCCGTATGCCATAATCCAGTTCTTGCCCATGCCGGTCATCCTGGTGATCGTCTTCTTCTGGAAATCGGCAACCTTAAGGGTGTCCGATGTCCTGATCATCGGTGCCGGCTACGGCCTGGCCAAGGTGTTTGAAATCCTTGACGCCCAGACCTATCAGCTCGTCATGGTCAGAGGCCACTCGCTCAAGCACCTGGCCGCTGCCTTCAGCGCGTCCTGGCTGCTGGTCGTGCTCGCCCAGCGCGGGAAAACCGACCAGGAACGGTAGACATCATCTGACAAGGAGGAAGTCATGCAGAACCATGGGAATGCGAAGACAAGAGAGTTTGCCGGCGATAAGAAGGTCGGAAAGTCACTGCTGAACGGGCCGGAAACCAGGCTGAAGCAGTGGCTGATTCCTAAAATACCGAGGGGGATCGAAACCTACCACCTGACCCTGGCGACCCTGCTCTGGTCAGCGGTCAATGTCGTAGTCGCCTTCCAGGCCCGGTCCAATCTTGCCCTGCTCTGGGTGGTGTCCCTGATGATCCTCCTCCAGTATCTGACCGACCTGCTGGACGGCGAACTGGGGAGACAGCGGGACACCGGGCTGGTCAAGTGGGGCTTTTACATGGAGCACTTCCTGGATTTCACCTTTCTCTGCTCCCTGGTGTTCGTCGGCTCCATGATCGCTCCGCCCGACCTGGAAGTCTGGATTTTCGGGCTCTTGGTCATCCTCGTCGCCTTTATGGTCAATTCCTTCCTCTCCTTCGGCGCCACCAACGAGTTCGAAATCTACCATTACGGCATCGGTCCGACTGAGACCCGCATTGTCTTCATCCTCATCAATATTTTCCTCATTCGCTTCGGCACGGCCAGCCTCCCCGTGCTTCTGCCCCTGACGGTGCTGCTCTGCCTGGGCGGCCTCATCTTCAACACCTACCGGATTCAGAAAAAATTATGGTTGCTTGACATGGGGGGCAGACAGTGAAATACTTGATGAAGTTATTTTATTTGATCAAGTAAATTGAGGAGAAACGGAACGATGGTATCGCTTGAGGACCTGCTGCAAATCGTTAGAAACAGAGACACAAAGTATATCTGGTTCAGGTCCAGATGGGCTGAAAAGTTTCAGAGTTCAATTCCCGGCTGGGAAAATCTTGTCAGAGATTCTGAAAATTGGCCTGCTGTTGAGAACGTACGGCCGCCGCGAGATTTTGACCACCTTTGCATGCTCCTCGTGGAAAAGGTTGGTGTTGACCTTGCAGTACGCTGGTTCACGTCAAATGTCACAGAACAGGCAGAAGCAGCGCGTTCGTGGCTGGGGAATGTGGACAACCTGAATGTTGATATCTGGAGTCAGCTGACAGGGCAGATGAAAGAGGATGTCATCTATCGGAATTTTGATAGCGATCCGGGTGAGCCATTTCAGACATGGCAGAATTTTGCGAGGGCCTTGGAGTGCAGAAGCACCGACAATTCTCGCCCCGGAGGACTACCCATCAATATCGAGTCTCCTTTTCTGCCTGTCGTTGGCTATATCCCGTCAGGGAAAATCTCGAAATTGCGGTCAATCGTTCAGAGAACAGGTGACAGCAATTCCTTGCAAATCATTGACAATCTGATTGCTCAGCGCGAAAGAGCCTGTCAGGTGGACTTTTCTCGGCAACCCCTCACCCGACGCATCCTTTACTCCCTGACGCGTGATGAGCGTGAACTTATTGCGACCATAATGGATAATGTCCGGCAAGGTGGATTTCGTCCCGCACTTCTTCCGGAGATATTCATGTCTTACGAAGCGCCACCCCTGTTTGTTGCCTATCCTGAGCTGGAGGAAGAAGGAGGGGTATCGGACATGAAGCCTCGGGTGTCTCGTAATAACCAGCGTAGACTGCCAGAGAATATCTCCATCGAACAAGTTTTGGGATACTACGTACCAGAGCCGAAGATCATCCTGTTTGCTAGGGGGCTGGACTGGTTTGCGAAGAAATATGGTTGTAATGAGAAATTACTGCGTGCGGTGGTGCTCGTCCATGAGGTGGGCCATTGGGTTACTCATCTTCTCCCCAAGCCCGGCGTTCCGGAGTGGCAGATTGATCTCTACAAACTGACCGAGGAGGACGTTCACGAGGGATGGGCCCAGTTGATCACCTGGTGGGTCGCTGAAGAAGTAGGCGGAGACTTCAAATGCACTTTTGAGGAATTGAATAGATCACAATCTGCCCCGTACCGAGTGTATGAAAAATTCAAAGGTAAATCAGTCGGTTCGGTCATGGCATCTCTTGAAAGGCTCAGAGAGTTGAGGTGGCCTGCAAGGGTTGAGGATTGGGAGGGGTTATGCCGGTAAACAGAACTTGTTGTTTGGCATGCAAGCCATACTGTGAATCCCTGTTGGAGATGAATATCGGCTGTCAGCGCGAGCTCAGCGAGCCAATTGCTGGGCCTTGCGCAACAATTTATCCACCTCGCTGTTGCACAAAGGACTCTTGTTTTCCTGGAGAGATTGTTTGAGTTGTTCCGCGATGGATGCGTAGACCTTTGGATAGCGCTCGCTAACATCCTTCAGGGAATGGTCTCGCGGGGAAAGGTGATAGATGCTTTTCCAGTAGGGTGTACCTGCGTTTGAAAAACCGCAACTGTCCGCCCAATCGGGTTGTTCGTTGGTCAATATCTCCATCTCCCCATCGGAATCGATATCCTTGACACTCAAATTTTGGAGAAATTCAGTGGGCGGGCCATTCAGCAGCGGCCGATATAAGACCTGGGAGATTTTGCTATCCTTTTGCTGATAATATGTCACCCGAGACGGTGGTAATGATTTTTCCCACGGTTTCCATGTCCCGAGTACGCGACGGCTCGGAATCAACAGGAATTTTCCTGTCCGGTATGATGGGGCAACAATGTATCCACAGAAATAAGGTGTTCCGTCAGTATCTCCGAAATACAACGCGCTTAAGCCGCCCAGGTTGATCACCTGAAAAGGATTTTGCCCGCCCTGAACGTGCTGCTCGAAAATTACCTTGTCTCGCACGGTATACCTCACTGCGGAATCCTGCCCGCCGGTATCTACGTGGAACCTGCCAGCCTGCAAATCGTCAGGGGTTAGTTGCGGCATGGCCACGACAAGCATAATTATTAGGTCATCCATCCCCTCGCAGGGATCGTCTGCGAAAGACAAATCGGAGTCGATTATTATGAGTTGCAAGATAATGGCAAATAATAAAAGGTATCTCATTATCCCACCTCCTCACTGGGGCGATGCTGATACGCTTTTGTTTGGATGTAGAGGTTAGTTTTTTTACAAATTTTATGAAAATGAAATTTTAAATCACCGGATTTAGTGTTGGTTTCTCATTAATTTAATAAAAAAACAATTTTTCGTTTTTTCAAGAAGCTTATCTTCTTTTGAAGATAAAAATACGTATTCATCATCAAATCTTACTTTAAAACCCCTTGAATCATAAGCTCCGCGAATTAATTATTGTTCTTGGGTTGTTAATTGCAAGATTGATGTAGTAGTATCATATTTTAACAGGAATTATCATTTTGGAGTATGCTCACGGATAAAGTTGTATCTTTTTGCTCATTCGCAAAAATTTGAAAGTCAACCAAGTCGGATAATATCAGCGCAGCATCGAAGACATCGGCTGATGCATTCTGAAATTCTTCATCGCGGTCTCCTGAGCGGTGACAACATAGCAGTACTTGCAACCAGCCGGGCAGGTGTTATCCATCCCGATATCGACCGTTTTGACGCAGCGGCAGGAAGCGCGCGATGGTCCCGGCCGGAGTGAATTGACTCTATTTGTAATTTCTTCCCCATAGGGCGCAAAGAGTTCAATGCCGCAGCATTGTGCTGCTGGGAGGATATCCCATTCCGGATTGGAACACATTCTCAGCTCCATGTCATGCGACTGGGCAATGGCAGCAAGCTGTTCAAGCAATGTCCGCCCCTCTTTAAAACTCACCTCAAGAATATTCCTGGATTTTGCTACCGACTTGTGTCGTTGTTCATCAATCGGACGAAAAAGCACGGAAGTATCGCCGACTCTCCGAATCGCCTTCTTGTAAGGCTCGATGAACGAAGTGTTGACCACCCGGGTGGCCCCCTTGAGGGATACGGCAATCAGAGTGAAATTTTCAAGGTGCCAGTCGGGCGGATACCTATTCGAGAGTACGATGGGATCGTATCGCCACTGTATGCATAAGTTCGACGGTAGCAGGGAGGAGGTCGCTTGAAAATCATCGATCGCTTTGACCAGCGCCGGGGAATGCGGCTCAATTTCCCGCCCATATCCATTGATGGTATATTGGAAAACAAACGGGATACCTTCAGCGCGGAGCACTCGCAACTGGGGTGTAAACGGCCGTGCGAACCGAGTCCAGAAAAGGTAACCGAGTACGTCCTCGTAGCGAAGTGAAACAGACCCTCTTCCGCCAAAAACGTTGCGGAATTCAGCGACTCCAGCCTTGCGACGTTCCGCGAACCACCTTGGATAAAACCGGGGAATATCGGTTCGCCGTGAGGCACTGATGATGTTTACTGTATTTGATTTTTCTGGTGTCAACGTTCTATTCACGAAACAGGGGTTTCCGGATAGACACTAAATTAAAATCTGAGCCATAGAAGTCGAGTAAGTGACGATCATCCACGTATATATGCTATCAGCTCCCAAGGAATGAAGTAGATTCCTTCGTTACCAGCGAGTACGAGAACTTCATGGTCTGCAATAATGCAAGTTCCCCCGCAATTTCTCAAGATAAATTGTTCCTTTAATTTCTGCCCAATGACCTTCCGATGATCTCAAGGTAATGATGATTTCTCCCCGCGTGCCAGTATTACTATTTTCTAATTCAGGTTGTCCCTCAAACGCAGGAGCGTCTTTGGAGATAGGATATCCGCATACAATTAGTATGCTATCTTGTGAAACCCACGTTCAAGCGCTTTAAGCCAACTTGCCCTGTCCATTTTTCGACTCCTGTTAATTGCTTTTATCGAATAAGAAACTTACCACATTGAAGGCCTCCATACCAGCAGCGAATTGCAAGATCATGGTTATAGGATCAGTTTTTTATGGTTGCCCTGTAGCAATTCATGTGTCACGCGCGGTTGGGGAACTCGGCCGAACATAATCATGATTCCTTGTTGCTTATCTGTGGCGAATAGCATATTTCTATCTATTATGAATCAATTAATAAATATAAATATTATTATAACATTAATTACAATACTATTGTCAATTTCAGGTTCTTGGCTGATAAATTCTGCTAAGCCGGCATTTGCACTGGAGCCACCAGGGATTGGAGAAATAGAAAAATTAAAAAGTACGGGTGAGCTTGCGCAGAGAATAATTAAGGCAGAGGCAATTGGTAATCATAAATTTGATGAATATTTGTTATCCAAGGCACTTGTTAAGGCAAAACAGGCTTATTTTCGGCAACAAGGGGTTGGACAGTCTGAAATTGACAAACTTGCCTCATTGCCTGCGCCGCCGCCAGCTTGGGGAGGGATGCCAGCAACCGGTAATGTTAAAATGTTTGCCTTGCTGATTGATTTTAATGAATATCCTCATTTTAATTCACAAGCCGACATCCATAACAGGCTTTTTGGTGCCGGAAATCCATCTGATTTTCCCAAGGAAAGCCTGACCAGCTATTACCTCCGGTCCTCCTATGGTCTGCTGACCTTGAGTGGTTCCACTTTAGGCTGGTATAGGCCTCCGTATAATCGTAGTTCAATACCACAGACAGAAGAAGGCCGTCAGCAATTGATCAGGGAGGCTGTTACATATTTTAATGCACAAGGACATGACTTCGCCCAATATGACAATGATAATGACGGGTTCATCGATTATTTTGCTGTCTTTTGGACGGGTCCCAACAATGGATGGGCAAATTTCTGGTGGGGGTATGAGGCGTCATGGAATGATAGCAGTTATGTCATAGATGGGAAAAAAATGAATCACTACTCCTGGCAATGGGAATCGTACTGGGATGTGGCCACAAATTCTGGAGGTCCTTTCGATTCCGCCACTATAATTCATGAAACTGGCCATGCGCTAGGGCTGCCTGATTATTACGATTATACCAGTACAGTAGGTCCCAAAGGTGGGGTAGGCGGTTTAGATATGATGTGTGGTGTCTGGGGCGACCACAACAGCATGAGCAAGTGGATGCTCGGGTGGATTGATCCAGCGATTGTATCCAGCGCAAGCCGGACTCTTACCCTGAATCCCTCCGGGACTGATAAAGACGCGGTGGTTGTGTGGCCTGGGATATCTAATGACGCTAACGATGAATTTTTCGTTATTCAGAATAGGTACAGAACGGCGAATGATTTTGATTTTCCGGGTGACGGTCTTCTGGTTTGGCATGTCGACGCCCGGCGGGATATTTATGGGAGTTATATTTATAATAATTCCTTCACCAATCATAAACTTCTCCGGCTCATGGAAGCAGACGGTTTAGAGTCTATAGAAAACTATGGCGGTGCAGATGCAGGTGATTATTACAGGTCCGGGAAAGTGTTTAATGCTTGCTCTTCCCCATCCAGCGTGAGATATGGCGGGGAGTCATCTTCCGTTTCGGTTTCGAATATCGTAGAAAATGGTCAGCAGATAACTGCTTCAATTAGTGCGAAAGATGCCACAGTATGTACATGTACTGTGACAGTCCTCAAGTCAGGCGATGGCGTAGGAGCGGTATATTCATCGGGGATTGGTCACAGCGACTTTCCGCGAAGCTGGACATATGGTGCTGGTGTACAGGTTGTGCTCACTGCCCTTGCATTGCCTGGTTCGGATTTTCTTGGGTGGGCAGGGTGCGACTCCGTGTCAGGTTATCAATGTTTTGTAAATACGAGTACAAACAAAACTGTGTCCGTATCGTTCAGTTACAGTTCATTGGATGGTGCAATTGCAGGCAAGGTGACCAGGCCCGATGGCATCACTTCTATCCTAGGCGCTGCTGTTGCCGCTTACCGTTGGGACACTTCTTCCTCGTACTGGGATTTTGTGGATTCTGTTTTTGCCGATGATGACGGTACCTATTTTATTGGCGGCCTCCCAGCGGATACATACCGTATTATGTTTTATGACAATAACGGTGAATATGTACAAGAATATTACAACAACAAGCAATCGATTGAATCAGCTGATAATATTCAGGTAGATGCCGGGAAGATTACTGGTGGAATGGATGCATCGCTATCTCTTGGAGGAAGAATTACAGGAAGGCTGACTGGCCCGGATGGCACAAGTCCAATCAAGAATTCCCAAGTATATTCTTATGTATTAAATAAATCAACGTCAGTGTGGGAGTATGCTAGCCTTGGCGTAACAGATAACGATGGCAGTTTCATTATCAGTGGCCTTCTGTCGGGGACATATAGAGTCGCGTTTCAGGATCATAGCGGACTGTACTTGCCTGAATATTATAACAACAAATCCAGATTTGACTTGGCCGATAATATATCGGTCATCGCGGGACAGGATACTCCTGGAATAAATGCCACGCTGATGCCCGGGGGCAGTGTCAGCGGCACAGTGACGGGACCGGATGGCATAACGCCAATCGGCGACGTTGGCATTTACGCCTTTATTTATAATAACAGCACTGCGTCCTGGGATTATGCAGGTTCTGCTACCAGCGGGCAAAATGGTGCTTACGTAATTCAGGGGTTGCCATCAGGGTTGTGCAAGATTGAATTCCTCGACAATTCTGGTTTCTATCAGTTTGAATATTATAACAACAAGCCGAGCAGTGATTCGGCGGATCTAATCACAGTCGCTGCTGGCCTAAATACAGCAAATATTAACGCCTCGTTGTTATTATTCGGCAAGTCTGAACTTTCGGTAAGCCCTGCCAGTCAATATGTTGCCAGGAAACCTGGTTCGGCTCTATTCAGAGTGGAAAATCTCGGTTCTGAGTCAATGGGTTGGCAGGCTGCGATTATATCGGGAGGAGATTGGCTTTCAATAACCTCAGGCGCTGATGGTACAGATTTTGGAAACATTACATGCACTTACACTGAAAATCGTGGTTCTGCAGCGCGTATCGGTAGAATTCGTATAACGGCTTCAGGTGCCGCTGGAAGCCCAATGGAGGTAACTTTGACGCAACAGGGAACGACCGTATTGCCGATTGGCGCGCTTTTATTACTGTTATTTTAGTGGTATATGTATTTTGGATTTTGGAGAATGAAAGAAATGGAGCATCATAGGGTATTGTGCGCATTATTGGGAATGGGGAACGCTAACTAATAAACTAGGCGGAGACAATGGTGCAGAAAGAATCAGCAGCCGCGGAAAGAAAGCATTGCCGTTTCAGCTTTATGGTTATTGAGCTCGATGACGCATCCGAGGTGCCAAATAGCCAATATATTCTAAAGCTTGACCGGGATGTAAATGGGTACAATTTTATTGGCGACCAGATTCGCGATGGGGAGACTGAGGAAGGGACAGCGTATCGTGCCCTGCGGGAGTCGATAAGTTCTTCTTCACTGCAATCCAATTGGAATGTTCTGAGTAAAGATGAAGTTCCGGAGGATGAATGGGAGAGCATATCCAGCTCAATTCTACCGCTTCAAAAACGCCGATCGCATTATTTCCTCCCTTATCTGTCAGGTCGATCATTACCCCAGTCCGAACGGTGTGAGAGACTTGCGGTATTGTATCTGTACAAGTTGCCGGTCGGGCCGGAGAGATGTCCGAAGCTCTATGCCAAGCTTGTTTCTCTCGCCAAGTGTAATGTGTCCATCTCACATCAAGAATCGGTTCCGTTATGCAAAACTTTCACCCCGGCAGACCTGGTCACGGAAGCTTGGTCCAACCAGGACAACCCCTTTATTCGTTTTGCCTTTAAGCACGATATCCTGCCCTTCCCGAAGAATGAGTTAACTGCCGCGCCTTTTCTTCTGCACCCACCCGCGCTGGAATATTGCCTTGAACGACAACTTACAAGTCTCCTCAGAGAGAAGGTATCTTTCGAACATGAAGATTTTGATGGATATCTTGATGTCACGATGCGTTGCCCTGGAAACGATGAAGTCAGGTTTTGTTTGCGCACCAATCGAACATTGACAGCATCAATCGAAGTTCGCTGGTCTGGAGGGGCCAAAGTTGCAAGCTTTACCTTTCCTTATCCATTTCAGGGGGTATTTATCCTCCATTCAGACACATCTCTCGACGGACATGCCGGCAAATGGATATGGCATCCCCGGCTTGTCGGCAAACCCGGTCTCTGGAAGCTTCGCAAACATTCAAGCAGACAGGGAAAGAGGGTTTGTCAAGAATATCTCCGTCTGGTTCCCAAGGCTACTCTTTATGATGATTTCCCTCTGGAGTCTTCGTCAGAGGTACCTCTAGATGAGGATAAGAAGAAATCTTTAATAAAACATTGCAAAAAATCGAATTTGCGTCTCGGCAATGACCAGCTGAAGAGTGAACGGAAGCCGCTGTCAGAGTACATAGAGACGATTATCAGTACAGAAGCATTTGACGATCAGGATCTCGCGTGGCAGCGACTCTACACTTACAGCGCCTTGTTGATTGAACGAATACATGGATTCTTTATTAACAAGATAAATATGTTGCAGCAGCAGGGTGAGGAAAAACACGCCGCCTTGTCTCAATGGGAAGATCTCTGTCAAATAGCACATCAAACCAGGCTGGTTCCTACATCTGATAATATCAATTTCGGCTGGCTACATTTTTTTGATCCGCTGAACAGTTTGGATGCCGTTGCCAAGCTGACTTCTCTTCAGCGCTATGCATATCGGAACAACATCATAGACCAATTGCCAGCCATCTTTCGCCAGAATCATCCCAGCTATCAAGGGATTATCTGCCCGGTGGAAACTCCCGAGTCAAAGAATGTTGGCATCACCCTTCATTTATCCCGCGGTGTTCTTACGGATGCCCAGGGACAAATATATCGGTCTGAAAACGAACAAACAGCGGTCGATGGCGATCTAGGATATGGCGCATCTCTGGTCCCGTTTTATCAGCACAATGACGGACCACGGTCAATGATGGGCGCAAAAAATCTCAAGCAAGCTGTTCCTGTCAAATCCTCCGCACCTCCGCGTATCAAAACCGGGCATGAGGACACCGTACAGAAGATTACCAGTTCACAAAGGGACATTGGAATCGTCCCCTCCTGCGATGCGGCTGCGCCTGGGGTCGACCTGCTGGTCGCCTATATGCCCTGGTATGGATGGAATATGGAAGACGCTATTGTCGTCAACCAGGAGTTAGTGAATAGGGGGAGCCTGGATTGGGAAACGGTGGAGGAACGCTCGGCATATATTCTACCTGGGTACACTCCTACGGCGCCGGTCTTTCAAAATACCTTCGCAGATGCCTTTAAAGTCTTGAGTTATGAAAAAGACGGTCTGCGGAAAAGAGGGAGAATCACTCCCGGCGATCCGCTGGTGTTTTTTATGCATTCGGCAAGCGGAGCAGTTTCTCCATTTCCCTTTGCCGATGATCATGAAGGGGAACTCGTTGACATCAAGTTTTCCGACCCGCCGTCTACATTACTTGGTGGCTCTCTCCATTGGTCAATTCGAAGATCCTTCCCGCTTATGGTGGGTGACAAGTTGATGGGCCGCTACGGGAATAAGGGGGTCGTCTCCCTGATTTGTGATCCTGCCGATCTCCCGCGGCTACCTCACGACAAAAGTCTGCCTCCCGATTTTCGTGGCCGGGCCGTTGATTTGATCCTTAATCCCCATGGGGTCATTTCGCGAATGAACCTCGGCCAGTTACTGGAAACCAGTGTCGGTCTGTTGGCCCGTCTGGATAATACCTGCTTTCCGGAGGACATTGGCAGAGCTTTCAATTCTATCGATTGGGAATGTTTCCAGAGGGCTGTCCAGGCGTTTAATGGGAAGACAAAAAAAACCATCCTGGATGAATACGGCAGGATGTTTCTCTCTCTGCCTGGGGGAAAGATCACCAAAGCTCCGGTGGTGGTTGGCTATCAACACATTGTCCGGCTCAAGCATGTCGCGGCTAAGAAAGCCAATGTCCGTGGCCGGTCAGGAACAGACAGCCAGCTTCCTTATAATGTCATTACCGGCCAACCGGTAGGCGGTAAGCGGCGAAAAGGGGGACAACGGGTAGGTGAAATGGAAATCTGGGCACTGGCCGCCAATCAGGCTAGGGCGAACCTGGAAAGCGTTCTGACTATCAAATCGGATCCAGCGGTTTCCAGCAAAAAACCGTTAACGCAAGGACAAACCTTTCAGTCCATTAAGGACCACCTGCTTGCCATGGGAGTAGAGTTCCAACAAACGGGGGAGGAATCATTTCGCTTCGACTGGTTGTCTTCACAAGCCATTCAGCAATTGGGAAGGGAAGTTACCGGTCTCGATATGTGGGACCTGGGTTTGGAGGGAATTTATCACTGCTCCAAGGCAAACTGCGGGTATCATCTCCAGCGGATGCGGACAACCGGTAAATCACAACGCGGCAGAACAAGGGTTACGATTCAGGATGTCCTGCGACACCACGGATATCAGTTAGGACAGAACAAGGAGAATGTGCCGATTCCAAGCGGAATCACAGGCGAGGGCACCAGGGAGTTTCAATGGGTGCTGGAGCCTCTGCCGGAATCATTAGAGCAGAGAAAGAAAACGATCACATTTCAATATAGCCGTACCAACAGAACAGTGACCATTGCCTTTACGATTGGCAGGACTTCATACTCCGCCTTTATGCAAAAAAATTCTGCAGAAGTGGTCCCCTGGCAAAAGGTAGCCAATTTTTGGCTTGCTTGTCCCAGGCATAGCGCATCGTATCTTGTTTGCGATGATATTAGGCAAAGGCTTTTTGCATCGCCCGGAGGACTTTGCGATGAAAAAATATTCGGCCCGGTAAGCGTTTCTGATTGGGATCCAAACTCATGGGGATATATAAAATTGCCCCAGCCGGTCCCTTATCCCCTTTCCGCTCCCTTTCAGTTAGGCAAAGAGCCGCCGCCTCTTCCGCATTTGGATCGCATACCCGTCCTCCCTCTAAAATATCGCTTCCGAGGATTTGCTAAAATAGGAACCGCCATCGTACCGCAACCAGAGCAATTGACCGATCTGTATAGGGAGATCATCACCCTTACCAAGCAAAAGAATTCATCAAGGAAGCTCGAGAAGTCTGTTGAGAGGCTCTTCACGCTTCTCCATGACCGCCTTTTTGGCAAATTCGGGTTACTCCGTCGAGCAGCTCTCGGCAGGAGGGTCGATGCCTCAGGTCGCCTGGTGATTGTGCCCGATCCCACCCTGCCTTGGGATGCGTGCGGTATTCCTACGGAGGTGTTGGTCCCCCTTCTCGGGCCCAAAATTATCGCTCATCCGGATATTCTCGGCGAATTTGTACAGACCCCCTGGGCCGATCTCCTCATTAAAGCTATTTTCGACGTTGATCTTTCGATACCCAAATCAATTGAAGACTTGGTCGTAAGTGAGGATTTCTGGACAGCGACCCCATGGTTTGACTCAAGGATTTCGCAAGCACACATGCAGCTTGCTCACAGCATCATTTTGCGGTATCTGGAGAAATTTCCAGATACTACCGTCATCCTCAACCGCCAGCCATCGCTGCATCGCTACAGCATCATGACTTTCCGGCCGATTCCCCTTCCTCCTGGAAATGGACTTGCCATGAAAATCAATCCTCTGGTCTGCAAGGCATTTGGCGCAGATTTTGATGGCGACGAGATGGCTATCCATCTTCCATGGAGCGATGAGGAACAGAAGGAAGCGGCTGAGTTGATGCTGCCAACGCACAGGTGGAATCTGATTTCCGTGGCCGACAATAAGCCGTTGGCCAATTTTGATCAGGATTTTGTCGCGGGACATTTTCTTCTCTCTCGCGAAGGAGAAGCAAGGAAGGAGTTGCAGGCGTTGGTCGAAGAATTGTCTAGGTCGAAGTCTGGTTGTTCAGAGTGCAGCAAGTTGATGTCAGCTTCTTCTCCTTGGGACAGAAAGCACGGAGTCGCCCTGCTTCTGCATATATGTGCAGACCACGCTGAACATGCCGGCAAATTTATTCCACAGTGGATGCAGCTTGCTTTAAGGGTGGTCACGGAGCACGGTCTCTCTTTCGGTTTTCCTGAACTGAAAAAACTGCAGGAAGAATATAGGGAAGAAACGAAACAATTACTTGCGGCAATCTCTTCTGAACCAGAGCTATCAAAGCTTACTGAAATAACAAAATCTCTTGGCGAGATGGTCTTGCGCAAATTGAATGAATTGGCCCAACAAAACCCTGTCGCGCCTGGTCATGGATTTGCAACACTTGCGATGAGTGGTGCCCGTGGCGATAAACAGGTACGGCAAATCGTAAGCGCCCGTGGCTTTCTTGCTCCAGGGGACACCGGATTTGAGCTTGCCCCTGAAAGTTTTTTCATTCGGGAATCTCTCGTTGAGGGCATGACGCCAGCCTCTTCTTTCATGGCGGCTATGAATGCAAGGAGTTCCATGCTCGACAAAAAACTCGGCACCGGCAAAGCGGGAGCCCTGACTCGGTCTTTGGTATTGGCAGGCTGGGAGTGGACTGTAAGCCCTGGAGACTGCGGCGTGCATGCTTCGGGAAAGCGTGAATTAACGCAGTGCCTCTGGCAGAAAGATCGAATAATCTGCAGTGCCTGCTATGGAGAGATACCCGGCTATGATGTTGTCCAGAACGGGTATCCCGCGGGTCTGATTGCCGCCCAGTCCTTTGGGGAGAGAGGAACACAGCTCTCCATGCAAAGTTTTCATACTGCGGAGAAACAGCTTTCCATTGCTGAAATCGTTTCACTGCTCAACGGAAAAGATTATTCAGTGAACGCAACAGGGGGCGCAAAATCAAATAAGCGTACCTACAACTGGTTTGTACGGGAAAATGATGCACCAGAATTTGTCAGGAGGATCCAAGGAATTAAGTCTTATGAAAATCTTGATCAGCGACATCTTCTCCTCATATGGCTTATAATCCACCGGAGTGGGGGGAGGACTCTCAATCGCGTTTGGAAAGAAAACAGGTCGGCAATTTCGGGGCTGATTGGTCCCAATCAATGGACATGTCTTCTCGAAGCTATTCAGGAAAGGCTGGAAGATGATCTTGGATCCCCGTTTGCACGCATCATGACAAGCCGGCTACCTCGCAACATGGCCTAAGGAGGAATATCACCGATGAATCAAGGACACTCACGGTCAACTGTCAAACAAAAGAGCAAGGGTCAGCAATTTCTTAAAGACACGGCAAAGACGAGAGGAAAACGAACCGATATTATTCATACACGGGAAATGGTGTTTTCGTTGTCTCCTTATTTACTCAAGGCGTTTATTGACCTCCATGATTTATTCGACAAAGATGAGTTTGATGTCGATGTACCGCAAGAGGAGAAATCTGCAGATGGTGAGAGTGATCAAGAAGCTGATACTGCGGCTCTTGATTATGAAATCTTGTTCAACGATGTTTCCTTGTTCGTTGATTCTGCGGCGCTTTTGACAAATACGGTGTATGCGGTCACTGTGGCGCCCGCTGCTAATGGGGGATATCGGTGCTGGTTTGAGGAGCCTTCCTGGTTTGCAAGTAGACTTTCGCCTGATATTCAAACATATGTCAAAAAATTGAAAACCTTCCTTGATGCCCTCGCCCAATGGCTGGAAACGGAAAAACAAGCATTTTTGCAGAAACCTTCTCCTGTAAATTTTGTCTTGGGTGAGGCTGACTTTGTTGAAAACCCGGTTGTTTTGCAAAAAGGCTTATTGCAGAGAATAAATAAACGAATCGTTGACGAATTGCCCTTTTCGACAAAAGATAAATATGAGGAAACCGTCTGGACAGAAAAAGGAAAGACCTTTCCCAGTTGGTCAGAACTTGACGAAACCCAGTTTTCAAGATTGTTGGACAAGATTTGGCTGCTGTGGCCCGAATGGAACATGCCGCTTTCCAATATTTTTTCTTCCTCCTTCCATGTGCCGTGGCTGGTGGAGGTGGGAACGACTATTTACAGAGGGGATGGAGAGCAAGTGCTTAAGCCGGAACTGGATTATCCTGATTTTGGTCATGACGACCTGGCTAGAATTAAACGCAAGGAATTCTCTGAGCTCCTCCCAGAAGAAAAACTTCACCTGCTCTGTGCGAACTTTAAGAAAGGAGTTGATATAGCTAAACTGGCTAAGCGTGGGATATATAAACGCATTACAATGAAAAACAATGGATAATATAAGTTCAACAGATACAGGTGTTGCTCCATGCTGGCTTTGTCCCCAACGGGATGATTCGTGGCCGGATCAAAATTTGCTTGCAAGGGTCTCCGATATATCCCGTAACCACAAGATAGCTTTCGTGCTAGTAGGATCTAGTGAACCTTTTGCCTATTATTATTGTTCAAAATTCCCGCAAAACATCAAACCATGGGTAGGGAGTAGTGCTCCCAAGAGAGTCGTAGTACTTTGGGGAAGCAAACCGCTCGAACCGACGGCCATTCTCTCCTGGCGATGTGGTTTAATTGAAGAGGAAGGGATTGCGTATAAGTTTATATTTCTTGTGCAAAGGCCTGCAGATGTAGATGCGGGGAATTGGCTTCTTGCTCAACTAGGGAGTTGGGTGCAGCCACAACCGATCAAGGAGGCAAAAGGAATAAAGATCGGAAAACTTGTCTCTTACATCAGAATAAAAACCATCAAGCAAATGATCGAGTATGATCCTTCATTCCTGACCTTTTCCCCGTTTGGAAGAATGGGTGAGGTTCTTGACCAGTTGGACGAGTGTAAAAGAACCTTTCGCAATATCATTAGTAGAAATGTTAAAGATCGGCGAACAGATGTACACAATAAGCTTGAGAAAGTTCTGGCATATGATGTTAACAGCGATATTGCTTCTAGGCGTTCTGAATTCCTTTCTCAGTCCAAAAAGCTTATTAATATTATTAGTGACAAATTCGGTCAAGTCGATAGAAATCGTCTTCCCAAAGTCTTATTACTCGGTCCCTCCGGGGCGGGGAAAACTCTGGTTGCCAGGTACTTAGCCTGGGCAACCTCTCCACGCCCAGGCGAGGAACTCTCGAGACCGTTCAAGCGTGTTCCGTGTCCCGAATATCTCCAGCGTGAAAGCGATTTTGAGTACGATGTTTTCGGGTACTGCGCTGGGGCCTTTACCGGCGCCCATCCGGATGGGAAGAAAGGTTTTCTTTTGGAACGGATGGGTGGAGTGGTCTTTTTTGACGAAATAGGCGATGCCAGCCCTGTCATCCAGGCCAAACTGCTGGCTTACCTGGATGATTACCAGGTCACTCCTCGCGGATGGTCCGGGGATTCAATGTTCTGCCCTATGCTTGTTGTGGCTGCTACTAACCGGCCAATTGATATCTGGTCAGAGGCAAGCGATAAGGAGGACTATGATAGGCGTTTTAGAAATGACCTTTATCGCAGGTTCAACTATGTGATCAATATTCCATCGTTAAACGAACGCAAACGACAGGAGTTACCCTACATTTTAGATGTCATGTTGCAGATGGAGGCGTTTAACCCGCGACAAAGAATACAAGAAATTGGCAAAGATGCTCTAGAGGTATTTCTTGAATTTGATTATGACAAAGGGAATTTTCGGGATTTAGAAACCAAGCTTAGGCGAGCCTGCAGGAAGGCACTGAGTGAAGGGAGACAATATATCGTAAAGAGCGACATTGAGTGATCATTTCACCTGGGATGTTCCTTCATAATTCAGGTGCAGGGACGAATGATTGAAAAAAAACTACATAAAGCTGTTATCAACGCAGCTCAAATTCATAATATAAACCCAAATAACACAAACTACTCCACATCCCCCCTATTTAACAGTTTCAAGTGCAGCTTACATAGATTTTTCGAAAATTTCTTTGCATCCGAAAGGGAAGACCGTGAAAAATATTATACAAGTTGAAAATCTTAATGTTGAAGTCCACCGATCAGCACACTCGGTAATCAGGTTACTCAAGGGGGTAGAGTTTTCTGTACCCGAGGGTAAGGTTACAGCTATCGTTGGAGAATCCGGAAGCGGTAAGACCTTGACAGGGCTTTCGATTATGGGGCTTCTGCCAAGTGAAGTATCCTTGGGTTCCGAAAATGGTAGAATTATATTTCATGGTGAAAACATCCTGCATCTTGCCGAAAAAGAGTTGAGACTATTGCGCGGGAAAGCAATCTCAATGATTTTTCAGGATGCTGGGGCTTCGCTTAATCCCGTTATTACTGTTGGGGAGCAAATAGCTCAACCTCTCATGGAGCATTTTGGCTTATCGAAGCGTCAGGCGTGGAATCGTGCTGTGGAACTGCTGGATGAAGTTGGAATTCCTTTTCCTGCATTGCGTGCAAAGGCGTTTCCTCACCAGTTATCCGGAGGGCAACAACAGAGAGTTATGATTGCTGCTGCGGTTGCTTGCAAACCAAAACTTCTTATCGCGGATGAACCAACCAGTTCGCTTGATGTAACTGTGCAAAGGCAGATCTTGGACCTTCTCCTAAATATGCGGGAACAGCTTGGGATGACACTTCTTTTCATTTCCCACGACTTGGCAGTCGTATCTGAAATCGCCGACTTTGTCGTAGTCATGTGCAAGGGAAAAGTCAGGGAAGAAGGCGCCAGGGATGATGTGCTATTTTCACCGCGGGATAGTTATTCCCGAGCCCTTATTGATTCTCGTTTTCATATGGTTCATTCGCAAGCCACTGAATTAAAGAATTCGAGGTCTCGTGAAGTCTTTTTTCCAGCAGTACCTGTTGTGCTGGAAGTATTCAATCTCTCGAAGGATTATCAAATTCGTACCGCTTTCCGGAAAAAAAAAACCTTGAATGTTGTGAAAGGCGTTTCCTTTAAATTGTACAAGGGTGAAACACTTGGAATTGTAGGAGAATCTGGGTCAGGAAAGACAACATTGGCTAAGATGCTCGTTCGTTTAATCAATGCTTCGGGAGGAACGTTTCTCTTGAGCGGGGACGAGGTATCTAAAATTCCTTTAAGTGCATTTAGGCCGTTGCGACAAAGAATTCAGATTGTGTTCCAGAACCCATATGCTTCATTAAATCCGCGATGGACAATTGGCAGAACACTTGACGAGCCGATGCAACTGCATAGTTTAGATGGTAACAAAATTGAGCGAACAAAAAGGGCTGCTTGGCTACTAGAGCGGGTGGGACTTTCCGGGACAGACTTGGGCAAGTATCCACACCAATTTTCCGGCGGAGAACGGCAGCGTATCGCTATTGCACGCTGTCTGACAGTTAATCCTGATATTATTATTTGTGATGAATGTGTCTCTGCTTTAGATGCAACGGTTCAGGTTCAGGTGTTAGATCTCCTCCGAGAACTTCAACAAGAATTAGGCCTGAGTTATTTGTTCATTTCGCATGATTTGGCTGTTATTCGCTTTATTGCTGATCGTGTCCTTGTTTTTCAGCAAGGAGAAATTGTCGAAGAGGGATTAGTATGTGATGTTTTCACGGCACCAGCACATCCTTATACAAGGCTATTATTGTCTTCTACGCCTCACATAAATAAATAATTGTGATGAATAGTTAACAGTTTCTGTGATCAATTTATCACAATTAATTTTTTATGGTTTCAAAAAAGAGAAATATTGTCCTTTTAAAGGAAGTAAATATAGCACCTGGAGTTTAGAGTTTCATAGCTATCGCCCAGCATAGGATGATGGCTGGTTTATCCCTGTTGCCTGTCCCGGCGGCTGGAATTTTCTGGACTTCGGATTCCACCTCCCGAATGCGAACCCGGCTGAAAATTCCTCTGCAGGCCCATCCTGATTCTACCGCGGTGACCGGCCGAGCATGCCGCCAAGGTGCCAACTCCGCAAGGACTTCTATCTGCCCCTCGCCAACGAAACGATAGTCAGCAACTGCGGCAAGGCAAAGCTGATGGACAGGATCTGTGTCCAGCGTGCAGTACCTGGCGGGTCTGCTGCCAGGCATCCTTCCAGCCCCAGCGATTCTTCATTTGGTTAAGCAGGTCTTCTATGGGCCATCGCCTGGCATAGCTGACGATAATCTCTGGGGGTTCGGTACAGGTAGACAAAAGCAATAGTTGCTTTGTCAGCGCTCCGTCCTTGTCCGATCTGCACCTCTGATTGGCGCGACCACCCTGAACCGGAAACGGAGAGGTAGAGCAAGAAACGTGATAAAGTGGCAAAGGCTTCCTGGGGAGGGGTATTGGCGCACCCATGGTCGTCCTGCATAGCGGTCTCCGGAAGTTGAATTGATGATGCTTTCCAACTTCCAGGGGCCACGCCTTAAAGGACTCTAAGGCACGGCCGCCGATTTCCACCGTTCCCAAAAATTTACGTTGTTTTCCTGTAATTCCCTCCGTTTTTTGTGATTTACGAAGGGCTAAGCTTCAGCGTGGAACACTAATTGCATAAAAAATATCATGTGTACGATAAGGGATTTAAATACAAATACGGTTCATTCGAATAACGTGTCAAAACCTATCGAGAGGTGGGCAAGATCACTTCACTCATCACGTGAAATTGCGATTAAAGAGCTTCGCTCTGTGTACCGTGAGTATTTTCCCACACAAGGCGAAATAATTTTTACAGGTGCATGCGAGTTTCAGTGCCAACACTGCGTTTATCCTCCATCTTATGCTCGCCAAAATAGTGAATTGACAATTCGCGAGTGGGGACAAATTCTTCTGGATATCGTACAGGGATTAGGAATTAAAACATTCGTTTACGGCGGGAGGTCGTTTTCTTTAGTTGGGCTGGAGGCGCTTGTGCAACTACGGAAACGTTTTCCTCATATCAATATTGGGCTGATTGACAATGGTATTTCTTTGATCAAATATCGGGAAATTCTACACAGCATTCGCCCCGATTGGATCGACATCTCATTAGATGGTCAGGAACAGGAACATGATTTGCAACGCGGGAGGGTGGGCAGTTTTCGTGCCGGTCTTGAGGGGGTATTATGGTTGGTTCGCAATCGTGTTACCCCTAAAGTGAATATCCTCACTTGTTTGACAACACTCAATCAAAAATCGGTGCTTCCGATGATTCGAGAGCTTAACGAAATTGGTTTGAAGAATTTTTTTATCACTCCGGTAATGTTAGTAGATGGTGTGCGGCCTTCTTCGAAATTGCGAATATCTGGCGAAGATTTTTTTAATTTCACAAAAGAACTGCTTTCATTTCTGGCTCTGCTTGATGACGCTTGGATAGAGATCAACCTTTTTTCTGCTGCGTATGCTGAATATTTGGCACAATTTTTTCCTCATATCTGGTCTCGACTAGTTTGCGAACAGGACAGCCTCGTATGGCATGAGAATTCGCCAGCAAAGGGTAGGTTTAAGGGTAGTGAGATTTACGTTCGTTATTACCCAACATCTCTTACAGGGGTGCGCGAATTCATCGTCAATACTAATGGTGATGTAATCGTACCCAAATCCATTGCCTCGGGTAAGGTCGCCAACGAGCAGATTGCTGGGAATTTATTGCAGAAGAAAGCTATAGAAATCGCGAAAGGATTTGCTGATTCTGCTGCATTTAATTTTTACTTGCAAGAGTTTTTCCGTGAACAGGACACATTAAGGAGGTATATATAATGGTTTCTAATTGTGGCTCTGTGGGCCGGGGAAAGTCGCTCGAAACTGTTGTCAGTCAAAATGCCCGCGGCAAAGATGAAGAGCAGGATATATTGCTTGTTATGCCTAAAGGCACAACAGGAGCAACAAATAGCTTATATAAATTTCCACACATTCCTTCGAAACGAATTAATTTAAGGGCGTTATCCAGCTCTGCCGGGAGAAATGTATAATGGCTATTTCTAATAGTGGTTCTGTGGAGCGAGGGAAAACTTTAGATTTTCTCGCTCATCAAGGTGCTGTCCAATGCGATAATGATCCCCTCCCGTCTTCGTCGAGGCGATTTAATGTCCTCTCTAAGGTTTCAAAGAAGCGCAGAAAATCCACAAAAGAAGTAGTGGGAGAGCCTGTCGCTGTTTTATTGTACTTTATGGCAATAGCAGTCCTTTTCTTGGGACTTGCTTCCTGTTCTAGACAGACATCTTCAGCAGATCAAATCGTGGTCGGTATTGAAGCCGAGCCGGAGCGATTTGATCCGTTAACGATGAAAAATCCAAAGAACTTTATAGTATCCTGGCAGATTTTTGAGGGATTGCTTGGGCTAGATAAAAATGGTCAAATCACCCCTGCTCTTGCTGAAAGCTGGGAAACATCTGATAATCAAGTATGGCGTTTTCGCATCCGACAAGGTGTC
This sequence comes from Desulforudis sp., assembly GCA_003604975.1. GTDB lineage: Bacteria > Bacillota > Desulfotomaculia > Desulfotomaculales > Desulforudaceae > SURF-60. The sequence goes on along the minus strand of QZIR01000071.1, from coordinate 25,227 downwards.
CGCTTCCATGACTCTGAAATGTTTGGGTCTCAATCACAGTCTCGGGTCATGACAGTTGAAGATGTTGTTGAGAGCTATACCGCATTTTGCTCATCTGCGGCTTATCCAGCATTCTTACTCATGGATTCTATCAAGGGGTGTGCAGAGTACAACGCTGGTACAGCAAATGTTGTCGATGGGGTCCGTGCAATAGATGACAAGACGTTGGAAATTAATCTCATCAAGCCTGAGCCATTTTTTTTGAATAGGCTCACTACCGCTTGGATTGCTATCTTCCCTCGAGAGGCGAAAGATAGTCGATTCAAAGATAGTTGGGGTTTTAATCTTTCCGTGGGTACCGGTCCTTACCTGCTCAAATCTCGAAGTGATACGGAAATTGTCCTTGTACGAAATCCAAACTATTGGGATAAGTCGCAGCATGGAGGCATAGTTCGTTTGACTTTTAGGGTTATAAAAAACGATCAGGTTCGGCTCGCAGAGCTCAAAAAGGGGGGGATCGATATGATGTTGTTGCCACCTTCCCTTTTCCCCGCTGCACTTGATCCCTACGGTTCACTCAAAAATGACATTGCTGCAAAGTTTCAAATGAAGGTTTTTGCAACTTTTAACAGCCATCTGTTGGGAATTAATGATCTCAAGATTACAGACCAGCATTTGCGCCTGGCTATGTCTTATGGAACTAACAGAAAGCAAATTGTGGACAAATTTTTCTATGGCTATGCAGATGTTATCGGAGGCGCGGTGCCTCCGGGAATGAGTGGTTACGTCCCAGCAATTTCACCTGAGACACTTTTTAATCTAGAAAAGGCCCGTGATGAGCTAAGCAGGTCGAGTTACCGTGGAGAACCTTTGGAGTTGTTCGTTCACGAACAAGCAGTCAGTGAACAGATAGGACAGTTATTTCAAAGTCAGATGAAAACCATCGGAATCAATATTCAACTTACTAAACTTGATTTCAACAGCGTTATTGGTCGAATAGTAAAGGGGGATGCACCGATGTTCAGTATGTTCTTCGACTATGTACTATCCTCCCCAGAACCGATACTTATCAATCTATTTTCTTCGACAAAACGACCTGTACCGAATTTTTGGCAGTTCACTGATCCTTTGATAGACAGCGAGTTGGAGGGGCTGCGGGCCTTGTCACATGAAGCTTCAGTTGAAAAATCTGCAGAGATTGAGAAAGAAATTATGGAACAAGCGCCAGCTATTTTTCTTTTTCGCCTTAAGCAGGTTATTTTGTACTCAAAAAAATATGGGGAATTGTCTGTTAATCCACACGGTTATTTCCGATTTTCTGAACTCTCATCGGCGGAGAGTTAAGCCAAGGCGTATATCGATAGTGACTATCGTTTGCGCATAACTTTCCCCTTTCTTTTTCACTGTGGAAAAAAATATCTTACGAGTAGGGTATTTGTTAACGCTGTGGTGTAGTATAATTATCGCGACATTTGTACTATTCCATATCATTCCTACAGACCCCGCACGTACATTATTGGGACCCAATGCGCCCGAGGAACAGGTTGCCTCAGCACGCCAACGTCTTGGTTTGGATCAGCCACCTGCTCTGCAGTTTTTCCATTTTGCCTTTCATGCTTTTAAACTTGATTTTGGGAATTCATTTATCGATAGTCGACCGGTTGGCTTAGAAGTCAGGAGAAAAATTGTAAATACGGCCACACTCACTGTTATGGCCGTATTGTTTATAGCGCTTTACTTGACAGTGCAAGTGTTGCTCCAAGGTAGTAGAAAATGGAGCCGGATTTGTGAATTAAGTGATTTTCTTTTAGTGTCTTTGCCCACTCTCTTCAGTGCTGTGTTAGTTGCTCTAACAACAGTCGCCTATTATCCTTTCACTCGTTTTTCAGGATTCCTCACCAGTCTTTCAGATTTTATGTTTTTAATCCCAGCGGCATTTGTACTAGCATGTTATCCGATGGGTATACTTGGGCGCATTCTTCGAAGACAGATGCACTTAGTTTCAGGAACTGAATATGTACGGGCCGCACGCGCCCGAGGACTGTCTGAAAACAGGATATTGCGAAGGTATATCCTGCGAAATTCATGGCTTCCTATAATTGCTGCTTTCGGGAATCAGTTACCGTTGCTACTCACAAGCACATTCATTGTAGAAATCGTATTTTCAATACCAGGAATTGGTTCACTACTCCTCAAGTCAGTTCTTGAGCGCGATCTTCCTATGATGGAAGGTATAATTATTGTCACATCTTTGTTCACTTTGATGGTCAGCTTTGCACTTGAAGTGATGTATCAGCTGATTGATCCAAGAATTAGGAGCAATCATGTTCAATAATTCTAACCGTACAATCCTGTTGGCTCTTTGTTTAATTACAGTTTTTTTTTTAGTCATCCCGTGGTGTTCAAAATATGATCCTTTAGTAATTTCAATGACTGAGCGTCTGCTGCCGCCTAGCCAAATCCATTGGTTGGGTACTGATGACTTGGGACGGGACTTACTCAGCCGAGTTCTGCATGGGATTGCCTTGACTCTCACTGTCTCGGTAGTGGCATTACTGTCTTCACTTTTCATTGGGGCACTATTGGGGGCGCTTGCCGGATATTATTATTCTCGCTGGCCGGATAGATTATTCTGCTGGATCGCAGATTTTTTAACGTCTCTCCCTTTTTTACTTGTAGTTGCAGCGATACTGAGTGTGGTTGGCCCTGGGCTGGTAAAGGCCTATGCCGTCCTCACGGCAATCATGTGGACGAATCCAGCAAGAATTGTACGGGCGGAGGTTATCAGAACTTTACTTCTTGACTACGTGGTAGCAGAAAGAGCAATGGGCGCGCCAGAGTGGAAAATATTATTTGTCACAGTATTGCCAACCTGTGTGGATTCAGCTGTTCTGTTTTCGGTCGGCTACCTGCCAGAAATAGTTGCCCTGGAGGCGGGCTTGTCTTTTCTTGGCCTTGGCGTACAACCGCCTCAGCCTAGTCTGGGGAAGATGATCTATGACAGTGTAACCTATATCGGTACAGCCTCATGGGTGGCACTTTCGCCAGCGACAGCGTTGTTTTTAATTGTGCTTATAATCCAGGGCGTAGCATGGGCAGTTGGAACAAGAAGGAGTCAGGTTTCCCTTTATCAATGGAAAAATTGAAATATGACTGACAGTAACAATCAAAACTTGACTTTATACATCGATAATTTACGGACGGCGCAGGATATTCATTACTTGTATCCTGAAGTAATTTATCGTTTCAATGCTAGATTGCATTTGAATTGGTTAGCTAGTCGTCTTGGAAGTGATGATGGCTCAAATAATGAAAATGTTTTTTTGGTCACAACCTTCTTCAGCAAGCATTCTCGAACATTTAATTGGATATCAGTCAACAGATCCATGTGGCATTGGCGCCAGTCAGGGGAAAATAATGAAACACTAACGCTTTTGAAAAAATTAGATGCTGAGTTCAAGAAATGGTGCTGTGCCAATACCTATAACATATCAAAATTTGGTGATTTGTCATTAAGTAAACGTATTAATGCTGTAAAAACAGTTTTACGAGATTTGCCTCAAGGTGCATTTTACGAAGATGCCAAGTGTTATGCTGAAGAAATCCTTAGTGGTAAGACTTCATCAAGCGATGATAATGAGAAATTACATCGCAGATTGCTTGCTCTTTACTCGGGTTTTCACCATAGCGCCGATAAAAACCTCGAGGGACTTTTCTATTATTTTTTGAAGAAATGCGGAAAATTTTGCATCAACCGCCGATTAGACATGCTTGCAGGTGAATTGTTTAATCCTGGAGAAAAAGAGTCACAACCACCTTTGAGATGGATAAGAATCGAAAATGAACAGGATGCTATCCCAGCATATAACAACACTCATTGCGCTTTAAACATGTATGTGCCACTGAGCCAGCCAGATGCCCATACCAGCTGCGAACCAGAAAAAGACGATTCATCGTTGCCTGATGACTCTCAATTACTGGCTGAGCAAGTGTTCTTGAGGTACCTGCTTTTAGATCCAAAAGATTCGACCGGATTGAGTCTAGGTAAAAGGATAGGAAAGTGTCGTAAAGTTGTGCTGTTGCCTCTCTATGATGTGTGGATAGATGATTGGGGTGTAGGGGGTATCATGGCTGTCATGGCGGTGTTTTTTTCTGACGCCCCCACCCGTAAAAAATGGCTCAAGACAAAGTACCCTTTGTTTCTAAGAAGTTTTCCTGAACTCTCTGCTGAAATTACAGCCTCTGCTAAAACTCTTGCAACAACTGCGGAGATAAAGCCACAAAATGATCTTGTGCGCCATTTCTTGGATGTTCTTGTTTTCATGCAAGATTGGGAAACAGCGGTTGTATTTGATAACACCATGCCAATCTATGGATATAGGAGAATTAAGAAAGAGAGTAGCAGTGAAAAATGGGAATGGGAATATGAAGGTCCTTGCTCATCTGCTTTTGATATGATACCTAACAATCCTGAGCGGTTAATTCAGCAATCAGGTGGAAAGCATTTCATGTGGTGGAGCGCTGGAGAAGGAGGAACAATCAATTGCTGGTCGAAAAATTTTATTCCGGATATTTTGGAGCAGGAAATTTCGACATTCGGTCGTTTATCAATTCGGTTTGAATTTCCAGAGGCATCTTATATTCCTCCTGAGGATAATATTCGGATCCTTTTGTGCGAGGAATACTTGCGTCAACAGCTTGATCTGATGCGAATGCTTATCCCCAAGATCCGAACTCGGCGAGCGGCTTTACAAACTGCGGTTTCTGCAATTATGGGCCGCAATCTGTCGCATAATATCGGTTCTCATGTCCTTGCAAGGTATAGTAATGCAGCCGGGAGAGTGAGAGAGCAGCGAGCATATAACGCTGGAGCTTCTATTGAGGATAGTGCAGTGGAGGATGGGGTTGAGGATCATAGGTCTGTTTTCCTCCGTTATTTGCAGCGCAGGATGGATTTTATCGCCGAAGTTTCGACATCTGGAAAGTCATTGTTTTCTCAGCCCTTAAGTCTTAGCACGGTTCTTTCGGCTCTCAATCTGGACTTGGAAAGGGGCAGGGTCAACAAACAAAAAGGTTCTATGGAAGGTAAGAAATTTGAACCAATATTGCTTTCATATATTTCTGGTAAGGAGGGAATAGTAGCATCAGTAGATATTAGTGGAATTATGCACAGTGACGCATTATTCTCATGTCCTGGCGGGGAGGTCGGGGCACATGCATTATACGTCATATTAGAGAATATTATTCGGAATAGTGCCCGTCATAATACTGATGATTTCGGAAATATTGTGTCAGTTAAAGTTGAAATTGATGATTCTGAAGGTTATCCTGACCTATGGAAATTTACTATTATTGACTGTCAGTCTATAAATAAAGTTAAAGAAAATGTTGAGAGAATAAATATAATAATTAATGATGATCCGATCCTGAACAGGGACGGCAGCCCAAATCAAAAATTCTGGGGGATCCGGGAAGTACAAATTTGTGCACACTATCTGCGAAATTTTAGCATGGGGGATCTCGGCAAAGCCCTAGACGGTCCTGCGGTACTTAATGCCTGTGAGTTTTATGATGTTGAGAAAGAGACCTCCTTTCTTGCGTACGAGATCTATTTGCATCGGGCCAAACTCTGTGCCTTGGTTTGTGACCGAGTTACCCTTGATTCGTTAATCGGGCAAGAGAATATTGAAAACGTCAACAAAATGCTCAGGAATAAAGGCATGCAGATTTATTCTTCTTTTCCTGGTGAGGCGCTGTTGAAAGGCTATTCTTTTGTGGTTGTCGATAGCTCTATGGCTCAAAAACATAATAGTGAAACAGGGGAAGTGGCGGCATTACTAATCGACGGACAAGGGTCGGTTCCTATGTTGACTTTGCCGGTGCGGACGAAACTTTTGGATGCTGGTTTTCTAATATCATGCTTTGGCGGATTACTAAGTTCCGACTTTAACCCTGAAGCATGTCTTGAGCAGTTACATGAAATAATTTGGAGAGAATACGTAAATAAGCGTGATGAATGGAATGGGAAGGAGGTCATAGCTTTCATAGGTTGGGACAAGGAAAAGAATGTTCATTGGGATAACGGGCAGCAATATTTAGTTAATGGTAGATATTGGCACTGTAATAAAGGCGATTGGGCGCAATTCGTTGCCGATAAGGTTTATCAGAATTTGATAATTCTTTGTGGTCATCATGCAAATAGTAAGGATTTTGCGAAAACAGGAAGCCCCAACTTATTGAGCGCTGGATATTATACCGGCGACAACTCATACAGGGAGAATATTGTCTTTTCCGAAATGTTGGAAAGCCTGAGCCCGCATGAGCCGTTTCTTGAGAAGCAATTTTCTACGGAAGCAGCAGGAGGTGAACTATTGGCAGCAGCATTGGCTCGTGTGATTGTACTTGACGAGCGGGTACAGAATGAGCTTTGCCGAAAGTATCGAAAAGTTGAATATAAGACGCTCTGGCCGTGCATGGGGATCTGGGTTCCTGATTCTACAGATGAGCCTGAAGAGTGTAGAAATATACCATTTAGCTCTTCTGGTGATTGTCCCAAAACAAACCTGAATCGGCCTGATTTTGACAGTATCCAGAATTTCCTTCGGAACCCCGCAAGGCTGGGGGGCCATTGTCCTCCTGATTTTCTCATATTACATTTGACTATTCTAGAGAATCTTACCAAGGGGCCCAAGGGGAAGGAGGATGAAGCTCAGACTTTGTCGGCGCTGCTTGAAGGAACGAAGGTGGGGGCAGAATGTGAAATTGTCATTGTCACCGGGAGGGGGGTGAGCTCGTTTAATCGACACAATGGTATGCGGGTACGCTATCTTCCTATATCTGCATTGCTGGAGTATCTCTTGGCTCGCCCAAGCAAGTTGGCCTTGATGCGCGCACTATGGAGTGCTTCGACGGCTATTTAAATAATCCAAGGAGGAGCCTTATGCCTGTGATTGGTTTTGTAAAATTATCTAATATCTCAAATGAGAACTCGCAGATCAAGTGTCTTCCAATTGGTTTTGACTCAAACGGAACGATTGTCCATGACATTAATGAACATAAATGTATTGATATAGATATCATTTTATTTGATGATGATAAATATTCAGTATACAGAATCGATGGTAACCAAAAAATTGCCATTCTCATTCAGCATAAAAGCAATTCAGAGAATTGGACGAAACAAAGTCAACAACTTTCAGAGTGGGGGTGGAGGGTCTCTCCAATAGACCAATTTAGCCATGTACCTCGCGATCCCTTTTGGGAATCAATTTGCCTATTGATAGATGACAAAATACAATCAAAACAGAATATTATCCGTGAAATTATAGCAAGATACAGTAGCATTAATATGATCAGCGCATTAGATAAATGGGTTGCATGGAAACTACTTCAGCAGTTGACAAATAATTCAGCTTCAAGGACTGAAGCGGCAAAAATTTGGGATACCTTGATGAACGATAAAATAAAAACTAAGCTAGAAAATCTCAGCTTCGCTGATATGCTTTCAACTGCAGAGAAAATTGCTATGGATCCTATCCAGTGGCTTAAAGACAACGCCACAGCATGATGACCCTTTCTCGATTTCCAGCAGCGGAACTTGAGGCGGTGTTTCGTGACCGCATTAATGGTTTTTGGATTGATCCATCTCAGCATGATGCACATTCATCGTGTATTGAAATCCGATTTTGTCATCTGGATATAAAAGGCCAATATTCACTTTGGGCAGGATTTCGTGCAGTATTGGAGGAGGTTCAGGATGTAATAGCTATGGGGGGATATCCAGCCTCTTATTTGATATTTGGATTACACGTACCAGGCTCGATTCCGAATAAAGGCGACACTGCGATACTCGACTGGCCCGGAGTCAAATATCTTCGCTATGATGTGAGCGACGCCGATCTGCTCACTGCTCTTTTGGAAATTCAGGCCGGCTGCAAACAACCGCTCCCCTCTGGTCTGCAGCAGAGCCCGCTCACACTCATCAGGAAGGTGCAAAATGTGCGGCATCAGTTCAGGGGGCTGATAGCGCTGCTGCTGGATCAGCAGGCGCATCTTCAGCGGGTATTAAAGGGTGAACAATTTCATCCTGGCTATGCCATGGTGCTCCCGATGTTCACCAAGGCTCAGGAGGAAATGCTGGAACGATTCGCTGGGTACGCAACTCTTGCAGCAACCCTGGCGCCGGATACCCAAGGGCTTGCCCATTATATTGCAGCCCTTCAGGAGCTGCGCAGGCAATGGAATGCTATTTCGGAGCTGATGCCTCAGGCGGCAGATGTGGAGCCGGCCGTAACCCTCGCCGCTTTGACCGGATGGAAGCAGATTGAAGAGTCGGTCGAGGGTATCATCAGCTCCTTGGAGTCTCTGGAAGAGGTTCTCAGGAAGAATCAGGAGAAAGATAAGTGACAGAAATAAAAAAACAGCTTGGTTCTGCTGCTGCCGCCTGCAGGGCAGGATCTCGGCGGTTGCTCCTGATCGATGATTTTGCCCAACAGTATGCGCGTATGTTCGGCGCATTAGAGCGGTATGGTTATGCCACGGATATTGAGGATAACCCGGCTCATGCCATAGCTGCAATCGAGCGTTACAAGCCGGATGTAGTGTTGCTCGATCTTCATTTCCCTGAAGACGATCTGGATGTCAGCGGTCAGACAACAGGGGCAAGGCTATTAGCAAATATTCAGGAAAAGTATCCTAAAACACCGATGGTTATCTTTACGGATAAATTGACTGATGATCGTTTGGAGTTGGGTACCTTAGGCTCACAGCGGCATTATGCCAAAGATCAGATTACACTGCTGCAGAAAGCCGGGGAAGATTGGGCGGCGGATCTTGCCGCGACGTTAGATCTTGCGATTGCCGAGGCATTATTTCAGAAACAAAACCTTGGGGAAGTTGATGCAGAGATGGGCTTTGTGGTGGGCAACACACCTCAGATGCGGGCAGTAGTAGAAGCTATCATGAAAGCTGCACCCACTGATTTGACCGTATTGATTGAGGGGGAAACCGGGACAGGTAAGGAGTTGGTCGCTCGGGCCATTCATAAGCTAAGCGGTCGCAAAGAGCTATCCAATGTCAATTGTTCGGGGGTCCATGAGGACACGCTTGACTCGCAGCTCTTTGGACACGAGAGGGGAGCATTCACCGATGCTGTGGCGACGAGGAAAGGGCTCTTTGAGGACGCTGAAGGCGGGACGGTGTTCCTTGATGAGATTCAGGCAATGCCTGGATCTCTGCAGAACAAGCTGATGCGTGTGGTCCAGGAAAAACAGATAACGCGAATGGGCAGCAATAAGCCGATTAATGTTGATGTTCGTCTCATCATAGCCACCAACAAGCCTGCTCATGAGTTGGTGGCGAGAGGGTTGTTGCGTGAGGACCTGTACGAGAGGCTAAAAGTCCTTGCCATCACCCTCCCCCCGTTGAGAAGTCGCAAAAGCGATATCCCGTTGCTCTGGGATTTTTTGATCAGGAAGGCAAATGAATCGCTCAAAAAGCATGTACTTCCAAATCTGCGCCGGGAAGTTCGTGAACTGCTCGAGGGCCATGATTGGCCGCGCAATATCAGAGAGCTGGAGAATGTGATTTTTCGCGCGTTGGTTCATGCGAAAGGCAACATAATCCTGCCTGGGGATATCATTATTGATCCTGCAGGTTCCGCGACCGGAAAGGAAACGGCTCCCGCAGCGCAGCAGCCCGTTGGGGCTGTGCATTATTTTCCGGACCCGGCAAAGCATGGCGGTGGGCGTGAAACCAGCGCAGGGATGGCCAGGATAACCCAGCTTCCTCCCGGTCAGCGCTGGGAATTTATCATAAACGATACGGCTGGAGATTCACGCAAGAACCTTTTGTTGGAGATTATCGCATCGCTACGGGCCGACCATTCATCAAAGCGAGTTTCGTTTAAGGAAATTACTGAATTTTTGTGCGGCGCATGCGATGATGAGGAATTCAGAAAATACTACGACAAGGTACGTGGTATGTTCAGCGTACTGAAGATATCGCTTACAAAGCTGGATTGAATAAATAGAAATGGGGAGAGAACGTATGGTGAGTCTGGCTGCGGAATATAAGAAGTTTTTGGATGAAAAACTTAACCCCACGCTTGGTCCAGCACAGTATGCTGTCTACAATTACTGTGAGGATTTTGTCAAATTCTGGCCTGTAGAAACCGAAGAAAGTAAATCGTCGGGATGCATTCCCGAGGTAATAATAAAGACAGGAGAGTCAGGCAAGAGGGCACTTCTTATCGTTTGGGAAAAAATGCCAGAGGATGATGGGCCTGCTAAGCTGGCGCCCCATCTTACCCCGCTGGACTGGGTTCTGGCCTATTCAACTCGGGCATTAAGAGATGGAAATGCAGCCCTCCAGCCAATGAGCATCCATATCATAGACCTTTCATCCACCAACTACGAGAGCACCTTTTCCATGCAAATGGCCGCATCCACTTGTGAGGCTATGCCGTGGGTCAAGCTGTATGCCCCAATCCCTCGCGGCCGGAAGGCTTATGAAAGTAAATTTCCGGCCCAGGAACTTGAAACAGGGTGTTGGCCCGATGCTGTAGTGACATTACCGTCCATTTCTGGCGGCAACGCCTTAAGCCGGCTGAAAAATCTCAATCACGCCTGGCAGGCTTGGGTTGTGCAGAGCAGTGATCATCATGATCTGAACAATCGGATTGGACCTCAAATTATATTAGAAATTTTGTCTGCTGAACGAATCTCCTCACCTATCAACGAGTTGGACCGTGCGATGATCACGCGCCTTAAATGGTGCGGCCTGTTGCAAAATCAAAATACGGAAATACCGGGGGGGGATAAGCAAGCGCCGGTTCTTGAGAAGACGGATATTCTTGTGGTCGACGATCAGCTTGCAAGGGGTTGGGATCAGGTACTTTGTTCGTTGATTGGTGTTGATTATCAAAAAACAGAAGACACAACAAGCGAGCCGGTAGTCTTAGGCACGTCTGTTGCGCAAGAAATATCGATAAAGGGAATTTCAGACCCAGTAACCCTGCTATATAAAAAGTACCTTGCAAAAGATGTGGATGATAAGGAATTGCGCGAGTTATATTTGCGGCGTCAGTTCTCTTTTGAAAAGCCTACACTGCTTGTGCTGGATTTATACTTGTTTTCTGGAAGGCAAGTGTCAGATAAGCAGGATTGGTACAAGGCTCTCGCGTCATTAGCGCTAAAAATTGAAACGTTAGGTGCTAATGCTAAGGAAAAACTGGCTTGGCCCGGTTTTCCAGAGAAAGAACAGTTGGAGAGTATAGCCGAAACAGGTTCTGATGATGAATTGCACCTGGATACCGCATTATCACTCCTCCCTCGGTTATGCGCACTTCGGTGGCCCAGCGTCCCTATTATTGTATTTTCCGCAACACGACGCCGTGAGATTGTTGCCAAGTTAACAGATTATGGAAATATATTTTTATCCAGTCCCAAGCCTAATGTGTTATCTGTAAACGCGACTGATCAGGTTTCGGCATTTGTCGAGAACTGGAATCGTGACTTGAGAGCAGCTCAAGGATTGCTGAAGGTTCAGCAGGAGATAATCAATTTATGTCGGGATGTTTCTTGTCCAACCGCAGAATCAAATAGTAAGTCAAATAATGCCCATGTCATAATAGCTTTTGATGAAATGGGAAATTTCAAATATAATGTAAGGTCTGCTATTGGTGGGGTTATACTTGTTTGTTGGGGTGATGATGAGGACGGCGCTATAAGTAATTCATACAGAGCGCAAGAGTTTCTTCGAGAAAATGGTGTCAATTTTTATAATAAGGCTCCATACTATCCTGATGCCAGGATAGTGGGAAAGGAGATTGATAGTATCATTGGAAAAAAGAGTAATATATCTGGTAAATTGAAGAGATTAAATGAAAGTTTTCAGGGAGATGTTGCTCTTTCGACTTTTTGTTTATGGCTTGATGGTAAAAATTACGCAAGTGATAATGATTTTTTCGACGGGGCTTACCTTCATGGTTTGGAAATATGCGTCGAGCTTATAGTTTGTGAATTATTGCCATGTATAAAAGGGAGCAAAACTTTCACGTGGTGGTTTCCTGCAAAAATGGCAAATCATTGGGATGACCGTGAGGCGAACAAGGCCAAGGATGATGCCTACCACAGAATAATGAGAGAAACGGGTGACAGTAAAAAAGCAACAGCTGAGTCTGAAAAGATATTGGAAAAAATGAAAGCGAACGACCTTCCTGAATCTACTAAAAAAGCAAAGATCTCTGCGAGACGTTTCGATTTTCGATATGTTACGGAGTCTCGGACGGAAACAGTTGGATCGGGTGGGCATGCTTATTCAATGGTTGCAAAAGCACTTAATAAAAGAAAAGGTGCGGAACCTGTTATAGGTAATACTAAAATTTTCAGGAGTCGTAAAATTCCCTATGGTTTATGCAATGGTATAAATAATAATCAACATATTCATTGGCAATGTCCTTTATGTGTTAATGAACCTCCTTTTTTGGATTTGCATAAATCAACAACACGTATATGTTCGAAGTGCAGAACTGAGATGATTGCCGAGTACTCTGTACTTGGACACTTGGCAGATGCTGTATTACCGTCAAGAGGAATATATGATACCCACGTTCAATTCCCCTCTGGAAACACTGGAAAGGATGCATTTTTTGCTGATTATTGTTTTGAGCTCGAAGATAATTCGCAATTGTTCGATTTTGTACATGTTTCACGACTTTTAGACGCGAATCGCAAAGCAGACGCATTAAAATTAGCATACAAAAATTATGGGAATCCTTTTTTTAAGAAGGGTCTAATGAAATCGGGAAGTTTCGCGAAGGCTGACTTGCAGAGGCGTGTTCGTGATGAGTTAAGGAATATTGCTCCGTATCTTTCAGGAAACGATATCATCGAACTTGCTGGACTGCCAATTCGTTACATCAATCCTAGTCAATCTGCTGCACCAATAAAAACAGGACAAATAACTGGAAAGTCCAGTAAGCCCAAGGGTGCAGTCGGTAAAGGGCCTCAGGCCCCTAGACAAGCCGCTGGCAAGCCTCAGGAGGGACAAAAAGATAATCATGACCCTGCTAAATATAGGGGCGTAATTACGGGTTTTGCTAACGAAGCATCCGGGCGAGAGATAATCAAGGCGTCAGTACGTAAATTGTTAGGAATCGATGTTGAAATTGAGGCGGGTATTTCTAATACCGGACGACCAAAATTAACCTTTGACATTATTACGTCTGATAAAAGTATTCTGGCGCAGTCTATCAAAGACGCCTTCATTGCTGCCCATGAACATCGCGTTAATTTAACTCTTAACCGCGTGGCTCAAGCTCAATAGTAGTGCGTACCTCAAATAGCGGCGGCATGATATCGCCGATTGCAGCTGCATGTTTTTTGCTCCATGCACGTCAATATTGCTTCGTGTACCAAGGGCTTGATGGAGTCCTAAAGTCTATGCAAACAGCAGCCTAAGGAAAGGGCACATTTCTCTTGACCGGGTCAGGAGCTTGCTCGTTGGTGAAATAACCCATTTTTACTGATTTTCCCTCATATCGCATTCAGCTCATTGTTTCAATCTAAAGCGGGCAAGCCACTCCGCATCGCCCGCTTTCCGTTTTTCTGCCTCAATCACCTCCCACATTGATTTTTCGAAAAGTTCTTTACGGCCTTCAGGATCTTCGGCCAGTTTGTCCACATAGAGTATCCCATCAAGATGGTCATATTCATGGAGGAAAACACGTGCATTCCAGCCGGAGAGGGTTTCGATGACTGATTTTCCGTCCTCGTTGAGGGCCTGAACCTCGATAGCCGCAGGTCGTAAAACCCGACCGATATAACCTGGCACACTTAAGCAAGATTCACAGCCCCCCAGCATTGTGTCGTCAACAACCGTGTAGGAGGGGTTAATCCAAATCTGCAGGGGTGATGGGGTGTATCCCAAATACCTGGAACTCAGGCGCGTCGGTAATTCAGTCAGGAATATCCTGTAATTAATACCCAACTGCGGTGCGGAGAGACCGACGGTTTGTTTAGTCTGCTTCAAGCGGACAAGTATGTTGTTTATTTTCTCACTGCCTATTTCCGAAGGGTTGACCTCTTCGGATCGCAAGCGCAGGGCTGGATGTCCAAGCTTGAAAATTTCGAATTCTTGTGTGGCTGCCTGGTCAAGCAGATCGCTGCCCATTCCTCTTTTCCTTGTTGCCCGGTAATTTCCTGTTCTTTCTGCATCACTGATGCGTTTGCCAATCTTCGGATGCGCTCAAGATTCTCTTGCTGATGCAGCATATCATGTAAAACCTGTGATGTCCAAAGGGTGTTTCCTCCTATTGGTCGTGGTAATTTTTTATGAGTTGCAAATAACTATTGAAGCCTTCTGTAAGGTGAGCGAGCGGTTGGCTTGCAAACCATTAACCCAATTCCAGGAGGTCTGCGACGATGAAGCAACATGAGTTAAGGAGAGAAGCGAGGGAGGTGTCCAGGGCGCGTAAGGAATAATCCTTCCTGCCACAGGAACGGGGCAGCGGCGCCTGGCAACAGAAGCCGATCCGATTCAGTCGGAAGTTCGTTCAAGGTGATGGCCAGTCCGGTCAAGAATACAAAAACATTGTGGCTTCACCTGACCCCTGATCAACCTGAACCAGTGGAGGGACGAACATGCTGACCCTGCTCTACACCCCGGAACTCATCGCCGTCCTTTGTTTCGCGCTTGCGCGCGTCATAGCCGGCGGGCGGTTCTGGTTCCAGTATCGCTTTTCCCTGTCCTCGGGCGTGAAGCACGGGCGGAAAGTATCCACGCCCGATGGCGAGCGGCTGGAAAGTAATACCGCCTTGTATGGGGCGCGGCTTATCGCCGCGGGCCTGGAGAGGGATGTTGAATTGGTCCGAACCATGAAGGCGTATGCGAAATGGTCGGAGGAAAGCTTCTGGCGATGAGAACGGGGAAATCCCATGCTGTCTCTGGGCCTTTCTGTCCCGTTCAATTCAAAGCCAAGGATGTCACGGTGTCCCAGTCAGAATTTTATGAGTTGCAATAAGGATTAATGAGCCAATGCATCCACTCCACATCCAACCCATTTCCAGGAGGACCGACATGAAAAGGATTAAGCACATCGCCGCCGTATTTGTTTGCCTCTGTTGTCTGCTGGCATGCAATACCCCGGCGGAAGCTACACGGTTCTTCATTGTCGGCGTGGACGAGAGCGGCTCGTATGATCTGCGGAACCTGAGCATGAAGCTCATGGAGAAGCTTATCCTCAAGATCATGGAGCCGGGGGACCGTCTGTACGGCCGCAGGATAACCGACAAGAGTTATCTGGACAACGCGGATACCCAGTTGCTGCCGCAGGTCCTTGTTATCCCGGAATCCGCGGTGTCGACGAACAATTTTCTTGATCTTCGCGCCAAGCGGCAGGCGAAGGTGGAGAAGGCGCAGCAGGACTTGGTGCGGCTGCAGGCGATCAAGTACATCCGGGCGCTCAAGCCGGTGAAAGCGCCCAAAACCGACATCCACGGATTTTTTGCTGCCTGCGGCGACCGCTTGGCCACCATGGAACAAGACCAGGAGAGAATCATCATCGTGGCCAGCGACATGGTGGACAACCAGCATCTCAAGAGCGAGGTTGACCTGCACGGTGCGCGGGTGATCGTTGTCGCCTTTGAGAAAGAGGCAGACCCGAACAAGACGAAGAAGACCCGGGAGGTCTGGGCGCAGGCACTCCTGGCGATGAAAGCGGGAGACGTACAGTTTCTGAGCCCGGACCAGGATATCAGCCCGGCTATCGCCGGTGAGGGGGCCTGACGGGCGGTTGTATTTTATGAGTTGCTAGTTACTTTTGAAGGCCAAAAGAACTATCTACAACCAGGAGGCCTGAGGCTATGAAGGAACTTATTTCCAGGAGAGAAGCGAGGGAGGCGGCTATGGACGGCATGATGTAAAGATGAACTATTCCCGCCACAGGAACGGGGCGACGGCGCCTGGCAACAGAAGCCGATCCACATCAGTCAGAAGTTCGTTCACGGTGATGGCCTGTCCGGTCACGAATAAAAAAATTGTGGCTTCACCGATACCCCTGATCAACCTGAACCAGAGGAGGAACGAACATGCTGACCCTGCCTATTACCCACGACACACTGATTGCCTTAATAGTTGCCGGAGGATTTATTGGTGGCATGTGCCTCTTGTGCTGGCGGCTTGCCAGGCAAGAGGGTGTCCGCAGGTTCTTGCGCATTTTCTTTATAGCCCTTTATCAAGTCGGAGAGTGGTGCCAGAATGGCCAGAGGGCCATTTTGTCCTGGCGGCAGGAGCAGATGAGGGCCAGGTATTCCAATATGGGGCACCGGCATTGGCTCGGCTCCTTCATCTGTTTAGTGCTCAGTCTGATCCTGATGTTCTGTCAACTGGGTGTTCTTGATCACGCCTACTACAGTCTCGGCCTGGGAGAAAACCTGTTCTCCGCAACAAGTCCGGGCACGCTGCTGGCGATCGCCACCTGGGCCGCAGCCGTCACCTTTGGATTTTTCCTGCTTGAGGTCTGGGGTATTACAAGCCTGCAGCCCTGGATGCACGGGATTAGTGGTCTCGCCCGAAAGGCGTTAGCCGCATTCTGCATCCTGGGTATCATTCTGGCGTTTTCTTCGCAGATCGTCATGGGTTTCTACCGCACAAGCTTGTCTGCCGACAAGGGAACAGCTGGATTCGCGGTTGCGCAAGCCGGGCAGGTGCACGGAGAGGGTAATTCCGAAGGACCAGTCAGCATTGGCGAGCAGGATGCCCAAGCATGGTTACCTTTGGCGGTTGTTCTCGCTGCCAATGCCTCGATCATCGGCGCTGGTCTTTTCAGCATGAATGGCAGCTTCGCCCTGATGCATCTGCTCCTTCTGTGGGGTGTCAGTGCTGTCGCCGTCCTGCCGATGGCCGCAGCCGAATTTGTGCTGCTGGTGGTGATGAGGCTGACCATCATGGCGGATGTCGGCCGGCGGGATGATAGTGCACCGTAATTTATTATGAGTTCTTTAACTATTGAAGGCCAGGAGAACTATCCGCAGCCATGGGGTCTGAGACGATGAAGTATCTTATTTCCAGGAGAGAAGGGACGGAGGCGGCAATGGAGACCTGATATGAAACAACATTCCTGCCACAGGAACGGGGCGCCGGCGCCTGGCAACAGAAGCCGATCCAATTCAGTCAGAAGTTCGTTCAAGGTGATGGCCAATCCGGTCACGAATAACAAAACATTGTGGCTTCACCGATATCCCTGATCAACCCGAACCAGTGGAGGAACGAACATGCTGAACATACTCTTCACCCAGGAACTCACCGCTGTCCTGATCATCATCTGTGCGCTCGCCGTTATCGGCGGGTTATACCGGATCCAAAATCGATTCCCAGCGAATGAAGTCCCGAAGCCAGGGCGGCAGGAACTTCCTGATAAGGGTTCCTCGCATGCACCGGGCATCAGTGACGGCAAGCGGCCGGAAAGTGATCCTGTTCTGGCCTGTGCCCGGTTGATCGCCGCCGGAATAGAGCGGGATGTTAATCCGATCCGCACCATTGAGTCCTATGAGAAATGGTCTGCGGCTCATTTCTGGAGATGAGACTGTCACTCGATTTTCCCGCCATTGGAATGGGGCTGCGGCGCTCGGAAACAGAAGCAGAACTGAAAGCGAGAGGTTATTTCGAGTTAATGTTTTGTGAGCTGGCCAGCATCACAGTCGGTTTTGGTTGTGAGTTTTTCCTGGCTGGAGCGAGGTTCCGCACCTAGGGATTGCCGAAGGGGTGTATGTTTATAATTAGCTGTAATGAAATATAATTTTAGAAAATTTGGGAGTTTGCGAAGCCCGATAATGGAATTGGCATATTATTTGATTAGAGAGCAGTGAAGCACAATAGACAACTTGAAACCAGGAGAGAAGCGAGGGAGGCGGGTATGGACGGCGACTAATAAAGACTAACCATTCCTGCCACAGGAACGGGGCTGCGGCGCCTGGCAACAGAAGCCGATCTACATCAGTCATGCGTTCGTTCACGGTGATGGCCAGTCAGCACAACTAAAAAATATTTTGTGGCTTCACCGATATCCCTGATCAACCCGAACCAGTGGAGGACGAACAGATGACCCTGCCTGTTACCCAAGACACGCTGATAGTCGCGCTTGTCGCCATTGTCATCGCTGGTGTCGGCGGACTGTGCTGGCTTGGCGCAAACCGTGATGGCGTCACCCGTCTCAATGCATGCTGTATGATGTTTATCTACAGCCCCTTGCAGATGATCGTGGAGTGGTGCCGGAGCAGCCGCCAGGCGATCCGGGCCTGGGTCCGGGAGCAGATTCAGGGTGAATCGCCCAATCAGTCCAATCGCCATTATATCATGTGGGTTTTCGGTGCCCTTATCTATACGGTTCTGACAGTAATCTTCCTAACCTGTGAACTTGGGGTGCTGGGCCAGACATTCGACAGTCTTGGCCTGGAGGCAAATCTGCTTACCGAAACCAGCCCCGGTATGCTGATGGCGATTGCGACCTGGACGGCGGCAATCGCCTGGGGTCTGTTCCTGTTCGATGTCATGGGGGTAACCCACCTGGCGCCATGGATGGGCAACTTTAAGCCTTTTCTCCGGGGGGTATTTATAGCTATCTGCATCCTGGGCATTATGGTTGCGGTGACCTCGCAGTTTCTGCTGGGGTACTACCGGACAGACATAATCGTCCATGAAATATTGCCGGGTGCTCAGGTTGCCCAGGTGAGGGAGGCCCCAGTCGCTGAGGGTGGTGATGAGATCGATGCGGCAATTGCCAGGTTGCAGGAAAGTGTTGTGGCTACGGCCCAGAGTTATGTTCCTCAGGCATGGATTCCCCTGGTCGCCTTTCTGTGTGCCAATGCCGCGGTCATTGGAGCAGGGTTGGTCAGTTTCAACGGGGCGCTGCCCATGCTCAAATGGATCATCCTGTTCTGCATCACGGCTGCCGCCTTTCTGCCTCTGGCGGTTACCGGAGGAGTCTTGTCCCTGATACTGGAGCTGGTTAACAGGGCGCACGGCATCCTTCAGACAGGTTTGGATATGGCCATCGACCAGGGCCAGGCGATCCTGGGCCTTTTCGGCTGGCAGCCGAAGGAGCGTCAGTTGGAGAACGCACCCCAGGCAGCGTCTGCGCCTGAGGCTGCCCCGGCGGGCGAATTCGAAACCATTGCGTCCGAACCGGGGCCGGCACCGGCAGACAAGCCGGAATCCAGCCAGGGTGAAGAGTTTAACTATACGGTCAGCTCCAAGGGGTTCGATCCCATGGGGGTCGGCGCATAACTTTCAACCGATGGAGGTATCGAGATGAGCGAGGAAACGTCCTACAGTCCGAGGGTAGAAAGCAACAGTGCTGCCGCCGATGCGGTGGTGGATTCG
The DNA here is from genome assembly GCA_003604975.1 of Desulforudis sp. Taxonomy (GTDB): domain Bacteria; phylum Bacillota; class Desulfotomaculia; order Desulfotomaculales; family Desulforudaceae; genus SURF-60. The sequence goes on along the minus strand of QZIR01000071.1, from coordinate 5,868 downwards.
GTCCTGATTGCGCGTCGGGCAGCGGAGGCGGAGGCAGCGCGGGTGCGCGCAGAGCTGCGTGCCCAGCGCTGGCAGAATGCCAAGGAGCGCACTGAGGCGTGGCAACGGGAACTGAGCATGCGGATGCATTCGACGACGTCCGGCCAGTCCCACCTTGCCGGTCAGGGAAACAGGGATATCCTTGCCGTTCAGGCCATGTGTTCGGTCTTGGCGGAGAAGAATGTCCTGGGCACCTTTGCCCGGTTCGAGCATGGGGCTGAGCTGGACCGCCTGGCCAAGCAGTCGCGGGCATGGGGTGAAAGCCTCCGCAATGCCGGTGGCAAAAGTATTGACCTGCTGCAGGTCAGGGCGGCACAGTCCCGTCTGCAGACCATCCGGGATGAGGTTCATTCCCAGCTCGCCGCTGCGGAGGGTCAGGTCACCAGGAGTCTGGCCGCCCAGTCGCTTGCGGGGTTGGGTTATGCAGTTGAACGGCGCGGTGAAGGCCTGCGGGCCACCAGTGGCCGGACCTGTGTCTGGGCGAAAGTGGACAGGCAGACCGGTGAGCTGCACCTCGACATGAGCGGTTTCTCCGGACTGGAGTGTCATGGCGAGCTCAAGCGGATCGAGCGGGAGATGGCCAAACGCGGTCTTTCCCTGCAGCGATCGGGTGGGAGCACCCACGGCCGGCCTGAGGGCGGTGTGCTTGCCAGGACGATGGGGAGTGGTGCTGGCACCGCCGCCAGGGGCCGCACGGTATCGGCTGCGCCGATCAAGCAGGCGCCGGTTGCCAATCGGCCGAAGACCAGCTTGCTGTCAGGGTTAGTGGGGAAAAAGGAACGGGCTTAATGGTGCCGGTAATCACAATCGCAATCCAAAAGGAGGGAGAGAAATGAACACGATCTTCAGGAAAATCGCGGTGGTTCTCGTTGTCGTCTGGTCGCTGCAGTCTATTTCGGCCACGACCGCTGAGGCCTTTCTCTTCCATGCCACCAGCAAAGCAGCGGCCCGTAAGATCGCCCAGAAGGGCTTTGCGGCCAGTAAAATGAGCGCCGAAGCCCGTTTCGGCAAGGGCGTTTATCTGTCGGAGAGCCGGGCCACGGCGCTGAAGGAAGCGCCCAAGGCACAAAATATCCTGAAATACAAGGATGTCCAGAAGTACAAACTCTGGGATTATTCTAAGCCTAAGGTGGACAAGCTTCGGACCGTTCTGCCAAAGATGAATTTCCGGGGAACCTTTAAGAAGGGGATGATTGGACCGAAGCTTGGCCGAAAGCTGAGCCAGGCCGCTTCGAAAGAAGGGGCAGCCATTCGATACCGGTCCGTCAAATCTCCGAAAACGGCCAATATTGTGGTACCGAACCAAGTGTACCGCAGGAATCCCGGCATCCTGAAACCAGCAAGCCCCGCTCATTAACCCTGAAAATGGAGGAGAACCAATGAAACCGACCTTCCTTGATGAGATTGATAGAGCCCTTGCCGTGCGGCAGCATGTCATCCTCACCTTCAATACCCAGGACCTCTACTACTGGCCCGAAGGGGAGATAAACCCCTCCTCTCTCAACTTTTTCATCGCCTCGCACCTGTGCAAGGAAGGGTATCGGGTTGCGGTATTTCTACCGGCCATGGGAGTGGTCCGGGAAGTCCCCGAACCTGCAAATCAGACTCACGAGGTGATGCGTCGCCTTGCTACGCAGGCCAGTGCGCTCAATGTCATGAAAGGGCTTTTCGCTTTGCTTCGTAACCCCAATGAGCGTTGGGTCGTGCTGGTCCATTACGGGGAGCATCTGGCCCCGACATCGGTCAATCAGGCCGGCATTTCAAGCGAAGAGGTGCAGATTGCGGAGATCCTCCATCAGCTTGCAGTTGATGATGACATCGCCAGCGGCCGTTCGCGGATCATTCTGGTTACCTACGAGACGATGCCGGTGGAGCTTCTGAGCCGCTCTCCGGCATACAGGCGGATATCTGTTGGTCTTCCTTCAGTGGAAGAACGCGGGGCGTACATCAAGCTTATCGAAAGGCTGAGAGCCAATGGACGCCATGAGTTTGGTGCCCTGGAGGATGGTCTGTCCGCTGAGGAGCTGACCGCCATAACCGCGGGAATTCCTCTGGTAGAGATTCACGGGCTCTACAGAGAAGCCGCTCATTTCCACCGGCCCGTATCGCGTACGGAAGTACGAGAGGTCAAGGCCCGCGCGATCCGGCAACTGGCTCAGGATCTCGTCGAAGTCTCTGAGCCTCAGAGCGGTTTCCAGAATGTCGCTGGGCTGCAGACGCTCAAGGAATATATCGGCAACCTGATCATTCCCCAGATCAGGGCTGGCCGGCCAGCGCCTCAGGCCATCCTGCTGCATGGGGAGCCCGGCTGCGGCAAGAGCCATGTGGTCCAGGCCCTGGCCTGTGAGCTTGGTTGGCCTCTGCTGGAGATGCGGAGTGTCAGGTCTCCATGGGTTGGGCAGAGCGAACAGCAGCTCGAGCGTGTCATTACAGTTGTGGAGCAGTTGGCCCCCTGTGTCTTCTTTTTCGATGAGATTGACCAGTTGCTTGGCCAGCGGTCCACCGGTGGATCAAATGACTCAGGTACCAGCGAGCGGCTGCTTGCGAGGATCTTCAACTGGCTGGGGAGCATGCACCTGCGGGGCCGGGTCCTCTTCGTCGGAGCCAGCAACCGGCCGGACCTTCTTGATCCCGCCCTTCTCGACCGGTTTAGGGTATCTATCCCAGTTTCCAAACCCAGTTCAAGTGAGATCAGGGAACTGCTGCCCATGTTGGCGAGGCGTTTTGAGCGCACGTTGGCTCCGGCGGCGATGGAGGCGGCCCCTGATATTCTCGCTCCACTTCGGCCCAGCGGCCGCTCTCTTCAGGAAATACTGATCCAGGCAGGTTTGCGGGCGGATGCCGCAGCTGGCAAGCTGGGGTCCGTCATTGAAAACCAGCACCTGCAAGCCGCGACAAACGACCATCTGGATGCCGACGATCCGCTTGAACTCGAATTTATCCGGCTGCGCTCACTTGCAATGACCAGCAGCCAGAGCCTCCTGCCCTGGAACGGGTTGAATGGTCTCCGCCCGGGTGCAGAAATCCCTGCAGATCTCCTCGAACAGAAAATAGTGGATGCCAATGGTCGATTGAATACCGTTGAGCTGAACCAGCATTTACGAGAACTGGCTGGGCAACGGCAACAGGCCCGCTGGATGAAATAATGGGAGGAGTGATGAATCATTATGACAGAACAACGGTAAGGGGTTTTTCTCAGGCTGATACCCCCGTTCACCAGTCACCCGGGTCAGGGATGAGCCTTTTTCAGGCAGCGATGCTGCAGCATGCCGCCACAGTTGGGATAGGGGATCCTTCGTGGCTTTCCGACCTTGAGGGCGCGGGCATGGTGGCTGAGCTGGAAAGGGAAATGGCGAGATTCCTTGGGGTGCGAAATGTGCTTGCTGTTTCAAGCGGGACGGCAGCCCTGCACGCGGCTCTCCTTGCCCGCGGCATCGGTCAGGGTGACGAGGTGATTGTTACCCCCTACTCCTGGGGACAGAGTATCTCACCAGTGCTCTTTGTCGGGGCGACCCCAGTATTCGCCGATATCCTCCCCGATACCCTCTGCCTGGATCCGCAGAGTGTCAGCGACCGGATTGGTCCCCGCACCAGGGCTATTCTGCCGGTACATCTCTTTGGCGATATCGCCCCAATGGATCCTTTCCTGGAGATGGCCAGGAAGCATGGTCTCGCGGTGATCGCGGATGGCGCGCATGCCTTTGGGGCAGAGGTGGAAGGGAAATCGGCAGCCGGATTTGGTGACGCCTGCTGTTTCAGCCTGGGCCGGGGCAAACTGGTCTCTGGCGGAGAGGGCGGGTTGCTGGCGACAAACGATTCTGGCATTTTCAAGGGGGCCATGGCAATCACCCAGCATCCCTCCCGTTCGCGTCGGGAGTTCGGCTTCGACTGTGATTCTGTCCATGATCTTGGTCTGAACTATCGTCTGCATCCGCTTGCAGCTGCTCTGGCTGTTGCGGGCATCAGTGACTTGCCCGGGCGTCTTGCGAATCGCCGGGCTGTCTGGACCGCCTTCCGGGAGGGATTGGGTGAGGCGCTAGTTCTTCGCCCGATTTCTTATCCATCGACTGATTCCCTGGCAGCATATGGGCTTCCGCTTTCCTGGGAAGGTGATCCGGATCGGCGTCAGACATTTACCGGCCTGGCGCAGGAAGAGGGAGTGCCGCTCCGGTGCGGGCCTGTGCGCAGTCCGTTGCATATGCGCCTGGGAAAAGCCGATCTGCCGTTCCAGGTGAAGCAGCACCAAAGTCACCTCGCCGGTTCCTGCCCGGTGGCCGAAGCGCATTGTGCTGGCAAGGAACTCTGGGCTCTGAGTGCAATTGATATGGATACCGTAAATCCAGAGAATGCTTTTGAGATGGGCATGAAATTACATGAGTTAGCAATGTTTCAATAGAAACGAACTGAGGGTGATTATGGAGCAATGGGCGTTATCTTTAATGTATATCGTTATTGTTTCACTTGTATATAGCGATCTTATTGAAGATATGAGAAAAAATAATGATATTGGGTCGCGTCCAGAGTTGGTAATTTTTCCAATTTGGCTTGTCCTGCTTGGCGGAATAATATATAGAATTTTTAATTATCCTGAATATATTGATGTATATGGAAACGTGGCATCAATTATACTGATTATCATAGCGTCAACGAGGTTTGATAGATATGTAAAGAAAATATTTGATAATGATGGCGATAAATAATTGGTAATGTTTAATTTGGAATAACAGGAGGTAACGATATATGTTCACTGCCTTATTGATGTTTATCCCGGAGGAGGCATATGTCCTGGCGCTTGTTGGCGCCGGCCTGCTGATGATTATCGGATTTCGCCAGCTTGCGCTGACGCTTTTCGGCACCATTTTGTTCCTGGCCCTGTTCGGGCCGTTTATCGATGCCATCGTCGAGTCGCTCCCGCCCTGGCTTTTCGCCATTCTCATGCTTTGCTTTGTAATATCCCTCATTCGCATGATATTTGGGCGAGGGGTATCGGACCGATTGATTTCCAACCTGCTCTATGACCTGCTCATGGCGCCGTTCAGGTTCATGCGCTGGTTGCTCCGCGGCTTTGGGCCAAGGCGATTGCCATAAACAGAGGAGGCCACCATGCCAAGCATAACAGGACGTATTGCCCGAATGAGAACCTACGAGGAAGAGGGCCGGACAGACTGGGCTCTTGCTCTCAGCAAGATATTCTGGTTTTTCATCTGCCTTGCTGCACCATTCTCGCTCTTCAGGTTCCTCAACGATCTTTTCGGCACGTTCATTGCCAGTGGCGGCATCCTGTTGCTCCTGCTGATCGTCCGGCTCAATGGCCCCATGAATCTTGTCCTTCTGGACGAGCTCCTTGTCCGTATTTTCCCTGAGCTTCGTTCCGCGTACCGGTTCGGCAGGATCAGGGTGTATGACTTCCGGGTGACCAGAGATAACGGGGAAGAGGTCTCCTGCCTCCTACGGGGCGAGCTGCGTGGTAGCGCTCCTATGCCTGGGGATTCGGTTACTCTGAACGGTTATTATCGATTTGGCAGCCTGCGGGTGACCAATGGACGCAATGAGGCTACCCGTGCCCTGATCCTCCCTCGTCCAAATTATAGCGGATGGATCCTGGTCGGGACCATGCTTTTGCTGGCTCTTTTCGTCCTGTACCTCGATGGAATGTTCGATGAATGGCTCTATCCCCTGATTGTCTCGTGGCTGGAACCGTGGCTGAATGAGCTGTGATGGGCACATATTATGAATTGCTATAACACGTTGATGAAAAGTTTTGATGAAACAAAGTCCCTATCTATGGGGTGAATCGGACAAAAGTGTACTGGGATATTTGGTAATTTT
>QZIR01000051.1 GCA_003604975.1 Desulforudis sp. | reverse complement strand
ACCGCGTTTTCTGGTTTTGGCGAAGGTCTGTTCAGGATTATCAAGGGGTCTAGCATTTGTGGCACTGTTTTTCACGGGGTTGGTGTCAAACTCAAGTTTTAACGGAAATACTTGCAACCAGATGACCATTGAATGTGTCATGTAGATAAGGGACTCGACCCTAAGGACCATAATCCTTCAAGTAGTCCTGGGACTTACTATACAAAAGAGGAATTAACAGTTTTCTGTGAAGGATTATGGCAATGATTGGCGAATTAAAGAAGGAATAGTAGTATGTGGAAGGTGCAGCCATGGATCGGATACCGTTGGTAGCCGTCGTTTTGCACTCCATACCCGAAAGCGTAGTTTTGCTCAGCATGGCGGCCGCCATACTCGGGTTACGCTGGGAATCCCGTCTGATATTTCCGGCTGCCGTTCTTTCGGCCCTGGCGGCTTGGGGTGTGCGGGCGCTACCGCTGCCCTACGGTGTTCACACGCTGATCGGCGTGCTGGTGCTCACTCTACTGCTTGTTGCTTTCTTCCGGGTTTCCTTTCTCCGTGGTTTGATCGGTACGCTCTTTGCCTTGGGCAGCTTAGCCGTAGTCCAGATTCTTATTATACCAGTGCTGGCCCAGGCCGTTGGTGTCACTGAGCTGCGGGACATCTGGACGGATTCATGGTTGCGCATTCTGCTGGCCTGGCCGGAGGTTATAACGGGCAACGAGATCCAGCGCCTCCAGTCCGCTTTCGGCGACTACTGGATGAAGTGGATGACGTGCAAGTCATCTCTATAGAAACCGATAAGCCTAAAGGGGTTATTATCCATACCGCAGCCACCAACTATACTGCCCGCCAGAATCTGGGAGCGATCCAGGATAGACTGGCCCGCTTACCCAACTTTCTTCGCACCCACCGAGGCTATCTGGTAAACCTGGACTGGGTAACCAGGATCGAGGCTTGGAACAACAACAGTTACCGAATTGTCTTCCGCAATTTTTCGGGAGAGGCGTTCCTTAGCCGCAATTGCCTGACGGAGTTCAGGAAGCGGTTAGAAGCTTCGTCTTCTATTTCAGGTCAATAAACCTACATTTCAGGTCATTTCCGCTACCTTTCGGTTTCAAATCCATACACATCGGCTGAGGGATGCTACAACATGGACTTATACTGAGACGGGGTAGTTCGTGTGAAATTCTGTTCGAAAACATCCGGTACAGGAAACAACCAGCACACCTGTAACAATCATCATCAGTTTTCTACGGTGGCTTACATTATACTTGCGGCCGTTCTCGGCCAGCTACTCCTGGTAGCCCTCGGCATCCAAGTCTTGCAGGTTAACGGCTTGCTCGGGCCACGAGGTGTCTTGGTCGCCGGGGTGTTTACGCTCTTTCACTATGCCCTGGTTGTGTTACTCGTTAGCTGGATAATGGCCGGTGAGGCACAACGCTACGCGTTGGACAACCAAAAGAGGGCAGTGGAAACCGCCCGTGGCTTCCTCCACGTGGTGCGGGCACAACGACACGACCTGTTGAATCACCTCCAGGCGTTGGCCGCCCTGTTTCAAACCGGGCGCGAAGAAATGGGGCGCGAATACCTGGCCGAAATGATTCAGGTTAGCGCTAACGCCAACGAGGCGGTTCAATGCGGCGATCCCGTGCTGGCGACCTTTTTGCAGGCCTGGGTCCAGCAAGCCCCGGGGCGAGGAGTGAGCTTCGAACTGGATGTGGAAGACACCGTCGGTCTGTTGCCCGTATCCCTCGCTTACGTTTTGGTCGGTGTCCTGGGCAACCTCTTGGATAACGCCTTCGAGGCCGTGATGGTCCAGCCGCCTGGGCAAAGGAAAGTTACTTGCACTTTAAGTCGATACGGTGAAGAACTGATCATACACGTTCGTGACAATGGCCCGGGGATTATGCCCGAACACCGGGAGCGGATCTTCGACCCCGATTTCACCACACGGGGCACGGGTCGGGGTCTGGGGCTCACCCTGGTGCGGGAAGTGGTGACCGGCATCGGGGGACAGGTGGAAGTCGACCATAACCCTACCACCTTTACCGTTTGGTTTCCGTTACCAGGGGTGCCACGATGATTCGCCGTTGGGCCGAACAGTTGGCGGTCTATCTGCAGACCGAACTGGATCTGGAACGGGCCCGGCTAAAGGTTCTAGCTTACGGTCTGGAAGCCCTCCTGGGCGGCCTAGTGCAACTCACAATTTTGGCCATCCTGCCTTTATTGCTAGGCATCGGCCCGTCTACCTGGATGGCGGCGGGGACGGCGACCCTTTTCCGTTTACCGGCGGGCGGGGCGCACTGCGTGGCGTTTGACCGTTGTCTAATAAGTTCTCTAAGTACCTTCATGCTTGCCGGTGCAGCCGGCATCCTGCTCACCCGCCAAATCTCTTGTCACCTTCTTCCCTTCGTCCTTGCCGTTCTCTGTATGGCAGCGCTGGCCGTTTGGCTTTACGTACCTGCGGACACACCTGCACGCCCGGTAGTGAGCCGTCGGGAAAAACGGCGCTTGAAAGCTTGGGCTTATTCCGTGCTGGGTTTCTACCTTCTCCTCTACCTTAGTTTCGGAAAATCCGTTTCTCCCGAGTTGGTTGTGGCGGGCGGCCTGGGACTGCTCATTCAGACCTTCACCGTCTTGCCCTGGGGCTACCGGGCACTGGCTGTTGTGGATCGGTTCTTGGCGGCAGTATTGGGAATCTTTACGAGCCGAGGGGAGGTGAGACTGTGAAGAGATTACTGTTAATACTGGCGAGCCAGACGGCCCTGTTGGTCGCCGTCGTGGTCGTACAGCCGGCGAGCTGGCTGTTCTGGCATCAGCCGGATACGCCGGAAGAGCTAAGAAGAGTGAAATAGAGGATACCGTTTTTGAGAAAGGGGCGAAAGCTCCTTTTTATTTTTGGGGACTGACTCCAACAAATATAGGAAGAGTCTATTCCCGTTCCCACTAGTTTCGGGTCCAAATCTCCACCTTTCAGGATCATACGCCTCTATTTCAAGCCAAAACTGGGACAAGATGGTTGACACCTTGGTATGGTGGGTGTGCAAAGGATTTGAGTCCTCGATATTCTTAGATCGGGGGGGGGGGTAGTTTTTGGCGGCGGAAAGGAGTGCCCTTTGTAAAATTGAGGGTAAGGGGGTGATAGTAGGACATTTGCGACATGGTGGTCGGTTACAGCGGTAATTAAATCAAATGGGAGAAGGAGGATTATTCAAATCAAATGAGAAGAGTAATTGTAACCCTGACAATCTTTTGCTTACTATTAGGGTTAGCGGGCTCCGTTGCGTATGCTGCTTCAGTTTCCCAGAGCAATCTTAGTCCTTTGGACATTTGGCTTGAGGAGCAGAGAGAGGGTCCACAAGCATTGCCGCCGGATGAAGCCATCAAAAAGTTTAACGAAAATAAAGCCATTGCCGATCAACAAAAAGCGGAAGCGGATCAGCGAGTCTTAGAACAAATCATCCAGGGGGCGAGGACTTCAGATAGCGTCGAAACCTCTCTTGAACTGGAATCTAAGAAGGCTACCGACTCCGTTGCTCCTCTTGGTGTAGTGAAAATAATATATTATTGGCCCAATCGCACTCAATCCAAAGGTGGTTCCGGTATCGGTTGGAGCGGAGCTACTTGGGCGGCCTCCGATGATATTAGGAACGGATCAAGGGCGGAGTTGTATGGTACTTACTGGGCGAAAGCTTGGGGATGGGATTATTTCACGCCATCTACAAGTGGAAACTATACTGTATCCACTAAATTCTACCTTACGGGACGCATCATTAGCGGCAGTTCACTAAAAGTAAGAGTCAAAGTAACTGATACCACTACTGGGCAAGCCATTACAAGAACTATTTATGATCCCAGTCCTGGCTACTTTGATAATCAATACGTTAGTCGCACGGAGCAATTCTATCTTTATGCTGGTCGCAAGTACTCATTCACGTTCGAGACGGAAACTAATTCAAGTAGCGTCATTTCTCCCACATTTGCCGATTTTTATGAAAAGGAATTTGACGGAACACAGCGTAAAATCTATTTCTATAGCATGCAAATATCCAGTTAAGGGGTGAACGAGGTGACCGTGGATCTCCAAATCATTGTCGGATTGGTACTGGTTGCGGCCTTGGTGTACTATTTTCGTCAAGTGCAAACCTCTCAAAAAAATAAGAAAAGGATTGTTGACTTATTACTAGTAGGCGTTGTTCTTTGGTTGACTCCTAGCCTGTGTGAATACATAAACTACGATCCATTCAAAGTAAGTGGAATACTCATATTCGCTTATGGATGGGGAGTATTCATCATTGAGAAATTTTGGGAGGGCCTTGAGGAGGAGACCAACCCGCACAACGGGTCAAAACGGTCAAAAAAGGGCTAAAGGAATGTTCGTGTAAGGGAGATATGGGGAATGAATGACATATTGACCGTAATGACAAAAGAGTTGAAGGAGGCATTCCTTACTAAAAGCATATGGCGGACCTACGGTATAGCTTTGTTGCTTGCCCTGTTCTTTTCGTATCTTAACCGCGACAATGGCATTATCGCACTTCTCTTGTTCAGCGCGTTGATCAGTTTCGCCATAGCCGGGACGATGTCCAGGGATACGTTTCTTGGAGAACGGGAACGGAAAACCTTAGAGCCTTTATTGGCGACGCGTTTGCCGGGGTACTCGATCTATTTCGGGAAAGTCGCTGCTATCTTCATTTCTAGTTACTTGGTTGTCATATTGTCCATGCTATTGGGGATCGTAGTCTTTAAGACTGTCTTCAGCGCTTTACTAGTCCTGAGCACACCGATCGTATTTTTGGCATTCTTAGGGGCTGCTCCATTTATCCTTTATGTGGCAAGTGCTAGCTCAATGCGTATCAAAGACCAAAAAGCCGGTTCACTCGTTCTTCTTGCGTTTATGATGGTTCCCGCTATTGCAGGCAAACATCTTATTAGCCGATGGTGGTTACACCTCGATTTCAGCAGTATCTTGCTGATGATAATCGGATTGACCATTGCAGCCGGTATCATCATTATGGCAGTAGGGCTAGCCTTTTTTGACAGGGAGAAGCTACTGTATTAAGGGAACTACCCTGATGTGCCTCGCGGCGGTCTCGACTACGGAGCTTGTTCTGATGGGTTTGGTTTCTGGCCGGAGTACGGAGAGGCGGGGGGAAAAACCCCCGCCTCTCGCTTTTACCCTAAGCATCATTGCCTGGCCCTTTTGGGCCACGATAATCTTGACAGCTGCAGGTAGGTACTGTCTGTTAGGAGATCGGCACACGGTAGGAGCGCTTCTGCTTACTGGCCTCGGTTTTGGGTATCCTAATCTCGAGGAGCCCATTGGTAAAGGATCCCTGTGCTTCCTCCGGTTTAACCTCTACGGGCAGGGGAATGGTACGGGCAAAGCTTCCGATGTAGCGTTCTGAATGGATATAGTCCTCATCCCGGATGTCCTGGAGACGCCGGAATTCTCCACGCAGGGAGATGGCCTCCTTGGTTACCTCTACTTCAATGTCGTCCTTGGACTCTATTCCCGGGAGTTCGGCGATGGCGATTACCTCGTCCTGGGTCTGGTGAACATCTATGCGCGGTTCCTCCGGTTCACGAATGACGGGGCGAACTGCATCCCACATCCGGTTCATCTGGTCCCGCAGGGTAGACAGTTCAGAGATCGGATCCCAGCGTCTGATACTCATTTTCCTGACCTCCTAGATCATTAGTGTGCTAAACTCAGTTTTAAGGTACCCCGGGCGATGTTCAATATACCAGAGTAGCACCGGGTACGTGAAGTTTTTCGAATGGAAGTGAATAGGGATTGAAACTGACTGAGAAGCGGTTGAAGTCGGATTACGCCTTTAAGGGCCGGATTCTCAACCTGCGGGTCGACACGGTAGAGTTGCCCAATGGACGGACGAGTACCAGAGAGGTCGTTGAATACGCCGGCGCGGTGGCTGTCGTGGCGCTGGATGAGCAGGGAAACGTGGTCCTCGTACGGCAGTACCGTTACCCGGTAGGTCGGGAATTGGTTGAAATACCGGCCGGGAAGATTGACCGGAACGAGGATCCGCTTGAGTGTGCGCGCCGTGAACTGGCTGAGGAAACCGGTTACCGGGCGCGGGAATGGCAGAGCCTTCTCCGGTTCTACTCCACACCCGGGTTTACGAGTGAACACATGCACCTCTTCCTGGCGAAGGGCCTGGAGGCAGGTGAGCAGGCGCCGGATGAGGACGAGTTTGTGGAGGTAAGAAAAGTTCCGCTCAGTGAAGCAGTGGCGATGGTAGAACGGGGGGAGATCTGCGACGCCAAGTCGATCGTCGGACTCCTGGTCGCTTCAAGGGTCTACGCTGGTTCGACCACGATCTGATCGCCCCGGAGACAGGCTGCGATAAATTGACTCGGCTCGAGCGGCGCCTCCGGATACCCGATGGTGTCGGCGATGGCCACCAACGTGCCGTGAAAGGAGTGACAGACCACGCGAGCCTCGCGGTTCCCGTTGGTACCGGCCAGTACTGTTCCGCGACAGCGCCCGAAGATCAGGACACTGCCTTCGGCTTCAACCTTGGCACCCATGTTTACGTTCCCCAGTACCAGTACGGATCCGGAATAGGAAACGGACTGTCCGGAGCGCAGGCCCTGCCTGACAATCCGAGCGGGCTGGGCGCCGGCCGGAACCGGGCGTTCCGGGGGGATAATCGTCTTGGCCTTTCTGTTCGGTTCTGGGGTAGGCAGAGGCATGGTCATGGCCGGAACCAACCCGTAGCGGCGGAGGAGTTCTTCAATCTCGCGCTGTTCATCCGCCGGAAGCGCCTGTTGATCCCTGTACAGCATAAACCTGGCGCCGGTAAAGAAGCCGTTCGCGCTTTCCAGCTTGCTCGTCAGGTCTGTCTTGATGGCCTGCAGGTCCGCCCTCGGATACAGCCGGATAACCAGACCGTTCCGACTGCCTTTGATCTGTACAACTTCTGCCAAAATCAGACAACCCCCATGTGCCAATCATTTCCTACACTATTTCGATTGGATGTGACTTTTTCCTCCCGGTCTTGTATAAAAAAATTTAAACCGGTGTACCCTCCCAATAGACTCAGGTCGTCCTTGACACCCGAACGCGCATGCTAAACCCTGGAGATATCACTTCTTATTCCGCACAGGCGTAGACTACAACAAGGGAGGGCTTTTGCTTAAATGTACGACAGGCCGCTGAAGATCTTGTATGTCTCAGCCGAGGTGGTTCCCTTCGCCAAAACAGGAGGCCTGGCTGACGTTGCTGGTTCCCTGCCCAAGGCGCTGTCCATTGTGGTGGACCAGGGGCTGCCCCACAACGATGTCCGGGTGGTGATGCCCCGCTATAAGATGATTGAGGATGCCCAATACGTGACCGACTTTCCGGTGTGGTTTAACGGCCGGAACCAGACCACAATCATCAAGCAGAAGGGGATCGAGGCCCATTACCAGGGAGCCCATGAGACGATTCCGGTTTACATGATTGACAACCACCACTATTACTACCGGGATCGGATCTACGTCTACGATGATGAGGCGGAACGTTACGCATATTTCTGCAAGGCGGTACTCGAGATGCTGCCGCAGATCGGCTGGCAGCCGGACATTATCCACTGTAACGACTGGCAGTCCGCCCCCATTCCGCTGTTCCTAAAAACTCATTACCGGGACAATCTGTTCTACAAGAGGATCGCAACCATCCTGACCATTCACAACCTTTTCTACCAGGGCAATTACCCGCCCGAGACGCTGGAACTGTTTGGTCTGGGTCCAGAGTACTTCCACCCGGATGAGCTGGAGTTCTACGGTAATATCAGCTTCATGAAGGCCGGCATCCAATACGCAGACCTGATCAATACCGTTAGCAGGACCTATGCCCGGGAGATCCAGACCACGGAGCTGGGTGAAGGCATGGAAGGGTTGCTACGCAGGCGTTCTAATGTACTTTACGGCATTGTAAACGGGATCAATTATCACGAATTCAATCCGAAAACCGACCCCCGCATCCACTGGAACTACGATGCCGATACAATCGAGCACAAGAAGGAGAACAAGTACGCTCTGCAGCGGGAGATGCAGCTGCCGGTACGCGATGTGCCGGTGCTGGGGATTGTCACCCGCCTCGTCGACCAGAAGGGGCTGGATCTGATTGCGGAAATCAGCGACGAACTGATGCGGCTGGACATCCAGTTCGTGGTCCTTGGCTCCGGTGACGAATACTACCATCGGCTCTTTACCGAGATGAAGCAGCGCCATCCGCTGCGGCTGGCGGTACACATTGGTTTTAATCCCGTGCTTGCCCAGCGCATCTACGCCGGATCGGATATGTTCCTGATGCCTTCCCGTTTTGAACCCTGTGGTCTGGGGCAGTTGATCGCTCTACGCTACGGCACAGTCCCGATTGTCCGCGAAACGGGAGGCCTGGCGGATACGATCCGTGAATATGAACCGGCTACGGGTACGGGCAACGGGTTTGTGCACCAGGAGTACTCTGGACGCGCCCTTTACAGCGCAATTGCGCGGGCACTAAAGCTTTATCGCGAGGATGTGGACGCCTGGCAGCGCCTGGTACGAAACGGGATGGAGCAGGATTTCTCCTGGGCCCGTTCGGCCGTAGAGTACCTGCAACTGTACAGTGAGGCGATCGCTAAGCGCAACGGGGACCACCTGATAATCCAAATCGCCTGAGGAGACCGCTTGTCTTCGCAGAGGGCCGCCTCCTCGCAGAGGAATGTAAAACGTCGCATGGTTTGTCCTGCTCGTTCTTCGCGGCCTCCGGGCTCTTGATAAAATGAGAGGATTGTTTGCGGGCTGCTGGAAAGCGGCCCGTTTCATCTCTTTGACGAGGCCGATGATCAAAACCGACTCCATATTCATAACCTGTAAGAAAACCATGAGAATGGGGGGCAAGCGAATGGAGTCGAACCAGATAACAGCTCTTTTGGCTCAGGCAGCCTCGAACAAGGCCAAGGCCCTGCTCGGTTATGAAAAGCTTTTGGTGAGAGTTCCGGATCCGAAAATGAAGGAGATTCTCAACGGGATCATCCAGCATGAGCAGCGACATCTGGAAATGCTTAGTACAGTCCTGTCCCAACTGGCGGGCAAGGATGGCCAGGGAGAAGCGGTTGAACACGAGGCCGGGAAGATTGGGGATCAAATCGGGTCTCCGGTGGATCAACCAGCAGTCGGATCTGGGGAAGAGGGGTTTGATAGTGAGATACCGGCAAGACCGGAGCCCGCAGTCCCGTCTGCAAAGCAAGTGTTCCCAAATATAGCCCTGAAGAATACCGACATGAAGATCATCCAGACGATTTTGAATTCGGCGATAACAACACTGAAAAGCAGCAAAACAGCCACTTTGCCGGCTCCGGCGCCGCCAGTACCCGAACCGGAAAGTGTAACCCAGTGGGAAACGGAGTCGGATGCGGAGGATCGCACTCAGGAACCACCTGCAGTTGAAGGCCTCCAGGCTGAAATGGACCAGCTCCTTAAAGAGGGACAACCAGAGGAGTCCGAGATTGCCCAACCAAAAAGCCAACCTGAGATTATCGTCTGGAAGGGCTTCTAAATGAGAAGAGCCGCCCGCAGGGGCGGCCTTCCGTTGTTTGAAATCAGGGGTCAAGTTCCAGAATGACCATAAACGTGCGCGCGTGGCAGGCCTCATCATTGGCAATGCTCAAGAGAATAGCTCTTAGTACTTCGCTCTCAACCATTCTGGCCATGGAGGCGTACTCCGCGACAGCGTGTAGTTCATCGTCGATGGCGGCTCTCACAAGATCCTTGAAGTCCTGCATTAATGAATGCACCTCCTCACGGTTTTTCGGATTGTAATGCCATAATATGACATTACTTACCATTCGGTACTAAGGAAATTACGGAAACAGGCGCGGAATACAACCCCCGGTGCATTGGCGTATATGTCCGCTCAATGCCAAATCCAGGTCTCTGACCGGCTGAAGGTTGTCTCCTTCCGGGCCTTGTAATAGAATCGGGAAAAGGTTTAGAGATGTGGAGGCGGCTAAAACGTATGGATAACCGAGAACAATTAAGGCGGCAGGAATGTGCGGCGAGGGTTGGTCGTTTTCAGGGTGAACTGCAAAGCGCGGGGATTGACGCCGCGTTGATTGTGAACGGAGCGGACATGTTCTATTTTGCAGGTACGGCGCAGAACGCCCACCTGTTCATCCCCGCGGTTGGAGCGCCCCTCTTGATGGTGAAGCGTGAATTTGGCAGAGCCAGAGCGGATGCCGCCATTGAAGACGTGGTCCCGATCAGGAGTTTCAAGGAGATACCGGTCTTGATCAGGGAACGAGGTCACGCCACGCCCGCCCGCCTGGGCCTAGAGTTTGATGTCCTGTCGGTGGCGACCTATCTCTATTACCAGCGCCTCTTTCCCGAAGCGCAGATGGTTGATTGCTGGGGGATCATTCGTAAGCTGCGAACCATCAAGTCGGAGTTTGAACTGGAAGCGCTTATTAAGGCCGGAAGGCAGATGGACGCGGCTTTCAGCAGGATTCCGGAACTGTTGGAAGAGGGGGCCACGGAGGTGGAACTGGCCGGCCGGTTTGAGGCCGCTGCCAGGGCCCTTGGGCACCAGGGTATGGTGCGCTGGCGCGGCTCGGACGTGGGGGTATGGTGGGGCGGCCTGCTTACCGGGGTTAACTCGACAATTCCGGGTTTCTTTGACGGTGTGTGCGCAGGCCCCGGACTGGATCCGAGTTTCAGTTTCGGTCCTTCCTTCAAACGCCTGGCCGCCGGAGAACCGGTGCTTGTAGACTATGCCGGGGTGTTTGGGGGTTACACCGTGGACTGTTCACGAATCTTTGTGATTGGTTCCCTGCCGGCAGAAATGGAGAGGGCACAAGAAGTTGCCCTCTCCATTCAGGATGCTGTTTTGCGCGAGTGTGTACCGGGGGTGGTTTTGGGCCATCTGTACGACTTCGCCAGGAGGATGGCCGAAGAGGCCGGCCTGGGACGGCACTTCATGGGCTATGACCATCAGGTTCGTTTCATCGGGCACGGTGTCGGCCTCGAGCTGAACGAGATGCCGCTGTTGGCCCAGGGCGTGGAGGGTACCCTCGAAGTCGGGATGGTGTTGGCCCTGGAGCCAAAATTCGTGTTTCCGGGGCAGGGGATGGTCGGCATTGAAAACACCGTTGCGGTTACCGCCCAGGGTGTCCAACGCCTGACCAACTATCCCGACGCGATTTGCCGGGTCTAATTACGACAGGGCTACTCCCAGGACCCCGCCAAGGGCCCCGCCAGTGACGGCGATCAGAAGTTTGTAGGTCATACTGATGACTGCGAATGAGCCGGGCAGGAGCACAACGAGGAACCAGATAGCCAGAAAGAAAAGGATGCCGACACCGATACCGTGCACCAGACCCTTGGTTCCGGCCTGCCTGGCGGCCATCGTGCTGCCTGCCAAAACACTGAAGAAGAGGATAAATGCAGTCACCCAAGGCAGGAGATTCTCGGACGTGCTCGAAAAATGAAAGATGAGCCCGCATACGATGATAAGTACCACTGACAGGATCAGGGTGACGAGTAGCCCCTTGCCCAATGCCGGGAAGTTCAACGCTTGTGAGGGAGATGCCTCACCCTTCAGGGTCATGAAGATTCCTCCTCTTGGTTTTGCAACCATTCTTATGTCTGGTGAGCGAGGTTTATGTCAAATAACATGAATATAACCTACCGTCTTGGCGAAAGGATGTACCTGAACATCACCAACCGCTGCACCAATCGCTGCCTGTTTTGTATCCGAAACACTGTTGACGACGGGTTGGGAGTTGACCTCTGGTTGCCGCAGGAGCCCGATGCGGCGGAGGTAATCCAGGCGATTCAGTCCGCGGAGGGTTTTCCGGAGTTTCCGGAGATCGTCTTCTGTGGTTACGGGGAGCCCCTGCTGCGACCGGATGTAGTTACTGAAGTGGCGCGTTTTCTCAAGGAACGGAACTTGAAGGTGCGCCTGAACACAAACGGACAGGCGAACCTGATTCACGGTCGAAACGTGGTGTCCGAGTTTGCCCCCTATGTCGAGGCCGTTTCAATCAGCCTGAATGCCCAGGACGCCGACACCTACACCGAATTGTGTCGCCCGATCGGTGGGAAAGACGCCTATCAAGCTGTGTTGGAGTTCGCCGTAGAGTGCCAGCGGGTGATTCCCCGGGTAACGCTTACAATAGTGGATTGGCCGGGGATAGACGCCCAATTATGCCGGCAAAAGGCACAGTCCCTAGGTGCCGACTTTCGGGTGAGGTCTTTGACCGGAAAGTTCGAAAACCGCTAAAGACCGCCGCGTCCTCGCAGAGGGCCGCAAAGCTTCGCATGGCTTTGTCATGCTCGCCATCTGCGCCCTGCTTGTTTTTAGCGCTCTCCGGATTTTAGTCAGTTTATGAGGGGTTTTATGTACTGCGATTTTCCTAGTTAGTGGAAGCGGGTCGGTCACTGCTCTGGGTTTGCCCAGGTATTGGTACCACCGACACTTCAACCGGCTTGTAGATGTGGGAGATGATGTAGCAGACAACTACCGCCCCGATAATCCGCGGAAACAGGATTAGCCAGATATTGGCCCCGATGGCCACAAACAGGATCGTGTCCTCGATGATACTGTGGCAGATGATCAGGAAGGTATTGATGATGTAAATGTCGCGCAGCGAGAGGTGGCCCTCCCGGACAGACTGGATGATCACCCCGGCCCCGTAGGCGATGCCGAAGATCAGGCCGGCCAGAAGCGGCAGGCAGGCTTCCTTCGGCATTTGAAAGATGCGGACCAGGGGGCTGCAAAAAGAAGAAAAGCGGTCGAGGATGTTGATGTCGCGCAGGATCTCGATGAACAGCAGAATGGGGATCACGAAGGCCGCGATTTGCAGCACACTCAACAACGCGCCGGTGACAGATTCCTTTAAGATCAGGACCATTGACATTCTTGCACCTTCCTTAGTAAAGCCAGTTGATCAGGACGCCAGAGGCAACGGAAAGCAACAGACGGGTCAGTACCAGCCCGGATACCTTGACCCCCGTTTTTTTCGCTACAGCGGCTTCCAGGAACAGGCAGTGTGACAGCAACAGCATACTGGCGATGATCGTGATCTGCTTGTGCGTCAGGTCCAGGCTGAGCACGACCCCAATCGCTCCGTATAGGTTTATGGTATAACCCATGATCAGTGCCAGTGAGGCTTCACCGGGGAGCCCTACCAATCGCATCAGCGGGTTACAGAAATCGGCGATCCAAGGTAGAACCGGGGTGTGGCTGAGGATTGTGATGGCAATATAAATGGGAACGGTAACCTTGGCCAGTTCCCACGTGACGTGGAGTCCGTTTCCCAGACCGCGTTTGAAAGTCGCGACCGTTACCAAAGAGCGATATCCTTTCTTTGGTGTATCTCTATACATTTCTAGATTAGCACTACCAAGAGGCCAATACAATAGTCCTGGCTGACGTGGACAATCTATCCATGTTATGCCGTGAAGCTAGAGGAGGAATATGGTTTGAGAATTGCCGTAATCGGGGCGGGAGCGCTTGGTACGGTTTTTGGTGGTTTCCTGGCCCGTGCCGGCCATGACGTGGACCTACTCGGACGTCCCTGGCACCTGGATCGGGTAGCGCAAGAAGGACTCCTCATAGAGGGGATCTGGGGTGAACACCGCGTTTCCAACTGCCGGGTGTGCACCGACCTGGATCAGCTTTCCGAGGGCTACGACTTGGTTTTATTCAGTGTGAAATCATTCGATACTGCAGCCGTAGCCCTTCAGGCCAAGCGTGCGGTGGGGGAAGGGACGCTTGTTCTTTCCCTGCAGAATGGTCTCGGTAATATCGAAACCCTGGCAGAGATATTCGGCCCGACGAGGTGCGGCGCCGGAAGGGTGATCTTCGGCGCCGAGATCATTGAACCGGGACGGGTCAGGGTGACGGTGTGTGCTGACGACGTGGTACTGGGGCCGGTGAGCCCGGATGCTCCAAATTCCGAAAGAATCCGGACGGTTGCGGAATTGATTCGCTCGGCCGGGATTCCTTGCCGATACGAGTCAGAGGTCCAGGCCTACCTCTGGGCCAAGGCTATATACAACTGTGCCCTGAATCCGCTGGGCGCCTTGCTGGGGGTGAATTACGGGGCCCTCGCGGACCGGCCGGAGACGCGTGCCGTAATTAACGCGGTGATTCGGGAGGTGTTTGCCGTTGCCGTGGCCAGGGATGTACTACTGCCCTGGAAAACGGCCGATGAGTACTTGAACAGCTTCTACGGACAACTAGTGCCGCCCACCAGGGAACATCGCCCGTCAATGCTACAGGACCTG
This sequence comes from Desulforudis sp., assembly GCA_003604975.1. GTDB lineage: Bacteria > Bacillota > Desulfotomaculia > Desulfotomaculales > Desulforudaceae > SURF-60. The sequence goes on along the minus strand of QZIR01000051.1, from coordinate 75,756 downwards.
GAGCGGGGCCGGCGTACTGAGATCGAGGCCCTGAACGGCCGGGTGGTTGGCTACGGTCGAGAAGCGAGCGTGTCCACCCCGGTTAACGAAACGATTGCGAACCTGATCCGCTTCCGGGGGCAGACACACGGATAATCGCGGTTTATCCACCCGGCAATGGGTACAATAGGGTAAATGCCCTTGCGAGGAGGCGCTGCGGTGCGAATCGGCCTGACGGGAGCACAGAGTGTGGGCAAATCCACCCTTGCCCGGGAAATCTCCAAGCGCCTGGGTTTACCGCTGATCGAAGAACAGGCCAGGGTGGTGGTAGGTGATCTCGGGATTGAACGCCCCTGCAACCTGAAAGGACGACCGCAACTCTCAAAGCGGTTTCAGTGGGAATGTCTGATGCGCCAGATCGAAGTGGAGAAGCAGCTGAACGCCTTTATTGCGGATCGGACGGTGATGGACAACGCCGCTTACTGGATCAAGTGGCGTTCCGGACGGTCATCCAGCCGCGACAACCTGGACTACTACCTGGAGTGCGAGAAACACAGCCGTAGCTACGACTTGGTGTTTTACCTCCCACCGGAGATCCCGTTGTACGCGAACGGGTTTCGCAGTACGAATGCAGAGTACCGGGACGAGATGGACTGGCTGATCCGGACCGTGGTCCGGGGTCTGATCGAACCGTCGCGCCTGGCTGAACTGAGCGGAACGCTTGAAGAGCGGGTCGAACGGGTCCTGGCCCTGGTCGAAAAGGTCTGGGAAGACGGAAGTATCCGAGCAGGGGTCCCGGCTATGCCGGTCAACTACGCCGTGCCACCACCCACAGGGATAGAAGACCCACCGGAACGGATGTAGAACGCGCCCCCGGTTTAGAGAGACCGGGGGTTTGTGCTTTCTTCCGGTAGTGTTTACCGCTTAAAGCGTGTAAAGGTTTTGTGACCTGCATAAACTGGATAAACGGCCGGAAGGGGTGCTGACCGTGCTCCGAATTGTGACCTACAATATCCGCCACGGGCTTGGCATTGATGGAATGGTCTCACTCGAGAGAACCGCGCAGACGCTGGCGATACTTCGCCCCGACCTGGTAGCACTCCAGGAAGTAGACCGGTGCCGCGCGCGATCAGGCTTTACCGACCAGGCCCGAAACCTGGCCGTTGCACTGGAAATGTTGTTTGTATTCGGGGAAAACAGGCGTTATCACCGTATTGGTGCGTATGGTAACGCGGTCCTCAGCCGTTTCCCAATTCTCGAATACCGTCAGACCCTTTTACCAAGCAAGAAAGAACAGCGGGGATTGCTTGAGGTATGGATCGAGTGTAACGAGCAGCTACTCAGGTTCGGGTGCACACATCTCGGACTTAACCGGGAAGAGCGCACCGGTCAGGTAGCCGCGATTATGCAGCACATGGAAAGGATAAAGGAGCCCGTGATCCTGGCCGGAGATTTCAACTGTCAACCTCAGGCCGGGGAACTGGAACCGTTGCTGCGAGTCCTGCGGGAAGTGTCTGCAGATCCGGCCTTGTGCCCGACCTTTCCTTCCACTCAGCCCAGAGTCCGGGTAGACTACATCTTCGTGTCCGAACAGTTTAATCCAGTATCAGTGCAGATCCCAGAGAGCCTGGCGTCTGATCATCTGCCGTTGTGTGCTGGTGTGACCTTTTAAGATGGTGTGGCTGAATACCAGGCATTTCCCCCGCCCGATCTCATATCTATAGGCATACCGGAACAAATTATTGCCAACAGGAGGCAAAGCGCATGGTTCTAATGACATTTACCGGGACGGTCCTGGAATTCCGGCGGTGGTTGGCATCCTGGCGAGACAGCCTGAACGACCTGTGCCCTATACCCCGGAACCGATAATATCTGCACTGAGAGAAGCCGCGACTGGCGACTTCGGCTGAGTATTGAGGGGCTGGGAGAATTATGATAATCTGTATTGCAGGGCTCGGACAAGCCCAATACATGGTGGAGGTTTATTGAGAATGGACCTCACGGTAATTCCGATTCTGGGCATTTTGTTCCCGATTGTGATTATCTCAGTCGTCTTCGTATTCGTGATCATCTTGCGTATCTTCAGCCACCGTGAACGCATGGCGATGATCGCCAAGGGGATTGCTCCACCCGGAGAGGATGAAGCGGCGGCAAGGACCCCACAGTCCCAGTTAGAGAAAGGATTGGTTACGACCTTGGTCGGTCTGGCCCTGCTGGTCGGGCTGGGTACGATTGGGATTGGTCCGTGGCTCCTGGGGGGACTGATCCCGATGTTCGTGGGGATCGCCTACCTCATCAGCTACTTTGCCACCAACGACCGTGAGAAGCAGGGACCGGAGGGATGATAGGCGGATGAGCCCGAGTAGGAAGCTGATTATTACCGGCCTGGTGCTGGTTCAGGTACTGTTACTGGTGGGTATGGTCGCCGTGCTGCGTCCGGTGAGTTTTGGCGGCCTCAACGCCCCGTTCTGGCCGGGGATATTCCGGATTGGCGGCATCGAGGTCCGGGAACCGATCGAGGAGAAGACCGTTTCCATCGGAGAGGGCCCCGAGGTGATCATCAGGAACGATGTCGGGGCGATCCGGGTTGAGGCCGGACAGACAGGTACAGTGGTGATCAGCGGGGAGCGGTTCGCCCGGGGATTCACCAGGGAAAAGGCACGCGAACGAATCCGGGACGTGGTTCCCAGAATCCGTACCGCCGATAACCGGGTGGAAATCGAGGGCTTGGTTTCGGCAAGAAACAGGCAGCAAAACCGTATTGATCTGGTTGTACAGGTCCCTGAAGAGTCCAGCGTTACAGTGGACGCCAAAGTGGGTAGAGTTCGGGTGGGGGGTCTGGACGGCAACCTTAGTGTCGATGCCGTAATGGGTGAGGTGAGGGTCAACGGTTTCAGTGGTAATCTGACGGTTAACGCCGCGATGGGCCGGATTGACGTGGTCAATGCCGTGATCAGCGAGCGTTTGCGTCTTAATGCGGACATGGGTAGCATCGAGTTTGCGGGGACACCTGGTAAGAACAACCGCCTTGATGCCGGAATGGGGTCTGTGGATGTCGCTCTTCCCCCGGACACGGCTCTGGACCTGGACGTGCAGGTAGGAATGGGATCGTTCAGGTCGGATCTCCCGCTGGACGCCACTCAGACCGAGCGTTCCTATCGTGGAAAGCTGGGCCGGGGCGAACCAATCGGGAGAATGGAGATCGACGCCGGAATGGGCAGCGTTTGGATCCGGGCCCGCAGTTGATATCCCACTGCTGTATTCAAGCAAGAACCGGGGTTGTTTATTCCCCGGTTTTTTTGGTTTCCTTCCGATCCTCCGGCTCGACAACGGGCCTGGTGGCGGCGATTCGGTTCTGGTAGTCTTCGACTTCCAGCCGCCCTGGCGGGTCGTTGTTCAACATAACCAGTTTTTCTTCTCCCTCATCCCGCTTCTTACCCAGCTCATTCACCTCTCAAGGCCGGCAGTTAACACTGGAGTGGCTGATTCATCGTCGATACGGACAATCTTCCGTTTTACCACCTGAGTTCCCCCTCGCTATAGTCGTTCTTATTCTGCCAATCTGGCTGACTCAATAACCAGAATCGGTCAAAAAGGCAAGGTGAGCTGTTCGCGTTCCTGCTGCGGGAGAGCTGCGCCAAGATCCCTGGGGTAGTTTGTACTTTGCCAGTAGCCTGCTAGCGACGTCACGTAGGCCGCTGCGGTAGGCGCGATAGCCTTCCGGGTCCGTGAAGAGACGGCTGTACCGCTGATACAGATGTGGGAAGTGCCGGCGCAGATAGGCAAAGAAGTTCCGCCGGGCAGAGTTCCTGGTCCAGAACCTCCGGCGCGTTCACCTTTACGAGTATCTGTTCCTCGAAGTCGGCCGGGTGGTCGTAGCCGAGGTACCGATGTGAGTAACGAGCATAGCAATAGGGGCAGGAGGGGCTGTACCCGCGATAAAGGTTGGCGTCCCAATTGAAGGAGAGCCGGCGCGACCCGTGGTGGTGGAGCAGTGATCTACATTGTATTTTCTGAAGCTTGGCAGCCGACCTGTTCACCCCCGAGAAAAACCCTCTCGTTGATATTATGACACATCTTCGTGAACAGGTGCAGGCAATCCGTCAAACATGATTGGTGTTACACTTGCTCATACGGGGCAACTGCCTTTGACGGTCAGCCGATTCCGACAAGTGTCCATAAAGAACCAGATTTTGTGGCGAACTCTTGCTACAATCTGCTGTCACACCTTGGTTTACATATTGCATAAATGTGGTTATAATACAACTAACTTTTAATTGGAGGTATATTCATGTCTTGGCAGGTATTTAAACCACGAAAAACTTCAGAAATGTACGTTGCCCTTAGTAAGCACCATTTTACTTTATCCCCAAAGGCAGCGAATGCCTTAAACGCCGACAACGTTTTGCTGTACTATAACAATGAAACCAAACAGGTCAAAATTGCCAAGGCCGACGGAGAAGGCTTTACGGTCAGCAAAAATAAGGTATTAGCAAACAGATTCCGCAGTCACTTCGGCATTACGGCAAAGGGTAAGTATCCCTGCAAGTACGATGAAGCGGAAGGTGCTCTGCTCATCGATTTACTCGAAGAATAGCACATCGTCGCTACACTCAGAAAAAAGCTCAGGCGTAGGGAGTAACCCTCCTTACGCTTGCTCTTTTTATGGACTCCCGTCCGTGATTCTAAATTGCTGTACTTTTTGATGGAAACAGGTGTTAATACCCTTTTTGCCTTGCACAGTAAGACAACAGCGCAGGAAACGGTCCGGCGCTGTTGTCTTACCTTCTAGTTTTGGAAACCTACTCAGGTGGTGCCTTCAAAGCCCAGTTCCTTGGTGAGTTTATTGATCGCTCTCTTTTCAATCCGGGAAACATAGCTACGAGAGATTCCCATGTCGTGGGCGATTTCCTGCTGGGTCTGCTGGATGCCGTCACACAGTCCAAAGCGGAGGCTTAAGACGTGCTTCTCACGCCGGGACAGTTTCTTCATCTTTTCCCGCAGGCGCCGTTGCTCGAAGCGGGACTCGACCTCTTCCTCCACGATGTCTCCTTCGGTCCCCATCACGTCGATCAACGAGATCTCGTTACCTTCCTTATCCACCCCGATCGGGTCCTGCAGGGATACATCGGAGCGCGTCTTCTTGGCCATCCTCAGGCTCATCAGGATTTCGTTCTCAATACAGCGGGCCGCATAGGTAGCCAGCCTGGCCCCTTTATGCGGGTTAAAGGTGTTGATCGCCTTGATCAGGCCGATGGTCCCGATGGAAATCAGGTCGTCGATGTTTTCTCCGGTGTTGTCGTATTTCTTGATGATGTGGGCGACAAGACGAAGATTTCTTTCTGTGAGTACGTTCTTGGCCTCTTCGTCACCGGCCAGCATGCGCTGCAGGTACTTGTTTTCCTCTTCGCGCGTAAGAGGCTGCGGGAAAGTGTTGTTGGTAATGTAGGAGAGGAGCAGGGTGATGCCGTTAATCAGGGAAACCAGACCAATGCCAAGCAAAGCAATAGGAAGCATTAGCATACCTCCCGTAGTTTTGGACTGTAAGTTAATGTATTGCTTGATCTGTCGAATTGTGCCTGTCTTAAAATCGAATTCTGCCTGTTGAAGCGACTTTGGAACAAGCCTGAGCAGGAAGAAGGGCAGGTATTGCCGAAGTGGGATAGCGAACATCCCCTTTGGAGGAGGAAGATAGTCTGTGGCACGTGCTGCAGTTTCGGCGGCCATCCTGGCTGGGGGCCGGAACACCCGGATGAAGAACCATAAGGCCTTTCTGGCCTTTGACGGTTGCCCGATCATTCAGCGGACGCTGAACGGTCTATACAGTGTATTCGACGAGGTTCTGGTGATCGCGAACGAGATGGACCGTTATGCCCAACTGGACGCCCGTGTACTGCCTGACGTCATTCCGCACCAGGGCCCTTTAAGCGGCATCCACGCTGCGTTGACGCACGCCGTAAACCCATACGTGTTCGTGGTCGCCTGTGATATGCCCTTTATCAATGTGCGGGTGGCCGAGTTCCTGGTGGCGCATGCCGAAGGATATGAATGCGTCGTGCCGGTGATCAGGAGCTACCCGGAACCGCTCTATGCTGTTTACGGGAAAAGCTGTCTGCCCAAGGTGCAGGATTTTCTGTCTACCGGACGCCGTCGGGTCGTTGATTTATTTTCCACCGTTCGGGTAAATTATATCTCAGAATCGGAAATCAGAGACCTGGGTGAACCCGAAAAAATATTCTTTAATGTCAACTACCCCGAGGACTGGGCCCGGGTACGTAAGATAGTGCAGAAAACAGGAGCTTCCGACACGGACAATGCTAACGGGAAGACACCGCCCGTCGTTTGTGTGGTGGGAACCTCGGATTCCGGGAAAACGATGCTGGTCACCAGGATTGTCAGCGAGCTCAAACACATGGGATTCCGGGTTGGCACCGTAAAACACGCGCCGCACGGCGCTGACCTGGATGTGCCTGGGAAAGACTCCTGGAAACACGCGCAGGCCGGCGCCGAGGTCTCGGCTGTGGTCAGTCCCCAAGGGGTGGCTCTGTTCCGTGCCCGCGAGGCAGAGTCGTCCCTGGAAGAGGTAGTGGCCCAATTCCGTGGCGCCGATTTGGCCCTGGTGGAGGGTTATAAATACCTCTCCTATCCCAAGATTCTGGTGAGCACCGGCAAATCCTGGAAGGGTAATGCCGAGGGGGTTTTTGCCGTCGCAGGGAGTGCCCCACCGGGGATGGAGTTGCCCAGCTTCGACCGAGACGACGCGGCTGGGTTGGCCCGGGCCATCGTGGAACGGCTCGGCCTCGAAGGACGCCAAAGCACGGGGGAGAGCGAATAGTCCCTGTCAACGATCAAGATAGAGGAATGGGAGGACTCTGGTTTTGCACCGACTGTTTTACCCAAGTCAATATGTACCGAGTATCTTTGATATCAACATATCGGAGCTTGAACGCAGGGGTATCAAGGGGATCATTTTTGACCTCGACAACACGATCATTGAAAGAGGCGCCCCGGAGTTTACGGCCGATGTTGTTCAGTGGCTGAATGCTTTGAAGGAGCGCGGCTTCAAGATCGCCATCGTGTCGAACAACAGGACCCGGACGGCCGAGCGGATGGCGGAAGAAGCCGGCATTCCGGCCGTGTTTAACGCGGTCAAACCCCGGCGGACTCCTTTCAAGGCCGCACTGAGCATGATGGGTACCAAACCGCGTGAAACGGCGGTGGTGGGCGACCAGGTTTTCACCGACGTGGTCGGGGGCAACCGCCTGGGCATGTTTACGATTCTGACCGTACCCATGAAGGGCAAGGAGTTTATCGGAACCACGCTGATCACGCGTCAGCTGGAACGCCTGTTCATGCCAAGAATCCGGCGGCGGGTGGGCTTGAGCCGGAGGCCGGGTCGTGATTAGCGGGCGGACGCGGGTGTTCGGTTTACTGGGATTTCCGGTGAGTCACTCGGTCTCACCGGCGATGCACAATGCCGCCTTTGCGGAGTTGGGATTAGACTGTGTCTATACTGCTTTTCCGGTTCGACCGGAGCGGTTGAAAGAGGCGGTGGCCGCGGTACGGGCCTTGGACCTGGGCGGTGTCAACGTCACGGTGCCCCACAAGGAGAGCGTTGGCTCGTTCCTTGACCAACTCGCTGAAGAGGCCCGACTGATAGGCGCCGTGAATACCATTGTGGTGCAGGACGGGAGATTGGTCGGCCACAATACCGATGCCGGCGGCTTCCATCGTTCACTTACAGAAGCCGGGTTTGAGATCGCCGGAAAGAAGGTGGTGCTCCTGGGTGCCGGTGGGGCGGCCCGGGGGGCGTCTGTACAGCTGGCCCTGGCCGGAGTGAGACGCGTGGTGTTTGTGAACCGTACGGTGGCACGGGCCGAGGCGCTGGCTGCGCTGATCAAGAGACTGGGTGGCCAGTCCGCTGCCCTGTCCTGGGATGAGAATGAGGCGCTGGAGCGGGAGATCACGGCCGCAGATCTGGTGGTGCAGACGACGACCCTGGGTATGCACCCGGACACGGAGAGCTGCCCGCCGGTCCTTCCGCAGTGGCTCAGACGGGGGCAGTTGGTATACGATATGGTCTATAACCCCCGCCAGACCAGGTTCCTACAGATGGCGGCGGAGGTGGGCGCCTTGACGGTGAGCGGGGCCGGGATGCTGCTGCATCAGGGGGCACTTGCCTTTGAGCTGTGGACCGGACGCCAAGCCCCCCTAGATGTAATGCGGGGTGCGCTCGAGGGGGCGTTGAACCCGGCACAACCGGAATCGGATGGAGACAATCTTAACTTGAGGTGAGGAAGCTTGCTGCGTTACCTGTCGGCCGGTGAATCCCATGGTCCGGCCTTAACGGCGATTATTGAGGGGCTGCCGGCGGGTATGCCCCTGGTTGTAGAATATGTGGATAGGCAACTGGCCCGCAGGCAGGGCGGGTATGGCCGCGGGAAGCGGATGAGCATCGAGCAGGACCGGGTACACCTCCTGGCGGGTGTCCGTGGGGGAGTGACCCTGGGGACACCGGTCTGTCTGCAGATTGAGAACAAGGACTGGGTGAACTGGCGGGAAACGATGGATCCCGGTACGGATGCCCGCGTTGATGACCGGATGGTGACCCGCCCGCGCCCGGGGCACGCCGATTTGACCGGGGTACTGAAATACGGCCACCGCGATGTGCGAAACGTCCTCGAACGGGCCAGCGCCCGGGAAACGGCGATCCGGGTGGCGGTGGGCACGGTCGGCCGACGTCTGCTGGATAAAATCGGCATCAAGATCGTCGGTTTTGTCCGGCGGATCGGCCAGGTTGAGGCCGATGTTCCGGAGCTTGACCCGGATGTCCTGCAGGAACGCACGGAGACGTCGAGTGTGATGTGTCCGAATCAGGTGTCCAGCTATAAGATGATGGAGCACATTGACCGGACCCGGGACACCGGTGACTCGCTCGGAGGCGTGTTTGAAATCAGGGTATATAACCTCCCGCCCGGGCTGGGGAGCTATGTACAATGGGATCGCAAGCTGGATGGACGGCTGGCGGGAGCCCTAATGAGTATCCAGGCCATCAAGGGCGTGGAGATCGGGGCGGGCTTCCACGGGGCGGCCTGCCCCGGGTCGGAGGTCCAGGACGAGATCTTCTATGACCAAGACCGGGGGTATTACAGGCAAACCAATCGGGCCGGCGGTCTCGAAGGCGGGATGACCAACGGTGAGCCGCTGGTGCTACGCGCGGCGATGAAGCCGATCCCGACCCTGCGCCGTCCGCTGCGCAGCGTAGACATCGGGACCCGGGAGGCCGTGGAGGCGGCCTATGAACGGTCGGACATCTGTGCGGTTCCGGCCGCTTGCGTAATCGGCGAGGCGGTAGTGGCCTGGGAACTGGCGGTAGCGGCCATGGAGAAGTTCGGCGGGGACACGCTTTTCGAGTTTACCGGCAACTGGGAGCGCTACCTGGCCTCGGTGAAGGGTGGGTAGCGGTTGAAGAATGTTGTCTTGATCGGGTTTATGGGTACGGGCAAGACGGTGGTCGGACGCCGGCTGGCCCGGATCCTGAGGCGGGAGTTTGTGGACACGGACGCCGAGATCGAACGTGTGACCGGCAAATCGGTTAGGCAAATCTTTGCCGAGGACGGAGAGACGCGGTTTCGTTCCGAGGAAAACATCCTGTGCGAGAAGCTGGCCAGGCGGGAAAACCTGGTGATCGCCACGGGTGGCGGCATTGTACTGAACCCGGAAAACGTGGCCTACCTCAAAGAGGGCGGTATTTTGATCGGCCTGCGAGCCGATCCGGAAGTGATCCTGAGACGGGTCGGCCGGAGGGGGAACCGGCCACTCTTGCGTGGAGGCAATAAGCGGGAACGCATTGAGGGGCTGCTGCGGGAGCGTGCCGGAGCCTACGACGTGGCCGAGCTAACACTGGATACGGGAGTGGGTTCGCCGGATCGGGCGGCCAGAGCCATCATCGAATACCTGAGGGAGCGGGGATACTTTTGATCAGACAGCTGCAGGTGGGACTGGGCAAGCGGAGCTATCCGATCCTCATCGGACCGGGGGTGTTGGCCCGGGCCGGCGAGTACATCTCCGGGGTGGCCGGCGGCCGCCTGCTTATTGTAACCAACCCCGTGGTCGGCGCCTTGTATGGCGAACTGCTGACCCAGTCTCTGACCGACGCCGGGTTCCAGTTTACCTGGGCCGAGATTCCGGACGGGGAGAGCCTTAAGACGTTGGCCACCGTGGAACTGCTCTATGACTGTGCCTTCGAGGCCGGACTCGACCGGACTTCGGCGGTCGTGGCACTCGGCGGCGGCGTGGTCGGGGATACCGCCGGTTTTGTGGCGGCAACCTTTATGCGGGGTATCGACTTTGTCCAGATTCCGACCACGCTGTTAGCCCAGGTGGATTCCAGTGTGGGCGGGAAGGTGGGCGTCAACCACCCACGGGGGAAGAACGTCATCGGCGCCTTTTACCAGCCCCGGCTGGTCCTCGCAGATGTTACCGCGCTTCACTCCCTGCCGGCGCGTGAAATCGCCGCCGGAATGGCCGAGGTGATCAAGTACGGGGTGATCCGTGACGAGGGCTTCTTTGCGTGGTTGGAGCAGAACCTGGAGTCTGTCCTGCGGCTGGACGAAGACGCTCTTGGATACCTGGTTGAGGTCTGCTGCCGGATTAAGGCGGACGTGGTTCAGGAGGACGAGACCGAGAGCGCGAAGGGGGTCCGCCAGCTATTGAACTATGGCCATACCCTGGGACACGCGCTGGAGTCCCTGACCGGTTACGGGGTCTACCGGCACGGTGAGGCGGTGGCCGTGGGTATGGTGCTGGCGGCCGAGGTCGCCGAGAGGCTTGGATTCCTGGAAGGTCCGGACGTGGCTAGAATTCAGAGGTTGATTGAACGCACCGGCCTGCCCATCGCGATGCCGGCCGAATTGAGCCGGTCGCGACTGGAGGCGGCGATCGCCCACGACAAGAAATCCCGGGGCGGGCGGATTAACTTCATTGTGCCGCGGGCGATCGGGAAGGCCTCGGTGTATCCGGCCACTCCTGCAGAAATCCTGGACCTGGTGATGTGAGCAAGGGGAGGGGAGTCCGGTGCCAATCGAAGAGAGACTGGCGGACCTCCTGGTGTCGACCGGTGTGATCGGATCAGATCAGTTGGACGAGGCACTGGCGATTAAGAGTCGGACCGGAGAGCCGCTCCCGGCTATCTTTGTGAGACAGGGCTGGATTACCACAAGCGACCTCGTCGAATTCTTTGAGAGCCTCAGTGAGATACATTCTCTTCTTTCACCCGGTGCCGATGTATTGCAGCTCATTCCCGAGGACCTGATGCGCCGCCATCAGATCTTTCCGCTTGCCAGGGACGTACACCGCCTCACTTTGGCCATGGCCGATCCGTTGAATGTAGACGCGGCGGACGACGTACGAAGGGTAAGCGGTTGTCTAAGGGTTGAACCCCTCTATGTGCCAGCGGAGTTGATCGAGCGGGCCATTGAAAGGCAGTTCGGGGGCGCGTTGTTGGACCGGTTGGTGGAGAGCTGCCGACCCGATGAGGAAGGCGGGGAAGAGGTCCGGGGTAGGGCCTACCGTTCAGTCGATGAGGTTGTTGGGGAAGGCCCGGTGGCGCGGCTGATGCAGACCCTTATCCTGCAGGCCGTCCAGCGGGATGCCACGGACATTCACCTTGAGCCAGGGCGCGAGGGGATGGGGGTGCGCTTCCGTATTGACGGGGTGCTTCAGCCGGTGATGGATGTTTCCCCCGAAGTCAGCACGGCCTTGATTGCCCGCCTCAAGATCATGGCTGAAATGGACATTTCCGAGAAACGCCTCCCCCAGGACGGACGTGTACAGGTTCAGGTGGGAGCACGCGACATCGACTTGCGCGTGTCCACGATCCGGACGGTATTTGGTGAAAAGGCCGTGGTCCGTCTGCTCGACCGGACACGGCTCCTGTTCGGTCTCGATGAACTTGGTTTCTCTAAACCATGCCTGGAAAAGCTGCGGGAACTGATCAGGGACCCGTATGGAATGGTTCTGGTGACCGGGCCGACGGGCAGTGGCAAAACCACGACCCTTTACGCAATCCTGAAAGAATTGAACAGTCCGGGAGTCAACATTGTCACCATCGAGGATCCGGTTGAATACATCCTGAAGGGGGCCAACCAGATCCCGATTAACCGCAAGGCGGGGTTGGATTTTGCGAGGGGCTTGCGCTCAATCCTGCGGCAAGACCCCGAGATTATCATGGTCGGGGAAATACGGGATACGGAAACGGCACGTATTGCGACTAGGTCCGCGATCACCGGGCACATGGTCTTCAGTACGATGCACACCAACGATGCGGCTGGCGCGCTGACCAGACTTACCGACATGGATGTTGAACCGTTCATGGTGGCCTCGTCGCTCCTGGCCGTCCTGGCTCAAAGGTTGGTGCGTGTGGTTTGCCGGTACTGCCGGGAGGAATACATGCCCGACGCGGATTCCTGTGAACGCTTCTTCATGGGGCAACATTACGATCCGGCCAGGCCGGTATACCGGGCCGTGGGTTGTAACCACTGTGACGGGTCCGGTTACCGGGGACGGGCGGCCGTGGCTGAATTATTGGTTGTAAATACTCATCTGCGCGACCTTGTGTATCGAAGAGTACCGCTTGCCGAACTCCGAACGGCAGCCCGCTCGGACGGAATGGTTTCCATCGTGGATGACGGCCTTACCAAGGTGCTGGACGGTTTGACCACACTGAGCGAATTGATGCGTATACGGCACAGCGATGCTTAAACCCCAAATATACCAATTTCGACAATCTTAGTGTAATTATTTTAGACAGCCGAGCAGGAATTCCTCACAATTCTTAGAGAAATTAGTATATACGCTAATGTAAGGGTTGGGATTCCGGTGGCATCGGTTTTTCAATACTTTGGTCGAGATCTGTATGGTCGGCCTACACGTGGTATAGTAACGGCCAGTGACCAGCACGAGGCGGTGGCGCTTCTGCTCGGACGCCAAGTCTGGGTCACTGCTATTGGCCCGAAACGAACGGTCGTGCTCGGGCTATCCCGGCGAACCGTATCGGCACGGGACCTTGCCACATTCTGTCACCAGATGTCCGCGTTGCTCCGGGCCGGAGTGTCACCAGCGGGTGCAATCAGGCTCCTCGCCAAAGAGGGGTCACGGCCGGATCTGCGTAAGGCCTTGCAGGCGGTAGGCCTCCAGCTTGATGACGGAGTAAGCCTGTCGAGAGCTTTTGGGTGTCATCCGCGTGCGTTCTCCGGTCAATTCTGTAGTATGGTTGAGGCCGGAGAGCTGACCGGTCAGCTGGATATGGCTCTGGACAGGCTAGGCGCCTATTATGAGCGGGAGTCCACTTTTAACTCCAGGGTACTGGGTGCGCTGACCTACCCCTTGCTCATCCTTACCGTCGCTGCTGTCGTCCTGGTAGTTCTTTTTGTCTTTATCTTACCCACCTTTCACAGCATGCTCACGACCCTCAATATTTCCTTTCCACCTTTCACCGCGGCGGTGTTTGCGGTGAGCTTTTTCATTCAGAAACACGCGTTACTCCTGACAGCGGTCTTTCTCATAGTCGTGGTCGCGGTTTGGCTGGGCTACTGTACCGGCGGACCTGTACGGACCGGCTTGGACAGGCTTTTCTTCCGTATCCCTGTGGTCGGGAGCCTGGTCCTGTACAGTGCCGTTTCAAGGATGTGCTATACGCTCGGGGGCCTGATTGCCAGTGGAGTACCGATCCTGACGGCGCTGGAGATTGTGGAACGGATGGTGGGAAACCAGGCTTTGGCCTCGATACTGGTCAGGGCCCGGGTGGACATTAGCGAGGGGAAGCCTTTGGCCACGGCTTTCAGACAGGAGCGGTTGATCCCGGGTATCGTTTCCGAAATGCTGGCCGTTGGGGAGGCCACCGGCGCCCTGGACTCCCTACTCGACCGGGTGGCCGGATATTTCGACCAGGAAGCGGATGCCCGGGTAGCAAGGATCACCACCGTGCTTCAGCCCGTGCTGCTGGTGGGGGTCAGCGGCTTGGTAGCGGTGATCCTGTTTGCCGTGCTGCTGCCAATGTTCGATACGATCTGGAGTATTTATTAGGAGAGATGGAGTCGTGAGGGTAAAGCGGGAAAGCGGGTTTACACTGGTGGAACTGTTGGTGGTGGTCCTGATGATCGGGATCCTAGGTGCGCTTATTGTGCCGAAGTATGCCAGCCAGCCGGAAAAGGCACGGGCGTCGGTGGCACAGGCTGATCTCAAGGCGATTAAGGCCGCACTCGAGATCAACAAGGTGGAACACCCGGCCGATGGGTTTCCAGCAACCGACAAGGTAAAGACCGTATTGGTAGAGTATGGAATTGACTGGACAGAGGACGGAGATGGTATCAAGGATCCCTGGGACAAGCCGTACAAGTACTACGTCAATACAACCAAGGACAGGTTTGTGGTGGCTTCGACCGGGAGCGATTGGTACGTGACCGAGAAAAAGGACCCTCTCACGGGCACTTTTGGATCGTTAATAGACGGCTGGACAGGGTCCAGTGAGTCGTATGTAAAGACAGCAGCACCGGCAGGCTCAGGATCATAATGAGATATCCAGCCACCAGGTTCCTGGGCAGAAGCGCTGGGTTTACCCTAGTGGAGTTGCTGGTGGTGGTCCTGATCATCGGGATTCTGGGCGCCCTCACCCTGCCGCGGTTCGGTACCAGCCTGAGCCGCTACCAGTTGGACACGACGGCCCGGCTGCTGGCTGCCGATATCCGCGATGTCCAGGAAATAGTCTTGAACAAGGAAAACAATGAGGAGTACCGCTTCCATTTCTACGCCGAACGGTACACCGTAAACTGTGGCCCACACATCCTAAAGACTGTGCGCTTACCCGGTAACCTCTACATCACCGCCTCTGTTTTCGGGAGTAGCCGGGAGCGGGTCTACTTTAACTCGGGCAGCGTAGCCCCGCAACCCGGGGGCGGTACCGTGATCCTGACGGACCGTATGACCGGCCTGGAGAGCAGGGTGATTGTTAAGCCGGTAACCGGGCGGGTGCGTACGCAGAATAGGTGGTGAAAATCCAGGTGGTCAGGAAGTCCCGGGGGTTTACCCTGGTCGAAGTGCTGGTTGCTACCCTGATCCTTTCGATCGCGCTCGTCCCGTTGCTGGGGCTCTTCGCAAAGGGGGCAAGGGTATCGGCCGCCGGATGGGTCCATGTCACGGCGACCAGCCTAGCCCAGGGAGAAATGGAAAGGCTCAAGCGGGCGCCCTTTCGTTCACTGGCCAACGCGGATTACAGGAACTTTGAGGCACCGTTTGAGGAATACACACGCAAGGTGGAGGTAGCTGAGGTGGGCCCAGATCTGGTTGAGGTAAAGATAACCGTACAGCGCCTCGGTGTCGGAGATGATGATGTCTTTGTCTTGCAGGCGCGGAGGGCCAGACGGTGAGGTGTGTGGATCAGGGTTTTACCTTAATCGAGATCCTGGTGGCGACCCTGGTTACCAGCCTGCTTCTTTGCGGGGTGTTGACCGTCTATCAGCAGGGGATTGTCTTCTGGCGTACTGAAGGTGCGTCACTGGAAGTCCAGGATAACCTGCGTATCGGACTGGACCGCATGACCCGCGAGGTTCGTTCGGCAAGCAGGATACGCAGCTGTAAATCAAACGAAATCGTGATTGAAGACGCCTCCGGGAAACATGTCAAATACTATTTCGACCCGGCGGGAAACCAGCTCCTGCGAATGTCCAACTGGGTCTCCAACGCCGTGGTGAATCAGATTGACTTGATGATGATTACACGTGAACCGGAAAGTGGTGTCGTGACCCTACGCCTGGAGGGAGGGCACCGGACAGGAGAGCCGGTTGCTCTGGAAACCACGGTTTGGGTACGTGCGTCCGGTGAATAGGTGGCGAGAATCGCGGGGGCAGGCGGCACTTCTGGTCGCCGTCTCAATCGCCATCGTTTCCCTACTGGGGATGACGGTCGTTATCCTGGCCTTTGCGCAAAAGAAGGCCGCTCACTACTATGCAGACCGGATGCAGGCCTACTATGTGGCAGAGGACGGAATCGAAGGAATCCTGGCTGGAGTATACCAGGATTGGACCATCCTCTCCGGCGTGCCGGAATCCAAAGGAGTATTAATCAACAGGCTGATGCCTGAGGGTTCCTTACGGGTTGAAGGTTACCGGAGACCCCTTCCGATGGCGACTGAGCTGACCCTGGAGTCCAGGGGGACATACAAAAACGCGAACAGAAACGTGACGTTTCGGGCTGATCTTTATGCCCCGGTACGGTTTGAAGATGGGATCGTTGTGTCTGAGGAGCCCGAGATTGACCCCGAGGCCTCCCCTGTAGCTTCCTATCGAATCGGAAATGTACCGGAGATATCGGCAGGGTGGCTGCGTAACCGGGCCGATACGGTTACCGAGGGAGACGCGCAAATCACTGGTGTATCCAAACCCGGGCTGTACTTCTTTAACGGCGCCCTGCGGGTGTACGGTGGTGCATATCCGGTGAAGGCCATCTTTTTTGCGTCCGGGGACGTCACCTTTGAGAGTGACTTCCGCCTTGACGAGGGATGTGCCGTCTTTATAACCCCGGGGAATGTACAGATTAGGCCGGATAACCGGGTATGGGCCCTGATCGTGGCCGGTGGTGAGGTTCGCCTTGAAAAAGGGGCACACCTAACCGGGGGTCTGGTGGCCAACAGGCTTTATGCGGGACCAGAAAGCCGGATTACGGTTGACGCCGATTGCCCGGATCGAGCATTGCCCGTGTTTACCCGGGGGATGAAGGTTAAGTACTGGAAAGACAGGAGCATCTTTTGATACGTGGTTTACGGCCTACACCGAAAAAGCGTGGAATTACTGTAGGGGTGGATGTAAGGCGTCGGGAAATCCGGGTCGCCAGCCTCGGGCGGCGGGGGCTAGCGACTAATGAGCCGATGCTGGCCAGGATTCCATTCTCCGCAGGAGACGGTTATAGACAGCTCCCCCTTGGACAGGCTCTGAAGGAAGCGGCCGAAGAGCTGCCCCGGCGTTCCGCTGCCGCCGCCACGGTGGAGAGCAGTAAGGTTACCATCAGGCAGACAAGCCTACCACCGATGGGCGCCAGAGAAGCGGAAGCGGCTATTTACTACCAGTTGCCGCGTTTGATTCCGGGCATGGACGATGGCGCCACCTTTGGTTACGTGAGGCTTGGGGATGATCCACATTCCGACCGGGGTAACCGGCAACGGTACATTGTTGCGGCGGTACCGCATGAGGAGATCCTGGCTCTTTACGCCGCCTTTGAGGATGCCGGTTTACGGCTGATCGCGGTGGAGTTACGTACGGTAGCCTTCTGGCGTTTTCTATTCGGTGCTGACCCCAAACGGTTCGCTGCACCGCAATCCTTCGGGGTGCTTTTCCTGGACGAGGGCACGGCGGACCTGGCTGTTTTTGAAGACCACCGGCTGTGCTACGCCCGGGCGCTGGTTGGTTGGAGAAACGAGGATGAAGAAGGTTTGGATGAGAATGGCTATCTACTCGAGGAAGTCGAGCGTTCGCTTCTGTGGTACCGCAAGTGCCAACTCGGAGCAGACCCGGATAGCCTCATAGTCATTGGCTCAAGTGACGTTGCCGGGATATGTGCCGGTCTGACTCGGAAGCTGGGGGTTAGAGTGTACAGCCGTAGACCCGAGTGGCTGGACGGGCACCCCCTCTGGAGCCCGGATCTGGATCCGGGATACGGCCCGGCCCTTGGACTGACTCTGAAAGAGGACTGTCAAGGATGAACGGAATGAATCTTCTACCCAGGGATTTAAGGTACCCATCCACCACAGGGGCCGGAGCCTTTCTGGCCGGGCGCTTGCTGCTCTACGGGTTTCTACTGTTCCTCTGCGCCGGCATCTATCTGTCGATCGAGGCCAGGCAGCTGGAAAACGAGGTTTCAATGGGCCTGGAACGGATGAACGCTCTGATGGAATCCCTGGGCGAAATAGAGGAGACGGTACCGGACGCCGTGCAGCAACCCGGAGAGCCGGCCCAGGCGCCAGGTTCGGCTGGAGAATCGTGGCCTATCCACGCCTTGCTGGACGGGCTGGATGACAGTATACCGTCGGATGTCTGGCTGACTACTCTCACCGTCTCGGCCACGTCCCGGTCAGGGATTGCGGATGTATCGGCGGGGATACCGTCAGAACGCCCGGAGCTAATCAGAATTGAAGGCCTTTGCGAGACGGTGGCCTCTATCGGTTTGATCCTGGGGGCTTTGGAGAATTCGGGTCACTACCGGTTGGTAGAACTGGAGAATTTTTACAGGCAGGAGGACGGGGACATTGCGTTTACCGTTTTGGCTTGGTTATCCTCGTAGGTTGTCTCTGTTTCCCAGTACGATGGTGGACAGACCAACCCGTTTCGACCTGATCGCGTGGGTGGGTTTAGTCATGGTTGCCGCCCTGGTATTGGTCCCGCAGTACAATTATTACCGCGAACTTGAGAATTCCGTAGGAATAGTTAACGCCGAGGTGGCATCAGCGGCACACGCCGTTGCCAACCCTGAACGACCTGCGGCCGTAACAACTATAGGGCCGGAGCCTGTTGACAAACTGGCGGGATGCAGTCTCTTTACCGGTGCCAGTGTGGAAGCCCTGAATCGGCTGAGCCACGAAAATAAGGTGGCGGTTTCCGGTTATCGCCCCATTAAGACAACGGACAGTCGGGCATCGGAAACAGGAGCCCTTGAACTTACCCTAGAGGGGCCATACCCCGGAATAAGGGCAGTACTACGCGGGCTGGAAAACGATCCTTTCCGGGCGGAGGTACGGCGACTGGTCATTTCCAGCACCGATGACGGAGTGCGCGCTGAGATCGTGGTCGTGCAAATACATAACCACGCTTATGCCGGTCCGGCTGTGAGCCCTGCAATGCTGGCGCCGCCTGATCGTATCGACATTTTTAAGGCCTACGGGCGTTCCGAAACAGCAACCTTGTCAGATCCAGAGGCGGAGTCGGAAACGACAGAGGTAACAACTGGTAGTATTCCGGATGAGATTTCGTATATAATGGACGAACAGTGAAGAAAACTAAGTCATTGGTACCTGCTGGAGGGATTCTGTCTTGATATCAAAAGACCTTATGGAAGAGATCCTGTCTGCCGCCCTGTCCAGGGGTGGCGACTTCGCCGATGTCTTTATTGAAAACAAGCGGGTTACGGGTATCGGCTTGGAGGACGGCAAGATCGAGCGGATGCAGTCGGGAAGCGACATTGGCGCCGGAATCCGGGTCATCTCCGGGGAATCGACCGCCTACGCGCATACGAACGATTTAAGCCGGGAAGGGCTGCTCCGTTCGGCGGAGGTAGTGGCGCGGGCCTTGGGCAACGGTAGTCAGGAGCGGACCTTTGACCTGCGGACCCTGCGCCCGACGGTTGAGTTTCCGGTATCCGAACCGCCGGACGCGGTGACCGCCGAGCATAAGGTCGATATGTTGCAGCAGGCGGACCGGGCCGCCCGTGCCGTAGACCGTGACACGATTAAACAGGTAATGGTCGGTTACGGTGACGTAGTGCAGGAAGTGACCATCGGGAACAGCGAAGGGGTGTACGTTGAGGATCGCCGGGTACGCACCCGCTTCCTGGTGAACGCGGTGGCAGCCAAGGGCGATGTGATCCAGACCGGATATGAAGCCGCAGGCACCGTTACCGGTTTTGAGCTGTTCAAAGTGTACGATCCGACGCAGATGGCCGCCAACGCGGCCCAAAGGGCCAAGAGCCTCCTCGATGCCGAGCCCGCGCCGTCCGGCAAGATGCCGGTAGTGCTGGCCGGCGAAGCCGGGGGGACGATGGTGCACGAGGCCTGCGGACACGGACTGGAAGCTGACCTGGTGCAGAAGGGGCTTTCAGTCTATTCCGGCAAGCCCGGTGAACCGGTAGCCGACGCCTCGGTGACCGT
This sequence comes from Desulforudis sp., assembly GCA_003604975.1. Lineage (GTDB taxonomy): Bacteria > Bacillota > Desulfotomaculia > Desulfotomaculales > Desulforudaceae > SURF-60. The sequence goes on along the minus strand of QZIR01000051.1, from coordinate 55,868 downwards.
CATTGACGACTCTACACTACCCGACCGTTATGGCTCCTATGCCTTTGACGATGAAGGGGTGCCGTCACGACCGGTAACCCTGATCAAGGATGGGGTTTTGACCGAGTTCCTTTACGACCGACTCACGGCCCGTAAGGAAGAACGGGATTCCAACGGCCACGGCCGGCGTGAGTCCTACCAGCACAAACCGGTGCCTAGGATGGCCAACACCTATATTGCCCCCGGAAAGGCCAATCCGGAAGAGATGATCAGGGACGTCCGGGAAGGAGTCCTGGTGCGGAAGATGGGAGGCGGACAGGTCAATACGACCACAGGGGATTTTGTCTTTGAGGTTGCAGAGGGTTACTTGATTCAGGACGGGGATGTCGGGCCGATGATCCGTGGCGCTACCCTGACCGGGAATGGACCCGAAGTCCTGCGGCGGGTATCCGGAGTGGGGAGTGACCTGGGCTTTACTATCGGAACCTGCGGCAAGGAAGGTCAGGGTGTACCGGTAAGCGATGCCCAGCCTACACTGCTCTTTGCCGGGGACAAGGAAGAAGACCTGCCGATCAGCGTGGGCGGCACCAGGATGAGGGGCAAGACGAACGCCGAGGTGACGAAGTCCCCCCGTATTCGAAGAGTCTAAAAAGCGGGGCTGGCGTTAAGTGAAGGAACGGTTTTACCGTTCCTTTAGTTTATGGCGGGGGCTTTCCATTTGCAGGGTTTTTGAGGTTTTGCGGCGAACGTAAATGTAAAGGCAACAGCGCGGGAATTGCCATCCCCTTAGGGGATTGGGAGTGTCACGCGTAGGTTGTTGAGACATAATAGAACCAGAAGGCTTGCGCCAAGGTACGTGAAAGGAAGCAATTGCACACATGAGTGAGAGAAGCTTGCTGGATATTGCGCGTGATGCAGTGGAGAAGGCCGTGTCCACATCTGGGGTCACCATGGCCGAGGCCTACGTTAAAAAGGGACGTGACATCGAAATCGATGTCCGGGACGGTACGATTGAAACCATCAAGAGCGCGGATGAACACGGAATCGGCCTGCGGGTGTTCTGCGGTAATCAGATGGGTTTTGCCTACACCACGGAATTTAGCACGGAGGGGGTCTCGGACACGGTTCGGCGGGCGGTAGCCAACGCCAGGCAGACCGAGCCGGATGAGTACCTGCGTCTTCCCGATGTCCCCGGATCGTATCCCGACGTGGATACCCTGGATCCGGATCTCCTCGGACGCAGTGTCGAAGAGAAGATTGATCTGGCCAGGCGTATGGAACAGGCGGCGCGCGCCTTCGATCCCTGTATTGAGGTGATTGAAAGCTCAACCTACCAGGACGGCGTTGTGGAGGTGGCCATCGCTAACAGCAAGGGCCTGGCCTTTGGCTACCATGGCGGGGCCTGCGGAGTATATACGGCGCTTACCGCCGGGTCGGACGGGGAGAGCCAGACCGGATTTGCGCTGGATTTCCGCCTCAAGTTCGCGGAACTGGATCCGGAAGAGGTGGGCCGCCAAGCAGCCTACCGGGCGGTTCGGATGCTTGGGGCCCGTCAGCACGGCAGCCAGGAAACGTCCCTGATCCTAGAGCCCTACGTCGTTGTGAGCCTGCTCGGGGTGCTGGCCCCGGCGCTTACCGGAGAGGCGGTACAGAAGGGTCGTTCCTTGTTTGCGGGACGGGTGGGTGATACGGTGGCGTCTGACCTGGTTACCATAGTGGACGACGGGACCCTGCCTGGAGGCATCAATTCCGGTCCGTGTGACGGGGAGGGGGTACCGACCTCACGGACGGTACTGATTGAGAACGGGGTGCTGAACGGCTTTCTGCATAATACTTACACTGCGGCCAAGGACGGTACTGTTTCCACAGGAAACGGGGTGCGCGGGTCCTTCAAGGGGGCTCCGGAGGTCGGGACCACAAACCTCTTTCTGGCGCCAGGCCAGGCGGAGCCGGAACATCTGCTCGATGAGTTGGATTTCGGACTCCTGGTAACCGAGGTAATGGGGATGCACACCGCCAACCCGATTTCCGGTGATTTCTCGGTCGGAGCCTCCGGCTTGTGGATTGAAAAGGGCCGGATATCCTACCCGGTCCGCGGAATGGCGATTGCCGGGAATATTACCGATCTACTGAAGAAGATTGACGCGGTCGGCCGTGATTTGCAGTTCTTTGGCGGCAAGGGTGCGCCCACGGTACGTGTGAGACAGATGATGGTAAGCGGAAGCTAGAGACAGGGTTGTTGATGCTGACAAGTAGAGTATATTTTCAAAAGACAGAGGACGTAAAAACGAGAAGTGAGAGGTGAGAAGACCTCACACTTCCCTTTAATGACGGTCTTACAGGGGAGTTGATTGCTTGCTGGTATACGTGTTACATGGTCCGAACCTGAACCTCTTAGGAAGCCGGGAACCGGACGTCTATGGACGGCTTACCCTGGAAGAGATCAACCGAGCGCTGGTGGCGCTGGGTGACGAACTGGGTGTGGATGTCCGGTGTTTCCAGTCCAATGCCGAGGCCGAACTGATTGACCTACTTCACGAGGCGGGGCGCAAGGCGGGGGCCGTGGTGTTCAACCCTGCCGCCTTCACACATTACAGTTATGCCCTGCGGGATGCGGTGGCAGCCGTTGGCCTTCCTGTTGTCGAGGTACACCTTTCAAATGTCCACGCCCGGGAGGAGTTTCGTCGGAATTCGGTAATCACACCGGTTGCTGCGGGTCAGATCAGCGGGCTGGGGCTGGACAGCTATCTCCTTGGATTACGTGCAGTTGTGGCCAGGGCGTTTGAGCGTGAGGGTTCGTGAACGGGGAACGTCTGAAGCGAGTAAGGCAGGCGATTAAAGAGGCCGGAGTCGACGCTGTACTTGTCTCCAGCCCTGAGAATCGCCGCTACCTGAGTGGCTTTACCGGGACTAGCGGAGTGCTCCTGATCAGTGCCGAAGAAAACCGGCTGTTGACCGATTTTCGCTATGTGGAGCAGGCCGGCCGGGAGTGTGCAGGTTTTGAGATCGTCCGGGTGGAAAAGACCTGGGTCCAGACCCTGCGGGACATAATTGCCTTCCGGTCATACCCCAGGATCGGCTTTGAAGGGTCGCATCTGACCTATCGCCTCTACAGTACTCTGGCCGAAGCCCTGGCGCCGGTTCAACTGGAAGACATCAAATCTGGTCTGGACCGTCTGCGTGCGGTCAAGGATAATGAAGAAATCAAACTCATTCACCGAGGTGTTTTGATGGTGGATGAGGCCTTTGCGCAACTGTGCGAGACCATCCGACCGGGGGTGGTGGAGAGGGACTTCTCGTTGGCCCTGGAAGCTTTCCTCCGCCAGCGCGGCGGTGAGCGGATGTCCTTCGACACCATCGTCGCTTCTGGCACACGGGCGGCCCTGCCGCACGGGGTGGCCTCAGATAAGGCGATTGAGAGCGGCGACCTGGTGGTCCTTGATTGTGGGGTGGTCTACGGAGGTTATGCCTCGGACTTCACTCGTACCATCCTGGTTGAGGCAGAGCCGGCCACATGGCAGGAGGAGATCTATCGGGTGGTTCTGGCGGCGCAACAGGCGGGAATTGACAAGGTCCGGCCGGGGGTCAGGGCGGCGGAAGTTGATGCCGCCGCGCGTGGAGTGATCGAGGACGCCGGGTACGGGGAGTACTTCGGTCACGGCACTGGTCACGGCGTTGGTCTGAACGTACACGAAGCTCCTCACCTAAGTGCTTCCTCGGAGGAAGTGCTGGAAGCAGGGATGGTGGTCACGGTCGAGCCGGGGATTTATCTTCCGGGTAAGGGCGGCGTCCGTATCGAGGATGTGGTCGTGGTGCGGGACGACGGGCCGGAAGTGTTGACCACAACACCAAAAAACTACCTATTTCGGGCATAATTTTTGTTATAATTGTCAATGGCATCAAGAGCACAAGGAGGTGGGGTTTTCGTGATTTCCACTAACGACTTTAGAACTGGTCTGACCATTGAACTGGACGGCGATGTCTATCAGGTTATTGACTTCCAACACGTTAAACCGGGAAAGGGTTCGCCCTTTGTTCGTTCCAAGCTCAGGAACCTACGTACCGGGAGTACCACCGAGCGTACCTTCAACGCCGGTGAAAAGGTACCAAAGGCGCACCTGGACCGGCGTGAGATGCAGTACCTGTATAATGACGGTGACAACTACAACTTCATGGATACCGGGAGCTACGAACAGGTGGCTTTGAGTGCTGACCAACTGGGTGACAACATCAAGTTCCTGAAGGAGAACATGAACATCTACTTGGTCTTTCACGCCGAGAAGATATTGGGTGTCGACCTGCCAAACACCGTCGAACTCGAGGTGGTTACGACCGAACCAGGGATTAAGGGAGATACCGCTTCCGGTGGCTCGAAGCCGGCAACGCTGGAAACCGGGTTGGTGGTTCAGGTGCCTTTCTTTATTGAGGTCGGTGACGTTTTGCAGATCGACACCCGTTCGGGTGAGTACATCAAGCGGGCCTGATGTTTAAAACCCCCCGTCGGGAGTTATAATACCCGATGAAAGAAGGGGGGTTTTCATTTTGGGAAATCTAAAATCCCGTGTGTCCTATCTTCAGGGGTTGGCTGCCGGACTGGAGATGGCGGCAGACAGCAAGGAGGGCAAACTGCTTTCCGGTATTGTTGACGTCCTGGGGGAGTTCGCCGACTCTGTGGAGGAACTCGGTGATTCGCAGGACAGCCTGGAAGACTACCTAGAGAGCATCGACGAGGACCTTTACGCTCTGGAAAGCCGGCTCAACGAGGTCGAGGGTGAAGAGGACGGTGAACACTTTTTAGAGGTCGAGTGCCCCGAGTGTGGTTGCACGGGCACCATGGAACATGAAGACGACGATATTCCGACGGCCGAGATGATCAAAGATCAGCACGGTTTGACGCACGATGTAGTGCACCGAGGGGAGCACATCTAGTTCGGCCGGTTGCGGTTCGTTATTTATGATTAATAGGAAGACCTTGACAGCGCCCTAAAGTGGGCGCTGTCGGCTTGTTCGCAGAGGGAGGCTTATGAGCTAAAGCCTACGCCCTCCGGTAATTCACCAGGCAGGTAATCCTGGCTCCAGGGGACTGTTCCCCCTGGAGTTTTTTTGACCGGCTCCGGAGATGGAATACATTGGGAAGACGGCAAATATGGATATACCCAGGAGGGGACAAACACTGTGCTGACCGTCAGATCACAGGTCCTGAACCGGGAGACCCAGACCGCCCGCGGTATCCTCAACTACGTGCCGCCTAGTCTGCGCAGTCTGCTGGAGGGGCTTCCCGACTCGGTGTGGTGCGAGTTGGAGGAGGTACGTCTCCGGGTGAATCGCCCGCTCCTGATCAACCTGACCAGCAAGGAGCTGCTGGTCGACCGCCGGGGGCAGGTGGTTGGTAAACCTGGGGCCGCCTACCTGGTAACGGCGGACGATCTCGTACGGACCCTGCAACTGGTCACCGGATCCTCACTCTATGCTGTAGAGGAGGAACTGCGGTCGGGTTATGTTACCGTCTCCGGTGGCCACCGTGTGGGTATTGTTGGACGGACGGTGATGGACGGGGACCGGATTCAGACCATGAAGCAGTTCACCGGCATCAACGTACGGATCTCAAGGGAGGTTACCGGGGCTGCGGACACCTTGATGCCGTATCTGCTTGACGGTCTGCGGGTACGTCACACGCTGATCGTGTCCCCCCCGGGGTGCGGTAAGACTACCATCCTGCGTGACGTCGCCCGGCTGGTATCGGACGGCGTGGCCTCGCTGGGATTCCCAGGACTGACGGTGGGCTTGGTGGACGAGCGGTCGGAACTCGCGGGGTGTTACCGCGGAGTGCCACAGCGTGATGTGGGACTGCGAACAGACGTCCTGGACGCCTGTCCCAAGGCTCTGGGCATGTTCATCCTGCTGCGGGCGATGGCTCCACGGGTAATTGTGACGGACGAAATCGGGCGGACGGAGGATGTTTCGGCCCTGGAAGAGGTCATCAATGCGGGTGTAACCATCATTTCCACTGCCCACGCCGCTTCCCTGGATGAACTGCTGCACAGGCCGGTCCTGAAGAACATCCTGGCGATGAAGGTCTTTGAACGGTTGGTCATGCTGGGTCGGTCGAGAGGACCGGGGACGATCGAAAAGATCGTAAACGGGCAGACCATGCGGGTAATCGGCAGTGGCTAAGGTGTGGAGGTGTTGATCAGTGTACAAGATAATGGGCGCCATGTTTGTGATCGGGGCGGCTGGTTTCCTGGGCTTGACTGTGGCGAACGCTTACCAGAATCGACCTCGTGAACTGCGGGACATGCAGACCGCGCTGCACCTTCTGGAAACCGAAATCGCTTATGGGGCCACACCGCTGGTGGAGGCGCTGGAGAATGTTGCCACAAGGGTGCCGTCTCCGGTCGGGCGGTTTATATCCGAGGTGGCCCGCGAGTTGTCGGCGGGTTACGGGGCGACAGTCAGGGAAGCGTGGGAATTTGGCCTTAACGGGTACCGGGCGGAGACCTTTCTCAAAGACGAAGACCTGTCTGTGGTCAAGGGCCTTGGTGACGTGCTGGGGGCATCGGACCGGAACGATCAGATAAAGCATCTTCGGCTGGCGGTCGAGCGCCTGAAAGCGCAGAACCTGAAAGCTGATGATGAAGCTAAACGCAACGTCAGGCTCTGGCAGTGCCTGGGATTCACTGCCGGCTTGGCCATCACCCTGATTTTAATCTAGCTATGCGACTATCTGCTGAGGAGGGTAACTGGATGAGCGTTGACTTAATCTTCAAGATCGCGGGGGTGGGGATCTTGGCTGCGGTGCTGCATTCCCTGTTGAAACACGCGGGAAGAGAGGAAGTGGCCAACATGGTGACGCTGGCCGCCGTGGCCATCGTCCTGTTTTGGGTGATCGATCTCTTAGGAACCCTGTTCAGCGAGGTCAAGAACGTTTTCAAGCTATTCTAACAAATACAGGCGGTGAGAGGCACATGGAGATCTTACAGATTGTTGGTTTTGGACTTGTTGCCGCCGTGCTTATCGTCCTCCTGCGCCAGCAAAAGCCGGAGATGGCCATGTTGGTCAGCATTGCTGCGGGTGTGGTTATCTTTCTGTTCGTGCTGGACAAGGTCGGTGCGGTGGTTAATGTCCTCAAGGACCTCGCCGCACGGGCTAACATTAACATGCTGTATCTCGGGGCCATCTTAAAGATTGTAGGCATCGCCTACATCGCCGATTTTGGGGCCCAGATCTGCCGTGATTCCGGTGAGGGCGCCCTGGCCTCAAAAATTGAGTTTGCGGCAAAGGTGTTGATCATGGTTCTGGCCGTCCCCATCGTAATGGCGGTGTTAGACACCATAATGAAGATTCTCGGCTAGGAACCCGGACACTAAATATCAGCTAGGTGGAATTTGTAATGCGCTGGATGGCCTTACTGCTACTGACCTTGGTCTTGCTTTCGATGCCGGGTGCGGTGTTGGCGGCCGAAACCGAGCCACCCGCTAGCCTGCTTTTGGCCGAAGGACCATTGGGAGACATTGATCTGTCCCGCATTGAAGAATCGGTACGGGAATTAAACAATGAGATTGATGCGGCGATCCCTGATGTCGACTTCAAAAGCCTGGTGCTGTCGTTCGCCCGGGGCGAAATAGGGTACCGACCGGTGGACATCTTAAACTCCCTGCTTCGTTATCTGTTTAACGAGGTGGTCGCCAACGCGGCCCTGCTCGGAAAACTGGTGGTTTTGGCCGTGATCGCCGCCGTACTCCAGAACATATCCAGCGCGTTTGATCAGTCAACGACTAGCCGCATGGCACACGTGGCCGTCTACCTGGTACTACTCACCCTGGTTTTCGGGTCCTTCATTGCCGTACTGCAGACGGCGCGGGAGGCGGTCGAGAACATGGTCGTCTTCATGCACGCGATGCTGCCCGTCATGATCACCCTGCTCTGTACGGTAGGGGGATTTACCAGCGCCGCGCTTCTGCATCCGGTAATCATCATTGTCCTGAACGCCTCCGCTAACCTGGTGCAGAACATCGTTTTACCGTTGATCCTGTTCTCAGCCATCCTGGGGGCGGTCAGTCACCTGGCAAGCGGGTTCTCGCTTTCCCGGCTGGCGGACTTTTTCCGGAACATCGGGCTCGGGATCATGGGTCTCTTGACAACGATCTTTCTCGGCATGATGGCAATCCAGGGTGTGGCGGGCGCGGTAGCCGGGGGAGTGGCCTTTCGAACCGCCAAGTACGCTACGGGCGCGTTCGTGCCAGTGGTGGGGAAGATGTTTGCAGATGCAATGGAGGCGGTCATCGGGTCTTCCTTGCTGATCAAGAACGCGGTAGGGATGGCCGGTTTACTCGTCATCTTTTTGATGGCCATTTTCCCGCTTCTCAAAATCGTCAGCCTACTCTTGATCTACAAGCTGGCCGCCGCGCTAGTGCAGCCGATCGGCGAGAAACAGGTCTCCGATTGTCTCAACACCCTTGGGAACAGTATGGTGGCCGTCTTTGCGGTGGTGGCTACCTGCGCGCTCCTGTTCTTCTTTGCCCTGGCCATCATTGCTGGGATGGGGAATTTGAACGTGATGCTGCACTGAGGAGGTGGTTCGGTGGACGCGTTAAACCTGTTGGTAACCGAACTGGTTATCCTGGCGATCCTGGCCGTTTTTCTGGAACTGCTGATTCCGGCCGGGGAACTCAGCCGCTATGTACGGATGGTCCTGGGCCTCCTGATCATTGTGGCTGTTCTGCAGGCGGCAACCGGCTTCTGGCACCGGGAACTGGCCGGTACCTTTGGAGAACTGTCGCTGCAGCAGACGGTGCCCGCCAGTATGAGCATCCTGGATGAAGGGCGTCAGCGGTGGGAAGAGAACCATGCCCGGGCGCTTGATGAGTACAGGGCGGGGCTGGCCAGGCAAATAATGGCCCTGACCAGGCTAAACCCTGATGTGGAGGTGGTTAAGGTAGAAGTTGAACTGGATGTCCAGGGGCTAGGCGGTGAGGTCGGCCGGCTGCAAGAGATCACCCTGTATATCCTGCCGGACAGGCCTGGGACTACTGCTCCGGGCGTCGGCCGGGAGGTGGATGACGGCCGGGAACGCCTGCGCCGGACGGTTGCCGAGTTCTACAACGTTGATGAAGCGGTCGTGAAATACGATATCCAACGCTAGAGAAGGGGGAATGTTGATATGGGGGATGAGCGGGACCTCTGGAGCAAAATCTTCGGTAACAATCGGCGGAAGGACCAGAAGGTACTCTTGGTAGCGCTAGGCTTACTGGGAATATTCCTGCTGGCGTTTGGTAGCTTCTGGGGTAACCAAAGGCCCCAGCCACAGGACACACAGGTCGTATCCCAACCCGAGGCCGCAGCCAAACCGGAGACGGCCAAGCTCAGGACACAGGGAGAGGAGGAATACCTGGCCCGGCGGTTGGAGACCATGCTGGGCCAGATCAACGGGGTCGGGGCCGTGGACGTAACCATCCGCCTCGACGGTTCCACGGTGTCCGAATACGCGGTGAACGTGACTGCGGGTAAACGGGTGACGGACGAGAATGACCCGGAAGGCGCCAGGCGTGTAACCACTGATCACAGTGAGAGCGGTCAATTAGTGGTGGTGCGTGGTGAACAGGGGTATGAAATCCCGGTGATGGAACGCGAAATCAGCCCGGCAGTGGCCGGAGTGCTTGTGGTGGCCGAGGGGGCACGTGACCCCCGGATCAAGGCTCAACTGTTCCAGGCGACCCAGACGGCCCTAGGGGTGCAACCGCACAAAATCCTGGTGGTACCGAAAAAACTGTAAGGCAAGGGGGGAAACGGGTTTGAGATTGTATTACATCAAGAAGCCGTTGCTGCTGGTCCTTGGTTTGGGATCGGTCCTAGTGTTGGCCTATATTTTGACCAGTTGGAACACCTTCGTTCCGGAGCCGCCGGAGGTGCCCGCAGAGCAGGTGACCAGTGTGGTGCTGGATGACGCGAACGGTGCGACACCGAACGATGAACCGAACTCCGGGGGGCCGACCGATGCCGTGACCTCCGGCGTGGACGATTACATCGGGGATGATTATTACGTTGAGTACCGCCTTGAACGGGAGCGCTCGAGGGGGAGGCAGGTAGAGCTGCTGCACTCTATCATCAATGACCTGAACGCCTCACCCGAGGCCCGGCAGGGTGCCCAGCAGCGGCTCTTGGAGATTACTCTTAAGATGGACCGCGAGGTCAGTGTGGAAAACATTCTGCGCGCCAAGGGACTCAACGATGTGGTCGTGTTCTTCCAGGATGACGATACGGTAACCGTGGTGGTTCCAGCGCTGACCACCCCCGAACAGGGCACCACGGTGATCAACCTGGTGGCCAGGGCTACGAGCATCGTGCCGGAGAAAATCATGGTTATCGCCCGGGAAATCGGGAACTAGGCGATCTCGTCACCAAGTGTATTGTATACTTTGAAGGCCTCTATTCCCAAAGGTTTTGTCTCCCTATATAATAATAAACAGCGGTTATTCGCGTTGGGTTGTTAGTTTTTGACAACCCAACTGTACTTTTGGAGGGGTTGTTTTGGGCCGGATCGGAATTACGGATACTACCTTGCGGGATGCACATCAGAGTCTTTGGGCGACGCGTATGGAGATCGAGGATATGCTGCCAGTACTCGAGAGGATCGATGCGGTCGGCTATCATTCGCTAGAGGTCTGGGGAGGCGCTACCTTTGACGTCTGCTTGCGCTACCTGGGGGAAGACCCCTGGGAGCGCCTGCGTTTGATTAAACGGTACGCTCCGAAAACCCCTCTCCAAATGCTATTGCGGGGCCAGTCTTTGGTCGGGTACAGCCACTACCCAGACGACGTCGTAGAGGCCTTTGTGCAGCGTGCCGTAGAGAACGGGATAGACATCATCCGGATCTTTGACGCCTTGAATGACATCCGGAATGTGGAACCGGCAATGAAATTTACCAAAAAAGCAGGAGGTTTGGTCCAGGCTACCGTAGTATATACCGTTAGCCCGGTACATACGACCGAGCATTACCTGAAGACAGCCCTCCGTCTGGCCGATCTGGGAGCGGACTCGATCTGCGTCAAGGACATGGCGGGTCTGCTTACCCCACACCGGGCCTATGAACTGGTTAAGCTGCTCAAGTCCAGGCTCGCTATCCCCGTGCAGCTGCACTGCCACTACATCGGCGGTATGGCGGTTGGAGCCTATCTGAAGGCCGCCGAGGCAGGGGTTGATGTTGTCGACACCGCGTCTATGCCGCTTGCTTTCGGCGCCTCGCAGCCTCCGGTGGAAACGGTGGCCAGAGTTCTGGAAGAGACCGAGTACGATCCCGCCCTGAACCTGAAGGCACTATTTGAGATTGCCGAGTATTTTGATGACCTCCGTAAGAAAAAGGGACAAGAACGTGGGGTTACTCGGCTCCACGATATGCGGGTGTTCGATCATCAGGTGCCGGGTGGTATGATCTCCAACCTGGTCTCCCAGTTGGAGGAACAGAAGGCCTTGCACCGGTTAGAAGAGGTGTTGGCGGAGATCCCACGGGTGAGGGCAGAGCTGGGGTATCCTCCGCTGGTAACCCCGACCAGTCAGATCGTCGGTACCCAGGCCGTCCTGAACGTACTGGCTGGTGAACGCTACAAGTTGGTGCCCGGTGAAGTGAAGAACTACCTGTTGGGGTACTATGGTAAGGCGCCGGCGGATATGGATCCGGCGATAATGCAGAAGGTTCTGGGGGATAAGGAGCCCATCTCGGAGCGTCCGGCAGACTTATTGCCGCCCCGATTGGCAAAAATGAGGGAAGAGATCAGTACCGTTACTACCAACGAGGATGACATTCTTTCGTATGCCCTGTTCCCTCAGGTGTCGCGGAAGTTCTTTGAATCGCGGTTGGCCGGTTCCGGAAGACCGGAAACGGTCGGAAAGGCGACCCGGCTGGGGTCCGGACCGGGTAAGCCAACCAAGGAGGCAGAAGACAGCATGAATCTTGAAGAAATCAGAGAGTTAATTAAGCTTCTTGATCAGACTGATGTTTCGGAATTCTCTATGGAAAGCCAGGGAATCCGGATCACCATCAAGAAAGGTAAGGACAGCGTGGACGCCCTGTCCCAACCGGCGGAGGTCCCGCCCCGCGCCAATACGGCTGTGGTAGAGACAACTGCCGTGCCCGAATCTGTACCGGTCGCAGAAGAAGACAGTACGACCGTGGTGGCGCCAATGGTGGGCACTTTCTACCGCTCCCCCTCTCCCGACGCGCAGTCGTACGTCGAAGTAGGTGACACGGTACAGGTCGGTCAGGCCCTCTGTATCATCGAGGCTATGAAACTGATGAATGAGATCGAGGCCGACACCGCTGGCGTGGTCACCGCGATCCTGGTCGAGAACGGTCATCCAGTGGAATATGGTCAGCCCCTTTTCGTAATTTCCAAGAAAAAGATTTAGGACCCGGGGGAACGAAATTTGTTTAAAAAGATACTGGTTGCCAACAGGGGGGAAATCGCCCTCCGCATTATCAGGGCATGCCGGGAAATGGGCATCCAATCCGTAGTGGTTTACTCTGAACCGGACCGGGACAGCCTTCCCGTTCGGCTTGCCGATGAGGCTTTCTGTATTGGGCCGGCCAGTCCCGGCAAGAGCTACCTCAACATCCAGTCGATTGTCAGCGTGGCTGAGATTTCCGGCGCCGACGCCGTACATCCCGGCTATGGTTTCCTTTCCGAGAATGCCGGGTTCGCCGAAGTGTGCGAGAGCTGCGGGATCGTCTTTATCGGCCCACCCTTGTCGGCTCTGGAGAAGATGGGCGCCAAGGCCGTGGCCCGCAATGTGGTAATTGAAGCCGGGGTGCCGGTGGTACCGGGTTCCGAGGGGGTCGTTCAGGATCCGGACGAGGTTGTGGCTCTGGCTGAGGAGATCGGCTACCCGGTGTTAATCAAGGCCTCGGCCGGCGGCGGAGGCCGGGGGATGCGCCTCGCTCACAGCAAGGCGGACCTGATCCAGGCGATCCAAACGGCTCGGAGCGAGGCCAGGGCCGCCTTCGGGAACCCGGACGTCTACCTTGAGAAATACGTGGAGGAGCCGCGGCACATTGAGATTCAGGTTTTGGGGGATAAATACGGTAACCTTGTATATCTGGGGGAACGGGATTGTTCCATTCAGCGGCGCAACCAGAAACTGTTAGAAGAGGCACCCTCGCCGGCCCTGTCCGCCGAGTTGCGCAAGCGGATGGGTGAAGCCGCCGTACGGGTGGCCAGCGCTGTTGGTTATCAGAATGCCGGAACCGTTGAGTTCCTGTTGGATCGCAACCGAAATTTCTATTTCATTGAAATGAACGCCCGGATTCAGGTAGAGCATCCGGTCACGGAAATGGTCACGGGCGTTGACCTCGTTAAGGAGCAGATCCGGATCGCCGCCGGCGAACCGTTGTCCTTTACCCAGGACGAAGTGGTAATCCGGGGCTGGGCCATCGAGTGCCGGATTAACGCCGAAGACCCGTATCACAACTTTCTGCCAAACCCGGGGCAGGTGATCAATTATCTGCCGCCCGGGGGGCCGGGTGTGCGGGTGGACAGCGCCATCTTTCCGGGGTGCGTGATCACCCCATATTACGATTCCATGTTGGCGAAGCTGATCGTCTGGGCTCCGACCCGGGATGAAGCGATTGAAAGGGCCCAGCGGGCACTGGGGGAGTTTGTGATCGAAGGTGTGCCAACGACGATTCCGTTTCACCAGCGGGTGCTGGCGAACGCCTTCTTCCGTCGGGGTGAGGTGTACACCAACTTCATCCAGAGGCGGATGTCCGCCGAGGGGGAATTCAACTTGCGTTAAGCTTTATAGATGGGATATACTGTTAAGGGTGCGAATCAAGATGGAGGTGATCGATTATGGCAACTCACACTATGGTAGCCTCTGAATTGCAGGGTGAACTGGGGGCGGTACGGATCGCAAACGAGGTCGTCGCTATCGTGGCTGGTCTTGCGGCCACTGAAGTTCCGGGCGTGGCGGCAATGAGTGGTGGACTGGCCGGAGGGATTGCGGAAAAGCTCGGCCGCAAAAATCTGGGCCGGGGCGTCAAGGTGGAAGTTGGTGAGAAGGAAACCGCCGTAGATTTGTACGTCATCGTCGAATATGGGATACGGATTCCGGATGTCGCGGCCCAGATCCAGAGTTCGGTCAAGCGGGCCATCGAGACGATGACCGGACTGGTGGTTGTGGAAGTGAACGTGCACGTGCAGGGAGTCATTTTCTCAAAGGAAGAAGAAATGGAAGAGGAAACCCCGTCACGCGTGCGGTAATCGACTGAGGAGGAGAAAAAGAGAATGGGGCCGTTCGACCGGATGTTGCTGGCTATATACACTGTTGCGATCTCGGTTGCTGCGGTCCTGGGGCTATTGGTGTTGACCGGTCTGTTGGCGCCTGATCCGCTGGCCATGGTAACGCGTGATGTGGCCAGCGCGGTACTGGGCGTTTTCCTTTTAGTCAGCTTGCGGTTGCTTTGGACAACCAGTCAAAAGAAACCCGAACGACAGGCCGTGGTAGATGAGAATGCCCTGGGACAGGTCAAGATTACTTTAACGGCGATTGAGAGCCTAATTACGAAAGTGGTGTCGCCGATCCCCGGGATCAGGGAGGTCAGGCCGAAGGTTGTCTCCGACCGGGGTGTCATCGGGATCGAGATTAAGGCTGCTGTGACGCCGGACATTAATATCCCGGACACGTCGAAGGCGATCCAGCAGACCGTACAGGATTCGGTTCGGGACGTCACCGGGATTACCGTGGAACGGATCAAGATCCTGGTAGAGAGTATTGCCTCAACCAAGGGTCGTGTTGAATAGGGGGTGATGGCAAGTGGAGTTCAATTGGCAGGAGTTGCTGAAACAACATTGGGGTAAGATACTTGGAGTTATACTCGGGCTGGTCTTTGGATGGTTTGCCATCACCTACGGATTGTTTAAAGCACTTTTCGTGGCGCTGACCATCGGTATCGGATACTTCGTCGGTAAGAAAGTAGACGACCAGACCGACTGGGGCAAATTATGGGATCGGTTGTTTGGCAATAAATAAATGAACAAAGTAAGCAGAAGACAAGCCAGGGATTTGGCACTGCAGGTCCTGTTCCAGGTTGACCTCACTGCGCAGACCCTTGATCAGGCTTTTGACGGCACAACCCAATTTCATAATCTGGACCCAGCCCAGTACCAATTTGCGCGTGAGCTGGCCAAGGGTGTTCTGGACCATTTGGTCGAACTTGATGAGGTGGCTGCCGGGTTGAGTAAGGACTGGTCGGTCTACCGGATGCCGGTCATTGACCGAAACCTCATTCGCATGGGTCTTTATGAGATCAAGTACCGGCCGGACATCCCTTTTAACGTATCGATCAACGAGGTCGTGGAACTAGGCAAGCTGTACGGGACGGACAACACGCCCCGGTTTATTAACGGGATTCTCGGGAACTACGTGAAGGATACCGATGGGACGGGGTAGAATGGGGCTGCCGGCAGCAAGAGGCAGCTCTATTTCTTGGGAGATGGAAGATGCGCATCGTTACCGTCAGCGAATTGAACCGGTACATCAGGGAAGTGCTGGAGGGTAATCCGTTCCTCGCCAATGTCTGGGTCAAGGGGGAGATTACCAACCTGAAATACCATCCCTCCGGTCACCTGTACTTTGGTCTTAAGGATCATCAGGCGGCCTTGAGGGTTGTTATGTTTCGCTCCCGTGCTTCAAAACTGGGCTTCAGGCTGGAGAACGGGACGGCCGCTGTGGTACGCGGCTATGTCGGGGTGTACGAACGGGACGGCCAGTACCAGCTGTATGCGGAGGAGGTCGAGCCCGAGGGGCTGGGGGCGCTCTATCTGGCCCTGGAACAGCTGAAAGAGAAGCTGGAACGGGAAGGCCTTTTTGACCCACGGCGCAAGCGCGCATTACCGCCTGTTCCAAACCGGGTGGCCCTGGTGACTTCACCGGTGGGGGCGGCCGTCAATGATATGCTGACCGTGCTGGGGCGGCGCTGGCCCATGGCCGAGGTAGTCATCGTCCCGGTGGCGGTGCAGGGTGAGACCGCTCCTGGCCAGATCGCTGTCGCCTTACAGCAGCTTAGCCGAATCGGAGCAGCTGACGTGGTTATCGCGGGACGCGGTGGAGGGAGTCCGGAGGAACTCTGGGCCTTCAATTCCGAAGTAGTCGCCCGAGCTATTGCGGCATCGACCATTCCGGTCGTGTCTGCGGTCGGCCACGAAAAGGACGTTACCATTGCCGACCTGGTTGCCGACCGCAGGGCACCAACGCCTTCCGCCGCAGCGGAGCTTGTTGTACCCGACCAGACCGACGTGGTGCGGCATCTGGCCATCCTGAGGTTGAGACTGACCCGGGGCGTCGAGGAGCAACTGCAGTCCGATTGGGAGAGACTACGGCGGTTACAGGTCCGGAAGGGGTTGGCTGAACCAGTAAAATGGTTGTGCCAACGCCGTAAAGAAAGTGTTGACGGATTCGAACAACGATTGGTAAATTCAATGAGAAATGTGTTCAACCGGGATGGAGCCCGCCTGTCCACTTTGATTGGAAGGCTGGATGCGGTCAGTCCGGTCAATACGCTGGCCCGGGGCTACAGTATTTGCCGTCTGCCGGGCGGGGACAGGGCCGTTCTCGACGTGTCTGACGTTGGCCTAGGCGATAGGGTGCAGGTTCAGCTGTTTCGGGGTCAATTTTTCTGCACAGTTGATGAAAAGATTGAGACAGGGGTTGGTACTGGTGGCGATGCTTCTAAGAGGTAAGGAAATTGCCGACCAAATCAAGCAGGAAATTAAGAACGATGTGGCCACTTTGCGGGCCTGGGGGGTGGCGCCGAAACTAGCGGCCATCCTGGTCGGGGGAGACAAGAGTTCTGTGGTCTATGCCCAGGCCAAGGAAAGGGTTTGCGGCCTCCTGGGCATTGAGTTCTTACTGTACCGGCTTCCTGGTGATGTCTCCGAGCAGGACTTGGTCGGGCTGATCCGCAGTCTGAACGAGGATCCCCAAACACACGGAATCATGATTGAGCTTCCTCTCCCACGCCATCTGGATAAGGCAAGGGTTTTAGAAAGTGTGTCTCCCTTAAAGGACGTTGACGGAGTGCACCCGATCAACCGCGGTCACCTCATGGCTGGCACCGTCGGGCTGTATCCAGCGACACCGCAAAGCTGCATCGCAATAATGCGGTTGAACGGGATCGAAATTGAGGGAAAGCATGCCGTAGTAGTAGGGCGTGGCGAAACGGTGGGTAAACCCCTCATTTCACTACTATTGCAACAAAATGCCACGGTCACGGTCTGTCACACACGGACCCGGGATATCGGCCGTCTTACCCGTCAGGCTGACATTCTGGTTGCGGCTGCCGGCCGTGCCGGGTTGATCACCGGAGCAATGGTCCGTGAGGGCGCGGTTGTGGTCGATGCCGGAATTAACCCCACCGAGTCGGGGATCTGTGGGGACGTCGATTTTGAGTCGGTGGAGCGGGTGGCTGCAGCCATCACCCCGGTTCCCGGGGGTGTGGGTAGCCTGACCACGGCCTTTATCATGCAGAACCTGCTACAGGCCATAGAACTGCAGCAAGTGAGCAGAATGGAGGCGGTAAGGTGAAGACTTTTAGCCTGTCCGTTGACGAGTTCCTCAAACAGGCCTCTTCCGCGGCGCCTACTCCGGGAGGCGGGAGTGTGGCCGCCCTGGCCGGAGCCCTGGGGGCGAGCATGGTCTCGATGGTGGCAAACCTGACTACCGGGCGGGAACGGTTCCGGGACGTCGAAAGTGAAGTCATTGAACTCCGGGACCTGGCGGTCTTTTTGATCGAAGAGTTCCGGCGTTTGGCGGGTGCGGACATGGAGGCCTTTACCGGGTTGATGGACGCCTTTCGAATGCCTAAAGGCACGGAAGCTGAGCGTACGGAGCGATCCCGGGAAATCAGCCGTAGTGCCCTCGAGGCTACGGAAGTGCCGCTGGCCATTGCCGAGGCGGCCCTCAAAACCCTTGGCCTGGCTCGGCGTATTGTCACGATTGGCAATAAGAATGCGGCCAGCGATGCCGGTGTGGCAGCCTGCCTGGCGGAAGCGGCCGTGACCGGCGCCCTGCTGAATGTGGACATTAACCTGCCGCTGGTTGACGATGAGGATTATCGTCAGCGTTGTCTGACTAAACGGAATACAATGGTCAAAGAGGCGACCGAATTGCGTACCGAGGTCCTGCGTACTGTTGCGCGTAAAATGGGCTAATGCTGGTGTACCGGGAGGGGCTTATGGGTGAGCGAACCTTTGAGGAGTCGTTAAAGCGGCTTGAAGAAGTGGTGCGCCGTCTGGAAGACGGGCGCATCCCACTGGAGGATGCGCTGGATTTGTATGCCGAGGGTGTTTTGTTGGCCAGGCGTTGCCACGGCCTTTTGGAAGATGCCGAACAGCGTATTCAGACCTTGTCGGTGAATGAATTGACCGCACGTCCTTCATTAGAGGGGAGTGAAGATCCGGATAATGGATTTCCTGGACGCCTTGGCGAAAAGAGCGAGAACAATTGATGCCGCTCTGGACCGCTATTTACCCCCGGAGAATGCTGATCCGCAAGTAATTCACGCCGCCATGCGTTACAGCGTGTTTGCCGGCGGCAAGCGCATTCGCCCGGCCCTGACGCTGGCTGCCGCAGACGCGGTGGGGGGGAACCCCGAACACGTCCTGCCGGCGGCTTGCGCCATCGAGTTGATCCACACTTATTCGCTGATCCACGATGACCTGCCCGCTATGGACAATGATGACCTGCGCCGTGGCAAACCAACCAACCACAAGGTCTTCGGTGAAGACATCGCGATTCTGGCCGGGGACGCCCTGTTTACGCATGCCTTACATTTGCTCGTCCTGGGAGGCCGTGAAACCGGCCCGGACCCCGTACTCTTGCTCACCGTCGTGGAGGAGGTTACCCAGGCATGCGGTTCTTCCGGTCTGATCGGCGGGCAGGTAATGGATCTGCTGGCCGAGGGCAAGCCGGTCAGCGAAGAGGACCTCGTACGGATTCACCGGGCCAAAACAGGAGCCCTGTTTCGGGTGGGAGTCCGTGCGGGGGCGATCCTGAGCGGGGCCGGCCTGGAGCAGCTGGCCAGCCTTACAACGTACGCGGAGAATTTCGGCCTCGCCTTTCAGATCACGGATGACATTCTGGACGTAACAGGGGATGAGGCCAAGATCGGCAAGCTGGTCGGGAGCGACGCCAGAAACCGCAAGTCTACCTACGCCACGCTCTTCGGGATCGGCGAGGCCCGGGCAAAGGCTGACCGGGCCTGTTCGGATGCTTTGGCTGCCCTGGATGAACTAGGAAGGGAAGCTGATTTTCTGCGCCACGCCGTGCAATTTGTGGCCGCGCGTGAGTATTGAGATCATAGTTGCCTTGTGGGCGATTGCGGGGTTACATCCGGTGTCCCCCGGGGTTTAGGCGTATTTGCTTGACGCTTGGGGCTGTGCTATCATTAGAAGGCAAGATCTATGTTTAGGATTCTTGGGTAAGTGACGCAGTATCCTAGTCAGAGATCCTTCCTCGAAGGCGGGCCTAAAAATCCGCCATCGGGCACATCAATGAAGTTCCTGGTGTTGGCTACCGACGCCCAGTTGGGGGCTGGTACTGGGAGTTAAGGATTCGGGGCGACCTACAATGGCATGTAGGCGTTGACCCTGGTTCCGCGGAGACCCAAGTGCGTGGGGAGCGCAAGTGAACTATGGCTTGGGGTAGAAACCTGTTCGTGGTAGACGCTGCGTGCAGTGTAGCCTGCCTTGCGTGGTGGCGGTGGATACCCTTGAAAGCGTTCGGGAAGTGAGGGCCCTTATTTCCGGAATGCGGGTCGAAACCGTTTCTGCAAAAGAGGCTAGGGGAAGGATAACTCTGCCGAGGAAAACTCCTAGGCTGTCCGATGCGGGCAGGTCAAAGATTGAAGTGTAGTCTAAGTGGTAATCCGTCCCCGGATTTTGATCCGGAGATGGTTTTCAAGGGAAACCGCCTGTTCGGCGACGACAGGTAACCATCTGGGAAAACCTGACGGACCTAAGCTACAGTATTTATTTGATCTGCTGTCACTTACCCCCTAAACACAGGTATGTATCACCGAACGTGGTTGAGGTGCAACTCCTTGCGAAACTGTGACCCGCGAGCTCTCATTTGCCGTGCTCTGATTGTAGCGGCAGGCGTTTTTTTGGCTACCGTTTTCTTCAGTGTCATCGCGGAGATGATCACCCGCAGATTGGCCAGTGTTTACCTGGCCGTCATCTTTTTACTCCTTATCATTATCATCAGTGTTATCTTTGATATAATAGGAACAGCGGCGGCAGCGACTGCAGCAGATGAGGCCCCGTTTCACGCCAAGGCCTCAAAGAGAGTATTCGGTGCCCAGCAAAGCGTGTATCTGGTTCGCAATGCCGATCGGGTGGCTAATTTTACCCAGGACGTGGTCGGTGATATTGCGGGCATTGTGGCCGGCGCACTTGGTATTTCCCTGATGGTCCAGGTGGTCTTGTTGCGTCCGGGTCTGGACATATTGTTTCTTAACGTTTTAATAACCGCCCTGATCGCCTCAATGGTGGTCGGCGGTAAAGCATACGGTAAGACACTTGCGGTCAGGAATCCAAACGAGGTTATCTTCATGGCCGGACGGTTGCTGGCCCTGATCGAACGGGTTTCCTTCTGTAACATCACCGGAAACAGCAGAGGCCGGACCGTAAAGAAAAAGAAGAAGGTGAAACGTAGTTGACCGAGATACTCGAGCGTATCAATACACCCCGTGACCTGCGCCCACTTTCCCTGGATGACATGGATACCCTGGCCGGGGAGATCCGGGAGCTAATCGTCCAGACGGTCAGCCAGACGGGCGGTCACTTGGCGCCCAGCCTGGGTGTGGTCGAGCTCTGTCTGGCCCTGCACCGCGTCTTTCAGGCCCCCAACGACCGTATTATCTGGGATGTCGGACACCAGTGCTACGCTCATAAGATTATTACCGGACGTCGTGATCAGTTTGGTACGCTGCGGCAGTACGAGGGCTTAAGCGGTTTTCCCTCACGCCTGGAGAGTATCTACGACATTTTCGGGACCGGTCACAGCAGCACCTCGATCTCGGCAGCCGTAGGCTTGGCTGTGGCCCGGGATATTCGCGGTGATGAGCGCTCGGTGGTGGCGGTAATCGGTGACGGTGCGATGACGGCCGGTATGGCGTTTGAAGCCCTAAATCACGCCGGACACTTGCGCAAACGGTTGGTGGTGGTGCTGAACGACAATGAGATGTCCATCGCCAGAAACGTGGGAGCCCTGTCCGGCTACCTCTCCCGACTGCGGACAGACCCCATGTATTCCCGGGGCAAGGAAGAGTTTGAGACTTTAATGAGGCGAATCCCAGCGATCGGTCCCCGTGTGCTTAAGTGGGGGGAAAGAGTCAAGGACAGCTTGAAGTATCTGGTGGTACCGGGCATGCTGTTCGAGGAACTCGGGTTTACCTACCTGGGACCGGTTGACGGGCATAACATCGCGGCAATGATCAGTGTTTTTAACCAGGCCAAGACGGCCGATGGGCCGGTGCTGGTGCACGTCCTGACCCGAAAGGGCAAGGGCTATGCTCCTGCTGAAGCCAACCCGGACAAGTTCCACGGCGTAGGTCCTTTTGAGATCGATACAGGTAAGACGCAGAAGGGTCCACGGGTCACCTATACAGAGGTCTTTGGTCGGACGGTTGTGCGCCTGGCCCACGATGACGAACGCGTGGTTGCGATCACGGGGGCAATGACCACCGGAACCGGACTGGTGGAGTTTTCCCGCCAGTATCCCGACCGCTTCTTCGATGTGGGTATTGCCGAGCAGCACGCCGTTACTCTGGCCGCTGGCCTGGCTGTAGAGGGGATGCGCCCGGTGGTGACGATCTACTCCACCTTCCTGCAGCGGGCCTTCGACCAGGTGGTCCACGACGTCTGTCTACAAAACCTGCCGGTCGTGTTCGCCCTCGACCGCGGCGGGCTGGTTGGTGACGATGGACCGACGCACCAGGGTGCTTTTGACCTGTCTTACTTACGGATGATTCCCAACATCGTGGTTGCAGCCCCCAAGGACGAGAATGAACTGCAGCACCTCCTGAAGTCCGCGGTCGACCACAGCGGGCCAATTGCGGTCCGCTACCCACGGGGAACCGGAACGGGCTGTCCGTTAGATCAGGAACTGAAAAGCATTCCGATTGGTAAAGGCGAAGTGGTGAAGGACGGGGACGACGTCACGCTACTGGCGATCGGCAACATGGTACAAGTGGCCGTGGAGGCTGCCGAGACCCTGGCCACCAAAGGCATCAACGCGGCCGTGATTAATGCGCGGTTTATCAAGCCGCTGGACATTGACCTGATTACCCGGTATGCCAAGCGGACACGGATAGTCATTACTCTCGAAGAGAACACGATCAGCGGCGGTTTTGGAAGTGCCGTGCTGGAACTGTTAGCCAATAAGGAGATCGACGAAGTCCGGGTCCGGATGATCGGGATCCCGGACATCTTTGTGGAACACGGAAAGCCCTCTATACTACGGGAAAAATACGGCCTGACCGCCGCCACTGTGGTTGAAGTAATCGAGAACGAGAAGCAGCGCGCCCCAAAACTCCGGCTGGCCGTAAAGCAGAGGTAGGTAATCACGGTGGTTAAAGAGCGCCTGGATATTCTCCTTGTACGAAGAGGCTACTACCCCAGCAGGGAACAAGCCCGGTCGGCGATCATGGCCGGGCGTGTCTTTGTCAACGGGCAGCGGATGGACAAGTCCGGGACCGGGGTGGCCTCCGAGGTAGACATCGAAATCCGGGGACAGGACAACCCCTTTGTTAGCCGTGGCGGTCTTAAGCTGGTCAGGGCGATCGAGGAATTTAAAATTGACCTGAGGGGAAAGACCGTGCTTGACGTGGGCGCATCCACCGGGGGCTTTACCGATTGTGCCCTGCAGGCCGGGGCCGGTCACGTGATCGCGGTCGACGTCGGGTACGGGCAACTGGCCTGGAAGCTGCGAAACGATCCCCGGGTGACCGTACTGGAAAGGACCAATATCCGGTACCTGGATCCAGGCTCCCTGCCGATACAGGCGGATGTGGTCACCGTGGACGTCTCGTTCATCTCCCTGTCCAAGATATTGTCTAAACTCGACGGGCTGACCAAGGAAATCGCCCAGTTTGTGCTGCTGGTTAAACCCCAATTCGAGGCGGGCCGGGAAAAGGTGGGCAAGAAAGGCGTGGTGCGCGACCCGGAAGTACACGCCGAGGTTCTAGACAGGCTGGTCGGTGTGATCGTCGCGCTGGGTTGGTCGGTAATGGGTGTGACCCATTCCCCGGTGCGGGGTCCGGAAGGGAATATTGAATACCTGCTGTATGCGTCCAAGGGTGCACTGCCCAATGTGTCGTTGGTACCGGTCCCGGTACATCAGGCAGTAGGGGAAGCGTATCGTGCCTTCCAGGTATAATGTCTATGTTGTTTGAATATCTGGTGAATGCTAAATGTACGCCGGTGAAGATAATCGTGAGGTGTTGGAAGCCGGCGTGGATAGGTGATGTGTGTTGAAGTCAGTGGCCCTCGTGGTTAACAGGCATATTTCGCGTGGACTGGTGGAACCAGTGGTGAAGCGCATTCTGAAGTGGCTTGAAGTGCGGGATGCCTCGGCCTGCATCCTGGACGCCACCCACACTACGGGTGAATGCCCGATCTGTCCGGAAAACGTCCTGGATAACGTCGATTTTGCCCTGGCCCTGGGTGGGGACGGTACTGTATTGAGCACCGCGCGCATGGTTGCTCCCGCCGGGGTGCCGATTCTTGGTGTGCGCCTGGGGCAACTGGGTTTCCTCAGCGAGATCGAGCCCCATGACCTTGAACTGGCCCTGGAAAAACTGGAACGGGGCAAGTACTTTCTTGAGGAGCGCCGGATGCTGGAGGCGACCGTGATGCACGCGGGGCAGATGGTCTATTCGGGTATCTGCCTGAATGACGTGGTTGTGTCGAAGGGGGTTTTGCTCCGTCCCGTGGAGATCGGACTCGACATCGATGACGAGAGAGTGACCGCTTACTATGGGGACGGGTTGATCGTGAGTACTCCGACCGGATCGACAGCCTATTCGTTGTCGGCAGGCGGCCCGCTGCTGGCTCCCGACGTCAACGGGGTGGTAATTACGCCCCTGTGCGCACACAATCTCTTCGCCCGTCCCCTTGTGGTCGGGCTGGACGACCTGATACGAGTGCATCTTCTGAAAAGTCAAAAGGGAACGATGTGTATTCTAGACGGTCAGGAAAGCCATCCGCTGGACGAGGGCGACGAAATCCTGATCCAAGCCTCGCCCGATGTCGCTCGCCTGGTGCGCTTCACCAGGTGGAGTTTCTTCCACGTCCTGCGTGAGAAGCTGGGGACCAGGGACGCTTAGAGGTTTGGGGACGCGGTGATTGGATAAGACGGGGTGGAGCAGGGATGAAGACAAAGCGTCATCTAAAAGTATTGGAACTGGTTAGAGAAAACGAAATCACCACTCAGGAAGACCTTGCCCGCCGTTTACGCTCGGCGGGGTTTCCCATTACCCAGGCTACGATTTCCCGGGACATCAAGGAACTGGGCCTGGTGAAGGCTACGACCGGCAATAAGACCCGCTATTTGCCGCCGAGGGAACAGGTCGCCGGCTTAAACCAGGACCGGCTGATCCGGGTCTTCCGGGACAATGTTTGGGAAGTGGAAGCCGGTGACAACCTGGTGGTAATCAAGACTTTACCGGGCGCGGCGCAGAGTGTGGCCTCGGCTATCGACGGCGCCAAGCTGCCGGAGATCCTGGGCACGGTAGCCGGGGACGATACGATTTTCGTGGCGGTCCGTTCTAAGCAAAAAGCACCTGGGGTCGTTCGGCGTTTCATGGAAATGCTGAAAGGGTGAGGAGAAGTGCTGCAAAGATTGCTTGTCAAAAACTTTACCTTGATTGATGATCTGGCCATCGAGTTCTCTACGGGGCTTAACGTCCTCAGTGGTGAGACCGGGGCCGGTAAGTCCCTGATCATCGACGCCCTTCAGGTGGTCCTGGGACGGCGGGCCTCCGCCGAGCTGGTTCGAACCGGATGTGAGAAAGCCGTCCTCGAAGCGGTCTTTGATCTCGACACGGACCGAACGGTGGGCGACTGGCTAATACGGGATGGCTATGACCTGGAGGATGGGTTCCTGGTGCTGACCCGGGAAATCTGGCGCTCTGGACGGAATGTATGCCGGGTTAACGGAAGGACTATCAGTGTGAGTGCGGCGCGGGGGATCGGGGAACGCCTGGTGGATTTCCATGGACAGGGCGAACAGCAGTCACTCCTGCGGGAGAATCGTCACCGGAACTTACTGGATCGGTTCGGAGGGGAAGGACTAATGGCGCAGAGGGACCGGGTGGAAGCGGTCTACCGGGAGTGGACCACGGCACGGGACCGGTTGCGGAAGCTGGAAACCGGGGCTAAGGAAAGGGCCCGGCGGCTGGACATCCTGCAATATCAAATTGAGGAGATCGACTGTGCCGGGTTGACCTCGGGCGAGGACAAGAGCCTGGAAGAGGAACGGGAACTGCTGGCCAATGCCGGGCAGATCTCCCGCCTGGCCGGTGAAGCCTACGAGGCCCTGTACGGGGGTGAAGGACCGTTGCCGGCCGGGATTGACCGGTTGGGCGCGGCTACAACCGTAGTGGATCAACTCGCCCGCATTTACCGGGACGCCGGGGAGATCAGCGAGCAACTGAACAATGTGCGGGCCGAAGTGGACGACATTGCGCGCCGGATTGTCGGTTTACGTGACCGGGCCGAGTTTAACCCGGTTCTCCTGGAGACTGTCGAAGAACGGCTGGCTATCCTGCGCCGATTAAAGCAGAAATATGGCGATACCATCGAGGCAATCCTGGCCTTTCGGGAAGCGGCCGATGCCGAACGGATAACCCTTGAGAGCGGGGATGCCGAAACCGGAACCCTGGCTGAGCGGGTTGAACAGCTGGCACGGCGCTGGCAGGAGGAAGCGGCGTTGCTCAGCCGGATGCGGGCGGACGCGGCGGAACGGTTTTGTGCGGCAGTGGTCCGTGAACTGGCCGATCTGGAAATCGGTAACGTGAAATTTGAGGCCGAAATGGCGCCGTTGGAAGCGATGAGCCCGGTCGGAGCGGAATCGGTCGAATTCCTGTTTTCCGCCAATCCCGGTGAAGCGGTGCGCTCGCTATCCAGAATTGCGTCCGGTGGGGAGCTTTCCCGCGTGATGCTCGCGCTTAAAACGCTGTTAGCTGAGGTCGACGAGGTGCCCACGCTGGTCTTTGACGAGGTCGACGTAGGGGTGGGCGGCCGGGCCCTTCAGGCCGTAGGTGAGAAACTGGCCGACATTGCCTTGCACCGCCAGGTGCTTTGCGTTACCCACGCCGCCCACGTGGCCTGCTACGCCCGACAACACCTGCTGATTCGGAAGCAAACCGGTCCTGGTCTTACCCGGACGGTCATTGACATCCTGGACGGGGAGGCCCTGCTGGAGGAACTGGCCCGAATGCTGGGTGGTCGAGAAGTTACGGAGAATACCCGGATGCTGGCCCGGGAGTTAAGAAGTCGCGGGGTTGAAAATCAGGCAGGCTAGGAGAGTGTTGCCACCAGGCCCAATGGTGAGTTATAATCATATCAGTTTTCACAAGGGGGAAAGTCTATTGCTTTCCAGGGAAGTCGTTGATCATGTCGCTTTATTGGCGAGGCTTGAACTCAGCGAAGAAGAGAAAGAGCGGTACGCCTCTCAACTGGCCGATATCCTGGAATACGCCGAGCGTCTTCAGGAGCTGGACACTGAGGATGTTATACCGACGGCTCACGTGCTGCCCCTCCAGAACGTTTTCCGCCACGATACGGTTGGCCAACACCTGCCTTCGGAAGAGACCCTGGCCAATGCGCCTGATCGAGAAGATAATTGCTTCAAGGTTCCGCGAATCATCTAAGTCTATCCCCATTTCCAGAGTATTCCCGTTCCCCATAGACGTGTCACCGGCGACAGTCTTGATTCAAACGAACAATACCACTGGAGGGCTATTGACGAGGATTCCCTGTTTACCAGGGGTCTTCAACAGGAGTGATATGGCACTTGGAAATCTGTGAATTAACCGCACACAAACTGCATAATCTTCTTACGAGCAAGGAAATCCGGGCCGAAGAAGTCTGTCTGGCCGTCTTTAAGCGGATTAACCAGGTCGAGGATAAGGTCAAGGCCTACCTCAGCCTGGTCCGGGAAGAAGCCCTGGAAAAGGCACGGGCGGTTGACCGAAAAATTGACAGGGGGGAAGCGATCTCCCCGTTGGCCGGGATTCCGGTAGCTTTGAAGGACAACCTCTGTACGAAAGGTTTAAAAACTACTTGTGCTTCAAAGATACTCTACAACTTTGTTCCACCCTATAACGCCACTGTAGTTGACAAGCTCCGCCAGGAAGACGCGGTGATCACCGGAAAGACAAACATGGACGAATTTGCCATGGGGTCGTCTACCGAGAACTCGGCATTTCAGAAGACATGTAACCCCTGGAGCCTGGACTGTGTACCCGGTGGTTCGAGCGGCGGATCCGCTGCCGCAGTGGCGGCCGGGGAGGCGATCTGTGCGCTGGGATCCGACACCGGAGGTTCTATCCGCCAACCGGCGGCGTTCTGCGGCGTGGTGGGGATGAAGCCAACCTACGGTACAGTGTCGCGCTACGGTCTGGTGGCCTTTGCCTCTTCCCTCGACCAGATCGGTCCGTTCGCCAGGGATGTAACCGACTGTGCCCTGATGCTGAACGCAATCAGCGGGCACGACTCCATGGACTCGACTTCGGTACCCACAGAACTGCCCGACTACCGGAACGCGCTTGTAGAGGACATTGATGGGTTTCGCATCGGTGTGCCCGCGGAGTATTTTGCGGCCGGCTTGGACGACCGCGTGCGGCGGGTGATTGAAGAGGCCATCACTGTGCTGGAACAGCGCGGGGCGAGGGTGGAGGAAACCACCCTGCCGCACACCGAATACGCGCTGTCTACCTACTACATCATCGCCCCGGCGGAGGCCAGCTCCAACCTGGCCCGGTACGACGGGGTGCGGTACGGTTACCGCGTGGAAGAGGCCGAAGACGTCGTGGACATGTTCTCCCGGACCCGCAGTCGTGGGTTCGGAGCTGAAGTTAAACGGCGGGTGATGTTGGGGACATATGCCCTGTCCGCTGGCTATTACGATGCCTACTACCTTAAGGCGCTAAAGGTAAGGACCCTGATCCGGCGTGATTTCGAACGTGCCTTTGAGAAATTTGACTTCCTGATCTCGCCAACCACGCCGAGTACGGCCTTCCGGTTTGGCGAAAAGGTCGATGATCCACTCACAATGTACCTATCCGACGTATTTACCCTGGCGGTGAACCTGGCCGGACTGCCGGGTGTCTCGATTCCGGCCGGCTTTGTAGACGGGATGCCAGTGGGTTTACAGCTCATCGGTAAACCGTTCTCGGAAAGCACCCTTTTACGGGCGGCCTATACCTTTGAACAGAGCACCGCTCACCACTTGAAGCGCCCGCCGCTGACCGGGGAGGTGAAGTAGGATGACCAGGTATGAACCCGTAATCGGGTTGGAGGTGCACGTCGAACTGCAGACGGCCTCAAAGATCTTCTGCCATTCGTCGACCGCCTTCGGCGGTGATCCGAATAATCACGTGTGTCCGGTCTGCCTAGGTCTGCCGGGCACTTTACCCGTGTTAAACCGTAATGTGGTAGAGGCGGCGATAATGGTCGGCCTGTCCCTGAACTGTTCGGTGGCCCGGTTTTGCAAGTTCGACCGGAAACACTATTTCTACCCCGACCTTCCTAAGAACTACCAGATATCGCAGTACGATCTTCCGATTGCCTACGACGGTTACCTAGATGTAGAGGATGAGGATGGTCAGCCCGTCAGGATCGGGATTACCCGCGTGCATATGGAAGAGGATGCTGGAAAGCTCCTACACCAAGGAACCATCGCCACTACGCCCTATTCCCTGGTTGACTATAACCGAACCGGTGTTCCGCTTCTTGAGATCGTCTCTGAGCCCGATATGCGTTCGCCGCAGGAGGCCCGCGCCTACCTCGACAAATTAAAGACGATCATCCAGTACACCGGTGTTTCAGACTGCCGTATGGAGGAAGGTTCACTCCGCTGTGACGCGAACGTCTCGGTTCGGGTACGGGGATCGGATACTTTTGGTACCAAGACGGAAATCAAGAATATGAACTCCTTCCGCGCCCTGCAAAAAGCCGTCCAGTATGAAATTGAACGGCAGATTGAGTGCCTGGAAACGGGTGAACGCATTGTACAGGAGACGCGCACCTGGGATGAGACCAGGGGGGTGACTCTGTCCATGCGTAGTAAGGAAGAGGCCCACGACTACCGCTATTTCCCGGAACCGGACTTGGTGCCGATCGTCATCAGCCCGTTGTGGATTGAAGAGATCACCCAACAACTTCCGGAACTGCCCGATGCCCGGTGCTGTCGGTACATGGATGCATACAAGCTTCCGGCCTACGATGCCGGGGTGCTTACCAGCAGCAAGGAGCTGGGTAACTACTTTGAAGAATGCGTGAGCCTTTATCCGCAACCGAAGACCGTGAGCAACTGGCTTATGGGTGAATTATTGAGGCTGCTTAATGATACCAACAGTGAGATTGGGGAGGCCCGGGTACGACCGGCCCAACTGGCGGGCATGCTGGCGCTGATTGACAAGGGTACGATCAGCGGTAAACTGGCCAAGGAAGTGTTCGAGGAGATGTTCCGTACCGGTAAGGATGCCCAAGCGGTGGTTAAGGAAAAGGGGCTTGAGCAGATCAGCGACGAGGCCTCGATCAATGCCGTAATCGAGCAGGTGATCGCCGACCATCCCGGGCCGGTTTCAGACTACCGGGCCGGCAAGGAGAGGGCTCTCGGTTTCATGGTCGGACAGGTCATGAAACTTACCCGAGGAAAGGCCAATCCGGGCCTGGTGAATAGGCTTCTCAAGGACCGGCTGGGCTAGGCTACAAGATAGATTTACGGACATATTGCTGAATTCGATGCTTTATTGGAATGGGGAGGGGAACTAGTTGGAAAACGAACGGAAGATTATGATCCTGGACACCACCTTGCGCGACGGTGAGCAGACTGCGGGCGTGGTCTTTGCCAACCACGAGAAAGTGCGTATCGCCAGGTTGTTGAGCGAGATGGGTGTGGACCAGATCGAGGCTGGCATTCCCGTAATGGGTGGGGATGAGGAGAAGGCGATCAAGGAGATCTGCCAGGCGGGACTGAAGTCCAGCATCATGGGCTGGAACAGGCCCGTGATCAAGGACATCGAGGCTTCACTGGCTGTCGGCTGCGATGCCGTGGCCATCTCCATTTCAACTTCCGATATCCACATCAAGTATAAGCTGCAGTCCAGCCGGGAGTGGGTACTGGAACAGATGGTGAAGGCCTGCGAATTTGCCAAGAAGGAAGGCGTGTACGTCTCCGTGAACGCCGAGGACGCGTCCCGGAGCGATATGACCTTCCTTTTGGAGTTTGCCCGAGCGGCGAAGCAGGCGGGAGCGGACCGCATTCGGTATTGCGATACGGTAGGGATCATGGACCCCTTCACCATCCACAACAACATCAAGCTGATTACTGAAAAGACCGGCATGGACGTGGAGATGCATACCCACAACGATTTCGGAATGGCTACCGCCAACGCCCTGGCCGGGGTGCTGGCCGGCGCGTCCTGGGTCGGCGTGACGGTACTGGGACTGGGTGAACGGGCCGGAAACGCGGCCCTGGAAGAAGTGGTCATGGCTCTAAAATTTATTTACGACATCGACCTGGGCTTTAAGCACGAAATGTTTCTGGAAGCGGCCGAGTACGTTTCGAGGGCGTCGGGGCGGGAAATCCCGAAGTGGAAGGCGATCGTAGGCTCCAATATGTTTGCTCACGAGTCAGGCATCCACGCGGACGGGGCGCTTAAGCACCCTGGGACATATGAAGCCTTCAGCCCGGAGGAGGTCGGCCTGCAGCGGCAGATCGTGATCGGTAAACACTCTGGAACAGCCGCGGTTCGTTCCAAGTTCAAGGAATACGGCATCGAACTTTCCCGTCACCAGGCGCAGGAACTACTGCCGATGGTGAGGGCCACTGCCGTATCCCTCAAGCGTTCGCTCTTTGACAAGGAACTGGTGTATATGTTCGAAGACTATTTCGGAAAGAGGCATTAGCAATGGGCCAGACCATTATTGAAAAAATTCTGTCCAATAAGAGCGGGAAGAAGGTCGGTACGGGAGACATTGTGGTGGCCGCTGTTGACTTTGTAATGGGGCAGGACGGTACCTCACCGCTGGCGATCAACGCCTACCGGGCGATGGAAGGCCAGAAGCTCTTTGACCCCTCGCGGGTGGCTCTGGTGATCGACCACAGCTCACCCAGCCCGCTGGAGGGTGTCTCCAACCTTCATACCCTGATGCGTGACTTTTCGCGTGAGACCGGCTGTAAAATGTACGACATTGGTGATGGGGTGTGCCATCAGCTGATGCTGGAGAGCGGTAACATCGGGCCCGGCTCATTGGTAGTCGGGGCCGACTCGCACACCTGTACTTATGGCGCGCTCAATGCTTTCTCCACCGGCGTGGGTTCCACCGACTTGGCGGGTGCGCTGATTTCCGGAAAGATGTGGTTTAAGGTGCCCGAGACGATCAAGTTCGTCTGCCACGGGACCCTGCCGTCCGGAGTATATTCGAAAGACCTTATTCTCTTCCTGATTGGTCAGGTGACTGCCGACGGTGCGACCTATCTCTCAGCAGAATACACAGGAGAAGCGATTGGTGCTCTGTCAATCGAAGCTCGGTTCACAATCTCCAACATGGCGATTGAGATGGGAGCGAAGGCCGGACTGATGGAGGCCGACGAAAAGACCTTTGACTGGGTGAAGCGTTACGGCGGAAGCGGTTTTACGGCGGTCAGCGCCGACCCCGACGCCGTGTACGCAAAGGTCCTCGAATACGATGTCTCGGGACTGGAACCACAGTTAGCCAAGCCCCACCGGGTAGATAACGTTGCTCCGCTTTCGGAACTGGCCGGACGGCCGATCCAGGAAGCGGTGATCGGGACTTGCACCAACGGCCGGTTGGAAGACCTGCGGATCGCGGCCGGAATGCTGAAAGGCCGCAGAGTCTCCCCCGATGTACGGTTCATCATCGCTCCGGCCTCGCGGGACATTTACGTGCAGGCGATGCGTGAGGGCGTTCTGGAGACCTTAGTGCTGGCCGGTGGCGCGGTGGTTACACCGGGCTGCGGTCCCTGCGTAGGCACCCACAACGGGGTACCCTCAGACGGTGAAACCGTAATCTCAACCGCGAACCGGAACTTCAAGGGCCGGATGGGTAACCGTAACGCCGAGATCTACCTGGCCTCGCCGGCGACCGTGGTTGCCTCCGCGATTACCGGGCAAATTACCGATCCCAGAGAATTTGTAAGTAGGTAGGTGAGTTAAGCATTGGAGTTCAAAGGCCACGCCCACAAATTCGGGGACGATATCAACACCGATTACATCATTTCGGGGAAATATAAGTTTAAGACCCTGGACATGAACGAACTGGCCAAACACGTAATGGAGGACCTGGATCAGGACTTTTACAGCAAAATTACCGCCGGGGACTTTCTGGTGGCGGGTCGGAATTTCGGCTGTGGCTCGTCTCGCGAGCAGGCTCCACTAGCCATCAAGTACGCGGGTCTGTCCGCGGTCTTAGCTAAGTCGTTTGCCCGAATCTTCTACCGGAATGCGATCAATACCGGATTACCGGTAGTCGAGTGCGATACCGACCAGATCGAACCGGGCGACGAACTGACCGTCGACCTGGCCGCCGGGGTGATCCATAACATGACCAGGGGTATTACCATCGCGGTCAAGCCGCTCCCGCCGGTGATGCTGCAGATCTTAAACGACGGCGGACTGGCCGCCCACTTCCGAAAATACGGTGAATTTAAGCTGGACCAGGAGGAAAATGATGGCCTATAAAGTGACACTGATTCCAGGCGACGGAGTCGGCCCGGAGATTACTGCTGCGGCCCGACGGGTGATTGATGCCTCGGGTGTAGCCATCGACTGGGAAGTTGTCGAAGCCGGCGAGGCGATGATCGCGGAACACGGCACGCCACTCCCGGAGTCGGTGCTCGATTCCGTTCGTAAGAACAAGATTGCCCTCAAGGGCCCGTTGACCACTCCGATCGGTAAGGGCTTCCGGAGTGTGAACGTGACTCTGCGCCAGGAACTGGACCTGTTTGCCTGCGTCCGTCCGGCCCGTACTTTGCCGGGTCTGGCCACGCGCTATGAGAACATCGACTTCATCGTGGTGCGGGAAAACACGGAAGACCTCTATGCCGGTATTGAGCACCGGGTGGGTAAAAACGCCGCCGAGACGATAAAGATCATCACTCGAGAGGCTTCCGAACGGGTGGTCCGGTTTGCTTTTGAGTTGGCCCGCCGTGAGGGGCGGAAAAAGGTTACGGCCGTACACAAGGCGAACATTATGAAACTGACCGACGGTCTCTTTCTGGAATCGGCGCGCACGGTTGCCGAGTCTTACCCGGATATTGCCTTCGAGGACTGGATCGTAGACGCCATGGCCATGAAGCTGGTGCAGGTGCCGGAGAACTTCGATGTACTGGTAATGCCCAACCTGTACGGCGATATTCTATCAGACCTGGCTGCGGGCTTGGTGGGCGGCCTGGGTGTCGCCCCGGGGGCGAACATCGGGGACGAAATGGCGGTGTTTGAACCGGTACACGGCAGTGCTCCCAAGTACACCGGAATGAACAAGGTGAACCCCCTGGCGACCTTGCTTTCCGGGGTGATGATGCTCCGTCATCTGGGTGAATCTGAGGCGGCGGACCGTGTAATGCGGGCCGTGGCCGCGGTGCTTACGGAGAAGAAGGCGGTTACCTATGATCTCGGTGGTACGGCCGGTACCAGCCAGATGGCCGACGCCATCATCCAGAAGATTTCTTGAGGACTTTTGGACAACAAGGCGATCCCGATAACAAAACCTGGACAAGATCATTCTTGCCGGGTTTTCTTTTTGGTTTGAGGCGAGGTACAATTTCCGACTCATAATTAGGATGTCTTAAAGGCAGAATACATCCTAAGAAATGCCAAGTCGAGATTGGAGGAAGGATAACTCAATGCAGGTAGTAATGCTCTCCTGGGAATTCCCGCCAAAGAAGGTCGGCGGGTTGGCGCCGCACGTCCATGACCTGACCATGGCGTTGGTCCGTGAAGGGGTGGAAATCCATCTGTTCACCTGCAGCGCTCCCGGGGCGCCCGATTATGAAGTCGTAAACGGCGTTCACGTTTACCGGGTCACCCCCTACCAAGTATCCACACCCGACTTTCCCACCTGGGCTCTTCAGTTCAATCTGGCGATGCTAGAGCGGATAATGGGGGTCATCAGGGGCATTGGCACACCGTATATTGTGCATGCCCACGATTGGCTGGTTGCTTTCGCCGCACGGGCCCTGAAACATTCCTTGCACCGCCCGCTGGTAACCACCATTCACGCCACGGAATTCGGCCGGCACAACGGACTGCACAACACTACCCAGAACTACATCAGTAATGTGGAGTGGTGGTTGACCTTCGAGGCCTGGAAGGTTATTGTCTGCAGCAAGTACATGGAGAACGAACTGAAGTATGTCTTTCAGCTGCCTAGTGATAAAATTCGGGTCATCTACAACGGCGTAAACCCGGAAAGCTTTGTCCACCGGCCTGGCGGTATGTCGCGCGACTTCTATGCCGCCCCTGAAGAGAGAATCATTTTCTTTGTGGGACGCTTGGTCCGCGAAAAAGGTGTGCAGACCCTGCTGGACGCCGTACCGAACATCCTTGCACACCACCCCAACACTAAGTTTGTGATCGGCGGGAACGGGCCTCACGAGGAGCACCTGCGCCACCAGGCCCGCAATCTCGGAATTGAGAGCCGGCTCTACTTCACCGGCTTCTTGAACGAGGAAACGCGGAACGCTCTTTATCACTGGGCGGATGTAGCCGTTTTTCCCAGCCTGTACGAGCCTTTCGGGATCGTGGCGTTGGAGGCCATGGCCGCGCGGACACCCGTGGTGGTAGCCGACACGGGTGGCATGAGCGAGATTATCGACCACGGGGTGGAGGGGCTGAAGGTATACCCCGGTGACGCCCACTCCCTGGCGCTGAACATCAACCTGCTACTCGG
Organism: Desulforudis sp.; assembly: GCA_003604975.1. GTDB lineage: Bacteria > Bacillota > Desulfotomaculia > Desulfotomaculales > Desulforudaceae > SURF-60. The sequence continues at coordinate 20,697 of QZIR01000051.1, read as the reverse complement.
GAGACCCGATATTGCGGAGAAACTCAAGGAACGGGCCTACAGTAAGGTGGTTGAGCATTACGACTGGGGTAAGATCGCCCGAAGGACAAAACAGACCTACCGGGAGGTCTGGACTGAGCACCAACGTTCCGAATGGGTTGACCGGCCACGCATCTTTGGCAAAGTGTACCAGATGCTGCGCTACTCCTAAATATTAGCTGAAAACATTCAAATAAAAAACCTCCATTGGAACATCCATGGAGGTTTTCGTTACCGGGCAGCAGGGGGCGAGTGTTCAGGCATAGACATGATAGTCGATGTGCGGAAAGATATTGTCCCGCTCTTCAAGCGCGCTAATCCAGTCTGGTTCAATACGGTTTTCGCGGATTTGATGCCAGATGCCCTTGAAGTTAGCTAGGTGACGCTTGGTACGGCGGACGGCGTAGTCAACCATGGTTCCGGTGGCCATTATGAACGCCCAGTCGCTGGACTGAGCCAACAGGAGCTCACGGACCGCCTGTTTTAGGGCGCGTTCCAAGATACCGTCCGCAGCATGATAATCACGGGCTAGTTTCACCATCTCCCCGGCCGACCAGTGCAGATGGCGGTAAATCCAGTGGTTAGTATCGTCTAGCCAGACGTCGTGATACCCCTCGTCTCCCCAACTTGAGGTACAGGGGGTGGCTACCTGATTGCAGGGATGGCGACGGAGATACTGGCCGGGGGTCATCATTTCCACCCGATCACTCTGAGCGGTCTTTCGCATCAACAGATCAAGCCAGCGCGGTCCTTCAAACCACCAATGTCCAAAGAGTTCAGCGTCATAAGGCGCGATAATCAGTGGGGGCCGGTCCATGTGGTGCGCGAGGTAGTCAACCTGGTGCTCCCGGTTGAAGACAAAATTGGCGGCGTGAATGTCGGTCTTATGGTCGGCCCACTCCGGCATGTAGGGTTCCTTGTGATGGGTGTTGGCTCCGGTTATCCGGTAATATTTAAGTCCGGTGTGGATCCGAATGCCTTCCGGGTGGATATGTGGCCTGACGTAGTCAAAGTCAAGGTCAAAACCGATGTCACGATAGTATTCCCGGTAATCAAAGTCGCCGGGATAACCTTCTCGTGCGCTCCATACCTGTTTGGATGATTCGATGTCCCGTCCGAAGGCGGCAACCCCGGTCGGACAGTATATGGGCGCAAAGATGCCGTAGCGGGGACGGCGGTCGGCAAACAGCACACCGTGCGAGTCCGTAAAGAAGTAGCGGATACCTTGTTCCTTGAGGATTTCGTCTATACCAGGCTGATAGGCGCACTCGGGAAGCCAGATGCCCTCCGGCTTACGGTCAAAGTAGCGTTGGTAGGTCTGGACTCCGACCGAGACCTGTGCGCGCACCGCTTCTGGATGTACCATCATTAAAGGCAAATAGCCATGAGTGGCCGCCGACGTGATGACTTCGACCGAGCCAGTATCCTGAAAGGCCTTGAAAGCCTTAAGCAGACAGCGTTCGTAGCGACGGCAGAAGGTATCGTGGACCCCGCGAAACCGGTACTGGTACATTTGAGCCACGGGTTCAAACGCCGTGCCTTTGGTACGTCTGACCTCTTTCTCACAGAGTTCAAGCAAGCCCTCCAGGTGCCGGATGTACCGCTCCTGGAGAAAGGCGTCATCCAGCATGCAAAGCAGGGGTGGGGACAGGGATATGGTGAGCTTGAAGGGCACGCGGTCTTCCAGGAGCCTCTCAATGGCCCAAATCAAGGGGATGTAGCACTCGGACAAAGCCTCGTAGAACCAGCGTTCTTCCAGCGAGAAATCGTGTTCCGGATGGCGCACATAGGGGAGATGGGCGTGCAGTACTATTGACAGGTATCCTTTCGGCATACTAATCTCCTTTGCGTGATTCAAATAGGATGGGCGAACTGATACCCTGGGGCAAGTCAACACGCCCTCGTATTTCCTCGATCAGGGACGGAGAGCTGAGACCGGACTGGTAGCGGGTGAAGGAGCGGTAGACGCCCTCCAGCCACATCCATTCTTCGTCCAGACGATCCGAGATGGTAGCCCTAGGGGTAGCGACCACGTTGGAACGTAAGACGGTGATGAACCGGCCACCAGGCAGGATCCGACCCAAGTCCAGACAGAAGGTACGGTTCGGCTGACCCACCTTGATATGCCAGTTGTCAGTTCCTTCTCGGATCGGGATGTCTACGAAACTGTTGGCGTTTGTACCGTTGAAGCCTTCGACGCCGGTTACGTCATAAAGGCGCAGGACTGGACGACTTCTTTCCCATTGAGACAATTCGTCCAGTTCCTGAAGGATGGTTTCGTGCCTGGCTGCGGACACTTCCCAATAGGCGTAGAGCCAGTTAGGATTGCGTGCCAGCAGAACCATACGATCCTGCCCGTATCTCGGGGGCGGATCCGGTATGTGTTCTTGCGCTTTGTAATACGGTGGAATAACGATCTCCTCCGCCGCCTCCATTCGAAAATCGCGACGACGGGTGTGTTCCAGGCCCGGCTTGGGTTGCGCCCGAAGACACGGCCATAAAAAAATGGCCACAGCCAGGAAGATCAGGCCAATCCCGATGGCCCAGAGGAGAACTGTCATCTTCCATCCCCCTTTATAAGGCAAAATTTTTCTACTAGTTTCGTGTAAGAATAATACAAATAATGCGCAACAGCTATCTTTATTATTACCGCCCTAAATCGGTTTATTGCATAAATATATTGAAATTCTGGAGGCGAGACATTTGCCACGCGAAATTGTCCTAGGCAACGGGAACATGCTCATCAACCTGGACGCTAATGCCAATTTGAGGGATCTGTATTTCCCCTTTGTGGGAATGGAAAACCACCTTGTCGGGCGCAAATGTCGACTCGGAATTTGGGTTGAGGGATGCTTTCGGTGGCTTGACGATGAACACTGGGTGAAGTCGATCACTTACCGTCCCGGAACGCTGGTGAGCGAGATGGAGACCTGTCACCCGGACGTGCCGGTACAGCTTAACGTTACAGATGCGGTTCATTACCGTTTTAATATATTGCTCCGAACCATAACCTTGAAGAACCGTGCGGAACGTCCGCTCGAGGTGCGTTTGTTTTTTCATAACAACTTCTACGTGGGCGGGAATGACATCGGCGATACAGCCACCTACGACCCGGATCCGGGGGCAATGGTGCACTATAAGCGGGAGCATTACCTGCTGATCAGTGGCTATTCGGGACACGGGGGCATATGGCAGTACCACGTACAGAAACGGTTTGGCGGGGAGGAGGGCAGCAGTCGTGACGCCGAGGACGGTCTCCTGAGCGGGAACCCGGTCGACCAGGGTTCCGTTGACTCGACGATCAGCTTCCGGCTTAATCTGGTCGCTGGGGGCAATGAGGAGCTCACGATGTGGATTTGTGTCGGCGAAAGCCTGGGCGAGGTGACGGAGCTTAACGACCTGGTTCGGGAGAGTGGAGTCCATGAGCTGACCAGGGAAACGGATACCTACTGGCGGCACTGGCTCCTCGCCACCGGGATCCCCTTTGAGGGGCTTCCCGAGGAACTGTCTGAGGCCTTGCAGCGGAGCCTTCTGGTGACCAGAACGCAGATTGATAACGGGGGTGCGATTCTGGCTGCTAACGATACCGACATTTTGGAGACGAACCGCGACCACTACTCCTACGTCTGGCCCCGTGACGGCGCCCTGGTCGCCTATGCGTTGGATCTGGCCGGATGTCACGATATCACGTCCGCCTTCTTCAGGTTCTCCGACCGAACCCTGGAACCGGGGGGATATTTTCTCCATAAATACCTGCCGAACGGATTGGTGGGCTCCACCTGGCATTCACGGGTGCCAGATGACGGGGGTATTCAGCTCCCGATTCAGGAGGACGAAACCGGGCTCGTCCTCTGGGCCCTGTGGCAGCACTACCTGCAGGCAGGCAATTTCGAAGTTATGGCCGACTTCTACCCGACCCTCATTAAACCGGCGGCTGAATTCATGGTTGCCTACCGAAACCCGGAAAGCGGTCTCCCACTGGACAGCTTTGATCTTTGGGAAGAACGTCGCGGGGTTTTTTCCTTTACCACTGCGGCTGTCTGTGCGGGGCTCGAAGCGGCCGCCTTGTTCGCCAAGATGTTTGGCGATGATGCCTTTGCTGAGCGTTGGCGTAAGTCGGCATTGGAGGTCAGGGAGGCGATGGTCCGGTATTTGTTCGATGAGGGGCGGGGGCGGTTTCTGAGAGGTCTGTTCACCTCCCCATCTGGTGAATACCTGCCCGATTATACGCTTGACGCCAGCCTCTACGGAATATACCGGTTTGGTGTGTTCCCGGCGGGTGACTGGCGGGTGGAGCAGACGATGCGTGCCGTGGCGGAAGGGCTCTGGGTGCACACCGATGTCGGCGGCATTGGTCGCTACACGAACGATTACTATTTCAAGCGCAGCGACGACATTGAGCGTGTCCCCGGTAACCCCTGGATTATCTGTACCCTGTGGGTTGCCGACTGGTACATCGGCCATGCCGAGAACGAGGCTGAACTGCAGAGAGGACTCCAGCTTATCGAGTGGGCCAGATGTCACCAACTGCCCAGCGGGGTGTTCTCAGAGCAGGTTCACCCATACACGGGGGAACCGCTCTCCGTCGCCCCGTTGACCTGGTCACACGCCACTTTCTGTCAGGTGGTGCTGCATTACCTTGAAAAACGAAAATCCTTGTCCCCGGACTTGTCTTAAGCGTTTACGGGAATTATCATAGAGGCATCAGATCGCAGGAGGCTGCTTGGTTTGTTCCAGAACCCTTCCGATGACGTTTTGCGCGAACTGCTCCGTGCCGCCAAGACCATCGCTGTGGTGGGGCTGTCACCCAAACCCCACCGCGACAGCCATCGTGTGGCGAGCTACATGCAAAACCAGGGCTACCGGATCATTCCCGTCTATCCCCGGGGTGATGAGATACTCGGCGAGACGGTGTACCCGCGACTGAAGGACATTCCGGTAGCGGTGGACATCGTTAACGTGTTCCGGCGTAGTGACCAGGTATTGCCGATCGTGGAAAGCGCCCTAGACCTGAGGCCTGCCGCGGTCTGGCTGCAGTTAGGGATAATCAATGAGGAGGCCGTCAACCTCGCACGGCACCAGAACCTGCTAATAGTAATGGATCGTTGTCTGATGATCGAGCACCGCCGGTTAGGGCCTTAAAATGCACGTCGCCTTGGTTGAGCCCGACAGCAGGAATTCCCCGGCCTCGTATAGGTTTTGGTGCCGACGGGATGAAATCAAAAAAGGGAATCAGCTGGCTGTACCCGAATTACAAAAAGGTGGGGTTTGGCATCATCGCCTGATTTTGGCCCTGCAATAACTTGCATTACAACATGGGAGGCAGCGGATTCTTTGCAGGAATTTGTCCACTTACACGTCCATTCCGAGTACAGTCTTCTGGACGGAGCGGCCCGCATTAAGGACTTGGTGGCCAGGGCGGCTGGGGCCGGAATGCCAGCGATGGCCCTTACCGATCACGGCTCGATGTTCGGCATTGTAGACTTTTACCGGGCTTGCCGGAAGGCGGAAATCAAACCGATATTGGGTTGTGAAGTCTATGTCGCACCCCGACAGATGAGCGACCGTCAGTCGGGTATCGACGACAAAATGACCCATCTGGTGCTCCTGGCGGAGAACGAGCAGGGCTACCGTAACCTGCTCGCGGTGGTGTCCTACGGCTATATCCACGGTTTTTATTACAAACCGCGCGTAGATAAGGAACTGTTAGCCAGACACCACGAGGGACTGATCGCGCTCAGTGGTTGCCTGGCGGGTGAGGTGGCCAACCTAATTCTCAAGGGTGAACCCGAAAAGGCCCTCGAGTCGGTGGCCGAGTACCGAGACATCTTTGGCCGGGACAACTACTTTCTGGAACTGCAGGACCATGGACTGCAGGAGCAAATTCAGGTGAACCGCGAGCTCATCGAAATCGCCCGGAGAACCGGCCTGGCGGTGGTAGCCACAAACGATATCCACTACGTCAACGCTTCGGACGCAGAGGTGCAGGACATCCTGCTCTGTATCCAGACCGGTAAAACCGTTGATGATCCCCAGCGCCTTCGCTTTGATTCCAAGGAGTTTTATTTCAAAACCGGCATGGAGATGGCACGTCTCTTTACCGAGGTTCCGACCGCGGTATCTAATACCCTGGTCATCGCCGAGCGCTGCAACGTATCCCTGGATTTTGATACCTATCACCTACCTGAGTACCAGGTCCCTCCCAGGTATGATGCGGATGGCTACCTGCGCGAGCTTTGCTTCCGTGGCGCACGGGAGCGCTACGGGGCAATCAATGAGACGATCCAGAAACGACTGGATTTTGAACTCAATGTGATTTCCGAGATGCGCTACAGCTCTTACTTCCTGATCGTCTGGGACTTTATCCGGTTTGCGCGGGAAAGGGAAGTTCTGGTCGGCCCCGGCCGGGGTTCGGCCGCTGGCAGCCTGGTCGCGTATGCCCTGGGGATTACCAACTTGGATCCGCTCCCATATGGGCTGCTCTTTGAGCGGTTCCTAAACCCCGAACGGGTATCGATGCCGGACATCGACATTGACTTCTGTTACGAACGGCGCAGCGAGGTAATCGACTACGTTTTCGAAAAATACGGCCGTGACTGCGTCGCCCAGATCATTACCTTTGGGACGATGGCCGCTAAGGCTGCCGTTCGCGATGTTGGGCGGGCGCTGGGAATGCCCTACGGGGAAGTCGACCGGGTTGCCAAGCTGATTCCAGCCGAGCTGGGGGTTACCATCGATAAGGCCCTGGCTACACCTGAACTCAAGACCCTGTATGATGATGACCCGCAGGTGGCAAAGTTGATTGACATGGCGAGGGCCCTGGAGGGTACACCGCGACACGCATCCATACACGCCGCAGGGGTGGTAATCGCCCGGGAAAAACTGACATCCTACCTACCGCTTTACCGGACCACGGACGGTGTGGTGGCCACGCAGTTCGCCAAAGAAACGGTGGAGGATCTTGGCCTTCTCAAGATGGATCTCCTGGGTTTGCGTACGCTGACCGTAATCGGGGACGCGGTCAAGATGATCAGGGAAAAGCGGGGCATCAAGCTGGACATCGACCGAATCCCCTTGGATGATTTCCCGAGTTATGACCTGCTTGGACGGGGAGAAACAGTCGGGGTGTTCCAGTTGGAATCGAGCGGCATGCGCGGCATCCTCAAGGAGATGAAACCCGAGAGTTTCGAGGATGTGATCGCCCTGGTGGCCCTGTATCGTCCGGGCCCGTTGGGGAGCGGAATGGTCGAAGACTTTATAAAGCGTAAACACGGGGAGATTCCGGTCAAGTACGCACACCCGAAGCTTGAGCCGATCCTGCGTGATACGTACGGCGTGATCCTCTACCAGGAACAGGTGATGCGGATCGCCAGTGATCTGGCTGGCTTCTCCCTGGGTGAAGCCGACCTGTTGCGCCGGGCCATGGGGAAGAAAAAGCCGGAAATCATCGCCGGTCTGCGTTCCCAGTTCATCGACGGAGCCCGGGCGAATCAGGTTGACCCTAATGTGGCTGGACAGATCTTTGACCTGATGGCTTACTTCGCCGGGTACGGCTTCAACAAGAGCCACTCGGCCGCCTACGCTTTAATTGCTTACCAGACGGCCTATCTAAAGGCGAACTACCCCCTGGAGTATATGGCCGCCCTGCTTACCTCAGTCCGAGACAGTGCGGATAAGATCGGTGTCTATGTAGAAGAATGTCGGCGGATGGGAATTGAGGTGCTGCCTCCCGACGTAAACGAAAGCCTTGAGACTTTCACCACCAGCGGAGGAAAGCTGCGCTTCGGGTTGGCTGCCGTACGCAACGTGGGAGTCGCCGCGGTGCAGGCGATCATCGAGGCCCGCAATCAGGATGGGTTTAGTAGCTTTGCTGACTTCGCCCAGCGCCTGGACAGTCGCGTAATGAACCGGAGGATTCTGGAAGGACTGGTCCGGTCCGGAGCCTTTGCCAGCCTGGGCCCGTCACGGGCTCAACTGCTGGCGGTATTGGACGAGGCCGTTCAACTGTCCCAGAGGGCTCAAAAGGAAAAGGCATCCAATCAGCTGACGCTGTTCGGGGGATGGACTGGTCACCAGGCCTGCACCATGGCCATTCCCCAAGTGCCTGAGTTCCCGCACAAGGAGATCCTGGCCATGGAGAAGGACGCCCTCGGACTGTACATTAGCGGCCATCCCCTTGAGGATTACCGGGATCTGTTGCGCGCCGTAACCACAGCCAACGCCGGGGAGCTGGGGGACATGCCGCAAGGTAAGGGCGTAGTGCTTGGTGGTCTGGTCACATCCGTCAAGCGCATTACCACGAAGAAGGGGGCAGCGATGTGCTTCCTGGATATCGAAGACCTCACCGGAAAGGTGGAAGTGGTGGTGTTCCCGCGAACCTACGAGCAATATCGGGAGAACTTGACCAACGACAACGTGATCCTGGTTCGCGGTTCCGTAGACATTACCCACCACAGTGATACCGTTAAGATCCTGGCGGATCAGATTTCCGGCGTAGAGAGTGAGGGGGCGATCAAACTAACGGTGCCCGACGGCGCGCCGGAGACCGTGCAAAAGGTTATCAGCATCCTCGACCATTATCGCGGGCATTGTCCGGTACAGATTGTGGCCCCGGGCCTGGAACTCGACATTGGGCAGGAATATGCTGTAAACCTGGCCACACCGGTGGTCAGCAGGCTCAAGGATGTGTTGGGCACCCACAGGGTCCATGTCCGGTGGGGACTGACCGGAATGTAGAACGGGTAAACCTTGGGGCAGTTGGCCATCCTTGTCAATTCCTGACCCTTGTGTTATCATACAAGCGATATTTGAGGAAGAGGTGGCTAAATGGCTGGAGAATGGGCTTCGGAATACATTGTGATCAAGGCGCTTGAGAATGGAGTCACGATAATGGGTTTGACCCGGGGTCGGGATACGAAGTTTCATCATACCGAGAAGCTGGACAAGGGAGAAGTTATGGTCGCCCAGTTCACTGAGCACACTGCGGCCATAAAGCTGCGTGGACGGGCGGAAATCCATACCAAGCACGGGATTGTGTTTACCGACGACGGTATCCAGGGTTAAAACCCTGGATACATTAATTTTGTTAATAAAAGGAATATCTCTGCTCTGGGTAGAAAGAATAACGTTGGACTCATTTGGGAGGGTTCATCGTGTGGACCGTAGTCTACATTGCTCAGGGTAAGTCCGAAGCAGATCGTTTGATGGCGCTTCTCTGCGAAGAGGGTCTGCTCGTCAAATTACGCAGCCTTGGGGGGAAAGACACCGGTGATCTGGCCTCGGTTGAGGTTTTGGTACCGGCGGCTGAGGTTGATGAAGCCCTGGACATCATCCAGGCGCTTTAGGTATGGGGAGAGGTTGTGATTGGTTTTCGACTTCTTTAAAAAGGCAAAGTATTTTACGGTAAAGCAGGATGTTAAACGGGACATCCCCGAGGGGCTGTGGGTCAAGTGCGATGTCTGCAACGAAATTCTGTTTACCAAGGACTTGGAAAGAAACTTCAAGGTATGCCAGAAGTGTGGTCACCATTTCCGTTTGACGGTTGAGGAACGGCTCCACATCACCCTTGATCCGGACAGCTTCACCGAGTACGATACGGAACTGGAGCCGTCAAATCCCCTCGGTTTTCCAGATTACAACGAAAAGCTCTCGTCGGCACAGGAACAGACGAGACTCCGTGAGGCTGTGATCACCGGGGATGGCTCGATCGGTGGTCATCGGGTGGTGGTGGCCGTAATGGATGCCCATTTTATTATGGGCAGCATGGGTACGGTGGTCGGCGAGAAGATCACCAGGGCCGTAGAGTCGGCCCTGGAAAAGCGTCTACCCCTGATCATCTTCTCGGCCTCGGGGGGCGCCCGGATGCAGGAAGGGATGCTATCCCTACTCCAGATGGCCAAAACGGGCATGGCTATTGGACGTTATTCAGACGCCGGGCTGCTGTACATATCGGTATTGACCGACCCCACTATGGGTGGGGTCAGCGCCAGTTTCGCCTTCCTGGGAGATATCATCATCTCCGAACCGGGGGCCTTAATTGGATTTGCCGGTCCCCGCGTAATCGAACAGACCATCCGGCAGAAACTGCCTGACGGGTTTCAGCGGGCGGAGTTCTTACTCGAGAAGGGGTTTATCGACCAGGTTGTGGCCCGTCCGCAGATGGCTGAAACCCTGGCCAGACTGCTCAGTCTACACGAGCGGGGTGATGCCTGATGCCAACCATCTTTGATTTTGAGCGTCCCGTAATCGAATTGGAGACCAAAATCGCGGAGCTAAAATCGTTTGCGAATGAAAAAGGCCTCAGCCTGGAGAATGAGATTGCGACCCTAGAGCAACGCGCGGCTGAACTGAAGCAGTTTATTTACGGAAACCTTACGCCCTGGCAGAAGGTACTCATTGCCCGCCATCCCGAACGTCCGGGTACCTTAGAGTATATCGGGGCGATGATCACCGACTTTGTTGAACTTCACGGGGACCGCCTATACGGCGATGACGCCGCGATTATCGGCGGGATTGGGCGGTTCGACGGCGAACCGGTAACCGTGGTCGGGCATCGCAAGGGGCGCGACACCAAGGAGAACCTCGCCCGTAACTTCGGGATGGCACACCCGGAAGGATACCGGAAAGCGTTGCGGTTGATCAAACAGGCGGAGAAATTCGGTCGACCGGTGATCTGCTTTGTAGATACGCCCGGCGCCCACTGTGGACTAGGTGCGGAGCAGCGCGGACAGGCGGAGGCAATTGCCAAAAATATTATGGTAATGAGTGCGCTCAAGATACCCATAATAGTACTAGTTATTGGGGAGGGTGGCAGTGGCGGCGCACTCGCGTTGTCAGTTGGTGACCGTATCCTGATGCAGGAACACTCCGTTTTCTCGGTGAGTTCCCCCGAAGCATGTGCCAGCATCATCTGGAAGGATTCGGCACGTGCGCGTGAGGCGGCGGAAGTACTAAAACTGACGGCAAACGATCTGCGCGGTATGCAGATCGCGGACGAGGTTATTGCTGAACCCCTGGGCGGGGCACACCGGGACAAGGCAGAGGCAACCACGCTGTTAATCAACGCCGTTCGCCGTAATCTGGCCGAGTTGAAGGGGGCGAGCGGGGATGAACTCCTGGTCGCACGGTATCGGAAGTTTCGGAGCATCGGCGTGCACCTGGGAGTCTGATTGTCAGGTACCAAACGCTCCCCACATCCAGATGACGGAAGGGGACGCCGAATTTGCAAAGGATCGGTCTGCTGACCAGCGGTGGCGATGCGCCCGGGATGAATGCGGCCATAAGGGCGGTCGTCCGTAAAGGTATTTACCACGGCCTGGAAGTTACCGGGATTATGCGCGGGTTAGCCGGCTTCATCGATGGCGATATGCAGCCTATGAATATCGGTTCGGTGGCTGATATTATCCACCGCGGAGGTACCATCCTGCGAACCGCACGCTCAGATGCCTTCACTACCCGTGAAGGTCGCGCGATGGCCTCTGAAAACGTGGAGCGTTTTCGCTTGCAGGGGCTTGTGGTGATCGGTGGGGATGGTTCCTTTGAGGCGGCCCGCGTTTTTCACGAAGAGTACGGACTGCCGGTGGTCGGAATCCCGGCAACCATCGACAACGACATTGCCGGAACGGAAGCCTGCATCGGGTTTGACACCGCCGTAAACAACGTGGTGGATGCTATTACCAAGATCCGCGACACTGCCACTTCTCACGAACGGACCTTCATTGTCGAGGTGATGGGCCGCAACTCCGGATTCATTGCCCTGCAGGCCGGCCTGGCCGGAGGGGCGGAATCGATATTAATCCCAGAGCTCCCCTACAGTGTTGATGATGTATGCCAGCGCCTGATGCGGGGCTACCGGCGTGGTAAACTGCACAGCCTGATCGTGGTCGCCGAGGGTGTTGGTAGCGGCATTGACATCGGCAAGGAAATCAAGGCCCGTACCGGATTTGACACCAAGGTCACCATACTGGGCCATATTCAGCGCGGCGGCACTCCAACCGCCGTAGACTGTATCCTGGGCAGTCGCTTCGGAGCCAAGGCCGTGGAACTGTTGATGGACGGTAAGAAAAAGGTGGCCATCGGGTTGGTTTCGGGTAATCTGGTACAGTGGAATTTAGGGAATACCAACATCAAGCCGCGCGAGATCGACATGGAAGTGTATCGCCTGGCTGGAATTCTGTCGATATAAGGTGGTGATTGACCATTGCGGCACACCAAAATCGTGTGCACGATCGGTCCGTCTTCAGAATCAATTGACGTTCTGACGAGGATGATCAGCGCGGGAATGAACGTTTCCCGCCATAATTTTTCTCACGGCACGCACGCCGACCACCAGAAGCGGGTGGAAGCAGTCCGTACGGCCGCCGCACACGCCGGGCGCGAGGTGGCGATAATGCTCGACCTCAGGGGCCCGAAGATCCGGGTGGGAGAGTTTGCCGACGGTTCAGTGACGTTGAAGGCCGGCGAGACGTTCGTGTTGACCACAGAAGACGTGGTGGGTAACCGGGAGCAGGTTTCGGTTAATTACCCGCCACTGACTGAGGAAATCGCCGTAGGTAACCGAATTCTTCTCTCCGACGGGCTGATCGCCATGGTGGTGCTCGAGGTGAGGGATCGTGAGGTCATCTGCCGGGTGGAGAATGACGGTATCCTGTCCAACCGCAAGGGGGTCAACCTTCCCGGCGTACGTACGAGTATCCCGGCAGTTACGGAGAAGGATGTCGAGGACCTTGAGTTTGGTCTGGAACTGGGCATAGACTATGTAGCAGCGTCGTTTGTGCGCCGGGCCGAAGACCTGATCGAGGTGCGCCGGGTCTTGGAAGCCGCCGGTTCCGAGGTGCAGGTCGTCTCCAAAATCGAAACCTGGGAGGCGGTACAGAACCTGGACGAGATCATCGGGTTCTCGGATGCGGTAATGGTAGCCCGAGGTGACCTGGGGCTGGAAATCGCCCCGGAAGAAGTACCCTTGGTCCAAAAGCGGATCATCAGTCGGTGCAATCGGTTGGGTAAACCGGTGATCACCGCCACGCAGATGCTGGAGTCCATGATCCAAAACCCCAGGCCTACCCGTGCGGAGGCCAGTGATGTGGCCAATGCTATTCTGGACGGAACAGATGCCGTAATGCTTTCGGCTGAAACAGCGGTCGGCGATTTCCCTGTTGAAGCGGTGGAGACAATGTCCCGCATCGCCAACCGGGTTGAGGAGGACTTGCCCTACGAAGGACTGTTTGCGAGGAAGAGGGAATTCTCCAAGCACTCGGTTACGGAAGCGATTAGCTATGCCACCTGCGCCACGGCCGGAGATCTGGGCGCGGCGGCGATTATCACTGCCACGCAGACGGGGTTCACGTCCCGGATGGTGGCCAAATACCGGCCTAGTTGCCCGATTATTGCCGTTACCCCGCGGCCCAGCGTGGTCAGGCGGATGGCCCTGGTCTGGGGTGTTGAGTCCGTACTCGTGCCAGATGTGGGCGATACGGACGGGATGATTGCGTCGTCGATTCAGGCCTCCCTTTCCGCTGGATTAATTAAGGGGGGCGACCTGGTCGTGATTACGGCCGGGGTGCCGGTTGGCCAGCATGGCACTACCAACCTGATCAAGGTACATACAGTCGGCAATGTGCTGGCCCGTGGTACGGGTTTTGGGCAAAGTGCGGTAACTGGCGTGGTAAGGCTGGCACGAACCGCTGAGGAGGCGGCCGACAAGGTGGGACCGGGCGATATCCTGGTTGCGCTGGCTACGAATCGCGACTACGTGCCCTATATGGAACGTGCTGCCGGGCTGGTGACCGAGGCGGCAGGCTTGACCTCGCACGCCGCCATTGTCGCCCTACAGTTCGGCAAGACGGTGATCGTGGGTGTGGACAGGGCCATGGAAATTCTGCCAGAAGACGAAGTTGTGACCATTGACGGCCAGCGGGGATTGATTTACCAGGGTGTAGCCAAAGTCTTATAGCGGCGCCAATTTGGATGGTACCGGCGGATTTACTAGTGCCGAGAGGGTATCCTAAGATTACAGGAGGGATACCCTTGGATTTGATTCTGACCTACCTCACTGCGCTTGGCCTTGGCGGTGTTGGGGCTGGCATGGTGTTGGAAGCGTTGGGTGTGCCGTGTTTCCCCGGGGGTATTATCATCATCCTGGCTGGTTTTCTATGCAGTCAGGGCAGGATGGAGTTCCAGACGGTACTTGTCGTAGCCTTTGTCGCCTACACCGTCGGTTCAATCGCCGCCTACATCATCGGGAAGAACTTTGGAGAGCCGTTCTTCAAGCGCTACGGGCGCTACCTTGGGGTTGGGTTCCAAGAGCTAGTGGACGCGCAAAACATACCGGCCCGCTCAGCGGGCGCCTTTATTCTGCTGGGACGATTTGTACCGGGCGTTGGCAATCTGACCCCCTATGTGGCGGGATTGGTACAGCTACAATTAGGTTGGTTTTTGTTCTACAACTCGTTCTACGCTGTAATCTGGAGCAGCATCTACCTCTACGTGGGAATGTTTTTTGGTAACCGCTGGCCGGCAATCATCGCCTTTATCCAGCCAAGGCTAGTAGGGATCGCAATCCTGGGGGGGCTCCTGGTGCTGGCCTTCCTGGTGATCAGGGATCGGAGGCAGTTAAAGGTACGGTAAGAACAAACCAAAAGTGTGATGTGCCGGACTTGTAAGGCGTACATGAGACTGTGGCAGGGGCCCGAGCGCAATAAACGAGACCATAGCACGGCGGCAGGCAAGGCCTCCCCCCTGTGACATGTGATGTGGGACTTGGAAGTGTGATTGTAGAGTGAAACGGCGCAGCCTTACAGCAGTGATTCAGGGGGCGATCCAGTGTCAGGAAAACACTCAGTCAATAGTAGCGACTTGGTTTTTGCCAGCCTTCTTGGCTGCATACATGGCGCGGTCGGACACCTCAACCAGTTGATTAAGGTCGGTAGCCTGATCCGGGAATGACGCCGCACCGATAGACACGGTGACTTTCCGGTTGACAAACCAGGCATTCTCTATGTTGTAGCGAATATGCTCGGCGGCCGCCACGGCCCCGGTCAGATCGGTCTCCGGCAAGATCACCGTAAACTCCTCGCCACCATAGCGGACGATGACATCCATCTGGCGCACGGTGGACTTCAAAATTGCCCCTAATCGGCGGAGCACGCCATCTCCCGCAATATGGCCAAAGGTGTCGTTATACTGCTTAAAATCATCAACGTCGATCATCAAGAGGGACACTTTTTCATTCTTACGGGTAGAGCGGGCCAGTTCACCCTGGAGGCGCTCGTAAAAGTGACGACGATTATATAGCCCGGTGAGGGGATCCACAAAGGCGAATTCCTGCAACTTCTGGTTTAGGGAGATATTCTCCAGGGTTAGACCAACCTGGTTGCTGTACAGGTCGAGCAGCATCTGGGTGTCCCTGTTAATATCGGGGCAGTGCGTGCTGAAAGCGCAGAGTATGCCCTGGGTTTCACCTGTGCTGCTGTGGAAGAGGCAGACTACGGCAACCCTAATTACACAGTCCCGGTGTGGGCATTGCCGGCACCTGAAATCAGGAATGGTCAGGCAGAATGTTGCTGTCCTCGAATTAGGGTTCACCAGGGCAGTGGAAAGCATCTCCGTTACCGCAGGACAGGGCCAGCGGACCTCCCCCGGAATCCGGCCACAGGCGGCCGCCTCAGTAAGTCCGACACCGGGTTCAAGCAGGAACATGCTACACCGGGGGATATCAGCTAATTGGGAAAATCCGTTAACGATGATCTGGTTAACGGTAGCGGGCTTCTTCTCAGTGGAGATCTGTACGGCAACCCATAGCAGGTTAACCAACCGGGAGTTGAGTTTCTCCAGCCGTAGAATCTTATCCTCAGCGGTGTCAATACTGCGGTATTCGATGAATATCACCCCGCAATGCTAACCATATTATATTGGTTATAATCCCTCAGCGTAAAGATGTGTGAATAATTCTGATTATTGTTGGGAAGGTAAAATGCCCTTAAGGAGCGAAAAATTGCATTTAGGATTTCGTTGCCAAGCAGTCATAAACCGGTTGATGGAGGTTCACTGTTTGAAGTACGTTGTAATTGTGGGTGACGGGATGGCTGACGAGCCGCGTCCGGAATTAGGAGGCGTGACTCCCCTGGAGTATGCGCGTACGCCGCACTTTGATTTTCTGGCCGCCAGGGGGGAGATGGGGCGTTGCGTTACGGTACCTGAAGGCTTCCCGGCCGGCAGTGACGTGGCGAACCTTTCGGTGATGGGTTACGATCCCTCACGTCACTACACCGGGAGATCACCGTTAGAAGCCGTCAGTATGGGTGTTGAGCTCAACGATCAGGATGTCGCCTTCCGGTGCAATCTGGTTACCCTTTCGGATGAGCCGGACTATACCCGCAAACGCATGATCGATTACAGTGCCGGGGAGATCAGTACCGTCGAAGCCCGGGAACTGGTGTCTTTCCTCGGTGAGCGCCTGGGAAACGAAAAATTCAGGTTTTTCGGGGGCATAAGCTACCGGCATCTCCTGGTCTGGCGGGAAGGCGAGGACAGGACCCAACTAACCCCGCCGCACGATATTTCAGACCGGGTAGTGACCGACTACCTGCCGGCCGGAGCAGGCGGTACCGAACTGCTGGCCCTGATGCAGGAGAGCAACCGGCTCCTGGCCGACCACCCTGTCAATGTCAGGCGATGTGAGCAAGGTAAGAATCCGGCCAACTCAGTGTGGTTTTGGGGGCAGGGTCGCCGCCCCTCACTGCCGCTATTCAGGGACAAATACGGGGTTGACGGGGCCGTTATCTCAGCCGTGGATCTGATCAAGGGAATTGGCCTTTGTGCCGGTTTGCGGGTGATTGAGGTGGAAGGAGCGACCGGGACCATTACCACGAACTTCCGGGGTAAGGGGGTGGCCGCCCTGGATGCGCTAAGCGGTGGTGACGACTTCGTTTTGGTGCATATCGAGGCACCTGACGAAGCCGGACACCAGGGGGATCTGGAAACCAAGGTCAAGGCCATTGAGGAGATTGACGAAAAAGTGCTGGGCGAAGTCCTTCGGGGAATGCAGGATTTCCCGCGTTACCGGATGCTGGTACTGCCCGACCACCCCACCCCGTTGTCGCTCCGCACGCATACGGCTGATCCGGTTCCGTTCGTGGTCTACCAGAACACCGACGGCGAGTCCAGACCTGGGCGTACGTTTACCGAGCGATCCGCGGTCTCCAGTCCGCTCTATTTCCAGCTCGGCTACCGGTTGATGGACTATTTCTTTAGCGTCCCCTGATCGCGAACCGGTGGTTTTCTTCGGGGGTTGTTTGAGGTGAGGAGTATGGGAGAGGTAAGATGCCCGCGCTGCCGGTCGAAAAGGATTGAGCCGGTTCGAAAAAAGACCTCCGCCCTGATTTTTCTGGTCGGCGCTGTGGTGGCTCTCTGGTTGGCCCAGTCTGTTCAATTACTGTGGGCTATGGTGGGGGTATTCTTGGCAATGTCCCTTATCAAGTTCATGGACCAGGACACGGTGCAGTGTACCCGATGCAAGCATACCTGGGAAGTCGAACAACCGAAATCGGGTAGAACCAAACCAGACGATGAGTAGGGAGGTGGGACAATTCAAAGGGTTCGTTGCTGAACCGGAAATGCCCGGCGCCATCATCGGCAACTCTGCGATGTTAGCCTGCCTCAGGAACTCCGGTGAGCTCTACCGGATCTTCTGGCCTCATATTGATTACGCGCAGCATCTGGGCATCTTCTGGACAGGACTGAATTTGCGGAACCACCCCGGTGAGAGTGACACGCATTGGTATCACCAGGACCATTGGTTAGCCCGGCAGCAGTATGTAGAGGACACCAACATCGTGGAGACGGTTTACCTGAACCAGCTGTACCGGCTTAAGGTAACCCAGACCGATTTTGTCCTTCCAAACGAGGATGCCCTCCTGCGGCGTTATAGAATTGAAAACCACGGCCTGGAGACAATACATCCCCTGTTCGTTCTGTACAGCGCCCTGTTCTTAGATGAGTCCAACTTATACGACAGTGCCTGTTTTAATCCCCAAGACCGTTCCCTGGTCTTCTTTCGTAGGGATACTTATTTCACCCTTAGCGGCGGAAAGCGTGGTCTTGTCGGTTTTCAGTGCGGCCGGCGGGGCAGCCCTTCCGACCCGTTGGACGGGGCCAACCGGGGCTGTCTCGGGGGCACTCCGGATAATGTGTTGATGAGCAGTGCCGCCCTCGCCTGGGACGAGAGTGAATTAAAGCCCGGAATGTCCGTAGAGAGGTGCTTGTATGTTGTGGTCGGCCACAGCGCGGAGTCGAACGGGGAGCGGCTCCAGACCCTTCAAGCTAGAGACGCTGCGTACTGGCAGGACCTCACCGCTGCCTACTGGCGGGGCTTCCTCCGCAAGGCGAGGTGCTTTCAGGTGGAGGCACGTGAGTGTGCCTTGTTCCGGCGTTCGGTTCTTGCTCTTCAACTGATGACTAACAAGAAGACGGGCGCGCATATTGCCGCACCCGAGTTTGACCCGTATTACACGATGTGCGGGGGGTACGGTTATTGTTGGGGACGTGACGGTACCTTTGCGGCCGCCGCCATGGATGAGGCCGGGTACCATAACCAGGCGGAGAAATTCTATCACTTCGCAGTCCGGGTCCAGTGCCCTGACGGAAGTTGGCGGCAGCGCTACTCTACCGACGGCTTGGCCGCACCTACCTGGGGAAAGCAGATTGACCAGACTGGCACCATCCTGTGGGGTTACCGCCACCATTTCAGCCTTAGTCCCAACGAGAGGTTCCTGGCACGGGTTTGGCCGTCCGTGGTGTCAGGTGCCAACTATCTGGTTAACTCATTGCAGGAGAACGGCCTTCCGGCTGCCGGAATGGACCTCTGGGAAGACGAGTTTAATCAAAGCACCTATTCGGCTGCCGCCACCTATGGCGGATTAAGGGCCGCAGCGGATCTTGCCAGGGTAAAGGATGAAGGGGAGATGAACGGCTTATGGGCCGCTTCAGCCGAACGGCTGCGAGGGGCTATTCTAAGTCTCCAGTGGTCGAAGGAACAGAATCGGTTTATTCGGGGTATAAACCGCCGGGTAGGCGGAAGTGACTACGAGCGAGCCATTGAAAAGGGCGAAGCGGCCTATACCGGCACGGATGACACCGGGATCTACCGGAATTACTGGGTACCGAAGGACCTGCGCCTGGATGCGGCACTGCTGGGACTGGCCTTCCCGTTTGCCGTTGTGCCGCTGGACGATACACGAATGGCGGCTACAGCCACCGCCATCGAGGAAGAACTCTGGAATACCACGGTCGGCGGTGTGCACCGCTATAGCGGAGATGTCTACAGGGGCGGGAATCCATGGCTGATCACCACGTTCTGGCTGGCTATCTATTACAGCCTGGTAGGCCAGAGGGAAAAAGCCAGGGAGTTTCATTCGTGGTGTCTGGACCAAGCCAGTCCCCTTCTGCTGCTGCCCGAACAGGCCGACCGGGTAAAGGGTGGGCCGGGCTGGGTTCTGCCTCTAAGCTGGTCACACGCGATGTACATCCTGTCCGCGCTTGCTCTGAACGGGAGACTTTCGGCAATGGAGAACCGTGTACTACCGTGATATAAATCGATGTCTGGTAAGCGAGTGAAAGATTAACATGGAACAGGCAAGTAGAACCTTGGAACCCAGTAACCACGCGGATTACAGGGTTGATTTGATGCAAAATAGTTAGCAAAAGAAGGAGGAACATCAGGGTAGACCGGACATTAGCAGGTTATTAAAAGTTGGCATATAAATGATCAGAAACAAAAAGCCCCGGTTTCCCGGAAGCCTTGTAATCATTGGTGCCGAAGGGGGGAGTCGAACCCCCACGGGTGTTACCCCGCTGGATTTTGAGTCCAGTGCGTCTGCCAGTTCCGCCACTTCGGCAACGTTATTATGATACGCCGATAGACCTTCTTTGTCAAGGATAATGCCGGTTTGAGATACCAGCTGTGAGGGCGGATGAGCGGCGAATGCTCAGGGCATGTTAAACATACGGTGAGACGGAGAGCATGTTCAGGCAAGGGACAAGTACGGAAAAAAAGGAGACCGGGTGAACGGCCTCCAAGACTGTGTTTGCGTACCAAACGTTTGGTAATACCACTATATGACTGATGTGGCAATGTGTACATATATATTCTTTCAGAATAGTGCAACTTATACTTGCCAAGAAAATCCGGATAATTTAGAATAGACAAGCGAATACAGCAAAGGAGGTCTAGACTTTGAGAGAGCAAGTTGAGGCTGTCTTAGATCAGGTACGTCCTTTTCTTCAACGTGACGGTGGGGATGTCGAACTGGTAGACGTTGAGGATGGGGTGGTCAAGGTACGGCTCAAGGGCGCCTGTCACGGGTGAGCAATGGCTGTTGTAACCCTCAAGCAGGGTATTGAGCGGGTGCTCAAGGAAGCCGTTCCCGAAGTTAAAGAAGTACGCCAAGTCTAACAGCAAGACCCTCTTTTCGAGGGTTTTGCTGTGCTGGGTTTAATGGGTACCGGGATTTGTAAACAATATAGGATAGCCGGGAAGACTGGTAACAAGGAACAAGCTTGACAGCACTCAATGAAGTAATTAGAATAATCCTGACTTTGACAGCAAAAGAACAGAAAAAAGGCTGCAACCCTTGCAAATAAAGGGGTTGCGGCCTTTAGATGTTTTCAGAAATATGTAGGGGA
>QZIR01000001.1 GCA_003604975.1 Desulforudis sp. | reverse complement strand
TCTGCAACAACTTTATGTAACATCAAAAAGCCGCCAAGTCCTTACTACACAAGGCCTCGGCGGCTTTTATTACTGTGGTTGCTGCAAAAGTCAGGATATTTGCTTATCCATAGTTTATTAACTAACTTTGATCCTGTCAATACTTTTGCTACATTTCGGACAGGTCCGAACCCGGCGGTGAATAGCCGGGTTATTTCCGATTTGTCACTGTACTTAAGGCGAGAACACTCAATTTTAAACATAAGAAAACGAAAAAAGTCCGCAATAATGCGAACAAAAAATGGGTTGGGAAGTTAAGGGTTAGGCTTCTCCGGTTTCGGGCGGAGGATTAACCCCCGACCGTTCCGGATAACGCGAAAGACCGCCCCGGGATATGCTTACCTGCCCTGGCCACATCGGATTCACTTGCGGCCTTGGAGGTGGCTCGGGCCACGGCCTCTACTACCCTCTTGTCAAAGGGTCTCGGAATAATGTACTCCGGGCTAAGTTCGCTGCCGACAAGGTCCGCGATGGCCCTTACCGCGGCTACCTTCATCTCTCCGTTGATGTCCCTGGCCCGGACATCCAGAGCACCCCGGAAGATGCCGGGAAAGGCCAGGACGTTGTTGATCTGGTTCGGGCAGTCCGAACG
This sequence comes from Desulforudis sp., assembly GCA_003604975.1. Classification (GTDB taxonomy): domain Bacteria; phylum Bacillota; class Desulfotomaculia; order Desulfotomaculales; family Desulforudaceae; genus SURF-60. The sequence continues at coordinate 96,760 of QZIR01000001.1, read as the reverse complement.
GCCGGTGGCGACTACGGCCGCGCCGGCGTCCCGGGCGTCCTCCGGCATTATCTCCGGTTCCGGATTCGCAAGCGCAAAGACGATCGGATCGGGGGCCATCGAACGTACCATATCGCGGGTTACCGTATTGGCCTGGGATACCCCGACAAACACATCGGCCCCCCGGAGTGCATCCTTCAGAGTGCCGCAAGTCCCCTGCGGATTTGAGCGCTTAGCCATCTCCTGTTTGTATGGATTCATCCCTTCCAGGCGTTCCGGGTAAATCACGCCTTTGCGGTCACACAAGAGCAGCCTCGTCACCCCCAGACGCAGGAACAACCGGGCGGTGGCCATTCCGGCGGCTCCAGCCCCGTTTAGCACAACCCTAATGTCTGTAATGCTGCGTCCGGTCAATTTGAGCGCATTGAGCAGGCCGGCCGCGACCACGATCGCGGTCCCGTGCTGATCATCGTGAAACACAGGAATGTCCAGGCTTTCTTTCAAGCGCCGTTCAACTTCAAAACAGGCGGGCGCCGCAATATCCTCAAGGTTAATCCCCCCAAATGAGGGCGCCATCAGTTGTATCGCTTGGACAATCTCCTCCACATTGCGGGAGGCCAGAAGGATCGGAAAGGCGTTGACATTGGCAAAGCTCTTGAACAGCAAGGCCTTCCCCTCCATTACCGGGAGAGCGGCCTCCGGCCCGATGTCACCGAGTCCCAGCACCGCAGTGCCGTTCGTCACAATGGCCACCATATTACCTTTACCCGTATAGTCGTAGACGAGTTCGGTGTTACGGCTGATCTCCAGGCAGGGAGCCGCCACGCCGGGTGTATACAGAACGGAGAGCTGATGCTGATCGCGAAATGGTCTCTTGGGTACGATATCGATCTTTCCCCTTAGCTGACGGTGTACGTAAAGAGCTTCCTGTTGAATGTTAATGAGGATCACCCCTCTGTGTATACAATATGCTGTATAACATTCTATACTTAAAAAAGTTTTCTGACAACCGATTTTTCTGATAAATTAAGAACAAAAAAAGAAACCCGGCACGCTTGCCGGGTTTCTTTCTGGTTGTCACCTTGGGAAAACGAATTTCTGTGCTAGTGCCCTTTGGAGGCACTGATCCCCAGGCCTTCGAAGATGAACATAATGCTGAAGCCGTACCAGATGGTGTAGAAGACGTAGAAAACAAGCAGGAAAATCGTGATACCGGCGCGTTCACTAACCTTTGAGGCGGTGATCCCGGCAAAGTTGTAAGCGGGCTCCAGGGCCCTTTCCGACACCTTTTTAACAAAGAGCGACTGCTCAAACTGACCCTCGTGGTCATATGCCTTCTGGATTTGTTTGAAGGCATCGTACCAGTAGTAGACAACGTGCCGGGCGTTATCAACGCCGTAGCGTGACTCGACGGCCGCTTCCCGTTGGTGGAACAGGTCGTCCGCATCCAGAATGGCAGCATCGAGCACCGCTCCCAGATCACCCTTTACCTCGATCGCATCGGAACCCGCGGTCACCGTGGCGCCCGCTCCCTCGAAGAGTTTTACCAGCGTATCCGCCTGTACCGCGTCCTTGGCCTTCAGTTTAACGGCCACTTCCTTGCCGTGATAGGACGCTACGTCTTCAGCCACGGCCGGAATGTAGTAGGACGAACCCTTGGAAAGCGAGTTGAACAAATCGTCGGCCGCTTCCATCCCTGTTTGGCCGTTTACGACCGGCGTAAACAAGGGGATTAACAGCGCCAGGAAAAGCGCCAGAGAGATCACGCCTTTAACAAACTGACCTTTGTTAACAATTAACGGCATCAAGCCTCACCTCCTCCAGATTAATGTCCGCCGCCCGCGGATGCATCAAAATCACCGGCCCGTACCTTGGGTATCCCCTTGATGAACGAATAGATGACCCAGACGGCGAATGCACCGACGATGGCGAAGAAGATGTAGAAACTAAGCGCGTCCAGAACAGTCTTGGTGCTCGCACCGATCTGCAGGTAACCGGCCTTGTCAAGCGTTCCGGGTAGGGCAAACAGGCGGTTCACAAAGCCGCCAAGAACCGTTGTGGCGAAGAAGCCCTTGATCATCATGGCGGGGACGACCTTGGTGGTGATGGCGCCGATCTGGATACCGATCAGCGACCCCAGCAGGAGGCCCATGGCCAGGGTGTAGAACACGTATCCGTACACCGCATACTGGGTGATCGAAGTATAGCCGGCGGTAATGATAATCTGGAAGATATCCGTACCGACGGTGGTCAGCGTGGACACGCCAAGGATGTACACAAAGGTCGGGAAGAACACGAACCCGCCGCCGATGCCCATGATCGCGGCGATAAAACCGATCACCAAACCTGTGATGATGATCGGCCAGACCGACAGCTTCCGGCCGCCCGGAATGACATTCTGATCGAACGTAACGTAAGGGGGCAGCTTCATCGCCTGTATTTTCTGAGCGAGTTTGGTCATTTCGGCTTTGGCCTCGGCACTCTTTGCCGCCTCCGATGCGGCGTCCTTACGGGACCGCAGGAAGTCGAACATGGTGAAGAAGCCGATGAAACCCAGGATGAACACGTACACCACACTGATGAAAGCGTCGCTCATCGCCGGGTTTGCCTCATAAATAGCGCGCTGGATCATGGCGCCCAGTGTGGCCCCGGTCAGGGAACCGATCACGAAGACGCCGGCTAGGGCTACACTGACGTTGCCCATCTTCCGGTGAATCGTCGTACCCATAATGGCCTTGGCGAAGATGTGGAACATATCGGTACCTACGGACATAATGCCCTTCACTCCGACGCTCATTAGGGCGGGGGTAAGGACGAAACCTCCGCCGGCCCCGATGCAACCGGTGATCAGACCGGCAATAAGCCCGATCAGCAGGGAGACGATAAACATTTCGATCGTGGCGAAGGACGGCGCGTAAGCGCTCTTACCACCGATAATGTGTGGCAATTCGGCTGCTCCGGCAATTTCCAGACCGGCCAGCAGCAAAACCGGGAACAGGCAGAAGAAAAGCAGTTTCCGGCGTTGATATAGGATGATATTGCTGTTTTCAAGCGACCAGTTGCCGTACCATCTGCTGCCCTCCATCATGGCCTCGTAGATTATCCGGCCTGGTCCGATCTTCTTGCTAGTGGATCCCAATCGCTACACCTCCTCAAACAGGTTTAAATCTAAATATTAATAGTTCCTTTACCTTGGATGGATTGACACTCTACTGTCGGTGATCCCTCCCCGGCCAATCTGATGACAAATAAGGGCCAGCAAACCGCTAACTAACGCGCTAACAGCAGCTGGCCTATTGTTTTTCAATTTGGCCTCTTATTCTACTTTACAACTTCAACCGTCGATTTCGGTCTCCGGTTCCTATGCTGCTTGGGAAGCTGTACATCCTCGTCGTCCAGCCGGACGGTCTTGATCGACTCGTAGATCAGTACCGGCTCCCCGTTTTGAACGAGAACCTTTACCTCTCCCCAGCCTAGATCACGAATAAATCCAAGGAATTGTTTTTCCTTGCTGGTCAAGGTAGTTTTGACGTCCATCACAGTTATCCCCTTCCCGATCGTTCTCCAACAAAGATTTAAAGCAAGGTGCTTTCCTAAAAGGGGCAGCGATAACTCGTTAACCGACTAGGTACTCCGCAATACCGGTGAAGCGGCATTACGGAAAAGTGCTGCGCTTGTTCAAAAACTCTCAAGTCCAACTGTGGATGGGCTGCTATCGACCTCAGCACCAGGAAAAAGTGTTGACACTACTGTTTGTATCACCTCCCCTTGGCTGGGATGGGGTTCTAATGCTAGATTATCAGAGTTTCTTTAAAATTGTCAAGGATTTTTGAGACCTGAAACCTTCGGGGGGTGTCCCTTTTTTGGTTATTGGTAGGTTAAAGTTGTCATTATGCATTACGAGATTTAGGCGAGATTGCCCGTTTCCGCACCGGAGGGGTTGGCCCCCAAGGCGGGGGGTTGTGACTAGAATCACAAAAACCCGACTCACCGTCGGGCTCAGCAGGGTCTGTCTTAAGATTTGGTTTTAGGGCTTACAAGGGTTACCGCTTCAGACCGGCGACGGCCATCTTACGCCGGACGAAAGCCAACTGCCACTGCAGGGGCAGCTGCGTCGGGCAATTGTCGTCACAGGCCATCAGGCCGTAGCATCCGAACACGCCCTCGTCAGAACCCACCACTTCAAAATACTCCTGTTCGGTACGATGGTCGCGCGGATCGACCATAAAGCGGGCCACCCGGTTCAGACCGGCCGCTCCGAGGAAGTCTTCTCTGATGTTGGCCGTGGCACAACCGGCAATGCAGCACCCGCACTCGATGCACCGCTCCGGTTCATAGATCTCCAGGGCGGTGGCATTATCCATCCGCTCCTCCAGGGCCTTCGGATCGAACTCCTTGTTGGTATGAATCCAAGCCCTGGTTTTAATGGACAGGTGTCGGAACCAGGTCCCGGTGTCCACCGACAGGTCACCGATCAGCTTGAACACCGGCAACGGCATCAGGGTGATCTTTGAACCGTAGTCTCTGGTGAGGGTCTTGCAAGCCAGCCTCGGCTTACCGTTGATCAGCATCGCGCACGAACCGCAAATGGCCGCCCGGCATACGAAATCAAACATCAGGGACGGGTCCTGCTCTTCTCTGATCCTGTTCAGGGCTACAAACACGGTCATCCCCGTTGTTTCATCCAGCTGGTACGACTGCATGTGCGGTTTGATTTCGGGTGTGGCCGGGTTGTATCTAAAAATACTGAAGGTTAGGGTACGATTTTTCATAGTACTGTTCCGCTCCTTCTAAGAAATCCCGATATTATAAATCGCTCTGCCGGGTGCTGGGTTAATCCCTGTTCCGGCGCTAGTTCTTTGATGATGCTGAAGACTCACCATAACCGCGGTCTCCCGGCGGTAACTCGGTGATCGTCACCGGCTCGTATTTCAGTTCCGGCAACACGGCTCCATCCGGCCAGTAGGCCAGGGTCCGCTTGAGCCAATTGGCGTCATCGCGTTTCGGGAAGTCTTCCCGGGCGTGACTGCCGCGGCTTTCGGTACGCTGCAGGGCGCCGTAGGAAATCGTAAGCGCCAGCCTGATCATGCCGGGTAAGCGGAGCGCGGCAGTGATCTCCGGATTGGCCCCGACGCCGCTGGTACGTAATCCGATGTGTTTAGACCGTTCGTGCAGCACCTGGAGCCGGTCAACAGCGGTCTGAAGGGCCGGACCGGTACGGAAAATGCCCACATAGTCCATCAGGGTCTCTTCCATCTCCTGCCGGATCTTGAAAACGTCTTCTCTTCCGTGCCTGCAGGCGATAAGACTGTCAATCCGCTCCTGCTGCTGTTTTGCTTTCTCCTCGACAAGGGCGTACGAGTATTCCAACGTCGCCCCCAGGGCGTACTCGGCAATCCTCTTGCCAACCACCATCCCCATAACCACCGTCTCCGCAAGTGAGTTTCCACCGAGACGATTGAAACCGTGCAGATCCCAGCAGGAGGCCTCGCCTACCGCAAATAGGCCTTTTAAGCCGTAAGCGGCGCCGTCGATATTGGTGCGGACACCGCCCATGCTGTAGTGCTGGGTGGGCCGGACCGGGATCAGCTCCTTGATTGGATCGACACCGGCGAAGTTCCGGCAGATGTTTGCGATTTCGCGCAGGTTCGTATTGATGTGTTTGGCGCCCAGGTGGCGAATATCGAGCCACAGATACGGCCCGTAGGGACTGTCCACACCCAGGCCCTTTCGCATATGTTGAATCATCCGCCGCGACACGACGTCCCGCGAAGCCAGGTCCTTCTTGGCGGGCTCGTAATCGGGCATAAAGCGGTGGTGGTTCTTGTCCAGGAGGTAACCCCCGTCACCGCGGGCGCCCTCGGTGATTAAGATCCAGACCGGGACCATTCCGGTGGGGTGAAACTGGACGGCTTCCATATTGCCCAGCGGTACCTGACCTGTGTCAATGGCGAGAGCCATTCCGGTACCCTCACAGATCACGGCGTTGGTTGAGGCACCGTAGAGACGCCCGTAGCCACCGGTGGCGATCACCGTGGCCTTGGCAATGTATACATTCAGCTTACCGGTACGCAGGCAGCGGGCGACCACTCCCAGACACTTCTCTCCATCGTGGATCAGGGAGATCGCTTCCATCCGGTCGTGCACGGTAATCCCCAGTTTGACGACGATGCTGTCTATGGTGTATTGCATCGTGTGCCCGGTACCGTCGGCTGTGTAACAGGTGCGCCACTTGGCCGTGCCACCGAAATTGCGACCGGTGATGAGGCCTTCTTTGTCCTTGGTGTCTTCAATCACCCGACCGTCGGGAAGCGTTTTCGTACCGGCCACAACCCGGCTCCAGGGAACACCCCAGTAGGCCATCTGGCGCACGGCAATAGGGACGGTTTCACAGAACAGGCGGGCCACGTCCTGTTCACAGCCCCAGTCTGAGCCTTTGACGGTATCGGCAAAGTGGATGTCGGAGGAATCCCCCTTACCCATTGCGGAATTACCCAGTGAAGCCTGCATACCGCCCTGGGCGGCAGTGCTGTGGGATCTTCTGGGCGGAACCAGGCTGAGAATGATGGTGTTCAAACCGTGAGACGAAGCCTCGATCGCCGCCCGCTCCCCGGCCAGTCCGGCGCCAATGATCAATACGTCGGTGATGTGGGTGTGATAGCTGCTCATCGCAGGGCACCTCCTAACTGGACAAAGACCCACAGGGCAGCCAGCCCGAGAGCCACGATAATAACGGTAATGCTTTTCAGGGCAAAACCGATCGTTTTCCTCTTGATCCAACCCCATTTGACGAACTGGCGGTAGATGCCAAACCCGGCGTGGTATTCGCCGAGGATCAGGAGCACCAGGTAAAACCACCAGAAGGCGTGCATCCGGGCCGCGCTGGTGTCGGCCTCAATGGGCCACCCCATGATCACCAGAAAGACGTGGATGCCAGCCAGGAACGCAATTCCGAGCGCAGTAACCACCTGGAAAATCCAGGTCCAGGTATCAAAGTGCATAATCGTGCGCGCGTGGCGCCAGTAGTCCTGGTAGCGGTTGGGGATACGGCGGCAAACCACGATGACGTGGATCAGGGCAACCAGGCCGATGAAGGGGATACCTACGTAGGACAGGTAGTAGTCGTCCAGAAACTGGGCCAGACTGTTAAAGGTGTTCACGCCAATGATAATTGTGGCCACAAAGACCATGTGTGTCCACAGGAATCCGACTAACAAAAATCCACTGATTAACTGGGCCAAGTCGAGGTACAGGTCCATCCTCGGGTTGCGGCCTATTGATCGCTGTGGTGAAATGCCGGTGTCAAGCATAAGCGTCTTCTCCCTTATCCAAGGCATATTGTCTACGGCCTTCCCGGTACAGGTCGCCCCCATACATATCGTTGGCCACGATAACCGGAAAGTCCTCAACTTCAAATTCGTAAATGGCTTCAGGACCGAGCTCCGGGTAGGCCAACACCCGTACCGCCCGGATGCGTTGGGCCAGCAGAGCGCCGGCACCTCCCACCGCGGCGAAGTAGACGGCGCCATGCTTCTGCATCGCCTCAGTTACAGCGGTACTGCGAAAACCCTTTCCGATCATCCCTTTGAGGCCGAGGGCGATCAGTTGCGGAGCGTAGAAGTCCATCCTGCCGGCCGTCGTGGGACCGGCCGCCCCAACCACCTGACCGGGCCTTGGCGGGGAGGGGCCGACGTAATATATGATCTGGTTGGTGATATCCACCGGAAGGTCGGCCCCCTGGTCGAGCAGCTCAATCAGCTTCTTGTGGGCTGCGTCCCGGGCGGTGAGGATGCGCCCGGTGATCAGGACCCGCTGTCCGGCACGGAGCCCCGCAACGGCCTCGCCAGTCAGCGGGGTCGTAATTCTAACAGGTTCCATAATTCCCTCCCAAAAACCCAGATCCGGCTATCCTATAACAGTAAGGCTACGACGTGCAAATAGTGCCTTACAGGATCGCCGTCTTGTGTCTAACCGCGTGGCAGTTCAGGTTAACGGCCACGGGCAGCATGGCGATGTGCGTCGGGTAGACCTCGATATGGACCCCGAGGGTGGTGATCCGCCCGCCGAGGCCAGCCGGGCCAAACCCGGTGCGATTGATCATGACGGTAAGCTCGTCCTCCAAAGCGGCGATCTCAGGATCCCCGTGCCGGGCACCAACTTCCCGCAGCAGGGCCTCTTTGGCCAACAAAGCGGCCTTTTCCATCGTGCCCCCGATCCCAACACCCACGGTCAGCGGCGGACAGGCATTAGGTCCCGCCTTTTCCACGGTTTCCAGAACAAACTCTTTGATGCCAGCCAAACCCTGAGCGGGTTTGAGCATGCGCAAGGCACTCATGTTCTCGCTCCCGGCGCCCTTGGGTAGAACGGAAATCTTGAGCGCACTGCCCGGAACCGGTTTGAAATAGATGATGGGAGGCGTATTGTCACCGGTGTTCTGGCGCCTGATGGGATCACCGACTACCGACTTGCGCAAGTAGCCCCGGGTATAGCCGTCCCTGACCCCCTCGGTAATGGCTCCGGCAAGATCGCCACCCGTAATCCGCAGGTCCTGTCCACACTCCACAAAGACAACGACAATCCCGGTATCCTGGCAGATGGGGATCCGGTCCCGCGCGGCAATAGCGGCATTGTCCAAAAGTTGGGTGATGATGTCCCGCCCGGCCGGTGATTCCTCCTGCTTCGCGGCAAGTTCCAAGGCGGCATGGACATCGTGCTCAAGCTCAAAGTTAGCCTCCTGACAGAGACGGGACGTGGTCTCTACAATCGTCCTAAAGTCAATGGTGCGCAAAAACCCGATCACCCTCTCCTCTAAACTCGGCTTCCGGTTGCAAGCACAACCGGAAGCCTGTTAAGAAGGTCTTGCTTGGTCATCCAACAAATTTGACACGCCGGATGGCGATTCCTACAAGATATCCCGAAAGCAGGCTCCTACTGCTAGGCGCCTGCGGGTACAGGTTCCTCCTGGCCAGGACCGGATTTACGGGCCTTCTGTAAGACCAGAAGCATCGCCATGGCACCCAGACCAACAACGTCAAAGAACATATTCGGATGCACGAGGCTAATGGCGGCCACGAACAGGATCGCCCGGAAAAGCAGCTGAAGTCTACCGAAGTACCACCCCTGCATTGAGCAGGCCAGGCCGTAAATGCCAATCAGAGCGGTGGCGGTACTGCTGATGATCAGCAGCGTCGGACCCTGCAACAACATCTCTGGAGCATAGAAGAACATGAACGGGACAATGTAAGCGGCAATACCCAGCCTGAAGGAGGTATAACTCGTGCGCATCGGGTCGGATCCACTGATACCCGAGGCCGCGTAAGCAGCCAGAGCCACCGGAGGGGTGATCGCCGAGACACAGGCAAAGTAAAACACGAAGAAATGGGCCATCAGCGGATCGATGCCCATCCGGATCAAGCCGGGGGCCACTACCGAAGCGGCCACGGCATAGGCGGCCGTAGTAGGCATACCCATACCGAGGAGAATCGCAATCAGCATCGAGAAAAGGAGAGCCAGGAAGGTGCTCGTGCCCGCAATCCCCAGGATCAGCGAGGCAAACTTGAGGCCGATTCCGGTGAGGGCGATAACACCCATGATAATCCCGGCCGCCGCACACACGGCCATCAGCTGAATAGCCGCCCGGGCCCCGGTTTCCAGGGCTAACAGGGTCTTACTCGGTCCCATCCGGGTCTCACGGGATACCCAACTGATCAGGAAGCTGGAAAGGATGCCCCAGAACCCGGCCATAACCACGGAGTATCCGAGCAGTAATAGGGAGAAAAGCACTAAGATCGGGATGAACAGATAACCCTGGCGCATAACGTCCCAAAACGGCGGGAGCATGTGACGCGGGAACCCCATTAGTCTCAATTTTACGGCCTCGAGGTCAACCATAAAGTAGATCGAGGCAAAATACAGCAAGGCCGGTACAACGCCAGCAAGCATAATCTGCTGATACGGAATACCCGTCAACTCAGACATAATGAACACTCCGGCGCCCATGATCGGAGGCATAATCTGGCCGCCGGTCGAGGCCACGGCTTCCGTGGCGGCGGCAAACTTCGGTGAATAGCCAACCTTGCGCATCAGGGGGATCGTGAAACTGCCGGTCGCCACAGCGTTTCCGGCGGAAGTACCGTTCATGGTTCCCATGAGCGCGCTGGAGATAACCGCCACCTTGGCCGGGCCGCCACGCGCGTGACCGCTGATCGAAAAGGCCCACTTGACGAAATAGCGGCCGACCCCGGATACCTGCAGAAAAGCGCTGAAGATGATGAAAAGGATGATGTACTTGGACGAAATCGCCAAGGGTACGCTGAATATGCCATCCAGGCTGAAGATATAAGTGAAGAACCGTTCAAAAGAGTAGCCCTTATGCTGGAGCACGCCGGGCAAATACGGCCCGATAAAGGCGTAGGAGATGAAGACCATACACAGAATCGGTAGGGCGTTACCGCTGGCCCGTCTGGTCAACTCCAGAACCACGATGACCACGATCACGGCCACGATCACGTCGTTAGGGGTTGGTACTACCCCGACCCTGAAGATCAACAGCTTCAGGTTGTCAATAATATACCATCCGGCGTAAAGAAGCCCGGCAATGAAGATCCAGTCAGACCAGTGAACCTTGCCACGGGCCTTTTGCCAGCCTGGAATCAGGAGAAAACCGAGGACTCCAAGTAGAACGAGATGACAGGTACGAAAGACCCACGGATCCAAGGGGTAGAACACAAGCACAGCAATATGAAAAACGGCGGCAAAGATCGCCCATACCGACACCAACCGGGCAATCCTCCCGGTCAGGGGGCGATGACTGCTCGATTCCGCCGCCTCAGCCTTATCAAAGTCGATGCGGTTGGTAATGTCTTGTGGCGATGACTGGTTTATCGGCTCAGAATCTGGCCCTTTCCTGTTCTCTGGGGTCATAGTGAACTCCTTTCGCAGGTTTCAGCAAGAAGCTCCCACCGACATCCGGGCGGTGAGAGCAACTTGACCGCTATTTATCTATGCTACCACAAGAAAGGGAGTCTTTCACCCCCCGATTCGGGGGGGTGAAAGACACACCTCAGCTCCTACTTCTGGTATTCGGGCGGATACACTGCGTCCGGAAGCTCAACGCCGATTTCTTCATAGTACTTGATGGCACCCGGGTGCATCAGCAGCCAGTCGTTCTTGGCCGCGTTTTCAGCAATGGTTTCCTCGGCAGCCTGGTGAGCGGTCAGCATCATATCGTGGTTCTCAAATACGCCCTTTACGATCTCGTAAACCAGGCTGTCGGGCAGATCCTTGGCGGCGATAGCCATGTTCCACATACCGACGGTCTCAACATCCTCGGTCAGGAATTCATACGCGGACGCCGGGATCACGGTCGGAGACCAGAACGGCCACTCCTGGCAGATCTTGTCGCGGGCCTCACCGTCGATGCCGAACATCACAATCGGACGCTGGGCAGCCGTTTCCAGGATGCCGGCTACCGGAATACCGGCCGCAAAACTGTTCGCGTTAAGCTGCTTGTCGAGGTGCTGTGACACCAGGTCGCTCAAGCCGGCCTGACGCGGGGTGGCATTGATGCCCAGGAGCTCAAGGAAACGCGGGTGGTAGGTACCGGCAGTGCCACCGGCCGGGCCGACGCCCACAGTCTTTCCGCTCAGGTCGTTGATGCTGGTGATTCCGGAGTCCTTAAAGGCCCACCACTGAGAGTAGGTGTTGTACATCGGGAAAATGGCCCGAACGTTGGTCATCTTTACGCCACCGGTCCAGTCTCCCTCACCGTGGTAGCCTTCCCAAGCCGGACCCATGGTGATCATTCCTAGGTCGAGGTCGCCGTTGTGTACGAGCTGCATATTGTGGTTCGGGCCACCGGTTACTTCCACAGCAGCCGGGATGCCTGTGGCCTTTTCAATAACACTCGACCAGCCGCCGGCGTACACGTAGTAGGTGCCGCCGATCGAAGCGGCGCCGATAGTCAGTGACTTGGGCCAGGCCGCCTTGGGATCTTCACTCGGAGCTGCCGGGCCGGTATCGGTACCTCCGCCGCCGCCGCAACCAAAGACGGCGAAACTGAATATGCCGATCAACAACAGGGTTGCTAACATCATCCAGGTACGTCTTTTCATTTTAAAACCTTAACCTCCCCAATTTTATTTTATTTTTTTAGAATCCTGTTCTCTTCGGAACTATTCCCTCGCCACCTCCTTCAGCGGCTGCCGCTACAGCTGCGTCAACCAGTTCGGTTCCAATTTGGTGTTTCAAAAGACTGTAGGCCGGAGCCCAGACTTCGAACCATAGGACACGTTCCTCAGCCGATTGGTAATGAATCTGAATCCCGGATTCCTCGGAAAGAGAGGCTAAGTTCTCGGCATTAATCCGGGAAGCCTCCCGGTGCTCCCACAGGGTCACCTCGGACAAAGTGGTTTCCAGGAGTACCCGCACCTCTTCGGGAAGCTCAGCCCAGAAGTCTTTGTTAGCCAGCACCACATAGCCGAGATACCCGTGGTCTGAGATAGTAATGTACGGTTGGTGTGCATACAGCCGTTTTGAGAATATGTTGGAAATGGTGTTTTCCTGTCCGTCGACCTCAGCCGTCTCCAGCGCACCGGAGACCTCACTGAAAAGCAACGGAACGGGCTCAGCCCCCAGCAGGTTAAACTGGGACACCAGTACGGGATTGTTAATCATTACCCGGAAACGTAGACCTGTACAGTCTGTCGGTCGAATCAACGGTCTGGAACTTGAAGTCAGCTGCTTGAATCCATTGTCCCAGAAGGCCAGTGGCTTGACCCCGTGCTCCTCAAGGCGGGAATACAGCTCGGCACCGTAAGGGCTGTCCAGAAACTGATGCAACTGTTCACTTGATGAAAACAGGTAAGGAAGGTCAATAACCTGCCACTCCGGAACCAACCCGGCCAATTTGGACGTTGCGGGGGCGATCATCTCCACGTTACCAGCCAGCAGCGCCTCAACCTCCTCCCCATCCTTATACAGGGATGAATCAGCGAAAACCTGCACTTCCACCCGGTTCTTGGAACGGTATTTAACCAGGTCTGCAAATCGCTGAGCTGCCAGGCCCTTAGGTGAAGACTCAGCCGTGACGTGGGAAAACCGGATCACAATCTTCTCGCCGGGAACCACCTGTTCCCCGTCATACGCACGATCGCGACAACCGCCAATAATAACAGCAATGGCAATTGACACGATCATCATTAGAACTCTAACGCGCAAAATAGCCCTCCTAATTTGGGAAGACTCAATTATTCTGTATACACTAATCAATCATTAATGCCTACACTTTTAGAAAATTCTAAATAAAAGGTCCAAGGCGCACAACGTTTAGTAAATTAAGGTCATTTTAATCTTTTTGGTCAGCATGACGATAGCGATTCACCGGACGACCTACTGAGCCGTATTTCAGCTCTAACATGGCCTTACCCGTTTTCTCCAGGTATTCCAGGTAGCGGCGAGCGGTGACCCGCGCCAACCCTACACCCGACGCAACTTCCTCGGCCGAAAGTGCCCGGTCCTGCTGAATCAGGTAAAGCATCACCTGTTTCAGCGTTACTTCGTGCAGCCCCTTGGGTAGGCGTCCGGGATTGTCCTCCGGGGGTTTAACGAGGGTCAGGCGGTCAAGTGTCTCCTGATCTAGTGAAGACTGATGGTGAAAACTCCGGTGCAGGGTCTCGTAAGATTTGAGGGCGGATACCAGGCGGGCCAGCTTAAAGGGCTTGATGATATAATCGATGGCTCCATAGCGGAAAACGTCCTGGATGGTAGAGGTGTCCTGAGCCGCCGTGATCAGAATGACGTCTGTGGGTAGGTTTTGACGGCGGATTTCCTGCAAAACCTCAACACCGTTCAGGTCGGGAAGATAGACGTCCAGGAGGGTAAGGTCCGGTTTGAGGTCCCTGACCGCGTTAATGGCCTCGATTCCGGTAGCCACGGAGGCAATGACGGTAAACCCGTGGATGGATTCCACAAAACGTTTGTTGATGTCGGCAACCATCGGGTCATCCTCGACAATCAGAAGGGAAATCCTCATTCACATTCACCATCTAACGGAATTGTGATCACAAACTCGGCGCCGTCCTCGCTTGAGGAATTTACCACGATGTCCCCGTCCGCAAGCTGGACGTACTGTTTAACCAGCGATAGGCCGAGTCCGTGGTTTTGCCCGTCCTTGGTACTGAAACCGGGCACGAAAATCTGGTCACGTAAGTCGGCTGGAATGCCGGGTCCCTGGTCCCGGATCACCAGGCGCAGGAGACCCTCTTCTTCAAAGATGCCGATGCAGACCTTTTGACGCCCGGGCTCCATCTCGCGCACGGCCTCAAAGGCGTTTTCCAACAAGTTCCCGATAATGATGACCATCCCGCTGGTGTCGATGCGCTGCGGGAGCCGCGTTAACCGGCTGTTGCGGTCTATGGTTAGATCAATCTTCAGCTCCTTAGCCCGGCTGTACTTACCCAGAATGACCCCGGCCACACCGTAATCCTGAACCCGCTTCCCAAGGAAGCTGCTGATCTCCTGCTGTTCTGCGGTTTCCGTAAATACATAGTCCAGGGCCTCCTGGTAATGCTCCAGCTGGATCAAGCCGGCGATAGTGTGCAGCGTATTCCGATACTCGTGGTTACGCACCCGCAGAGCCTCAATAAACCGCTTGACCCCTGTCAACTCCTCGGCCAGACGCCGAACCTCCGTTTTGTCCCGGAAGGTCGAGACCACACCGGCAATTCGACCGCGAGCGTAGACCGGCAGATGGTTGACCACCAGTACCACGTTGTTGACCACAAGCTCATTGTTTAACACGGGTTGACCCGTAGAAACCACATCCGGTAACCGGCTCTGCGGCAGGACCTCCTCAATCGACCGACCGAGGACGACCGGGGTGACCCCGGTAAGGTCTAGAGCCACCCGGTTGATCAGGGTAATGTGCATGTCCTTGTCCGTAGCAATAATACCGTCACCGATCGACTCCAGAATGGCGTGCCTTTCCTCTAGAAGCCGGGCGATCTCATCCGGTTCCAGGTCGAACATTTCCTTCTTGATCACCCGGGCCAGGAACAGCGAACCCAGAAGGCCCAACAGCAAACTCAGGCTCAAAGCAAAATAGAGCTGGATTCTGATGGTCTGTAATACGGAATGTACAGTGGGAGTCAGGATTCCGACGACCACGGCCCCGACCTGTTTGGTCCCCTCGTTGGTCTTAATCGGCACAAAAGCGCGAATCGATGGCCCGAGAATGCCTTCTGCGGCTGAGAGATACTCCTCGCCTTCCTGCACCGCCGGGTGATAATCGCTGCCGGAAAACGGCTTTCCGATGTGTTCCTCGAGCGGATGCGAATAACGTACTCCGGCGTTATCCAGGATCACGACGTACGCGACCCCGGTGGCCGTCCTGATGCGTTCGGCCAGGGGTTGGATCACCTTTTCCCCGCCCTCACACCCGACGTTGAGCTGGATCTCCTCCATCTGCGCCAGCGTCCGGGCGATGGCCAGGGCCCGCATTCCCATTTCTTTTTCGATTTGGGTCGTGATGCGCTCTACGACCAGTCCGCCCCCGACCACAATGGCCAACAATACCGAAGCGAAAGAAAGCAGTGCCATCTTGGTGTGGAGGCCCAACTTCATCTTCATTAAACACCTGACATTCCGTATTATAGCCGCCGTTCTAACTATTGGACGTCTACGTTAAATCATCCTGCCTGACCCGTATTGAATTAATATGTGATCATGGACATTAGTGGAATACTTAACATCATCTTCAGGAATGGTTTGAGTTCGGCGGGCAAATTCTAAATACGACGTCAAAGTTGACAAAAGAAATCACAAGGAGGTTTTGGACTATGTACGTTGCCCAGGGTCGGAATTATCTTGACCAGCGTGTGGACGTGGTGCCTTCACCCAGCTTGAAGGATCGTCACGCCACCGTTACCTATGACGGACTCCTGAAGCAGTCGGGTGCAGACAAGGTTTACCTCCACTACGGGTTTGACGGGTGGAACAATACTTGCACCGAGGAAATGCGGCGGGAACCAAACGGCGCCTTTAACCATTCCGTGTCCATGAAGGGTGCTTCGGAGTGCAACTTTTGCTTTAAGGACAGCGCCAATAACTGGGACACGAACAACGGCTGGAACTGGTCAACCGACATCCGGTACTAAGTGGGATGTGAGATGTGGGAAGTGAGAATGGTCTTTTTGCGAACGGGGAAGATATCTTCCCCGTTTTCGCTTTTGCGAAACCGGTTACACTTCTGATATCATGAAGATCACACTATGGTTTTAATGGGAGGTCTCTATGCGCTACAACCCGTACAGCGCACACGCCGCCAGGTCCGCCAGGGAGCGTATTGAGTATTACCGGAAACGGTATCCGGAACTGAAGGAACGCGAATTGGCAGACCGGTTGATTAACGACAAGGCTAGGTTGTGTGCCTTTGCCGGCGCATTCACCGCCGTCCCGGCCGTGGTTCCGGGAATGGGCACCGTTATCGCCATCTTCTCCGGCATTCTGGTCGATATCACCGTACTCGGGATTCTCTTGTCTCGGTTGGTGCTCGAGCTGTCCACCCTTTACGGCCATGATCCGCTGTCGGGTCGGGTTCAGCAGGAAGCCCTGCATGTCTTCGGGCTGGCGGCCGGCGTACAGTCCGTCGGGAAGCGGGCAGCCAAGACCCTGTCGAACACCCTTACACGGCAGGCTGCGGCTGGTGGGATGAGCCGCCCGCTGATGCTGATGGGTCTTAAAGCCAGCCAGCGTTCCGCCGTGGTCCGGATCCTGCCTTTGGCGGGAATCGGGCTGGCCGGTCTGATTAGCTACTTCTTTGCCCGGGGGATCGGGCGGCGGATGCTCACGCATTATGAGAAGCCCGGAGAAATGGATTGGCCGGGACGGACCCTAGAAGCCGAGTATCGCATCATCGACGACGGACTGCAGCGCGATTCGGGCACAGTAATTTGACCATGACCATTCCTGCCGCAAAACCCCCAACGTGGGCCCACCATGCGACCATCGCGGTATCCCCGGCGAAGGCGGCCAGGCCGCTGAGGAGCTGAAGCGCAAACCACAGGAAAAGGAAGATCACCGCCGGGATCTCGACAAAGGTGATGATAAACAGAAGCGGCACCAAAGCCAGGACTCTCGAACGCGGGAAGGTCAGGAAGTAGGCTCCAAGGACACCAGCCACCGCCCCGCTCGCCCCAATAGTCGGGATCAGGGAGTCGGGGTTGGTCACAATATGGCCCAAGCTCCCGGCAAAACCCGCCAGCAGGTAAAACGCCAGGAAACGGGCTCTCCCCAGGATGTCCTCGACGTTGTCCCCAAACACCCAGAGGTAGAGCATATTTCCGAAGATGTGCATCCATCCGCCGTGCAGAAAGATCGTGCCCACCATCGGGATCCAGGTTTCCAGGGCTAGCGGAGCTTGCAAAAACATCCGGACCTGCAGGGCCGGAACCACCCCGTAGGTAGCGGTGAACCGGTCCAACTCGGCGGGAGTAAGACTGAGTTCATAGATAAACACCAGGATGGTCACCACAATAATCGATACCGTCACCACCGGGAAGTTCCGGGCCCTGATCGTATCCCGAATCGGAATCAAATTGCTGCCTCCCCCTCGCCACACGGCGTTACCGGTCGCCCGTGATCAGTCATCAGTAATCAGTCTTACCGATGCAGAGGACTTCGACTCAGGTTTCTTTTTCGACCACCGAGAGACCCCTCACATCCCACCTCACACATCCCTTAAGGGCGGTCTCTAGAGATTCCGCTCAAGCATGGCTCTCAGGTCATCAAGCGTGGCCTTCCGGGCATTGGCGGACAACGAACTGCTGGATTTCGCTGCTTCGACCAGATTTAGGATATCGTCATGCTTCAGGCCCAGGTCGCCCAGTTTGGCAGGAACGCCGAGCTTCTCAACCAGCTTGCGAACATAGAGCATAAACTTGTCCGCCGACTCCTCCACGGAGGCATCCCGGCGTACGACGGCCGACCGGTACCCCAGTTCGGCGTAGGCGTCCACCGTGATCGGCAGGTTATACTGCAAGGCGTGAGGCAGCAGGACACCGCAAACCAGCCCGTGGGGCAGATTGTAGCGACTGCCGACGGGATGGGCCAAGGCGTGGACCACACCGGCTCCAGCCGAGTTAAGGGCCAGGCCGGCCATGAGGCTACCCAGGGCCATTTTCTCCCGGGCCTCTTTCTTGCCCCCCGTGTAGGCCGTGAAGAAGTTCTGCACAATCAGGCGGACCGCCTCCGCGGCTAGTGCCGCCGCCGGAGAAACCACCCAACGGGAGGTATAGGCTTCGATGGCGTGGGTCAGGGCGTCTAACCCGGTCCAGGCTGTAAGCTCCCGGGACATTGACATCGTCAGGATCGGATCAACGACCGCCACCCGGGCCATCCAACGCTCGTGACGGAAGCTGGACTTCTTCCCGGTTTCGCGGTCGATAAGCACCGCGTTGCTGGTCACTTCGGAACCACTTCCGGCTGTGGTCGGGACGGCCACCCAGGGGATCGGGTCAACGTCAATCTCCTTCCCGCGGAGAAAAGCGGCGGTTGGTTCTCCACTGTGGTACAGCCCTGCGATGCTCTTGGCCGTATCCAGGGCACTCCCCCCGCCAATCCCAAGGACCAGTTCCACATCCTGGCTCCGCGCTAGTTCGCGGCCGCGGTCCACTGCTTCGGCCGACGGCTCGGGATCAACCCGGTAGTGGTGGAGTTGGAGACCAGAAGAAGTTAGGGGATTTAACACCCTCTCGCGGTTCTCGGGCAGCTGAAGGGTGTTTTGGCCGGAAACCAAAAGCACCCTTTTTCCGAGGCGGCCTACTTCAGTGGGTATCCTGAAGGTGGTTCCGGGGCCAAACAGAATACGTCCGGGGGTCAGCATGTCAAAAAGCAAGGCTTCTCCTCCCATACAAATCAATTCTAAAAACGTCTATATGTATGTTCTGATCTCGTCTAGTCCGCGCCGGTTCGGTCGGGACTGATTTTCCACGGCGGGGTAGCCCAACGCGATCATGGCCACCGGTCTCTGGTCCTCGGGCAAACCCATGCAGGATTTCAACCTGTACTCGTCAAAGGCCCCGACCCAGCAGGTACCAAGGCCATACGCAGTGGCTAACACCAGGATATTCTGGACCGCGGCGGCCGTGTCCTGCAGGCAGTAAAGCTCCCGCCCCCGGTCTCCGTAATGGGAGGCCGACCGGCCTGGCTCCGCGCACACCAGGATGCATACGGGAGCCTCGGCCAGAAAGTCCTGGTTCAGGGCAGCGTTGGCCAGACACCGCCGCCGGTCCTGCCGCACCACAACGTAGAAGTGCCAAGGCTGCAGATTACCGGCACTTGGCGCCCAACGGGCGGCGTCAATCAGGTTTTCGATAATTTCTCTGGGGATGGGGTCGGGCTTGAAGCGCCTAATGGAACGGCGCTCCGCCATCAGTCTCAGGATCTCATCAGTCACATCAACCAGCCTCCAAGCCTTACACTGTACTGGTTCTAGTATTCTTCCATGACTGGACGGTCAATCCCTTCTTGTTCATCAATTTCTGCCGCCGTTTGACTCATTGCGGTTCTGAGAGGTCACCAGCGCAGGATGTCGCCTACCCTGGTCTGGGAGCGTTCGATCGTTCCCGTGGGAAGCTCAACAACCTGCCGCGCGGAGCGGACATATGGGCTGAAGCGGAAGGGTCTCATCGCCGGGATGGTGCGGATAACGCGGTATTCACGGTCGATGAAGATCACGTCGATCGCAAAGCGCATGAAGAAAGTATGAACCGAACTGCAGGGGGAGATCACCAGTCCTTCCCCATTGGGAAGCTGCGATCGGCCCATCAGTCCGGCCAGCCTCGAGACAAAGGTGTCAGCCAGAGTAATCCTTTCGGCCAGGGTGGTTTGGCGGGTGACATTAACTAACATGATCCTAAACTCCGCCTCTAGAAGAGTGTTGCAACCCAAAGCTTCCGAAGAAATAGCTGGCTAGAGCCAAGCGGCATAGCTGAAATAACCCGGAGGCCACGAAAAACAAGCATGGCGCGGAAGGCGAAGTCGCACAGGGGCGGAGCGTACTGTGAAACGTACGTGAGCACTGGGAGACGAGCATGACAAAGCCAGGCGCCGTTTTGCAGCGGTCTCCTAGCGATCACGGTGCATCCACGACACGGTTATCCGGGCCACTTCCTCAATCTCCCTGGTCCGGCTGCGGGTCATCAGGTTACCGACCGCCTCCCTGGGTGAGACACCCTCAAACAAAACGCGGTAGATTTCCGTGGTAATCGGCATCACCACATCGAGCTTCCTGGCCAGCTCGTGGGCGGCCCGGGTGGTACGCACGCCTTCCACCACCATGTTTACCGACTGTTCCGCATCCGCCACCGACAGACCCTTGCCGATGGCGATGCCCGCCCGGCGGTTACGACTGTGCATACTGGTACAGGTCACAATCAGGTCGCCGACTCCAGCCAGACCCCCAAAGGTCAGCGGATCGGCGCCGAGATGCACACCCAGCCGGGTAATTTCCGCCAGTCCCCGGGTCATCAGGGCAGCCTTGGTGTTGTCCCCGAAACCCAACCCGTCGGCGATCCCGGTACCCAGGGCAATGATGTTCTTCAAGGCCCCTCCAAGCTCAACCCCAGTCAGGTCCGGGTTGGTGTAAACCCGTAGGTTGGGAGACATGAAGGCGTCCTGGACCACCTCGGCGGTTCCGGGATGCGGAGACGAAGCGACGATCGCCGTGGGCAAGCCCAGGCCCACTTCCTCCGCGTGGCTGGGCCCGGACAAAGCGGCATAGAGGCTCTTATCTGCATCCGCCCTCTCTTGCCTATAGACGTCGGAAAGCCGTAACTGCGTGCGTTCTTCAATGCCCTTCGCCACATTGACAATGACCGCTCCGGAGGCCAGATACGGGAGTGCCTCCCGCAGCACTCCCCGAAAGGACTGTGAAGGAATGGCAAAGACAACCAGGTTCGACCCACGCAGGGCTACGGGCAGGTTCGAGAGCACCTCAATCTCCGGGTCAAGTTTGACACCGGGCAGATACCGCCTGTTCTCGCCCTGCTCAATGATGTCGCGGATCAGCTCGCCCCGGCGCGCCCACAGTCTGACGGATCGGCCGTTCTGAACCAGTACCTGGGCGAGGGCGGTTCCCCAGCTCCCGGCGCCGACTACGGTAGTAATCGCCATCGTGGTTACTCCTTATCAGGAGACCGCTGCAAAACTTCGCCTGGCTTTGTCATGCTTGTTTTTCACGGTCTCCGAGTCTTTCCAGCTTGTTACCGCTTGGCTCTAGCCAGTCATTCTTGCGAAGTCTTGGGGTTTTGCAACACTCTTATCAGATGTTGGCCGCATAGCGGACCGCATTTTTAAACACAAACAGGCCGTCTGGGTCAGCCCCGTTCTTTCGTCTCCAGAGCGGGTGCTGGGTATGGTCTACGTATCGTTCAGGGTGCGGCATCAGCCCAAAGATCCGTCCGGACGGATCACACAACCCGGCAATGGCGTTCAGGGAGCCGTTCGGGTTCTGGGGGTAGGACATTGTCTCGCTCCCGAACCGGTCCACGTAGCGCAGGACGACCAGTCCCCGCGCCTCCAGGTCCTTTAGCACGTCCGGTTCCGCGAAGAACTTTCCTTCGCCATGCGCCGCCTGGTAGGACACGGTAGCGCCCTCCATACCTTCGGTAAAGACACAGGGGCTCTTCTGAACCCGCATATTCACCCAACGGCATTCGAACCGGCCGCTGTCGTTATCCATCAGGGTGACTTTAATCTTCCCGGGATCGGCGTCCGGTAAAAGCCCGGTACGAACCAGCACCTGAAACCCGTTGCAGATGCCCAGCACCAGCTTGTTCCGCGATACGAAGTCCGAGAGTTCCTCCCGGAAAAGAGAAATCAACTCAACGGCCAACACCTTGCCGGAGTGCACGTCGTCCCCGTAGGAAAAGCCGCCGGGAATGACCATTATCTGAAAGTCTTGAAGCTTTACATCCCGGTCCCGGAGCTGGTTCACGTGCACCAGTTCCGTGACGGCGCCGCACTTTTCGAAGGCGTAAGCGGCTTCCTGGTCGCAGTTGGTACCGTCCGTACGCAGAATACAGACCCGTGGTTTCATTCCCCAAACACCCCATTCATCGGCTTCTGCCAGCTCTGCTTCAGGTCGGCCAGAGCAATGTTAAATAATTCACGCCCACCCGAAACCGCGTTCAAGACCGGTCGGGGGGTAGTCTGGCCCAGTTCCAGCCAGGGAACCTCAGGGAAGAGGTCGTCCCCCCGCAGGGCACTGTCCACTTCCAGGACAAAACAGCCCGGCGTTTCGTTGAACAGGAACTGTTCCGGAAGCACATCAGACGGGATCGCGATTTTCGCACCGACGGCCCCGCCAAAGCTCATTTCGGCCAGGGCCGCCCCCAGACCACCCTCGCTGATGTCGTGGCAGGACAGAACCCGTCCGGCCTGAATCTGTCTGTAAAGGGCGGCAAAGACCCGGCGCAGGACATCCAGATCCACCTGTGGCGAACGCTGCCCCAGATATCCGAGCAGGTCATAGAAGGTGGATCCGCCCATCCCGGCAAGGTCGCGTTGACCCAGGAGCAGCAGCCGGGTGCCGGCACCCTTGAAGTCCGAAGAAACCGTACGCCGGACATCGGCGATACGCCCGAAAGCAGATACACAGACCACCGGCGGGATTTGAATCACCTGACCGTCACTGGTGCGGTACGTGCTGGAAAGGCTATCCTTGCCAGAAATAAAGGGCATTCCCATCCGGACCGAAAAGTCGGTACAGGCATCCACGGCCCGGTCCAGGGCCCCCATCATCTCTTCGTCGGGCACGGGCCAGATAAAGTTGTCGATCAGCATTATCTCGTCCGGATTGGCTCCCACGGCCACCAGGTTGGAGACGGCCTCGGTGGCAGCCCAGAGGGTTCCCCAGTATGGGTCAATCCGGTTCAGTACCGGGTTTAATCCGTGCCCGATAACCATCCCGTACGGTTTGCCGAGCAGGGGAGTGAGCACCGCAGAGTCGTTCGGGGCATCACCGTCCACCCCATTAAAGGGCGGCAGGGCGTTGGATCCCTGTACCCCATGGTCGTAGACACGCACGATCGGCTCCTTGGAACAGACGTTCAGATGGCCAAGGACGCCGCTAAACATACCCATCCAGTCGTCAACCACGGCGGAAGGAGGCTCCGCCTGCGCCTTGGGCTCCCAACGGGCCGGCATCACCCTTTGCGGCAGTCCGTCGTGCAGGAAATCCATTCCGAGGTCCATCACTTTCCGGCCGTCAAACATGGCCCGGAAGCGGCCGTCACCGGTAAACGTTCCTAAAACAGTGGCCTCCACGTTATAGCGGGTGCAAAGGTCGATGAATTCCCTTTCGTGCTGGGGCGCCACGGCCACGACCATGCGCTCCTGGCTTTCCGAGAGCAGGATCTCCCACGGGGCCAGCCCACTGTACTTCAGAGGCACCCGGTCGAGAGCGATCAATGCCCCGATATCAGCGCCCATCTCACCCACCGCGGACGCAAAACCCCCGGCGCCGCAGTCGGTAATCGCCTGGATCAGGCCCTCGTCCCGGGCCATCAGGATTACATCATGCATCCGTTTCTCTTCGATCGGATGCCCAATCTGGACCGCCTGGGCGTTTACCGAGATGGTACGTTCAGTCATCGCCGCGCTGGAAAAGGTGGCGCCGTGAATACCGTCGCGTCCGGTACGACCGCCGATGGCAATAATCAGGTCCCCTTCCCGGGGTTCTCCCTTGGTCGCCTTGTCCCGGGGCAAGAGGCCGTACGAACCGACAATGACCGTGGGCTTGGCCCGGAAATCACGATGAAAATGCAGCGACCCGTTGTTCGTCGGGATACCCATCCGGTTCCCGTAATCGCGCACACCGGCGACTACCCGCCGCAGCAGGTACCTGGGATGCAAACATCCGGGCGGGATATCCTCCCACGGAAGGTCGGGGGGTCCAAAGCAAAACATATCGGTGGAGGCGATCACCTTCGCCCCCTGCCCGGTACCCATGACGTCGCGAAAAACGCCACCGCTGCCCGTGGCCGCGCCACCGTAAGGTTCAATGGCGGAGGGGGAGTTGTGGGTTTCCACCTTGCCGCACACCGCCCACCCATCATAGAAGTCCATCACCCCCGAGTTGTCCACGAAAGCGGAGAGCACCAGGGGGTGATTAATCTGTTCGGTAGCTTCCTGAAGCCGTTTTAGGAAGGGTTTCTTCTCGACCCCGTTCACCACGACCCGGGCCTTGAAGGTCTTGTGTACACAGTGCTCCGACCAGGTCTGGGCGAGAATTTCAATCTCGCAATCGGTCGGATCGCGACCGGTGTCGCGGAAATACTGTTGGATCAGACGCATCTCCTCCAGGCTGAGGAAGAGCCTGTCCTTGCTCAGTGCCAAGAGTTCCCCGTCGTCCATCTCCCGGATCGGGATGATCCGGGTGGGGTTGGATTCACCGCTGATCACCAGGGTCTCGGGGGGCCTGGTCACAATGTGCTGAACGGTATCGTTAACAAGAAGCCTTCTCGTGATCAGATCAAGCTCGTTAGTTGAAAGACGGCCGTAAAAGGCGTATTCCCAGCTTGAGTCGGCAGCCGTGAGTGTGTTTAGGCCCAGGTCGCCGGCCGCTTTGACCAAGGACGCGGCCTCGGGGTTCATCACACCTGGCTTGTAGGCAACTTCAATTAACCAGTCCGCGTCCGTGATGATCGGTTGGTTAACCGTGTATGTCTGGAACACCGATTCGGCAAGCAGGTTTTCGGCCAGGGTCCCGGCCTCTTCGGGGGAAATCCCTTCAAAGCGGTAAACCTTTGCCGTGCGTACCTGCTCCAGGGTGGCGATGGGGAGCGCACTCCGCACCTCGGCTAATACTTCCTCGCCGCGTGCGTCAGGCAATCCTGGTTTAATGCAGACCCGTATTTCCTGTATGGACAAAGCTTACTCCCTCCCATGCCATTTTACCACGCCGCAGGCCGGCAATCTACTTT
Source organism: Desulforudis sp. (assembly GCA_003604975.1). Lineage (GTDB taxonomy): Bacteria > Bacillota > Desulfotomaculia > Desulfotomaculales > Desulforudaceae > SURF-60. The sequence continues at coordinate 71,798 of QZIR01000001.1, read as the reverse complement.
CGAAGACTGAACCGGTGTTCCGTCCCTGTCAGTAAACGGGCAATGTTGGAACGGTGCTTGTAAATGACGACCAGAGCCACGAGAGTCCCGAAGACAACCAGGTTCATACCGGCCCCGGTCACGGCAAAGGCGACCGGTACGGCTACGACGGCCAGCATGGAAGCAAGCGACACGTAACGGGTGAGCCCCACCGTACTTAACCAGACCACGGCGGCCGCCCCCAGTCCCACGGGAGGCAGCATGATCAGGATGCCGAGCATCGTGGCGATCATTTTGCCGCCCTGGAAGCGCAGGAAAACGGACCAGCCATGGCCGAGCAGGGCCGCGCCGGCAGTTATGAGTTCGAATCCGGGGGGTCCGTAGTAGCGCCCAAGCAGTAAAGCGACAATGCCTTTGGCAACGTCCCCCACCAGGGCCACTAGTGCCGGAGCGGGACCGAGGGAGCGCCAGACGTTGGTCGCCCCAATGTTCCCACTGCCTTGAGTACGGATATCGATACCCTTAACCAGCTTACCAATCAGAAACCCGGTCGGTATCGAACCGATGAGGTAACTGACGAGAATGAGTAGGGCTAATTCCATGCTTACGACGACCTCCCTTCGCGCCGACGGACCGCAAAACGCACGGGTGTACCCGTGAATCCGTAGTACCGGCGCAACTGGTTCACCAAGTAGCGGCGGTAGTTGTCGGCAACCAGACCCGGATCGTTTACAAAGAGCAAAAAGGTCGGCGGTCCGGCGATAACCTGGGTAGTGTAGAAGACCTTCAGCCGCCGCCCCTTGACGGTAGGAGGCGGAGTCAGCATCACCGACTCATGGATAATTTTGTTCAACTGGGCGGTGGGAATCTCCTTGGTGTACTCCAGATACACCTTATCGACCTCGTCCAGGATGCGGGTTACGCGCTGCCCGGTCAGGGCTGAAACAAAGACAATGGGAGCATATCCGATGAAGGATAACTCATCCCTGATGTCTTTGGTGTATTCGTTGACGGTCGTCGAGTTCTTGTCTACCAGGTCCCACTTGTTGACCAGGATGATCGTCGCCTTTCCGGCTTCTTCCGCGAGGCCGGCAATACGCTGGTCCTGGGTCGTGATCCCCTCCGTCGCGTCCACCACCAGCAGCGCCACGTCAGCCCGTTTCAACGCCTGCTTCGCCCTGACCACGCTGTAGTGTTCGATGGGTTCGTAAACCTTGACACGCCGGCGCATCCCCGCCGTATCCACGAGGGTGTACTCCGTGTCTCCGCGGGTGAACACGGTGTCGATGGCATCCCTGGTGGTTCCGGGCATATCGCTGACAATCACCCGTTCCTCACCGCAGATGGCGTTCACCAGCGAAGACTTGCCCACGTTTGGCCGGCCAATAAGGGCCATCTTAATGGAAGGCTTAAGCTCCGGCTTCTCACCGGACGGGAAGTGGGAGATCACCAGATCCAGCAAGTCTCCGACGTTAAGTCCCAGAGAGGCCGAGATCGGGAAAGGCTCACCCAGTCCGAGGGCATAGAAATCCGATGTGGGCAGCGGGCCTTCAAAGTTGTCGACCTTGTTAACAACGAGGATCACCGGCTTTTCCATCCGCCGGATGAGCGAGGCCACTTCCTCGTCCTCGGGGACTATTCCAGCCTTACCGTCCACGATAAAGAGAATGACGTCGGCCTCCTCCATCGCCTTGCGAGCTTGGTTGGCTACCGGTTGGACCATGTTCTCGGGACCGCCGGTCCCGATACCGCCGGTATCAATGATCGTAAATGGGATACCGGACCAGTCCGCTTCCCGGTAAAGTCGGTCTCGAGTAACCCCCGCCTGGGGCTCCACGACGGCGGTGCGCGAGCCGAGGATGCGGTTAAAAAAGGTCGATTTGCCAACGTTGGGCCGACCGACAATAGCCACCAGTGGTAATCTGGCCATAGGAAACCTCCACGTTATTCGTCAAATATGGTTTGCAGCAGCTTACGAGGACCGGCTGCGGCAGCTACCTTTACACCCAACCGTTGACCCAGTTCCTCTAGACTGAGGTCATCGAGAAAGACGGTGTTGTCCTTCAGCGTAGCGGCGGGTACCACCACCAGGTCACCAGGGTTCCGGTCCTCTAGTGCGGCCAGGATATCAGTGCCCGTAAGTAACCCGGCGGCTGTAACATCCTTGCCGAAAAACCGGTTCTCAACCGGGACTAGGGTTACGTCAAGTCCCGGGAGCTGATCCAGGATACCGGTTACCCGGGTCAGAACGCCGCTGGCGATCCGGCCCGTTATAACCGTCACCTTTAGGGGCTTGCACGCCCCGGGCAAAGTCTGGCGGATCTGGTCCCATTCGTCCAGAAACATCCGCACCAGCCCCACACCGTTCTCCAACTGTGTGAACCCGGCGTAAAGGTCGGCCGGGGGCACCTCGATACCGGCCTGGATATAGAACTCGTCACCGGCATACACCAAGGGGACACCGGTCACCCGTGTGAACCTTTCCTGCCACTTTTCCACGCGCCGGATCACGCCGCCGGCCTCTTCCGGCGTAAAGGCACGTAACGGATAGAGCTGATCGCGGTAGCGTGTCCGTCCGACCGGCACCACGGCAATTGAGAGTACTGACGGCAACAGTCCACCCAGGTCCGTGAGCGTACGCTCCAGCTCATCACCGTCGTTCAGGCCGGGACAGAGCACGATCTGGGTGTGAAACTCGATCGCGTTGTCGGCCAAAAACTCCAGTTGTTCTAGTATTTCACCAGCCATCCGGTTTCCCATCATCCGCCGGCGCAGGGCCGGGTTTGTGGTGTGCACAGAGATGAACAGAGGACTCAGGCGCTGCGCCACAATACGCTTCCGTTCGGCGTCACGGAGATTGGTCAGGGTAATGAAGTTCCCGTCCCAAAAAGAGAGCCGGTAGTCGTCATCCTTGATGTAGAGCGACGGGCGCATTCCCGGGGGCATCTGGTCGACAAAGCAAAAGAGGCAGCGGTTGCCACACTTCCGCAATCCAGGAAAGGGGGTTTCAAATTCGATCCCGAGTCGCTCGTCGTATTCTTTCTCGATCTCGAAGACGTACTGACCATCACCGGTAGTCATGTGCAGTTCCAGGTACTCACCGGTGGCCAGAAAACGATAGTCCAGGATGTCCCGTACCGGGATGTCGTTGATCCGGGTGACGACGTCACCGCTGGTGATGCCGAGCTGATCGGCGATTCCACCGGGAACAACTCGCGAGATTTTGAGCCCGTTATCGTGCATCCGGCCTTCTCACTTTCAACATCCACTCACTGACAGCCTCAAAAGCCTTTAAAACGGCTCCGGTTTGCCGTTCACCGACCTGGCCAAACCCCTCTGATGCTTAGTTGGTTAGAATGGGTAATTCCTGCACATTGCAATTATGTACCAGTTACCAGCATCAGTCAATCCCCGGCGCCGGGGTCAAGTGCCTGAGCGTCAATCCTTCCCACCGGGCCAACAGTTTTCGGGCAACGATGTAAAGGCCGTGTCTGAAGAAGAATGAAATCAGGGCCAGACGGCCACGGTGGGACACCCGGCGAATCTCGTAATCATCCGCCGGAACATTGTTTAAGGACAGGAAGGCCTCGACCAGACGCCTGACCAGGATGGGTTCGGCACGGGTCCAAAGCCCGTAGACCTCGTTCCCGTCCCGGTCTTTCCCGGCATCCACCAAGTGCTCCGGCAGATCCAGAAAGGGCAGTCTCACCCTGTAATCCACCTTCCCCTGTTCAGTCCGCCTGGTGTGGAGATAGGCGCTCAGACCGGCCAGCGGAGTCTCGTCCACATAGATGATCTTCTTCGGTATACCGCTACACCTCTTTCTTGATGCGCTCGACCAGGGACACTACCCGAGGATAGGCCTTTCGGGCGCCCCAGAGCTCAATCGGCAGCCCCACGTGTTTGATACCCAAGCCCCTTGAGATATAGCCCCCAAGCTTCATCTGCCAGTTCAGGGTCCGGGCGCTGTTAACCAGTTTATAGGCCTTATCACTTCCGTAAAGCTTCTGAAGACTGCGGAAAACAAATTCCGGGGTTTCGGAAAAGGACTTCCGACCAACAATATAGACTTCATTCCCATTTTCATCCCTCCCATAGTGGCACAGTTTCCCAATGTCCTTCCCGTCCCGCCCGTCAAAGTGTGGCAGTTCCTCGATCTCCTCTTTGGATGGGAGACCCCCCGGCGCAAGGTAACCAGTATGGACAGCAGCAGCCAATACGGAGGAATGGGTTCCTCCGTAGCAATGGTAGATGACGATCAAACACCCAACTCCCTTTAGGCGACCGCCGCATTAAGTGAAGTGGGAGGTGGGATCACTTCCAACTTCTCACCTCTCACCTCTCATTTTCGCGGTCTCCGGGTTCTTTCCAGGCTGTGCCGCTTGGCTCCAGCCAGCCATTTCTTTCGAAGTCTTGCAACACTCTCTTTAGAAGTGAGCGATAGCCTTCCCACTTCGCACTTATCGAACCATCTGTAGCTGAACTATCGTCTCTAAGGAGGGACCTGGTCTCACCTACCGATCATCTTCGTCGGTACGGCGTCTGGTGCCCTCGTCAACCCGGACCTTCTGCCCAAAGAAGTTGAACTCCTTGGTGAAGAACTCACGAACCTTATCCCGGGCCTGGGGTACCCCGCCGGCGCTCACAATCACGAAAGCGGCGACACCGATAATGGTCACGGCCGCGATGATGAAAACGGTCCGCCATCCGGCCGCACCGGCAGCAGGACGGACCTGGTCGGCAGCCCCCGCCCCGGCTCCGATCCCGAGCACGACGGGTACCGCGTCAGCGAGGAGGGCAATGCCTCCTTCCGCTTCCTGCCTGGTCACCGTATGGGTACCAGCCTCCACAAGCAGGGCCGTAGAGATCAGGTCCTGGTTGTAGTTGCCCCGGGCCATAAAGATCTCTTTGACCAGACCCGGGTTCTGCTGGTTGGCGTAAGACATCAGGCGTCTGGCCAGATCCATGTTTGCGTCCCGCTTCGGGTTCTGACGCCCGATGACAAGTCTTAACTGGCTTGTACCTTGTTTAGGTGCCTCCTCGCGATAGAACTCCGGATCCGGAACCCCGTCCCGGTGCACGTCGAACAGGGCAATGGGGTTCTCGCGGAGAAGCTGGACCGCCGTCTTGCGCGAGCGCACGTAAGCCTGCGCGTCGTGCGGACCGTGCGGGGTCTGGTTGTGGATGGCGGTAACCTGGTTGTTCCGCAAGCGGTCAGCAAAGGCGGCGCCAACCTGGATAATCCCACCGTTCGGTTGGAACGCCGAGCCGTCCGTCGGGACATAGGACTCCATGCCGTGGGAATGGTAGACCGCGACCCGGCCCGGCTGTCCCTGAGCGCCGGTGGCCGCAGGCAGCTCATAGTTACGGAAGTATTCGTTGTAGGCCAGGAGATCGCGGTCTATACCGAGGAGCTTTGCCTGGGCCACATCGTTATCGACCCTAGTCACCTTAAAGTGCTTTCCGTGCCTGGTAATGACCTCGTCTCCGGCATACACGGAACGGCTGGTCTTGGTTACCAGGTTGCCGTCTTCGTCAAGAATCGTCACGTAGTGCCCAACCTCGTGATCGACACACTCCCTGCCGAGTGCTGACCTGGTCCAGGCGGCCAGGGTTCCATCGGGATTGTAACTGGCAAGCAGCAGGCCTGCCACCAAAAAGCATCCCGCCAGCAGGACGGCAATCCGAGCCTTATCTCTCATCACGGTTTTCCCCCTTTTCACCGGGTGTTTTCAGGGTGGCCAGGGTAGCCTTGTCACGGTGTTCCGAAGAAGGTCCGCCCTGGAGGCGTTCCCGGATCTCCCCTACGATCTCGGCGAGCAACACTGCCAGGATACCGGCCAGGATCACAACGTCAAAGGCCCCGGCGCCGCCAAAGTTAACCACCCCGGTCAGGCCGGTGGTCGCCAGACGGACACCGTGAATGACATCGGCAAACAGGACGCCCAGGGTGGCGGCAACCCAGGCTGCGCGGCGGGAGCGACCGACCGTATAGGCGATCAGGGCAGCCACAACCGGGTAGACGTAGATGATGTCCACCACCGCGAACCGGCCGGCTGGTTCACGCAACCCGGTAAACAGGAAGGTTCCGACACCGTAGACCACGGCCCCGGTGATCAGGGCCCCGACTATGGCCCGCGCCTTTTCCTGCATCAGGTCGGCCTTGGCGATCAGGTAAATCGCCAGTCCAATCGGCACCAAGGCGCCACCAATATTGATGGCTAGCGTAAGGTTGGCCACGCGGAGCGGCAGGTCAATGAACCCACCAACCAGGATCAGGGCCAGGATGATCAGGGCGGCCCTATCCGTAAGGCGCATCCGATCCAGGACGCGGTGCAGAAGCCCAAGGTAGATCAGTACAGAGACAATGATTAGGGCGATCAGTCCAATTGGTAAATTAGCCATGCCACCTACTCCTTTGGTCAAATGCTAAATTTTAGCTTGCCCGGCGCGGGTCAAAATATGCAGTTGAAGAACCCGGAAAAGCGCCTGACCGATGTCTTAATAAGAAGAACGCCCCGCAAGGGAGGCGTTCAGTGAAGGCTTATGGCTAATTTTGTCGGATGATACTATTTGTCTTTAAACAGGTGACCGAACTGGTCGCCCAAGGTCACATTACCCGTATCTTCTACGGTCTGCCCTTCCGTTTCATTGGCCTGCGGTTCGGGAGCCGGTCCCGCCTCGCGCAGGGAGAGCCGGATGCGCTTCCCTTCCTGATCTACGCTCAGGATCTTGACGTTAATCCCCTGGCCTTCCTGGATGACGTCCTCGGGTTTGGCGACGTGGTAGTTGGCTAGGTGGGAAATGTGCACCAGCCCTTCTACGCCAGGTTCCAACTGGACGAAGGCACCGAAGGGGACCAGGCGAACGACCTTCGCCGGCACAATCTGGCCAACCGGATAACGGTTCTCAATGTTGTCCCAGGGATTGGGCAGGATCTGCTTCAGGCTTAAGGAAACCTTCTCATTCTCACGGTCAACCCGCAGGATCAGTACATCGATCTCGTCCCCAACCTTCAGGGCTTCCGAAGGATGATTGATCCGGTGCCACGAAATCTCAGAGATGTGCAGTAGACCGTCCACGCCACCGATATCGACAAAGGCGCCGAACTGGGTCAGCCGGCGGACAGAACCCTTTACCAGGTCGCCTTCCTGGATGGTCGCCAGGGTCTCGGTCCTCTTTCCGGCGTACTCCTCTTCGAGTAAAGCCTTACGCGAAAGGATCACTTTCTTCCGGCCGCGGTTAAGCTCGATGATCTTGGCCGGCAGTTCAAGCCCGACGTACTGGCCGAGGTCTTCGACAAACCCTCTTTCCACCTGGGAAGCAGGCATAAAAGCCCGTACCCCGAGGTCAACCAGCAGACCACCCTTGACCACTTCACGTACTTTACCGGTTACAACCCGTTCGCTCTTGAAGGCTTCATCCAGATGCTCCCAGGCCTTTACGGCATCAGCCCGGTTCTTTGAGAGAATGATCCTTCCCTCATTGTCCTCTGCCTTAACCACCCAGACATCGATTTCAGTACCCACCTGAACAACATCGGTTGGGGAGGTGACATCACAGCAGGACAACTCACGCAACGAGATAACACCCTCTGACTTGGAACCCACATCGACCAGCACCTCGTCCTGGTTGATCTGAACCACAACACCCCTTATCACATCGCCGCTATGGAGAGAGCGAACCTGCGTCTGCTGCAGTTCCTGCTCGTCGTTCGTAGTCTCTTCATCAACCGTGGTCTCTTCTGCTGCGGCTTCCTTCTCTTCAACAACAGCTTCTTCGGGGCTAGCCTCTTCCGGTTTTGCGGCCTCTTCCTGGGTTACGGTCTCTTCCTGGTTCACCATTTCTTCCTGGTTCGTGGTTTCCTCCATCTCACGCATCCGCCTTTCTACCTCCTCAATAATCCAATCAGGTGTGGACGCGCCAGCGGTAAGGCCGGCTACCCGCAAACCCTCAAACCACTGTGAATCCAGCTGGTTGCTGGTCTCGATATGGTATGTAGGGGTGCCGGTCTGCTCACACAGCCTGGTCAGTTTCTGAGTATTGGCGCTTTCCGCGCCACCCACGACCACCATGATCTCCACTTGGCGGGCCAAATCCAGGGCCGCCTTCTGGCGTTCAACGACTGCGTTGCAGATTGTATTAGACACAGCCACCTCGCCCATCTTGGTCTTAAGCACTTTGACCACCGCTTCGAAATTGGAGTGCGGCTGGGTGGTCTGGGCAACAACACCGACTTTATCAAACGACGGAAGCTGGCTGGCTTCGACCGGGTCCTCAACCACCAGGGCCTGTCCTTCGGTCCATCCGACGATGCCCTGCACCTCGGGATGCTTCCGGTCTCCAACGACAACCACCTGGTAGCCGTCCGCCGTCAAATCGTGCGCCAGTTTCTGGGCACGCTGGACGAACGGGCAGGTAGCGTCCACTACCTTGAATCCTGATTTGTGCACGGTCTCCAGGAGTCTGGAACCAACCCCGTGGGACCGGATGATGATGGTTCCCGGTTCGACGCCCTCAATGGCGTCAATGACGTGGATCCCTTCCCGGGTTAACAGTTCAACAACCTGGGGGTTGTGAATCAGCGGTCCCAAGGAATAGATCGGTCCTTGTTTCTCTACAGCCGTCTTCGCAGCCAGGTCAATGGCTCTCCGGACTCCGAAGCAGAAGCCGGCCTTGGCAGCCACACGGACGTCCAACCGGGATCACCTCATTCTTTGCATCATTGAATCAATTTCCACCATGATGCGGTCACTGATCGCTTCCAGAACCTCGCGCGAGGGTCTCACTCCCCTGTACTCCGGGAAGCTAAGCGGCTCGCCAAAAGCGACTTTGACCTTCCGGAACGCTCCACAGGTACCCTTGAGTGCCACCGGTACAATGGGCACATCGGCTTTTAAGGCCAACAAGGCGGCACCTTGTTGAGGCTTGTGGATCTTGCCGTCTTTGCTCCGCGTACCCTCGGGAAAGATACCGATCGCTTTTCCTTCGGCCAGGTAGCGCAGCGCAGTCCGTATTGCCTCCCGATCAACGCCCCCACGCCGCACGGGAAAGGTGCCCAACCCCACGACAATACTCTTCAGAACCGGGATACGAAACAACTCTGCCTTGCCCATAAAAGAAACCCTTCGGCGCATCGCGCAGCCAATCGCGATCGGATCCAGGTAACTGGTGTGGTTGGCTGCCACGACAATCCCTCCCGCTGCGGGGAGATTATCCAGGCCATATACTTTCCAGCGCCTGACCGTCAGCAAAAAGATCCGGCACAGCAACCGCGCAAAGCTATAAAACATCAGCCTTGCCGCACCTCCGAAACAATAATCCCGAGCACTTCCGGAATCGTTTTCCCGGTTGTATCAACAATTACGGCATCGGGCGCCGGTTTCAGGGGGGCGATTTCGCGTGTGCTGTCGATGCGATCGCGCTCGGCGATCTGCCTTTCGAGTTCATCGATATCAGTTTCAAATCCCTGATTACGGAGGTCAATCTGCCGGCGCCGAGCCCGTTCCCGGGGAGAAGCGGTAATGAAAAACTTCTTGTCGGCCTTAGGCAGAACGACTGTCCCAATGTCACGCCCTTCCAAAATGACGTTGCCACCCGCGGCCAGGTCGCGCTGCATTCGGGTAAGCGCCTGACGAACGGCGGCTTCACGGGCGTAGTATGATACTCTGCCGGATACTATGGGGTCACGAATGGCGGCGGTAACGTCTTCTCCATTCAGGTAGATAACCAGTCCTGACGGTGTGGGCTGGAAACGAAAGTCTGCATTCAGGGCAAGCATGCCAAGATCCGGGTCATCAGGTTCCACGCCGGCGCGGGACGCCAAAAGGGTGATGGCCCGGTACATTGCTCCGGTGTCGATGTAGTCATAGCCGAGTTGTTCGGCGGTCAGCTTGGCAATAGTGCTCTTTCCGGCTCCGGCCGGTCCATCGATAGCAATGACTCCCGCTTGAATGGTTCAGGGCCCCCTCCACTACGTATCGCAGGTCTTAAGTTCGACAAACTCGGTCCATATCCTTTTTTATTTGCATAAAACCAGGAGTTGGAAGTCCTAACCTTAGAATTAGTATTGAAGCCGGACCGAATTTAATACGTCTGCGAATTCGGGGAAGGAGACACTGACCGCCCCGGCGTCCCGGATCACGGTCTCCCCTGGAGAGGCGAGGCCAACGATCGCTAAAGCCATAGCAATCCGGTGATCACCATGGCTGAAGCATGAGGCGCCTTTCAGGGGTGCCCCCCCTTCAATAATCAGTCCGTCCGGGGTTTCGGTGACCGCTGCCCCGAAACGGCGCAGTTCACCTGCGGTAGTGGAAAGTCGGTCGGATTCCTTGACCTTCAGTTCGGCGGCATCGCGGATGACGGTGCGACCCCCGGCAAAGGCTGCCGCCACGGCCAGCACCGGGACCTCATCAATCAGCCGCGGGATCACCGATCCCCCGATTTCGGTCCCATCCAGGCGGCTTGAACGTACCCGCAGGTCCGCGGTGGGCTCGCCGTTCAGGGTACCGGCGTTTGAAACCTCAATACAGGCACCCATGGCCGTGAGCACGTCCAGGATGCCGGTGCGTGTCGGGTTCACCCCCACGTTTCGGATGGTCAGATCGCTCTCCGGAGTGATCAGGGCCCCGACGATGAAGAAGGCGGCGGAGGAGATATCGCCCGGCACGTAGACGTCCCGGGCTGTAAGGGTCGGTTCAGGATAGACGGTGATTTCATTATCCCGGCGGCTGATTTTGGCGCCAAAGTAGCCGAGCATCCGTTCAGTGTGGTCACGGGACGGCTTGGGTTCCCAGACCTTGGAGGGAGCATCCGCGAAGAGTCCGGCCAGAAGTACGGCCGACTTCACCTGGGCGGAGGCTACCGGAAGGTGATATTCAATAGACTTGAGCCCGCCGCCGCGGATCGCCAGCGGCGCCAGGGACCCATTCGCACGGCCCAGGATGGTCGCCCCCATCCGGGTCAACGGCAATGTCACCCGGCTCATCGGGCGGGAACGCAGGGAGGCATCTCCGGTCAGACAGCTGTAGAAGTCCTGACCGGCCAGGATACCGGCCATCAGGCGCATCGTGGTACCCGAGTTGCCGGCGTCGAGGACGTCGGACGGCTCCTTCAGGCCGTGCAGGCCCTTACCCTCGATGATCACCTCGGATCCACGATCCTCAACGGCCACCCCCAGTTGTCTGAAACAGCCGGCGGTGGCCAGGCAGTCGGCACTACGCAGGAAGTTGGTCACCCTGGTCCGCCCGTTGGCAAGGGCGCCCAGCATCACCGCCCGGTGCGAGATGGACTTGTCGCCGGGCACCTCAATGGTCCCGACCAAACCGGATGTCCTGGTGATCCGTAAATCCAACAGGTTTGTCCTCCTAACGCTTGTTCACGGGGATCCCGTCCTCGCCCAACAGCCGGGCTGCCTGGTCTCGTTCGGCCTTGGAACCAAACGCCAGGCGGACGGTACCCCCCTCCCCCTCCCGGACCCGGAGCACCTCAATATCGGAGATATTGATGCCGTGCCGGTAAAGGGTGGCGGCAAAGGCAGCGATCGACCCGGGCTGGTCGGAGATGGTGATGTTCATATGGTAGAGATCCTGCATGTAGCCCTTAGCCTTGGACGGTAGCAACTCCCGGGCCTGGCGGGCCTTTTTAAGCCAATCAACCAGGGCAGCCTCGTCACTCCCGGCCAGAATCCCCTCGATCAGCTGCAGTTCGCGCCGGAAACCAGCGACGATCTCCAGGAGGGGACGGCGGTTGGAGACAAAGATGTCACGCCAGACATCCGGGTTCCCGGAAGCAATTCGGGTCGTGTCACGGAAACCACCGGCCGCCAGGGGAAAGGTACGATCCGTATCCCCCAGTCCGAAAATGGTATTCATTAAGGCGGAAGCCACCAGGTGGGGAAAGTGACTCACAGCGGCCACGATCCGGTCGTGTTCCAGGGGATCAAGCTTAATCACCCGGGCCCCCAGGTTTTCCACAAGACCAGACATCTTGGACAGAGCCGTATGATCGGTGTTTTGGGTAGGAGTAAGGATGTAGTAGGCTCCCTCAAAGAGGTAGCGGTCGGCGGCCTGTACACCGGCCTGTTCCGACCCGGTCATGGGGTGACCGCCGACAAAATGCACCTCCGGGGGTACCAGGGCCTCGGCTTCGCGTACGATCTCTACCTTGGTACTGCCCACGTCAGTCACAATAGTACCCGGCGCCAGGCCTTCCACCACAGCGCGCAAGGCACCCGTGATCAGCCGGACGGGAAGCGCCAGCACCACCAGTTCGGCACCCTCGACGCCCCGGACCGGGTCAGTTGTGTAGTCGGTAATCGCCCTGAGACTAACCGCCGTCCGGAGGTTGTCCTCATTGCGCCCGATACCGGTGACCTGGCGGGCCAGACCGCGGGCCACCAGGCCCATGCCCAGTGAACCGCCGATCAAACCCACGCCGAAAATGGCGACCTTGCGCATCATAAGCCAGTCCTAACCGATGCGGCGACCGACGGCTTCGGCCACCGGGGCGAGCCTCTTCATCAGAAGCGCGAAGTTCTCCGGGGTCAGGGACTGAGCCCCGTCGCACAACGCTTCGGCCGGGTTGGGGTGGACCTCAATCAGGAGTCCGTCGGCGCCGGCGGCGACGGCTGAGCACGCCATCGGGTTCACAAACTTCCACTTGCCCAAGCCGTGGCTGGGGTCGACGATGACCGGCAGGTGGGACAGGTGCTTAACTACGGGCACGGCTGAAATATCGAGCGTGTTCCGGGTGTAGTTCTCAAAGGTACGGATCCCCCGCTCGCAAAGGATGACATTCGGGTTTCCGGATGACAGGATGTATTCCGCGGACATAAGCCATTCCTCGATCGTGGAGGAGAGCCCCCGTTTGAGAAGAATCGGCTTATCGACCGAACCCAGTTCACGCAGGAGATAGAAGTTCTGCATGTTGCGTGTTCCGACCTGGATAATATCGGCATAGTCCGCCACCAAAGGTAGGGTCCGACTATCCATAACCTCGGTTACGATCAGGAGACCGTATTTTTCCCGCGCCTCGGCCAGGAGCTTCAAGCCGGCCTCCGCCATGCCCTGAAAGGAATAGGGGGAGGTGCGCGGCTTATAGGCGCCCCCGCGCAGCAGATTGGCGCCGCAGGCCTTTACCTGTTCGGCGGCCTGGAACAGCTGCTCCTTGCTCTCCACGGCGCACGGACCGGCCATAACCTGAACGGCGCCACCGCCGATCTCCACGTCCCCGATCCGGATAACGGTGTCCTCCTGCTTAAAGGACCTGCTGGCCATCTTATACGGCTGCAGGATGGCGACCACGGACTCAACTCCGGGGAGGGCCTCCAGGGCCATTCCGCCCAGCCTGGTCTTGTCGCCGATAGCGCCGATAATGGTGCGTTCCACACCTTGCGACAGGTGGGTCTTAAACCCTTTCTCTTCTAATCTCATGACAACCCCTCTAATCTCATCTTCTTTGGCACCGTGTCCCATTATGATAATCATCGCCTAACCCTCCGTTAGTACACTTTGTAATGTGTGAATAAACTTCTCGTTTTGCTCCCGGGTACCAACCGTGACCCGGAGCCAGGTCCGGTAGCCGAAGCCGCCCCGGATGATCACACCCTGCCGGAGCATCGCCTGGAAGACTTCCTGCTCGTCACGCCGGGCGTTAAAGAGGATAAAGTTGGCCTCAGACGGAATATATTCAATACCCAGCCGGTCAAACTCCCGGTACAGGAACTGTTTCTCCCTGCGGTTCAGCTCCACTACTCTCTGCTTGTGTGCCCCGTCCCGCAGAGCAGCCTCAGCCGCCGCCTGGGCCAGGGCGTTCACGTTGAACGGCTCCCGGACACGTTCCAGGAAGGCGATGATTTCCGGATCCGCCAGCGCATAGCCAATCCGCAGCCCAGCTAACCCGAAGCACTTGGAAAAGGTCCGCAGCACCACTACCTGCCGGTTCCCGTTGCGGAGATACTCCAGACCATCTGGATAAGCGGGGTCGTCAACATACTCAAAATAGGCCTCGTCGAAGACTGCCAGGCAGTCCGCGGGAAGGCCGCCCAGGAACGCGTCGACTTCCGATTTGGTGACGATGGTCCCGGTTGGATTGTTTGGATTACAGATGTAGACCAGTTTGGTCCGTTCGGTAACGGCACGCCCCAAGGCCTCCAGGTCTAACCGGAAATCGGTCAGGTCCACCTCGACCGCCCGGGCGTTCATCATCCGCGCCAGGGGCTCGTACCTGGGAAAACTGGGGCGCGGGGCGACAACCTCATCACCGGGATTAAGAAAGGCCAGCGACAATTGCTGCACCAGTTCATTCGAACCGTTGGCAAAAAGGATCTGGTCGGGATCAAGACCGCCGTAATACTCGGAAAGAGTCTGTTTGAGCCGGTAGGAGCTCCCGTCCGGATACAGATAGACGTCGGGCACCGCCGCCTCTAAGGCCTTTAGGGCAAGCAACGAGGGGCCGAGCGGGTTCTCGTTGGAAGCCAGTTTTACGACTTCTTCCAGTCCGAGCTCCCGCTGGACTTCCTTAATAGGCTTGCCAGGCTTATATACCGCCAGATCGTGGATGTTGGGGCGCGCCAGAGCTTTCATTACCGCCGAACCTCTTTTCTATAGTATTACGCATCGCCTATATTTCCCACCCCGTGGAACTTACAGTAATTTTAAACAAAATGTTAACACTGACGCCGTGGGTGTGCAACTATTTTGTGCTTATGCTCTCGTAAAGTTCCCGGGCAAAGTCCCCGATCAGGGCGGAAGCTTCATCCGGCGGAGCACTGGCAATCAGTTCCACAATCGCGCTGCCGACAATCACACCGTCGCAAAAGTGGGCAAACTTACGGGCCTGGGCCGCCGTAGAGATGCCGAAGCCCAGGGCCACCGGCAGCCCGGTGTGTTTGCGGATCTCGCCGACTAACCGGTCAAGGTCGGCCGGGAGGCCCTGCCTGCTCCCCGTCACTCCCTTCACGGTGACACAGTAGACGAATCCGGCGGCAATGGAACAGATCTGCCTGATCCGCTCCGGGGTTGAGGTCGGCGCCACCAGGGGGATGAAATCCAGACCGGCGGGTCGCGCCCGGTCTACGAAAACCCTGGCCTCTTCGAGAGGCAGGTCGGGAATGATCACCCCGTCCACCCCGACCGACACCGCATCGAGGATAAACCGGTCCGTCCCGTACTGGAGGATCGGGTTGTAATAGCTCATCAGGACCAGGGCCGCTTCGGTCTTCTTCCTAAGGCGGGCCACCAGGGCCAGGATATCCGCCAGCGTGGTACCCGCGGCAAGGGCACGGAGCGTCGAACGCTGGATGGTCGGACCATCGGCCACCGGATCGGAGAAGGGAACACCCAACTCAATAACGCCGGCCCCGGCCTCGGCCAGCTCCAGAACAAATCTTTCGGTTGCTTTGAGACTCGGATCCCCGGCGGAAATGAAAGGGATAAGGGTTTTTCGGTGTTCTCCGGACGGTTCCGCGAAGGCGGCGGCAATCCTGCTCAAGCGATCACCCCCCTGAGTATTTTCGATACCGACTCCACGTCCTTGTCACCACGCCCCGAAAGATTGATTACCACGACCCGGGCGGGGTTCAGCCGGTCCGCCAGCTTGAGGGCCCCGGCAAAGGCGTGGGCGCTTTCCAGGGCCGGAATGATCCCCTCGGTGCGACACACCAGTTGGAAAGCCTCAAGAGCTTCACGGTCCGTCGCCAGGGTTGAGGTCAGGCGACCGGAGTCTCTCAGGTGGGCCAGTTCCGGACCAACGCCGGGGTAGTCCAGGCCGGCGGAGACGGAATGAACCGGCGCGACCTGGCCGTGTTCATCCTGGAGCACGTAGCTGTGTGAACCGTGAAGGACACCGGGACGGCCAAAATTCAGTGTCGCGGCGTGTTCACCCATGTCCAGGCCCCGCCCGCCGGCTTCCACGGCCACCAGCTTAACGTCCTTCTCCGGGATAAAGGTCTTGAACATACCCATGGCGTTGCTCCCGCCACCGACGCAGGCAAATACATAGTCCGGGAGCCGGCCCTCGGCCTCCAGAACCTGAACCCTGGTTTCCTCCCCGATCACGGCCTGAAAGTCCCTCACCATCATCGGGTAGGGATGCGGCCCGGCCACCGATCCGATAATGTAGAAGGTATCGTCAACCGTGGCCACCCAATTTCGGATAGCCTCGTTCATGGCGTCTTTCAGGGTGCGGCTCCCCGACCCCACCGGAATCACCTCGGCGCCCAGGATGTGCATCCGGAACACGTTCAGTTCCTGCCGCGCCACATCCTCTTCACCCATGTACACAGTACAGCTGAGGCCGAACAGCGCGGCCGCCGTAGCGGTAGCCACCCCATGCTGACCGGCGCCGGTCTCCGCGATCACCCGGGACTTCCCCATCCGAACCGCAAGCAGGGCCTGCCCCAGGGTGTTGTTGATCTTGTGGGCGCCAGTGTGGTTGAGATCCTCGCGCTTGAGGTACACCCGGGCGTTCCCGCAGTGGCGGGCAAAATTACGGGCCCGGTAGAGCGGGCTCGGCCGGCCCACATAGTCCTTTAAAAGAGCGGCCAGTTCTTCCTGGAACCGGGCGTCGGCCTTGACCGCTTCGTAAGCCGCAGTCAGCTCGGCCAGCGCAGGCATCAGGGTCTCGGGCACGAACCGCCCGCCGTACGCGCCGTAGTACCCGTTGGCATCGGGGAGCATAAGTCATTCCTCCCTGTGAAGTGAAATCGTGTTCTGCAAGGGTCTGGGTTTGCCACATTCTAACCTGGATTTCTCGCGTTGAAAATGAAGGCGCGGATCTTCTCAATATCCTTGCACCCGCCCGTTTCCACACCCGAAGAGACGTCCACCCCAAAAGGCCTCACCGTGTCCACGGCTTCAGCCACATTCTGTGGGTTCAATCCTCCGGCCAGGACCACCGGCAGACCGTAATCCAGCTGTCTTAACTGTTGCCAGTCAAGTGTTTTCCCCGTACCCCCCGCTCCGCCCGGTCCGGCTGAATCGAGCAGTACCGCCCAGGGGTTGTAAGGCCCTGGGTCTTTAACCCGGTAAGGCGGGCTCAGCGGGAAGGACTTGATCACCGGAAGCCTGATCTCCCGGCAGTACCCGGGGCTCTCGGAACCGTGCAACTGAACCGCCCTCAGGTGGCACCGCACTGCCGTGTCCAGCACATACTCCAGCGGCTGGTTCATAAACACCCCGACAGCGGTTACCGTCGGCGGAAGCGCATGGACGATCTTCCGTACGACCTCAGGCGTCACCTGTCTGGAGCTTGGGGCGAACACAAAACCTAGCGCGTCGGCGCCCGCATCGGAAGCGGCCAGCGCCGTTTTTTGGTCGGTTAAGCCGCAGATCTTCACCCACAGCCTCATCGGCCTGCACCAACCAGTTCCCGCACCTTGGCGCCGATATCGGGCGCCCGCATCAGCGAGGTGCCGACCAGCACCGCATCGACGCCCAGGGAATGCATGTACGCCATATTTTCACGGGTTTTAACTCCGCTGGCCGCAACCACCACCCGGCCGGAGGGTATGGATCCGACCAGCCGTGCGGTCACATCAAGGTCAGTCTCTAAGTTGCGCAGATTGCGGTTGTTTATGCCGATCAGCCGGGCCTCGCTCCGGATCGCCCGGTCTAGTTCGGCCTCATCGTGAACCTCGGTGAGGCATTCCATTCCCAGGTCCCCGGCGAGCGCAGACAGCACCCGGTACTGTTCATCATCGAGGATGCGCATGATCAGCAGGACGGCGTCAGCGCCCAAGAGTCGCGCCTGGTAGACCTGCCCGGGAGAGAGGATGAAGTCCTTGCACAACACGGGCAACGAGACCGCCTCCCGGACCTGGCTCAGGTACTCCGGATCACCGTCGAAGAACTCCGGTTCCGTTAACACCGACACGGCCCTGGCTCCATTGGTCTCGTAGATGCGTGCCACATCCGCCGGGACGCAGCCCGGTCGGATTGGCCCCGCCGAGGGAGATGCCTTCTTGACCTCGGCGATCAGGGAAACACCGGGCTCAGCGAGAATGGAGCGCGAGAGGCTGAGCGGTGGCGGCATTGTCATTATCCGGCAGAGTGCCCCGGCGGTATCCAGACCGGCGTCTAAATCTCTGATTGCCTCTTTCCTTCGGGCCACGATTCTCTCAAGCATCGGCCTGTTTCCTGGTGAAGTCGATGAACAACTCGAACTTTCTCTGCGCAGCCCCGGAATCCAACACCTCAAGGGAGAGCCTGAAGCCCTCGGCGAGGTTCCCGACGGTTCCAGCCGCCACCAGAGCGAGCGCGGCATTCAGAGCGACCGCGTTCCGCGGCACTCCCTTTTCCCCTTCCAGGACACGCCGGGTGATGGCCAGGTTTTCCTCCGGAGAGCCCCCGACCAGCGTCTCTACCGGTACATACTCCAGTCCGAGATCGGCCGGGTCGATGTTCTCGCGGACAATCGCTCCAGCCCGGATGTCCCAGACGGTGTTCGGACCGGCCAGGGACAACTCGTCCAGGCCCCCGGCCCCGTGCACCACAAAGGCCCGGCGCATTTCCAACTGGCACAGGGTCCGCGCCACCAGTTCACCCACCCGAGGGTTGTAAACCCCGATGACCTGGACCTGGGGATTCGCCGGGTTAGTCAGGGGCCCGAGGATGTTGAAGACCGTCCGGATACCGATCTCCCGCCTGGGCGCGGCAACAAAGCGCATGGCGCTATGCAGTCGCGGGGCAAACAGAAAGGCAATCCCGACCTCGTCCAGGCAGTGGCCGATCTGCTCCGGGGTTAGCTCCAGGTTTGCCCCGGCCTCCCGCAACAGATCCGCGCTGCCGCACTTGCTCGACACCGAAACGTTACCGTGTTTGGCCACCGGGACTCCGGCAGCCGCGACCACGAAGGCGACCGTGGTGGAGATATTAAAGGTGTAAGCACCGTCGCCGCCGGTACCACAGGTGTCCAGCAGAAGTGGATGCCCACACCGCACCGGAGTGGCCTTCCGGCGCATGGCCCGGACGAATCCGGCTAGCTCGTCCTCGGTCTCCCCCTTCAGGCGCAGCGCGGTCAGGAAGGCGCCAACCTGCGCGGGGGTGGCCTCACCGGACATGATCTCGGTCATAACCTCTTCGGCGGCCACGCTTGAAAGATGGTTTCCGGATACCGCGTTCTCAATTGCCTGCTGAATCAAGACGGCTCCCTCCTGTATGCAGAAATGAAGTTGGCCAGCAAGTCCCGGCCATACTCGGTCAGGATCGACTCCGGGTGAAACTGCACGCCCTCCACGGCCAACTGGCGGTGTCTGATCCCCATCACCACCCCATCCGGGGTGGAGGCGCTAATCTCAAGACAGTCCGGCAACTGGTCAGGATCCACGACCAGGGAGTGGTAGCGATTGGCCGTAAAAGGAGAGGGGATGTTTTGGAAGATGGAACGGGCATCGTGCCTGATCGGGGAAGTCTTACCGTGCATCAGACGTTCCGCCAGGACCACCCGGCCGCCGAAGGCCTGCCCGATGACCTGGTGCCCGAGGCAGACCCCCAGGATCGGGATTTCCCCCGCGAAACGGCGCACCACGTCCAGGCAAATCCCGGCCTCATCAGGTGTGCAGGGTCCCGGTGACAGGACAATGAAATCCGGCCGCATGGACTCAATATCAGCGAGGTTCAGGCGGTCATTCCTGGCCACCTGCACCTCTTCGCCCAACTCGTACAGGTAGTGGACGAGGTTATAGGTAAACGAATCGTAGTTATCAATCATCAACAGCAAGTTCAGTCCCCCTTACGGCCTTGATCAAAACGGCGGCCTTGTGCCTGACCTCTTCCGCTTCCCGCTCCGGGTCAGAGTCGGCCACAATGCCCGCGCCGGCCTGGATGATCGCTTCGCCGTCCCGGATCACGACCGTACGGATGGCGATGCAGGTATCCAGGTTGCCGTTCAAGCCGATATAACCGGCAGCCCCGGCGTAAATCCCGCGGCAGCCGCTCTCCAACTCGTCAATGATCTCCATGGCCCGGACCTTGGGTGCTCCGCTCACCGTGCCCGCCGGGAAGGCGGCGGCTAACGCGGAAAGCGCATCATGGCCATCCTGGAGGCGGCCTTCCACCTGGGAAGTAAGGTGCATCACGTGGGAGTAACGCTCTACATTCATAAACTGGGTCACTTCCACCGATCCCGCGACGCAAACCCGGGAAAGGTCGTTCCGTCCCAAGTCAACCAGCATCACGTGTTCCGCCCGCTCCTTTTCATCGCCAAGCAAGTCCTCTGCCAGCCAGGCGTCTTCCCGGGGATCCGTGCCCCGCCGGCGGGTCCCGGCGATCGGGCGCGTATAGGCCTTTCCATCTTCAACGCGTACCAGCATTTCGGGCGAGGCGCCGACCACCAGAGTATCGCCAAAATCCAGGTAGTAGAGGTACGGGGATGGATTGAGGAAGCGCAGCCGCCGGTAAACATCCAGGCCGGTTCCGGTACAGGGAACCGTAAAACGCCGGGAAAGAACCACCTGCAGGATGTCCCCCTGGCGGATGTATTCCTTGGCCCGGACCACCCGATCTTTGAACTCTTCCCGGCTGAGGTTCGACCTTAACAAAGGCTGTTCCGCGGCGGTCCTGTCCGAGTTATGGTTGGGATCACCCGGCCGTGCCTGGATCAACGCCAGGATCTCTTCAATATCGCCCACAGCTTCCCGGTAACTCTCCACCGGACTCGACGCCACCGTAGAGTTGGCTACCAGCCTGAGACTGTGCCGTACGTGATCAAAGATCAGGACGACCTTCGGAAAGACAAAGGCACAGTCGGGAACATCAGTACAGGTTTTGTCCGGGAGGTCCTCGAGTGTACGTACAAAATCGTAGCCGAAGTAGCCTACGGCCCCGCCGAAGAACCGCGGCAAACCGTGTTCGGGTGGAATGCGGTACCGGCCAACGAGTTTGCGCAGGGAATCCAGAGGGGATCCTGACAGGGCCGGACGCCCCTCCGGCAAGTCCACCCCGTTGACGGTACCGACTCCGGCCTGGTGGGTGTAAATCCAGGATGGGTTGAGACCGATGAAGGAGTACCGCCCGAGGGCCTCTCCCCCCTCCACGCTTTCAAGCAAAAAGCAGGGTTTCCGGTCCAGGAGCTTCAGGAAGATCGAGATCGGGGTTTCCGTGTCCACCAGGACCTCGCGGTGCACCGGTATCAGGTTGTAGGTTTCGGCCATGGCCAAGTACTGGCCTTCGGAAGGGGTGTACACTCGATTTCACCATCCCAACAAAAAAACCGGCGCTCAGCATGAGTACCGGTCAAAAATCTTTGCCCAGCTCCGCTCGAACTCTGCTCTGCTCAGCTCAACTCAACTATGCTGATATTCAATTGTCAATCTCATTCTGACTCCCGACTAAAGCTAAACTGATCTGAAATCAAAGCTAACACAGAGCAAGGAGAGTTGTCAAGTCTAATTAACCAGCGAAAGTTCAGTCAGGAATTGGTGACCCTCGTCCTCAGCCATAGCACGGGTCACCCAGAGGTTATTTTGAAGGGTGGACAAATCGTAAGGGGTGACTTTGGCCCTGTTCGGACCCAATAGGACACGTACATTCGGGAAGAAGGGATGTCCTTTCGGGGTGTCGATCACGATTCCGACCTCACCCGAATTGAGTTCGAGGAGCGTTCCGGTTGGATAGGCGGCGATATTGTGCATAAAGGCCTGAACCAGCCGTCCCTCAAACCACCAGTTCCCGGATCCGGAAAGCAGTTCCAGGGCGTTGCAGGGCGGTTGGGCCCGCCGGTAAGAGCGGTCGGAAGTGAGGGCGTCGAACACATCGGCCAGACCGGTTAACTGAGCAAAAATATGTATGTCATGCCTTTCCAGACCACGGGGGTATCCCTCACCATTGTAGCGTTCGTGATGGGCGTAGGCAACTTCGGCGGCCTCCGGGTGGTTCCGGAGCATATCCCGCCCGTAAACGGTGTGTTTTTTGACCTCGGCAAACTCTTCCTGGGTCAGCCCGTCCGGCTTGTCTAGGATCTCTTTAGGGACTTTCACCTTTCCAACATCGTGCAACAGCGCTCCCATTCCGAGGTCAAAGAGCCGATCTCGCCCGTACCCCAACGTCATCCCGGTCATCAGGGAGATCACCGCTACTCTGACCGAATGGTGAAACAGGTATTCTCCCTCGGCGCGGATTTCGGTGAGGTTCAGCATGGAGAAGGTGTTGTCCAGGAGTTGATCGATGATGTCGTCCACCGTTCTGGTCAAATCAGGTTGATGAATCAGTACCCGGGCACTTGGGGATGAAGCAGACTGCAGCAGGTTTTTTACCTGCCGTACGGCCTGAGCTCTGGTTTCATCGGCAATGACGTCTTTTACCTCGATACCATCGAGAAACTTGTCTTCGATATGTACGTGCAAAAACCCGAGTTCCTGAAGGCGACCGACATACCGGGAGGTAAGCTCAACCCCCGCGTTCAGGTAGACCTCACCGTTCGATCCGTATACTTTTTTGGCTAATCGCATACCGGGTTTCAATAGACGGGTCGGAATACTCCGCATTGAACAGTTACCTCACTGCCTAGTCAGCCAGGTCTGGACGAAGATTATGTGCTCCACGCAAGTAAACGTGCCTGATTTCGCGCTGCGTCTTATCGGTGTTGACGTGAAGAAGAACGCGGATGCACATCGGAAGGGCGTCCGGGACATTGATTTCCACGGCACACAGGAGCGGAACGTCCTTCCACCCAATCTCCCGGGCGGCAAGGGCCGGGAACTGAGCATTCAGATCAGGGGTCATGGTCAGAAAGACACTCGCCACATCAGAACTGGCGAGACCATTACTGGCCACAATGGAAAGCAGCAGTTCCGTGGTGGCTTCAAAAATCGCCTGGTGTGCATTGGCGCTAACCGTAGTCGCGCCCCTGATCCCCCGTACTGGGCTCAAATGCCACGCCTCCTCCATCGATGCTTACCGGACATACTTACGTTCGATCCATTCCCTGACGTGTTTCATTTCTTCATGTACCTTGAAGATCAGCCTTTCAATGTCGATGCGGGACATTAACAGGCTCGGAGGCGAAAGAACCTCAATCCGCCTGAACTCCTCCCGGGAGACGAATCGGATGATGTCCTCCAGGTTGTCGGACGAGAGCGTGATTTCGACAGGCGCAAAGGCCACCTCCGCACCACTGGATTCGTCAAAAACGGTGTAGATCTGGCCGCCCATGTCAATATCTTCAATGCGGATGCCCTGTACGGGCACGTTGCGGAACAAGGCCACGTGCTGTTCCCGGGACTCTTCCGCCACCCTGTCTGTAGGCTTGGAACCCAATAAAAACCGTCCCCGACGGGAAACACCCTTGAAATCAAATCTGACCCTGGCCCTAACCCCGTTCTCAGATGTGACTCCTTCTGCTTCGCTTCTCACTTGGGAGTTCCCTCCTGCCGTATCTTGTCACCACTAGCTATTCTACCCGGCAGGTGAAAGTCCTTCTGTACCCGGCGATTTTCAACAATACCCCGCAGTTGGGCGAGCTCGGCGGAAGTCAGTTCGCGGTGTGCACCGGGACGTAGGCCGCGGAGGGTGAGGTTCGCAAAGCGCGTGCGTTTCAGGCGGATGACCGGGTGGCCCACGGCTTCCCACATCCGCCGGATTAGGCGGTTCTTGCCCTCGAAAATCGTCATCTCTACGAGGGTCTTAGCCTCCTGGCTGCGCAACACACGCACCCTGGCCGCCGCGGTCGGACCGTCGTCCAGGTCGATGCCGCTACGGAAGCGTTCCAGCACGTCCGCGCCCGGAATACCCTCCACCTGGATCTGGTAGGTCTTGGGCAGGTGGAACTTGGGATGCGTAAGGACATAGGAAAGGTTTCCGTCATTAGTCAGGAGCAGCAGGCCTTCAGAGTCGTAGTCCAGGCGCCCCACCGGGAAGACCCGCTGGGACAGCCCGCCTAAGAGGTCGGTCACCTTACGCCGGCTCTGCGGATCGCTGGTGGTGGTGACGTAGCCCCGGGGCTTGTACAACAGCAGGTAAACCTTGTCTTCGGAACGCACCGGCTTACCGTCCACGCGGATGTCGTCCCTGGACGGGTCGGCCTTGACGCCGAGTTCCCGGACGATCTTCCCGTTAACGGATACCCTTCCAGCCAGGATGATCTCCTCACTGTGGCGCCTCGAAGCCAATCCGGCCCGGGCTAGGATTTTCTGTAAGCGTTCAACCGGCAAATAGTGCACCTCCAGGATTTAGGACAGATGGGCATAGAGCAGGGTCACGATGAAGATCGAAGCAAACAGCGTGGTTAAGTCGGCGGTGAGACCGGACGCTATAGCGTACCGGTACTTCCGGATCCCTACCGAACCGAAATACAGGGTCAGGATGTAGAAGGTGGTATCAGTTGAACCCTGCATCGTGGAAACAAGTATGCCGATCAGGCTGTCCGGCCCGTGCTCCTTAATCAACTCCGAGGCGATACCCAGGGCCGCCCCCCCGGAAAGCGGTCGCATTACGGCGTGCGGCAACACCTCAGCAGGGGCGCCGATCAGGTTGAACACCGGCGAAACAACGGTCACCAGGATGTCCATCGCCCCCGAAGCGCGGAAGATGCTAATCGCCACGATCATGGCCACCAGGAAGGGAATGATCTTCACCGCGAGGCCGAAGCCCTGTTCAGCGCCCGCGACGAAGCTCTCAAACACCTCCACCCGCCGCAGGGTCCCGATCACCAGTACCAGCGCCAGGAAGACCGGAATCGCCCACTTGGAAACGGTCGATACCGCCTCTAGCATAAACCGCCACCCCGCAGTCTGTAAAGACGGCGGAAGAACTGGTCCGCCAGGATCGCCGCAGCCATGCCGCAGGTCGTCGCAAACAGGGTGGTGCCCACCACCATTGCCGGGTCCGCCGAACCGTAAAAGGCCCGGATCCCGATGATCGTGGACGGGATCACGGTAATGCAGGCCGTGTTCAGGGCCAGGAAGGTGCACATCGCCTCCGAAGCCGTGTCCGGCCTGGAATTCAGCTTCTGCAACTCATTCATGGCGATTAGCCCCATCGGAGTTGCCGCGTTGCCCAGACCCAGCATGTTTGCGCTGAGGTTCATCACGATCGCCCCAACCGCCGGATGATCCCTCGGTACGCTGGGAAACAAGAGGCGAATCAGGGGCCGGACCAGGAAGGCCAGGACCCTGACCAGACCGGCTTCCTCTGCAATCTTCATTATGCCCAGCCAGAAGGCCATAATCGCAATCAGGCTAAACGCCGTGGTCACCGCCGTCTGGGCGCCCTCGAGAGCGGCCTTCGTGACCACCTCAATCTGGCCGTTCCACGCTGCGGTAACGACACCCATTAGAATCATGCCCAGCCAGATGTAATTAACCATCCGCATCTCCCCCATCACAGGCTTCGCTAAAACTTATGAAAAGGAAGATAACGGTATTACTCCCAAACGGACAGGCGTATGAGAAGTGAGAAGTTGGAAGTGAGCCCACTTCTCTTAAAGCGGCGGTCACTTCTAGAATGGGAAGAAGAGTGGGATCACCACCACCATCACCACGCCAACCACCAGGGACAGGGGCACTCCGACCTTGACGAAGTCGCTGAATTTGTACCCTCCCGCCGTCATCACCAGGGCGTTCACCGGTGAGGCCACGGGCGTCATGAAGGCCATGCTGGCCGCCACCGATACCGAGAGCAAAAGCGGATAGGGGCTTACCCCCATGTTGATCGCGGCGGTAATGGCAATGGGCGCGAACAACACGGTGGTCGCGGTGTTGCTGATGAACTGACTGAACAACGTGGTCAGTAAGTAGAACCCGGCCAGGAAAGCCATCGGGCCGTATCCCCCGAGCGTGGTGACCAGGCTTTCGGAGACAAACTGGACGCCGCCGGTCTTCTCCAGGGCTGTCGCCATCGGCATCATGGAGGCAATCAGGATCACGCTCTCCCAGTTGATTCGGCTGTAGGCATCGTCCACGTTACGCAAACAGCCGGTGACTACCATCAGGAAGGCGGCAATCAGGACGGCGATCACCACCGGTACGATCTCGAGGGTCATCATCACCAGCATCCCCAGCATGATCGCCGCCGCAATGGGAGCCTTCCCCTGGGCCGCGGCCATGCTGGCTTCTTCCTTAGGCTGACCGAGGACCACCACATCTTCGTTGTCCCGCGCCAGAGCCTCGATATGGCGCCAGGACCCCTGCACCAGCAGGGCGTCCCCAAACTGTAGCTTCTGATTAGCGATATCGGTTAGGGAATAGTCGCCCCGGCGGCTGATGCCCAGGACGTTCAGCTTGTATTTCTTGCGGAAGTTCAACCCCACCAGCGTCTGGTCGATGAACCGGGAATGGGGTCGCAACAAGACCTCGGCCACACCCAGAACCCGGGACACCAGCTGGTCGTCGCCCTTGGGCAGAGCCTTTTCGCCGTTCTCCTGTACAATCAGGCCGTACTTGGCCGCCAGCTTTTGCACCCGTTCCGCCGATCCCTGCAGATAGAGGACGTCCAGTTCCCGGATCTCCGTATCCGGGCTGGCCATCTCGCGTGAGGTCAGGGGCAGGATCTTTAAAGGTTCAGACACCCGGCGCTTAATGTCCACAACACTGACCTGGAATTCACCGGGCAGCCGCAGCTCACGCAGGGTCCGACCGACCATAGGCGAGTTCTCGGGGACACGAACCCGGTGGAGACTGCCCAACAACCGGTAGTGGCTGGCCACCTTCTGCAAGGTCGTCCGGCCGTCCGGCAGGGAGATGCTCGTCTCCTCAACCTCGTCGGGAAGCAGTTTTCTCCCGACCACCACCATAAAGATAATCCCGGTGAAGAGAGCGGCCAGACCCACCGGAGTAAAGTCGAAAAACGCCAGACGGGCATATCCGTTGTCGGCCAGGGCCTGGCTGACAATCAGGTTCGGCGGGGTACCGATCAGGGTAAGCACGCCGCCCAGACTGCTGGCAAAGGCCAGCGGGATTAGAAAAGCGCCGGGACTCTTACGCATGCTCAGGGCCAGGGCGATGATCACGGGCATCAACACGGCGACGGTACCGGTATTGCTCATGAAGGCGCTCAGCAGAGCAACCACAGCCATCACGAGTACCAACAGTTTGAGCTGGCTGTTGCGTCCCACCCTGATCAACTGGTTGGCGGCCATTGCGGCGAGGCCGGTCCGGAATATCCCGCCCCCGACCACAAACAGGCCCGCAATCATAATCACCACAGGATTGGAGAAGCTGACGAGCGCCTCCTGCGTGGTCAGGATACCGCTCAGCACCAAGGCCAAAAGAGCCCCCAAACCAACTAAATCCGGGCGAAACCGCCCGGTCATAAAGAGGATGCTCGCAATTCCCAGAATCACAAAGGTAAGTATCATCAGAATTCACCATAGCCATGTAATCCCGTAAACTGGCGGCATAGGCCCGTCACAGTCCCGGCTTCCATTTTACCACAGTGCAGACCCCAAAACAAAAGAGGGGGTCGCCCCCCTACTGGACTACCTCGCGTCGCTTGATGATCTGTTCGATTTTCTCCAAGACCGTTGGCGCCAGGTCAATCAGGCGGTCCGCTACCATATTGGTGTCTACGGGTAAGAGCCGGACCTGCCCCTGGCCGACGACCAGGAAGCCGAGCGGGGCCACCGAGACACCTGCGCCGCTGCCCCCGCCGAAGGGATAGATGCTCTCGTCCCCGCCCCGGTTGACCTCAAACTCTCCGCCCCCGGCGGCGAAGCCCAGAGCCACCCTGGATATCGGAATGATGATCGTGCCGTCCGGCGTTTCTACCGGATCCCCGACCACGGTATTGACGTCTACAATGTCCTTGATGCTTTCCATTGCGGTTTTCATTAAACCCTCAATCGGGTGCTGCTCCATACCCACCGTAATTCCTCCCTGCATTGAACAAAAATGTCCGGTTTAACTCCTCCTAATATGGCCAGCAGGGATTCCGAATATACAGCGCCAGGTTTCCCGAAGCTCTGCAAGTCGCCGGGTGGTAAACCCCGGATCCGCCTCGCGTGGTGTATAAGCAGTGTTTTGGAAGTTACCGGAGACGGACGGACTTCAAGCCGCCGAGCATGATGTGGCCGATGCGAATGGAGAAGATACAGTCCACCAGGGTGTGGAACAACGGTTTCTGGAAGTTGGGACGCACGCTGATGCACGGGGTGGTCTCCAGACGGGAATAGGCTGAAACCGCGGACAGTACGATCCCCTTGACCGACCAGGCCAGCCCGGTCAACAGCCCCGTGCTCGAAGCATTGGCCAGCCCGAATTCACTTACCCACTCCAGTTTCTTGATCCGGGTCTGGGCCGTGACGTACTTCAAGGTGGCGTGAAACCGGATTAGGCGCTCCAGGCCTGTCTCGAGCATATCCAAGGAAAGCGGCAGATCTTTCCGCTCGCCTTCCACCTCCGCCCGAAGTACGGTATCCTTTTGCAGGCGTGCCTTGAGGTCCACCAGGGGGATGTCCAGGGTATAGGTCAGATAGCGCAGCCAGGTGATCTGCAGG
Source organism: Desulforudis sp. (assembly GCA_003604975.1). GTDB lineage: Bacteria > Bacillota > Desulfotomaculia > Desulfotomaculales > Desulforudaceae > SURF-60. Next base: position 43,391 of record QZIR01000001.1, on the reverse strand, counting down.
CTAAGCTGGTCGTCATCCCCTCTCCGTTCATAGCGGCAACGCAACTGTACGGACGAGAGGAGAATCAGCCCGAATATCATAAGAATGCCGATGATGACCAGGATGATGATCATGGTTGGTTATCTTCCCTCCGGATCAGATGCGTAGCGCCTCCCTCACCATTTCCATTGTTTTCGCCGCTTCGGCCGCCGCCTTCTTGCGCCCCTCTTCCAGCACCCCGTCCACGTAATCGCGGTCGCCAAGGATCTGTTCCCGGCGGGCCCGGACCGGATCGAGCATGGAGTTTAGGGCCACGGCGAGGCGTTTCTTACAGGCCACGCACCCGATCTTGCCCGCCCGGCAATCGGCCTCGATCTCGGGCACCTCATCCAGGCTGTAGGCTGAGTGGAAGGTGAACACGTTACAGACCTCGGGATGCCCGGGGTCGTTCTTACGGATGCGCGCCGGATCGGTAATCATCATCCGGACTTTCTCCTCTACGGCGCCCTGCTCCCCGCTGAGGCTGATCTCGTTCCCGTAGCTCTTGCTCATCTTGCGGCCGTCCACCCCGGGAAGGAGTGAGCTCTTGGCCAGCAGGGCCTTCGGCTCCGGAAACACGGACGTATACATGTGGTTAAAACGGCGCGCGACCTCGCGGCACAGTTCCAGGTGCGGCAGCTGGTCCTGCCCGACCGGTACGGCGTCAGCCCGGTACACCAGGATGTCGGCCGACTGCAAAAGCGGGTAGCCCAGAAAACCGTACGTGGAGATGTCCTTCCCCTGCGCCCCGAGCTGCTGTACCTGGTCCTTGTATGTCGGAACCCTTTCCAACCAGGAAAGCGGCGTCACCATGGAAAAGGCCAGGTGCAGTTCGGCATGGGCCGGGATATGGGACTGAACAAAAATGGTCGACCGCTCCGGGGAGAGACCGACCGCCAGCCAGTCGACCACCATCTCCCGCGTGTTTTCACGGATGGCCTCTGTATTATCAAAGGAAGTGGTCAGGGCATGCCAGTCGGCTACGAAAAAGAAACACTCGTGTTCGGCCTGCAGCCTGATCCAGTTCCCGAGAACGCTTAAGTGTCCGATGTGCAGTCTCCCGCTGGGGCGCATTCCACTTACAATACGCAAGAATCATTCATCCTTTCCCTCAATGCAAATGCAACACCTATTCTAGAAGCCGATGGCCGTCTGAACCAGAAAAGCGTAGACCGGGAAGATCACGGCCCGGAATAAGGCCCCGATAGCCCCGCTGAAAACCAGTACCAGCAGGATAATCAGGCCGTACTGCTCCAGGCTCTCTAAAAGACCCCGGGCGCCCGGGAAAAGCCCGGCCAGGATTTTCGATCCGTCCAGCGGCGGCACCGGTAACAGGTTAAAAAATGCCAGGATCAGGTTCACCAGGATGACCGGGGTCAGGAACGGGGTAATTACCGAGTTAAAACCCACAATCCCCAGGACGACGGTGCCAGCCAGCGCCACCAGCACATTCGAGGCCGGACCGGCCAAAGAGACCAGCATCAGGCCCTTCAGGCGATCCCCCCGAATATTATAAGGATTCACGGGTACCGGCTTGGCCCACCCGAAACCCGCGACAAACAACAGCAGCATCCCCACCGGATCGATATGGGCTATCGGGTTCAAGGTCAGGCGGCCGGCGTGCCGGGCCGTCTTGTCACCGAGTTTCTCCGCCACAAAACCGTGGGCGAACTCGTGAAAGGTCAGACCCACGAGTACCGCGGGCATCCAGTACACGAGCCGGTCCAGGATACTGGCGATATCAAACAACCTGTTATTCCCCTTCCCAGTCCCGGATGAACTTCCGGGCGACCTCAAGCTCGGCTTCCCTGTCTGCGGGTAACCCTTCCAACCGGGCCATCCAGACCGCGTTCATCGCCTGGGGTAAATATGGTCCAGGTTGGCAGCCGAGGCTTTTTATATCTTTACCAGTAATATGCGGTTTATGTTCCTGCAAAATGTGCAGGACGGCATAGAACCGCTGCTTCCAGTCCGCTTCATCCAGCATCAGAAGCACCAGCGGGTAGGCTTCACGGGGCATTCCCAGGAGGTAGCGGGCCACCTGCTTGAGGTCCGTGTCCCCGTTGGCGGACAGCCGAGCCACGACGCCCTTCCACTTGACGATACCGTTCATGATCTTATTAGTCTGGCGTCGCTCCAGCCGGTGACTGGTACAGTATTCCTCGGCCATCACCAGATTAGTAAAATAAAGGATGGTCATCAGGTAACACAGCCAGGGTTCGGCCGGTTCCGGGATGTCCCATTTCTTGATCTCCTCGATGGCCTGGGGTATACCCGCCAATACGGGCTGGACCTCCCAGTAAGTTACCGTTGGGAACAGCAATGGCCAAACGTTCAGCTGAGCCAACCGGGCCAGCATCTTGGGCGCGGCTTCCGACTCCAGGAGGAGTCTTAACTCGGCAAAGACCTGCTCGCGCGGCAGTTTCAACAACAGCCGGTCGTCGACCGCTTCCCTGATCAGCTTCAGGGTCTGCTGCTCGATCGTGAACTGGTGCCGTTTCTCCATCCAGACCGCGTGAAAGATACGCAGCGGGTTTTCCACAAAACTCAGGCTGTGCAGCGCCCGGATCAGGCCGAACTGCAGGTCATCGCGCCCGCTGAAATAATCGATGATCTCGCCGAAGCGGTCCGGGTTCAGGGCCACGGCCAACGCGTTGATGGTGAAGTCCTTGCGATACAGCGCATGTCTGAGCGGCGAGTTGATCGTGTCCGGCGCAAGCATCCCGTATTCCACAAATTCAGACTGGGCACTGGTAATCAAAAGCCTCAGACCGTCACGCGTAATCACGAAGCTCTGGTTCTCGGTTCCCGGATCCCAGCGTCTTCCCTCCAGCGCGGCGGCCAAGTTGTCAGTGTAGTCCTGACCGTCTCCCTCCACCACCAGTTCCAGGTTGGTATTGGGGATCCCCAGTGCGGTGTCCCGCACCATTTCACCCGCAATGTACACGGTGCACCCGGATTCCGACCCCACCCTGCCGGCGGTGGTCAGGGTTCCGATGATGAGTTCCGGTACCTTCCGCTTGAGGACCTCGGCGGCGTTGTCGAAGTACGGGATCGCGGTACTCCGGGGCTGCACATAGAGGGTCGAAAAACGGGGTTTGAACTTGGGATGCAGGGTGCGCAGCACGTCGGTCCGAGACACGATACCGAGGAGGTCCCCGTTGTCCACCACCAGCAGGCGGCCGATGTTTTTTTCGATCATCGTGGCCTGGACTTCCGTGACCGGAGTGGACGGGGAAACAGTATGCACGTGCCTGCTCATGAAGGCCTTGACCGGGGCGTGACCCAGCTGGTGCTTGTGGGCCTTCTCCACGTCACGGCGGGAGATTACGCCGGCCAGGCCGGAATCAGCCACCACCGGGAGGCCGGTGTGCCCGTAGCGGAGCATGATCCGGTTTGCTTCGTCGACCCGGGTCTCCGGTCGCACACTCTTCACCGGTGTGGTCATGATGTCTGCGGCAGCTAACGGGGGCAAGACCTTTTCTTTAATTACGGACAGCAGGGAGGCCGTGACCTCTTCCAACGCGGTACCCTTTACCGTAGCGGAAGCAGCAGCATGGTGTCCCCCGCCCCCGAAGAACGCCAGGATCTCCCGCGTATTGACCTCGGGCAGGGTGCTCCGGCTGACGATATGGATGCGGTCTTCCATAAACACCACACAGAAGACGGCGTCCATCTGCTCAATCTCGGCCAGTTTATGGGTCAGCAGGGCCAGGCCCCCGACGAATTCGTCCGTACGGGAGACCGCCACGAGAATCCGGGCGCCGTTGATCACGTGGCGTTCGGCAGACATCAGCAGATTACGAAGCAAGGATTTCTGCTCATCGGTTAACGGGCGCCCGAGAAAGTCGGCCACAACACCCAGGTTGGCGCCCTGGGCGAGCAGATAGGCTACCGCCTCGGCGTCCCGTTCCGTGGTGCTCGGGAATACCATACAGCCGGTATCCTCATAGATCCCAAGGGCCAGCACCGTCGCTTCAAAGGGGGTAAGGGTGATGAACCGGCGCTTGATCTCCTCGACGATCAACGTGGTGGTCGACCCCACGTGTTCCACAACCGTATGGCTGCCTGTGAGATCCCCCTCGGTATCCGGGTGATGATCAAAAAGATGGATCTGAATGCGGCGGTTGTTCAGGACCTGCGCCACTTTGCCGATGCGCTTGGGTGACCTGGTGTCCACCACAACCAGCAAGTCCACCTGATCCAGATCAACCTCGTTCGGCTTCTTCAACTCGAGCACGTCGCGGTGCAGCGCCACAAACTCCTCGACATTGCGCGCCAGTTTACCCGGAAGTACCAGCTCGGCATCCGGGTAAAGTTTCTGGGCGGCAACCAGTGCCGCCAGCCCGTCGAAGTCTGTATTCGTGTGTGTGGTTATCACCTTCACGGTCGTATCACCATCAGGTTACAGATTGGCTTATCAAGTGAAAGGCGCCCGCGGGCGCCTCGCCAGTTGTACCCGAATCTTTCTAATCGTGCTGCTTGCGTAGCCTGCCCGGGATTACGTCATTCCGGATCAGGTCCGCATAGCTCTCCCGACGTACAATCAACTCCGCTTCGCCGTCACGGACCAGGACCATGGCCGGGCGGGGAAAACGGTTGTAGTTCATAGCCATCGCGTAGTTGTAGGCACCGGTTACACCCACCGCCAGAAGGTCTCCCACCCGCGGGAGCGGCAGTTTGGCATCCCAGATCAGCATGTCCCCGGATTCGCAGTACCGGCCCGCGATCGACACCTTGGCCGTACGCTCCTCCAGGGGGCGGTTGGCGAGGCAGGCCTCGTACACGGAACCGTAGAGCGCCGGGCGCGGGTTGTCGCCCATACCACCGTCCACGGCCACGTAGGTCCGCACATCAGGTATGGTTTTCACCGAACCGACGGTATAGAGGGTCGTCCCGGCCGGCCCGGAAATAGACCGTCCGGGTTCGACCAATACCTTCGGAGCGGGCACGGAAAAGCGTGCCGCGGTATCCTGGACAGTTCTGATGACCGTCCCCGCCAGGTCCGCGATGGACGGCGGATCGTCGCCCTCCGCGTAGTGGATGCCCAGCCCCCCGCCGAGATTAAGCTCCTCACATACCCAGCCGTTCTCATCCCGGGCCTGCCGGGCGATACTGAGCAGGATCTCAGCGGCGTCCCCGAAGGGCTTCAGTTCAAAGATCTGGGAGCCGATATGGCAGTGCAGCCCTCGAAGCTGCAGGTTTTCACGGGAAAGAACCGTGTTGACGGCATCCCGCGCCTGGCCGTTGGGGACCACAAAGCCAAACTTGGAATCGATCTGCCCGGTCCGAACGTACTCGTGGGTGTGGGCCTCGATCCCGGGGGTAAGGCGCAGCAGCACGTTTGCGATTAGTCGCACCTCCTGCGCCAGGGTATCCAGCAGGTCGATCTCGTCAAAGCTGTCCATGACAAAACGGTGGACACCGGCAGCCAGCGCCATCCGGATTTCATCCGCGGACTTGTTGTTCCCGTGGAAATAGACCCGCGACATCGGGAACCCGGACTGGATCGCGGTGTAGAGCTCCCCTCCGGAAACCACATCCAGGCTCAGGCCCTCTTCATCAACTATCCGGCATATGGAGAGGGTTAAGAGCGATTTACCGGCATAGACTGCGTCCGCCCCGTGTTTGTTAAAAGCTCCGTAATAGGCGCGGCAGTTCGCGCGAAAATAAGCTTCGTCCATTATGTAAAGGGGCGTCCCAAAATTCTGGGCCAGATCAACGGTATCGCAGCCGCCAATTTCCAGGTTCCCCTTTGCGTTGACCTTCATCGTTCCTGTAAACCGCATCAAAACCTCCGCATAAGTCCCTTCCAGATGACGTTACACGTTGGGAAGGGAAGCTAGGGCCTTCTTCAGTTCCTCCTCGGGGAGGGGGTAGTCTTCCATCTGGTTACCCAGGAACACGTCGTAAGCGGCCAGATCGAAGTGGCCGTGTCCACTCAGGTTGAAGACAATCGTCTTCGCCTCTCCGGCTTCTCGGCAGGCAATCGCCTCATCGATCGCGCAGGCGATGGCGTGCGCGGATTCCGGAGCCGGTACGATACCCTCGCTCCGGGCAAACATCAGGGCCGATTCAAAGACCTTGGTCTGGTTTACACCCCTCGGCTCAATGTAGCCTTCCGCGACCATGTGGCAGAGGAGCGGCGCATCGCCGTGGTAACGCAGGCCACCGGCGTGGATGCCCGGGGGCATAAAGCTGGAGCCGAGCGTGTACATGTAGATCAGCGGAGTCAGACCGGCTACGTCGCCGAAGTCGTAGGCCAGCTTGCCCCTGGTCAGGGTCGGGCAGCTGGTCGGCTCCACGGCGATGAACTTCGGATTGGCGGTACCCGCAAAACGGTCCTGCAGGAACGGGAAGGCAAAGCCGCCGAAGTTGCTCCCCCCGCCGCAGCAACCGATGACTACATCTGCCTGTTCTCCAGCCTTGGCGAGCTGAGTCTTGGTTTCCATGCCGATGATGGTCTGGTGCAGAAGTACGTGGTTGAGCACACTGCCCAGGGCGTAGTTGGTATCTTCACGGGTAGCGGCATCCTCGACCGCCTCACTGATGGCAATACCCAGGCTGCCCTGGGAGTCCGGATGGACCTCCAGTACCTGGCGACCGGAATTAGTACGGTTGCTCGGGCTGGCGATTACCTCGCCGCCGAAAATCTGCATCAGGGACCGGCGGTAAGGCTTCTGGTGATAGCTTACCTTCACCATGTAGACGGTGCATTCCATGCCAAAGAAGTTGCAGGCCATCGAAAGGGCGCTTCCCCACTGGCCGGCCCCGGTCTCGGTGGCCAGCCTCTTGATACCCGCCTGCTTATTGTAGTAAGCCTGCGGCACGGCAGTATTCAGCTTGTGGCTGCCGGCCGGACTCACGCCTTCATTCTTGAAGTAAATCCGTGCGGGGGTGTCCAGCGCCTTTTCCAGGCGGGTCGCCCGGATCAGCGGGGACGGTCTCCAAATGCGCAGGATCTCTCTGACCTCTTCAGGGATCTCCACCCACCGTTCCGTGGTAACTTCCTGCTTAATCAGTTCCATCGGGAAGATCGGCTGGAGGTCTTGCGGTCCAACCGGCTGGCGGGTTCCCGGGTGCAGCGGGGGCTTCAAGGGGTTGGGCATGTCCGCCTGGATGTTGTACCAGGCTGTAGGCATCTCTTCTTCGGTTAGCAGGATCTTGGTCTCGGACATTCACTCTTCTCCTCTCTTCGACAAGCATTTTATGAGACTTGAAACCATTTTACTAAGTATCCCATTGTTCCGCAAGGCTTGATTAGGGTACCTTCTAGCATCGCATGCGGTTTACTAATCGTCTTTTTCGCTGCTATTTCGCCGGCGTCTACGGAATCTCCCCTTGTCCCTGTCCCTGTCACCCGGGGCGGTAGGCTTGCGGGCTGCCCCCAGTGCCGGGCGACGCCGGGCGTCGCGGGGTTTGAGTACGGACGGGCGGTGCATGGAGATAGCCACCGGCGGGCGCTCCAGGATGGTCTTCATAGCACCCCAGTTAAAGGGGATGAGCGGCCAGAGGTACGGCACCCCGAAGGAGCGCGTGGCGGCCAGATAGCCCAGAACGAACAGCACACCGAAAACCAGGCCCGGGAGCTGGAAGAGCCCGACCAGGACCAGCAGAAAGAGCCGGACAAGCCGGTTCGCCATGGCCAGCTCCTGGCTCGGCGTCATAAAGGTCCCGATGGCAGCGATGGCCGTGTACAGGATCACTTCCGGCACAAACAGCCCAATCTGGATTGCGATATCGCCGATCAGGATGGCGGCGATGATGCCCATGGCGGTCGCGATCGGCGACGGGGTATGGATGGTGGCCAGGCGGATCATTTCGACCGCGATCTCCGCCAGCACAAACTGGGCAAAGAGAGGAACCCGGCCCACCTCCTCCGGACCGATAAAGGCCAGCGGCTCGGGAAGCAGCTGTGGTTCTAGAGAGACCAGCAGCCAGAGCGGTAGGATGAATATTGACACGAACACCCCGAAGAACCGTACCCACCGGATGAACAGGCCGGAGGCCGGGTTCTGCCGGAATTCCTCGGCGTGCTGGAGGTGGTGAAAGAAGGTGGCCGGCAGGACAATGGCACTCGGTGAGGTATCCACCATTACGATCACGTGCCCTTCCAACAGGTGGGCAGCCGCCACGTCCGGACGCTCCGTAAAGCGCACCCTGGGGTAAGGGTTCCAGGCGCTACCGGGGGTGATCAGTTCCTCCAGGGACTTCTCGGCCATGGTCACCCCGTCAATCTTGACTTCCCGGATTTTCTGCTTGACACTGTCCACCAGTTCGGGGTTGGCGATATCCTCGATGTAGCAGACCACGATGTCACTCTTGGTACGGGTGCCGACGGTCAGAATCTCGATGCGGAGCTTGGGGTCGCGCAGCCGCCGGCGGATCAGGGCGGTGTTGAAGACCAGGGTCTCCGTGAAGCCGTCGCGGGAGCCCCGTACCACCTTTTCCAGATCCGGCTCTTCGGGACCCCGGGCCGGGTAGGTACGCACATCGATCATGATCGCGTGATCCTCGCCGTCGATGAGCATCGCTAACTGGCCGGAGAGAACCTGGTTGACAATCTCTTCGTAGGCGTCGACTTCTTTAACCTCGGTATAGTGGATGAAGCGGTGGAAGACCTTGTGGAAGGTGTTGAACCGGATGTCGGCCTTTTCCGCACGCGCCAGCCCGCGCAGGATTTCGATCATGCTGTTGTCGTTGACCAGGCCGTCAACGAAAATCAGCGCGGCCTCCCGCCCGGCAAACTCGATCTTGCGTACGATGATGTCAAAATTGGTATCCGTGGCAAGGGCCTTATCCAACTCCTGCAGGTTGGCCGAGAGTTTCTTGCTCAACGGGATTCCCTGGTCGCGCAAGGTCTCAATTACATCTCCTTAGACCCCTTGGCATAAAGCTAAAGGATGGCAAAGTGGACGGATATGGCATTAAAGATAACGAGGTGTACGGGACTGTTTAAATTATGTCTGCAAGCCGGTGATTTAATACCGGAGCGGGAGGAGGATCAAATAGTCTTTGGAAGGAAGGGATAAGGGCACCGGACGGTGCCCTTACTTCACTGCGGCGACTTTGCAGTCGGCCTTATACCCTACCACTTTTCCATTTTCAACCCTGGCCGTAAAGTTCACGACCTCGACGCCGGTGACGTTGCCGAGAGTCTTCGAGGCTTCGGAAACCGCGGCGGTGACGGCGTCCTGCCAGCTCTGGTTAGACTCGCCGATGAACTCCTCTACTTTAATCTGCATCAAAACCCTCCTCCACTTTGTTTTACCAAGTCTATTATGTCTTTCCCAGGACGGTTTTTATGCAAAAGCCCGGCGCTGCAGCCTGATCATCTATTCCATCCCTCAAAACCCCTCCCTAGTTTTCCTTTTCACCGGCCATCGTCCGTAGTTTCTTCAGCGCATCCCTTTCCAGGCGGGAGACCTGAACCTGGGACAACCCCAGGGTGCGGGCCACGTCGGCCTGCGTCTTGTCGTCAAAGAAGCGCCACATTATAATTTTCTGGTCGCGTTCCGGCAGGTTTTCCAGCAGTTCCCGGAGGGCGATGCTCTCAATCCAGGTCGATTCACTCTGCTCTTTGTTCCGCAACTGGTCCATAATGTAGATGGCGTCGCCCTCTTCCTGATGCAGGACGTCGAAGAGCGAAGCCGGACTTTGAGCGGCTTCAAGGGCTGCGACGAGTTCTTCCCGGGGTACACCGAGGGCTCCCGAGATCTCGCCGATGGTCGGTTCGCGATCGAGCTCGGCCTGCAGGCGTTCCCTGGTGGTCTGCAGGCGCCAGGCCAGTTCCTTCAACGAGCGGCTGACCCGGATCGGCGTATCGTCGCGCAGAAACCGGCGGATCTCCCCGATGATCATCGGTACCGCGTAGGTGGAGAACTTCACCTTAAAGGAGAGGTCAAACTTGTCGATCGCCTTAATCAGGCCGATGCACCCAATCTGAAATAGGTCGTCAATATCGTATCCGCGCCCCTCGAAACGGCGGATCACGTTGCAGACCAGCTTGAGGTTGGCGTTGATCAGGGTCTCACGGGCCTTAACGTCGCCCTGTTGGGCGGCGCGGATCAGGTGCCGGGTTTCCTTGTCTTTCAGGAGCGGGTGGTTCGGGATGTTGATATCAATTCGTGCGCGCATCGCTACTCTGCGATCCGGGTCGTTTAAACATTATCACCCTGGTGCCCTTCCCCGGGTCGGAGATGATCTCCAGGCGATCTACGAAGGATTTAATGAAGGAAAAGCCCAGACCAAGGCGCTCCGGCACGGTGGAGACGCCGGGTCGCAGGGCCTCGTCAATATTGGGAATACCGTAACCGCGGTCCTCAACGACGATCTCCAGTTCGCCTTCACGCAGATAAGCGACGATTTTCACCACGTGATCGGGATCATTCCCGTAGCCGTGGATGATCGCGTTTGAAACGGCCTCCGAAACCGCACCCTTCAGATCGTCAATCTCCGTAATCGTGTAGTCCAGCTGGGCGGCAAAGGCGGCCAGGGTAACCCGGGCCAGGCCGACGTTCTCGGGCCGGCTAAAGAACTCAATGCGCAGGAAGTTGTCAAATTCCATCAGGCCAACCCTCCTTGTGCCAGATCGGCAATTGCCTGCTGTTCATCCTGGAACTCCGTACTGATGCGAAGGACTCCGGAGAGCTCAAGCACTCGGCGGACGGGCGGTTCCACGTTGACAAAGGCCAACCGCCCCCCCTTGTCGGCAATGCGCCGGTAGCGGCCGAGAATCACGCCCAAACCGGAGCTGTCGATGAATGAGACCAGCCTCAGATCAAAGAGCATGTTTTTGGCTCCCGATGCGTTCAGGGCCTGGTCGAGCGCACTCCGCAAGGCATCGGTCACCTGCATATCCAATTCACCCTGGAGCCTGGCAACCAAGGTGCTGTCCAGGACATCGATTTCCGGCGTCATAACCCTGATCTCCCTCCCCCGAATAAAACAGACTGTTGTTCGCGTTGCCTTGTGTACTTCTACGAACAAACGGCCAATTCCTGCAAAATCTTTCCAATAGATCTCGTAAAGAAAAGGGGCGGTCACCCGCCCCCCAACCGTTTCCGTATTTTATGGAAACAAGCCTGGGAGAGTACTGCAACTCCCAAGTACGCTTGCGTCCAACCTGTGCTCTCCTAATTCAGCACCACGTCACCGACCCGCAGGATTTCCTGCCACAGGGTGAGGCGCTCCACTTGCCGGTCGCTGACCAGGTCCACACGGAGGATCTCCTCCCCTTGATTGGTCACGACGTAGGAACCCACAGCCGTTCCCGCCTCAATCGGTGCGACCAGCTGTTCGGGGAGTTCGAGGTGGAAGCTGATCCCCTTGTTTTCACCCTTGGGTACCACCACGGCCACTAGGGCACTAGTAATCAGGTCGGCTTCCTGGTGGTTGCCCTTCTCCACCGGCACCGTCTTAATGGTCTGTCCCTTGTCGGCGAGCTTCACCGCTTCAAAGCGGGCAAAGCCCCAGTTGAACAGCTTCATGGATTCCTGGAAATGAGTTTTCGGTTCAGGGCAGGCCAACACAACCGAGATCAGGCGCAGGTTATCCCGCTGGGCGCTGGAGGCCAGGCAGTGCTTGGCTTCATTGGTCCACCCGGTTTTTCCGGCATCCGCCCCTCGATACCACCACAATAGCTTGTTTGTGTTCCAAAGCTTGAATTCTCCGCCGCGCAGGTCGTACTCCTTCATCCCCGATACTTCCATAAACACCGGATACTTGATCGCTTCACGCAAGATCAGGGCCTGGTCCCGGGCCGACGAGTGGTGTCCCTCGACCGGAAGTCCGGTCGGGTTGACATAGTTGGTGTTCTTGCAGCCGAGCTCTTTGGCGCGTTCGTTCATCAGATCCACGAACGCCTCCACCGAGCCGGCGAGGTGTTCCGCTACGGCAACACTGGCGTCGTTCGCCGAACTGGTGGCGATGGAAATCAGCATCTCGCGGAAGGGGAATTCCTCGCCAGGTTCCAGGTAGATCTGGGAGCCTCCCATACTGGCCGCATATTCACTGGTCGCCACGACGTCGTCGAGACTTAGTTTACCATCGTTTAAGGCCTCAACCGCCAGCAGCATGGTCATGATCTTGGTGACACTGGCGATCGGCCGGGGCGTATCCGGGTCTTTTTCATACAAGAGGCGTCCCGATATCGGATCCATCAATACAGCAGATTCGGCCTTCGTATCCAGCCCGGCTTTCGCTTCCGGTTCCGCAAAGGCCGCAGGGACAAGACAGGCAGTCAGCAGGAGACAGGTAACCAGAATCGCGATAATATGGGAACGGTGTTTAGACATATCTATCTTCCTCCCGGTCTGTTTTGCTCATCCTTATTATGTTTATTAATGGGCACGGTATACGGACCGGGAATTCGGAAAAAAAGGAAAGTATGCGTAGTTGACGTGGTCTGACAAACTCCTTATAATATTAAGTGTTCTCACGGGGGAATAGTTCAGCCAGGTAGAACAGCGGTCTCCAAAACCGTCAACGAGGGTTCAAATCCTTCTTCCCCCGCCATATTGACATCGAGTACGGCAAGCTTCCTTATTGGTGGCTTGCCGTTTTGCTTTTCTGAGTATCGTGGCATAATTTGATGGAAAAAAGGTATTGCTCTCGGCGACCTGTTAGTTGTGTGAGGATCGTACAGAGTAGTCACTACCGGGCCACTCCGGTTCGGCGGGCCCGGGTACTGTTAACAAAGACCTCTACGACTTTCGGGTCGAAGTAAGTTCCGGCACAGAGTTCAATTTCTTCCAGAGCCTCTTCGATACCCTTTGACGGCCCGAATCGCTGCTGACTTACCAAATTGTCGAAGGCGTTGGCCACGGCGATAATCCGGGCCACCAGCGGGATGTCCTCCCCTGCCAACCCGACCGGGTATCCGTTCCCGTCGTAACGCTCGTGGTGGTATAGGGTACCGGCCCACAACTGCCGAATCAAAGTTTTGGGCTCTAATTGAAACAAGATGTTGGCGCCCAGTGAAGGGTGCTTGTTTATCTGCTCCCATGCCTTTGCATCCAATGGGTTCGCATCCAACAGGACTTCTTCGGGGATAGCAATTTTTCCGATGTCGTGCAACAGGGCAGCCCTTTCGATTACCCCTTGTTCCTCCGGGCTTAGGCCCAACTCTCCTGCAATTAGCAGAGCATGTTTGCTGACCCGCTCTGAGTGTCCCCGGGTGTACGGATCCCGGGCATCGAGAACCGAGGCCAGCATCCTCACTGTGGTGTCCAGCAAAAGGCGCTGCTGAGTATGGATCCGGCTGTTCACGATAATCTTGGCAGACACCGCGGCCAGGTCTGTACTGATTCTCAAGTCCGACTCATTGAAGAGAGAACTGTCCAGTTTATTAATCATCTGGAGTGAACCAACGCTTATGTCATCCGTGAACAGGGGTACTACCAGCATGGAACGGGTGATGAAGCCGGTGGCATCATCAAACCTTTTGGCCCAGCGCTCGTCCCGGGTCACGTCCTCCACAAAAACCGGCTCCCGGTTTTCACATACCTGCCCGGCCAAACCCTCACCTTGCTTAAGCTTCAAACCCTTAAGTCGATCCGCTTTTGGACCCCGGACGGCTAGGGGTAGAAGATGGGCATCTTCCAGGATCCACAGGGTGCCGGCCTCTGCGTTTACAGCCCCCATACATGCATCAAGCACCAGGTCCATTATTCTGTCAACATCGAGGGTTGAGGTGATCTCCCGGCCCACTTCAAGAACCGTTTCCAGTTCGCTGATACGCTGTCTAAGCTCCACGGGGCTTTGTTCTCTCTCGCTCATATCGGGGACCCCCGTTACTTTCCGCGCCCCTGTGAGGGCCGGGTCTTCATCTTGTGTTACCTGCCGGTCAGCTCCAGGCGCATCTTCCGCTCCTCCGAGCCTTCCAATACCACGGCGTCCCTGCCAATCTGCGCTACCGTCCAAACCCCGGCGACAGTGTCTCCCTGGTTGACGACGTAGGCCGTTTTGCCGGCCTCGATAATGGCCAGGTCTCCGTCACCGCCGCTGTAGACCACACCGGTGAGGACCATCGGACCGACAAACGGGTCGGTTACCCCGTCCGGCTGCTGGGGCTCGGTCTGGAACTCCGCCTCTTCCTTGTCTATGACCCGCGTGGTTTCCGGCAGGACGTGGTGTGCCTTTTTCGCGTCCTCTTTCCCTGCCGCCGTCCCGGACTCCGCCGCAACCGGAGCGGGGTCGGGACTGACCTGGGCCTGCTGTGTCAGGCGGGAGTAGTCTTTGACAAGGTAGAAGCCAAATCCGCCGATTACAACCAGGCCAATGACTACCACCGCCGCCAGTTTCTTGATTCGTCCCAGGTCCACCAAGGCGCCCTTCTGGAGTTCATCAGGCAAGAGGTTGACTTTGTACATACGACCCCCATCCCCTGCGTTCAAATTAGGTTGACACTGGCTTCCCGGAGGGCCAGTCCGACAGATATAAACATCGCCGGGTCACGATAGGGCATCTCCTGCTCGGTCCCTGGGGGCGCATCCACCGGCAGCATCCCGATCTCTGCAGGAAGCTCAAGGGCGTCGGTCAGAAAGGGCACAAACCCCTTGAGATTACTGGTACCCCCGCTGAGGAGAATCTTCTGTACCGGCCTGGCCCCCCTGGTACCGGCATAGAAGTCGAGGGAGCGACGGACTTCCTTGACGATCTCACCCAGTCCGTCGCGGAGGGAGAAGTCCAACTGCATTTCCTCCGGCGAGATCACGTTGGCCGCCTCCTCGGCGGACAGGATCTTCCCGCTTTCTTCCTTCAGCTTTTGGGCTTCTTCAAAACTGGTCGTGTACGTGTCGGCCATCGATTTTGTGAGCATGTCTCCCCCGACCGCCAGTGAACGCCAGAACAGCAGTGAACCCTGATCCACCACGATGAGGGTGGTGTTCACCGCCCCGATGTCCACGATTGCGATCACTCCGTCCGGCCGGACACCGGGGCCGATCACGCCGCTCAACGCCCGCCACAGGGCCAGAGAGGGCAGGTCGAGGGCGGAAATAACCACGCCGGCCTGGACGAACATCTCGTAGAAGCCGTACACCACTTCGATAGGCACAGCCGCCAATAATACCTCCTGCTGTCGGCCCTCCTCACCTTCGGACTCACCCAGCTTGACGTGGCGGACGATGAGGTCGGAAAGGGGGATCGGGATCAGCTTCTCGGCCTCGAAGCTCACCGCGGAGGCCAGTTCTTTCTCGGGTATTATCGGGAGCTGGATGTGGCGTGTGATCACCTTATCCGCGCTGAGCGTAGCGATGACCTCCTGGTTCTTGATCCCCGCCAGTTCCACCGCCTCCGCCAGGCGTGCCACCCGGGCCTCCTGGTCAGGCTCGTCCGCGCCGGAAAGAGGCTGCGCCACCCGCGAAAGCTGCAGGAGCATTGGCTTTGGTCCGGCAATGCTCACCGAGGCCGTCTTGATCCAGCGGGTACCGTAGTCCACCGCCACAAACAGCGTCTGCTTCGGCAACAGCCTCCCGACAAGCTCCTTGATGTCAATCCTGGTGTTCAGCTTCACACCCACTCCCCCGATCTAAAAAATACCGTGTTTCTCTTTCCAACTCCCAATGGTAATGGTCGTTCCGGGCAGGGCCATGTCGCTTCCCTCCGCAAACAGGTTATTAAGGCTAAAGTTGACCTTGTTCCCGCCGCCATTAAACTCAACTTCCTCCACCATTGCGATTCCGAGGATCGACGCTTTCCCGTTCAGACGAAGCTTGTGTGCAATCACGTTTGCACCCAGGGTTTCCCCCCCGCCCAAGGTCACGGTGCCGGTAGGTGTTATAATCGTGAGACACGAGTCTTTATCGGCCTTTACAAGTGTGTTCCCCGACGAAAACCCGACATCCCCGGTGACGATGATCGTACCACGCCCCGAATAGGTGCCGGACTTCAAATCCAGTGGACCGTTGCACCGGTAGAGCCCATCCAATTGATAGATACCTGACATATCTTTCAACCCGTCCTGATCCCATATCGTTATACCAGGATCTGCGGCAAGCTGTGCATAGTACTCCTTCATATCACTCGTGAAGACGGCGTCCGGAATCTCCTCATCCCCCGGGTTCCAGTCACTAATGATTACAGGGACCGTCGGTCTGATTTTTTCAATTGTGGAAGCAGACATTGTGTACGCTCTTGCTTCTTGTGCATACAGCTGGTTGACCTTCTGCACGGAGAGTTCTTTCTCGACAGCCAGGATATCTGCCCTGAGTTCCCCACTCCCGGAAATAGAAAGGTTACCCCGAACGTATACTTTGCCGGAAAGTACGCCGGCGTCCTCTGTTATCTCTAAGGTGGTATTGCCGCCGATGCTTACAGCCGAAGAACCGTCCACAAACAACCCGGGCCAGTTCCACAATGCATCGTGCAGCCTAACCTTAACCAGTGCAACAAGGGTCTTTTGAGCCGTTTCCCCGGAAACAAGGTAACGGCCGGTAGAAGTGATTGTCACAGTCCTTTCCTGGGTGTCCCAACCTGTAAACTCGTTCGGCTCCATTTCAATCTTGAACTGCCCTTCACCATAATCCACCCACCGGTCCGTGCCACTCCCGTCCTTAAAACCGTTCCACGAAGGCTGGAGCCGCAGTTGGGCCAGAGCCCGCTCCATCCCCGCCTCGGCAATGTAGTAGGCCCTGATGTCGGCGGCGTGGGAACGGGTGATCTTGATCGCCCCGGTACCCATAGTCGCCAGCGCGGAGGTCACCACAAGGCCCACCCCCATAATCAGAAGCGCCATGATCATTGCCTGGCCCCGCTGGCCGGTGATCCGAAACACGCAACCCACCCTTTCCCGAAAAACTACTGGGTACGCAGAGCGACCCTGGTGGTAAATTCAACGGTCTGGTCTCCCGCCGTGCCGCGGAGTCTGACCAGGATCACCCGGTTTCCCTCAAGGTAGGTAAACTCAAGGTCGTCAACCCCTGTTACCAACACCAGGTCTTCCTCGTCTGTTCCCCGCACAAGCTCCTGACTCAGGTTTACGTAGTACTGCACAGAGATTTCGGTCCCGTCATCCTTCACGACCATAAACTCGATGCTGTCACTCTGCATATCGGTCACCCGCTGGGCCGTCCGTAATTCCCGCGACATCCGGTCAAGACCCAGGCGCAGACCCTCGCGCACATCCATGCGGGCTTCGCCGCTACGCCAGGAGACGACGGATTCATAGAAGAGAGCATTGGCGACGGACAGCACCAGCAGCAGGACGACCGCCGCGACCAGCATTTCCACCAGGGTGAAGCCTTGTTGGTCTCTTTCTCTGGTCAATCGGGTCATCGCCTTGCCCTCTCTGTCTGAAGTGTCACCTGACTGGTCCCTTCCTGCACCGGATAAGTAACGGTAACCACAATGGTCTTCGTCCCCAGGGTGCCCGTGCTGACCTCGACGGTGCGGCTGTAACCGGACCTGGGGGTGTCCGAATCGGAGCCGTCGACCAGCTGGGGATACGTCTTGCCCTTCATCTCCTCCATCTTGTCCTGCGCCAGGAGCGCGGCGAGTGTCTCCCCGTCGGCCTGCGCCGTCGCCCGGTGGTATAGGCCATAGCCTGTAGCCAGGGGCGTAAGCAGGATCGAGATGATCACGAGCGCCACGAGCACTTCAAGAAGGGTAAAACCGCCGGTTTTGTTCCGTAGGCTATCCATTCGGAGCATGAAGTCATCTCCCTTGATAATGGGCAACCGTTGACAACTAGTCAACTATCGCAACCCGGCCGCTCTCGTCGACACTGACCCTACGGACCTGACCCAAATCACTTGTTAAGGTGATATCCCCGCTTTCCGAAGGCCGGCCCTGCTTGCCGAAGGTAAGCTGGTTACTGGAAAAACCAGTCCCGGTCATGCTTACCTGGCCTCTGATCTCAACGCACTCAATCTCTACATCACCGCCATACACCATCTGGAAAACAGTGTATCGGTTGCCAGCGATGTTAAACTCAATCCGGTACTCCAATTCCCGGCTGATGCTTTCCTGCCCCGCCAGCCGGATGTTGGTGGCCATCTCGGCAGCAGCCGTCTTTAACCGATATGAATCGATGGTCTTCTGGACACTTGGCACAGCGATGGCGATCATGATCCCGAGCACCACCATCAGTACCGCCAGTTCCACCAGGGTAAAGCCAGCGGTCCGTTTCATACCGTCAAGTCTGTCTCTTATCCCGGGTACAGGCCGCATGAAAACCACTTCCCGTTCACACCAACCTACTGCATTGAACCAACTATGCTGAACATCGGCAGATACACCGACATCAGGATAAAGCCGACGATTCCCCCGATACCGACCATCAGCATCGGCTCCAGAATTTTGGAAAGGTTGGACACCGTGTCGTCCACTTCCCGTTCGTAGAAATGGGCAACCTTCTCCAAGAGGGCATCCAATGCGCCGGTGTCCTCACCGATCGCAATCATCCGGGTCACCATCGGCGGGAAAACCTTGCTCCGCTCGAGGGGCGGGGCCAACCCCTCACCTTCTTTCACGCTGTTCTCGGCCGTCTGGATCGCGCTCGCGAAAACCTCGTTTCCAGCGATGCTCCGGACGATGGCCAGCGCCTGCAGGAGCGGCACGCCGCTGCGGACCAGGGATGCCAAGATCCGGCAGACCCGAGCCACCACCATTTTCCGGATCAGGGTTCCGAAGGTCGGTAGTCTTAACACCGCCCGGTCAACCACCTGCTTCCCCTTGGCCGTTGCCGCATAGCGCTTGAAAGAGATAAAGCCCCCGGCAAACAGGGCAATGACCATATACCAAAACGACTGCAGGAACTCGCTTAACGCAATCGTCGCCCTGGTCGGTGCCGGCAGGGGCACGTTCATATCGGTCAACATATTGATAAAGGTCGGTAAAACAAAGGTCAGGATAATGATCACCGCGATAATGGCAACCCCAATAACCACCGCCGGCATCATCATGGCCCCCTTCACCTTGGACCGGATGTCGGCATCCTTTTCAAAATGAATGGCCAGCCGTTCCAGGACTTCATCCAGGGCGCCGGCCACCTCACCAGCCTCGATCATGCTGATGAAGATGTTCGGGAAGATCTTCGGGTACTCCCGCATGGACTCGGAAAGGGTCTTGCCGGTCTCGAGCGACTGGGCGATCGAAGCCGAGGTCTCCCGGAGGGTGGTGTTGTCGCTCTGCTGCCCCAGCACGTTCAGGCAGGTCAGGAGCGGCATCCCGGCCTGGACCATCGTGGCCAGCTGGCGGCAGAAGACCGCCAGGTCCTTTGCCGTGATCTTCTTACTGCCGAACAGGGACGAAGATCCCTTGGCCTGCGGCGCCGTCTTGATCTCCACCACGAAGAAGCGCCGCTCGCGCAGCAGAGCCCGGGCCTTCGCCTCGCTCTCCGCCGTGATGGTGCCCCCGACTAGCTTTCCAGACTGGTTCCGGGCCTTGTACTTGAACTTCAGCTGACTCATCCCGTTCTTACCTCAGATCTATTACAGACTTCCCGCAATGTACATGCGGACCTAATCCGCGATCATCTTCTGGAGGCTTTCCGGATCAGCGGCGCGGTTCAGGGCCTCCTGCTTACTGATCATCTTCTTCTGGTAGAGGTTGCGCAGGCTCATATCGAGCGACTGCATCCCGAACTTGGCGCCGGTTTGGATCTGACTGATGATCTGGTAGGTCTTGCCTTCACGAACCAGGTTCCGGATCGCTGGCGTGGCGACCATGATCTCAATGGCAGCGACCCGGCCCGGCTTGTCGATCCGTGGGATCAGCTGCTGTGCCACCACACCCTGGATCGTGTTCGCCAGCTGGACCCTGATCTGCTGCTGCTGGTGCGGCGGGAACACGTCGATAATACGGTCGATGGTCTGTGCCGCGCTTGAGGTGTGCAAGGTACCAAACACCAGATGACCAGTCTCGGCCGCGGTCAGGGCGATGCCGATGGTCTCGGGGTCACGCATCTCACCAACCAGGATTACGTCCGGGTCTTCACGCATCGCGGCGCGAAGGGCACTGGCGAATGATTTGCTGTCCAGCCCGATTTGCCGCTGGTTCACCCGGCACTTCTTGTGGCTGTGTACGAACTCGATCGGGTCTTCCAGCGTCAGGATGTGGTCGTATCTTTCATTATTAATCAGATCGATCATCGAGGCCAGGGTCGTGGATTTACCGCTTCCGGTCGGACCGGTCACCAGGACCATCCCCCGCGGCCTACGGGACAAATAGGCCAGGATCTCGGGCAGTCCAAGCTCAGCGAACGAAAGGATCCGGGAGTTAATCAGGCGGATGGCCAGGGCCACATTACCCTGCTGTTTATAGGCATTGACACGGAAACGCCCGACCCCCTCGATCGCGTAGGAAAAGTCCAGTTCCCCTGTGGCCATATACTCCTTATAGCGCTCCGGGATAATGATTTGCCGGGCCAGGTTGTCGGTATCCTCCGGGGTCAGGACCCGGATGTATGAGGGGTCGATCTCCAGCCGCCCCGCCCACTCCGGGGCGTCAAACGGCCTCAGGTGGCCGTGCAGCCTGAACGCCGTTGCACTGTTCACCGTGAAATGGACGTCCGAGACACCCAGTTTAAACGCGAGTCTCAGAATTTCGTCAATCTGCATTACGGGGACCTCTCTTTCTCTGGATTCTCCGGCTGGGCTATTCCTCGCCCACGTAGGCCACGCGCATGACCTCGTCGACCGTGGTCAGCCCTTCCAGCACTTTGTAGACCCCGTCCGCCTTGAGAGTGATCATCCCCAGCTCAACCGCCTTCTGCTTGATCTTATCGGCCGGCTTGTTGGCTGAGATCAGCGGGCGAATTGCCGGGTTAACCATAAGGACCTCATGGACCGCAACCCGGCCCTTATAGCCAGAATTCCCGCAGCGCCCGCAGCCGGTGCCCCGGTGGAGCATCACTGGCGCGGTGGATTCGAGACCCATAAACTGCCGCTCCGGAGCATGCAGCGGAAGCTCGTAGGCCTCCTTACACTCGGTACAGATACGGCGCACCAGGCGCTGAGCGACGATCCCCAAAAGCGAGGCCGAGACCATAAACGGCTCCACCCCCATGTCGACCAGGCGGCCGACCGCCCCCGCGGCGTCGTTGGTGTGCAGGGTCGAAAGCACCAGGTGACCGGTAATGGCCGCCCGCATAGCGATGTCCGCGGTCTCCCCGTCCCGGATCTCACCGACCATGATCACGTCGGGGTCCTGCCGTAAGATGGAGCGCAGCCCGGCCGCGAAGGTCATTCCGGCCTTAACGTTGACCTGGGTCTGGTTAATCCCGACAAGCATATACTCCACCGGATCCTCAACAGTAACGATATTCCGTTCGATGGTGTTGATCTGGTTCAGTGCGGCGTAGAGGGTGGTGGTCTTGCCGCTGCCGGTCGGCCCGGTAATCAGCAGCATCCCGTAAGCGTTACGGAGCGCCGAGCGAAACTTCTTCAGGTTCTCCGGGTGGAAGCCCAACTGCTCGATCCGGTAGTTCTGCATACCCGACTTGTCGAGCAGGCGGGAAACCACCTTCTCCCCGTACGTGGTCGGCAGGGTGGAGACCCGGAGGTCGAAGTCCCGCCTGCCGGCCCTAAGTGGGATACGGCCGTCCTGGGGCACCCGCTTCTCAGCGATGTCCATCTCGGACATGATCTTAATACGTGATATGACGGCGGGCCGGATCTTTTTCGGCAGGTGGGCGATTTCCCGTAACACGCCGTCCACGCGGTAGCGCACTCTAAGCCCCGTCTCCTGGGGCTCGATATGGATGTCGCTGGCGTTCATCTCGATGGCCTGCATAAAGACCGAGTTTACCAAACGAACGATAGGCGCATCGTCAATAAGGTTTTCCTCGTCTTGCTCTTCCTCGTCCCCACCGGCAATCTGTAGGTCAAAGTCGTCGAAAGCCTTGTCGAACTGGGGAATTCCAAAATGTTTCTGGATCGCGGCCTCAAGGTCCTCTGCCGCTACCTGCACCGGCTCCACCTCGCACCCGAGGATCAGCCGAAAATCATCTACAGCCAGAACGTTCGAGGGGTCGGCCATGGCCAGGATCAGCTTCTGGCCTTCCCGCTTCACGGGAATGGCCAGGTACTTCCGGATCAGCTGTTCCGGGACGGTCTTCAGGAGATCGCTGTCGATAGTATCCAAAGAAACACTCGGGGCCAGCCCGAGAATCTGGTCCACCTCGTCCTGGGAGACCATCCCCATCTTTACCAGGATGTTACCGAGCCGGTCCCCAGTCTTGGACTGGACGCGCAAGGCCTCCCAGAGCTGTTCCCGGGTGATGAGACCCTTTTCCAGGAGCTGTTCACCGAGTTGCTTGCTTGATGCCTTGGCTTCCGTCACTCGAAGACACTTCCCGTTCTATCTTTAAGCAAATCCATAGGTTTCCGTATCCCCGGTATTCCGTTCCAGATGCCATATGTTTCTAGATCATGGCCAAAATCCCTTCTTCCAGGGAAAAATTTGGCGAATCATTACTAATTGAAAAGAAATTTCTCCTATTCTCTTCCCATTTTTTTCGCGGGCACAGGATATGCAGGAAAGATGGCGAATCTTTAGATAATGTTGGAATCCATCAATGGATTAGGGGTGAGACTGTGGTTATCAATAAAGGTTTCCGCCTCTTGATTGTGGCCGTTTGTGCGGTAGCCCTGCTCTTAATGGCCGCTGGCTGGGATAACCAGGATGCCACCAGTATTGCTAACAGAATCCGGCTTAGTGTGGCCGAAGCCGCCCCTCAGAGTAGTGAGAACATCACACTGGACGTACGGGACGCTGACCTGCGGGACGTCTTGACCGCCCTCGCAATCAAGATGGATGTGGGTATCATCCTGATTGTGGAGCCGGACAAAGTAAGCTTCCGGGTCCAGGATTCATCTCCCGTCCAGGCACTGGAACTGATTCTCCAGAGCCAGGGTCTGGCCTACCTGCGCGAAGGCGATTTGATTATTGTCGGTGAGCCGGAACAATTGCAGAACAGCTTTTTCAAGCAGCTGATCCTGACCCGGTTCGACCTGCTTTTTGTCCCCGCGGGTGAAATCAAGACCCTGATCACCGCCCTCGACATCCCCCTGACCAGCCTCACCCTCGACCCCGGTCTGAACGTCATCTGGGCCCAGGGCACACCACAGGCGCTGCACAAGCTGCAGGAACTGATCAACACCGTGGATAGGCCGGTCAATGATATGTCCCTGGACTTTCGGTCTATCACCCTAACCCAGATTTCCCCGGAAAGGGCGCTCGAGGTCCTGGAGAACGCTGGCATCAAGCCCAGGCAGTCCCTAAAGCTGAAGAACCGGCTACTGGTGTTTGACACCAGGGTGTTTGCCCGCTGGGCCCAGGTTGAAGCCCTGATCAGGGAAGTCGATACCTTGGACGGAAGGGAAAGTAAGGTCTTCGTGTATCAACTGAAGAACATCACCGCCAAGGACGCCCGGGAACGTCTGGCGGGATTCCCCTTTCAGGTGAACACGACCACATTCAACTATCCCGAGTATACGCAGGAACTGCTGGTGATCTGTCCCCCGTACCTGGAAAGCCAGGTGCGGAACGCTTTGGTCAGTATTGACGGTACCCGAAAGAAGATCCGGGTGCCTGTGGCCTCGGCTACCGGTGGCGGTGACAAAAACGCCTTTGAGGAATTGAACGCAAAACGCCATCTATTGAGTGAGCTCTCAGGTGTGCCGGTTGGGAATATGCATATCTCACGCAACTTGTCCGGTAGTTTCGATACCCCCTTCTACGTATTGTGGGTGGAGGAAACACCCGAAAAGATCGCCCAGATCGAGGAGCTGGTCAAGAGAATCGGAAACTAGCATACAAGTGTGAATTCTTTTCTGACATAATGGTTCATCCCGAGTACGTCGGACCGTCAATTGGGAGGTTGAGATGTGATGAGTGCGTCACTAAACCCTTCTAAACACCCAAACCTGGAATCGGCAGTCCAGACCTATCTCATCGACCGTAACGAAGAACGTCTACGTAGGGTTGTGGAATCGGGAAGCCAACTGGTGCACCATTTTGCCCGCTTATTCTCGGGCAACGGCCCTCCGGATGACCTGGTTCAGGCCGGATATGAGGGTCTTTTGAAGGCTTTACGACGGTTTGATCCGGAACGCAACGTCAAGTTCGTTACCTACGCCTCGCATTGCATAATGGGCGAGATTCGCCACGAGCTGCGCCGCGAAGCCTCTTTCGACCGACCGGGCTGGGTGTTCGACCTGCAGGCGCGCATCCACCGGGCATCAGACAAGTTGCTCCAGCGTAGCGGCGAGCCCCCCAGCCTGGAGGCCATCGCCGAAGCAGTCAACATTCGAAAGGAAGGCGTTCAGGAAGCTTTACGGGCGGGCAGCGTGAGCCTCGACGAACTAGACCTATCGCGCATCAGGCGCATCCGCTATGAAAGCTTCCAACTGCCCATCGAGGACCGGATCGCGGTCCGCCAGGCGGTAGAACACCTGAATGGCTTGCAGCGAAGGGTCGTGTATCTGATTTTTTACCAAGACTTGACCCAGGCCCAGGCAGCAAGGAAACTGGGTATCAGCCAGCGCCGGGTTTCCCGTCTGCTGCACTGTGGGTTGACCCAGATGGCCCATAATCTGGCTTAACTAGTTCTTTTAGTTTGAAAGCGTCTGGGTTTAACCCTGATGTTTTCAAAGATTTTCTTTTTAATGTGTCTAAAAATCGGAAGTACCTGGTATAACCTAGTAAGAACTACTAAAGTCAATATCAGTTTGGCTAAGATTATTGATCCTTTTTGGGAAGGAGGTGAAACTAGATGTTTTACAGGATGTCCTGCGCGATGAAGAGCGAAAAGGGTCTTCTGAAGAGCCAGAAAGGCTTCACCTTGGTTGAATTGATGGTCGTGGTGATCATCATCGGTATCCTGGTGGCCATTGCAATTCCCGTGTACAATAACGTCACGTCAAACGCTGCGGAACGGGCCTGCCAAGCTTCACTGAGAACTGTAGATGGCGCAGCTGCTCAATGGGTTGCTGGCGGGTCGGGTCGCACACTAGCCGACGTGGACGCCATATCTACACTAGTTGAGGCCGGATTACTTAAAGCCGCTCCAACGTGTCCCGACGGTGGTGCGCTAACTATTACTGACGGAGTTGCTGCATGCCCCAATGGCCATACATACTAGGAATCGGTGCCATGAGAGAACTAAGAGAACTAACGGTGCCAGGCACTTAACTTATTAACTTATTGAAAAGGTTCCCTGGGAGAATCGTTTTCCGGGGAGCCTTTTCACTATTGCCCGACTTTGGAGGATGATTATGAAAGCACGAACCGCTATCTTGTCCCTATTAGCAGTAAGCATTGCTGTGTTTGTTTACTTTAGTCGGCGAATTCAAGGACGGCTACATGCACGGCCACGGCAAGATGATCTTCCCCGATGGCCACATCCACGAGGGCGTGTGGGACGCCGACGTGTTCCAGGGAGACCATTCATCCTGTGATCGCGACTAAGTGTGAGAACTCTGAGTCCTGAGCAGGAAGGTGAGTTTTATTTTTTCACGACTAAGGTTTAGCGGGTTGTACCGCTCTGTCCCCCGCACGGCAGAAGGCATTTGCCTTGATATCGGCTTTGATTTGGGGTAGAGCTTGATTTCCCTGGCCGATTCTGATTTCATCGACCCGGACGGCGCGGGAACGGTCACGGAGGCTGTCCAGTAAAACCAGGAGACCTTGGTAGCGTCCCTCAAAGCTAATCTGCAACGGGATTGTAGTGTATTCTTGGCCCGGGATGTACTTGTCGAAGCGGACCTGAACGAACTTGGTGTTAGCGAGGTCGGCCGTGGCCTGGATGTCTTTCACGAGAGTGCCCTCGGCGGCCTCGACCGGGATAAGCCGTTCCGCTCTGGCCATACGTTCCTTCAAAATCGATTCATTTGCCTTGTACTGAAGAAGGATCTGTAAGCGGGCCTCAGCTTGGGCAATGGCCAACTGTTCGTTCGCGGCAGCGTTCATGGCATACGCAAGGGCGTGGACCTGGGACTGAATAAGAATGCCTATCCCGATGAGAACAACGGCGATGAGGGCAAAGGGCAGGATCTTCACCAGTAAAGCCTTTAACTCGTCCACTACCGTACCCCCCCTCTTACTGCCGGCTGGTAGGGCTCACCCGGGAGTAGGGTGGTCTTGACCTCGAACCGGACCACGTCCCGACCATCCACTTTATCCTTGCTGGTAAACTGGTAGCGGACATCAGCGAGCCCCGGTAAAACTGCAATGCCGTCCACCCACGTGGCAACTTCCGCATGGTTGGCGCCCCAACCACGGAGTAACAGTTCCCCACTTCCTGCCGTCGCTGTGTCTGCTTGCGTGGCTCCGGATCCGGCTTTATATGAAGCCGTAAACTCGGTTATCCAGACACCATTCGGGAGATCCCGCCCGATACTGGTTAGCAGGGCCTGCCAGTCGGGGTTGGTACCCAGGGCCTGCTGGACTAGTTTTTCGGCGCTCACCGCCCTGACCTCGATGTCGGCGTATTCCTGCAGGGTGGCTACTTCCCGCTCCACTACGACCCGCCTTTCCTGAAGGTCACGGACATTAGCCTGGGCTTTGATGGTGGCTGACGCCAGCGCCCCCCAGACACCAAGAAAGAGCATCAAAAGAACCCCCATACCCAGCAGGTAGGGCCGCCAATTTCGGGCAGTCTCCCGCACCATTCCAATGTCAAGGGCAGGCAGGCTAATGTTCCTCAATCTCATCACCTTTTAAATTCTTTGTAACCAAGTAGCTTAGATAAGGGTTATCAAGGCCAAGACCAAAATATGCCAGATTTGGTCAATAACAATCCGCATCCACAACAGGTCGTCGGCCTTATTAACATACCGCACCCAGAAGCGGACGAGACCACGTCTGTCCAGGATGACGTGACTTATCAGCACCACTAGCAGAACCAGCCAGCTCAGTCCGCCCCCGATATAACCAAACACGGCAATCGCTGTGGTGTAAAGCAGCGAATGCGCCAGGAGCGGAGCCCAGGCGTTTGCTTTGCGGTCAGCCATCCACCGTGTCTGTAGCAGGAAGTCTCCGACCAGGTGCCCCACGAGGAGCCAACAGAAGATGTTCATCGACAATCCCTTATTCCGAACCATGATCCGTTACACCGGCGACGCGGGAGACACAAATCGACGGCGTTGATAAAGTATTCTAACCGCGGAATAAAATTCCTGCTCAATCTGGAAAAGCATTGGCGGTTTCGGTCGGAATTTATCAAGAATCGTAAAAAGGTGTGATAAATGGGTGCCGGTTAAAGGAGAACCGATATACAGGTAGAAATGGTTTCCAGTGCTGATAATCGATTTGTATTGCAAGGGACCGCCCCTACAAAAAGGCGATGCCGGTGGAGAAGGCCCTCAACATCCTGGGGTTCATGGTGAAGGACGGCAAACTAGATCCGGACCTCTTTGAACTGTTCCGTGCTTCGAAGGTCTGGGAGCAGATTGAATTGTAAGATTGCGTAAACTGGCACTATAAAGGCCCGTGACCGGAGCGGTCACGGGCCTCTTATTGCGGGTTCTAAAGCTTTAGCTGTCTTCCTTTTCGGCCTGTGCCTTCTTAACGATGTCATCGGCCAGGCGTCCCGGGACTTCCTCGTAGGAGCTGAACTCCATCTTGAACGAGGCCCGGCCCTGGGTCATCGCCTTCAGGTCGATGGCGTAGCGGGAGAGTTCCGCCTTGGGCACATGGGCCCGGATCATGGTCACCCGCCCGGCCGGTTCCATTCCGAGCACCCGGCCCCGCTTGGTGTTCAGGTCGCTGATGATGTCCCCGGTGAAGGCCTCGGGCACGGTAACCTCAACTTCCATAATCGGCTCGAGCAGCACCGGCTTGGCCTGCTGCATGCCCTTCTTGAAGGCCATCGAAGCGGCGATCTTGAAGGCCATTTCCGAAGAGTCCACCGGGTGGTAGGATCCGTCGTAAAGGACCACGCCGAGGCCGGTAACCGGATAACCGGCTAGAACGCCCTCGGTCATCGACTCCCGGACACCCTTCTCTACAGCCGGGAAGTAGTTGTTCGGTACCGCCCCGCCAAAGACCTCCTCACTGAACTTGAAATCAGTGCCGTCGGTGAGGGGCTCCATCCGGATCCAGACGTGCCCGTACTGGCCACGGCCGCCGGACTGCTTCTTGTGCTTCCCTTCGACCTTAGTCTCGGTCCGGATCGTTTCCCGGTACGGGATCCGCTCCGGTGACAGGACCACTTCCAGCCCGTACTTACGCCTGAAACGCTCTACCACAATGTCCAATTGGGCCTCACCCATGCCGGTGAGCAGGGTCTGCTTGGTCTCCAGGTTCCTGGAGATACGGATCGTGGGTTCTTCCTCCTGCAGACGGGCAAGCGCCGTGGACAGTTTGTCCTCCTCGCCCTGGACCTTGGTCGAGATCGCCAGGGACAGGGTCGGCGACGGAAAATCGATACCATCCAGAACCACCGGTTTATCCTTCAAACACAGGGTGTCTCCCGTGGTCGTGTCCTGGAGCTTCACCAGTACACAAATATCTCCGGCGGGGACCTGCTCGGTGGTCTGCTGGTTCTTGCCCCGTACATAGAAGATTTGCCCGATCTTTTCCGGCTTCTCCTTGTTCGCGTTGTAGACCGTGCTGTCGCTCTTGAGGGTTCCGGAGTAAACCCGCAGGAAATTCATCCGGCCAACGAACGGGTCCGCCATGGTCTTGAACACCAGGCACGCTAGCGGCGCATCCTGATCCACAGTCGGAACCGGGAAGTATTCAGCGATGGTGTCGAGCAGGATGTCGGTGCCCATGTTCTTGGTCGCCGACCCGCACAACACGGGAACAAACTTGCCCTCGGCCAGTCCGGCGCGCAAGCCCATACGGATTTCCTCGGGAGTCAGCGTCTCGCCGTCAAGGTACTTCGTTAGCAGGTCGTCATCGGCCTCGGCGGCCGCCTCGGCCAGCTTCTCCAGGTAGTCGTCCAGCTGGTCCTTGATATCGGCGGGGATATCCGTTTCGGTGGGCTTGCCGTCCCTGTAGGTGTAAGCCTTGCCCTCAACCAGGTTCACCACCCCGCTGAAGGTCTCGGCCATCCCAATGGGCAGCGTGAAGGGTACGAAATTAGCCTCAAACTTCTCCTTCAGGTCATCAAGCACTTTATCGAAATTGGCGTTTTCGCGATCGAGCTTATTCATGAAGACCAGGCGCGGCAATTCCCGCTTGTCGGTGTCATCCCAGAAGACCTCGGTCATGACCTCAACACTGTCGACGGCGCTGACCACAAACAGCGCGGCGTCCGAAACACGCAGGGCAGCCCTTACCTCACCGACAAAATCCGTGAATCCGGGCGTGTCCAGCAGGTTGATCTTTACACCCTTCCACTCCGCGGGCACGATGCTGGTGTGGATGGTCATGCCCTTCTTGGCTTCTTCCGGATGGTAGTCGGACGTGGTGGTGCCGTCCTCAATCCGACCCAACCGAGATAAAACACCCGTATTAAAAAGCATGGCTTCGGTCAACGAGGTCTTACCAGCGCCCCCGTGAGCCACGACCCCGACATTTCGAATCTTATCGACCGTGTAGTTTTTCAACCAGATTGCCCCCTTCTGTCAATATAATGTTTTCCTGGCAGATAATTTAATATACTGCGGCACAAGGTACGACAAACCAACAGTAACATTTCGCCAGATAAAGGCGAATTCCTTGTCTAAAGGTGAAGTTTTTCCCGTAGTACGGCCGACATAGGCTTGTTCAACCCCACATAAGTATTAACTGCCAAGTCTTACTATTGGAGCAAGCCATGGAGAAAAAGCAGTCACTAACCTACGGGACGCTCGTCTTGACCGCATCCAGCCTCTTTAACCGGGTGCTGGGGTTTGTCTACCAGATCCTGCTCGTACGGCTGATCCGGGCCGAAGGGATCGGCCTGTTCAGTATGGTCTACCCCCTCTACGTCATGGTCCTGGTGCTGGGCAGTGCCGGGATCCCGGTGGCCGTCGCTAAGCTGGTGGCTGAGGAGACGGCCCGGAACAACTATCGCAGCGCCTACCGGATCTTTAGGATCAGCTTCATTATGATTACCTGCTGCAGCCTTCTGCTCACGGTGGTGGCCGCCGTACTGACCCCCCGCGTGCTGGGACCCCTTTTCCCGAACCCGGACGTAACCCTGGCCTTCACGGCACTGCTGCCCGGGGTCTTCATCGTCTCCGTCTGCTCCGCTTTTCGCGGTTACTTCCAGGGTCTGCAGCAGATGACGCCCATGGCGGTCACTCAGGCCGTGGAGCAGGCCGTGCGGGTGGTCGCGGGCCTCGTCCTGGCCTTCATCCTCTCTTCGCGGGGGGTGGCCTACGCCACAGCCGGAGCCTCGGCCGGAGTGGTGCTCGGGGAGGCGGCCGGCCTGCTGCTGATGACGGCCATCTTTCTACGGTACCGGCCGGCGGTAGCCGTCCGTCGCGGCGCCGTAACGGAAGCGCTGGGCCATACCTGCCGGAGAATCCTCAGCCTGGCGGTGCCCGTCACTTTGACCCGGTTTGCCTCGACCGCCCTGCTTTCGATTGATGCCGTCCTGATCCCGAAACGGCTGGTGGCGGCGGGCCTGGAACTAACAGAGGCTACGGCTGCCTACGGCAAGCTGGTTGGGATGGCCGAGACCCTGCTATTCACACCCGGGATGATCACCATCGCCCTGGCCACGGCCCTGCTTCCGGCGGTCTCAGACGCCAAGGCACAGGGAAACCCGGTTCTCCTGCAGAACCGGGTTTCCTCGGCGATACGGATCACCCTGTTCATCGGTATGCCCAGCGCGGTCGTCCTCTTCCTGCTGGCCGACCATATCTGCGGGATCCTCTTCGGTTATCCCGACGCCGGCGTCCTACTGGCGACCCTGGCCCTGGGGGCACCGTTCGTGTACCTGGCCCAGACCACCACGGGCATCCTCCAGGGGCTGGGACGGGTAATGGATCCCTTCAAGAACCTGATGATCGCGTCCGTGCTGAAGATCACCGGCCTGTACGTGCTCACCGGTTCGCCCCTGCTCGGGGCCAAAGGGGCAGCCATCGCCCTGGCGATGTATTTCGTGATTCTGGCGCTCTTAAACCTGAGGGACGTCCACCGTCACACTGGTTTTACCCTGGAAATCCGGCACTCGGTGGTAAAACCGGTATTAGCCAGCACGGCAATGGCCTTGGTGATCCTCGGCATCGGTCCGGCTTTGGACAGTATCTGGACAACCGTCTACGCCCTGGTCGCGGGAGTTGGGGCCTACGGGATCACCCTGGTGATGGTGAAGGGTCTTACGCCCGAAGAGGTAAGCAGAATGCGGGCAATCGCGGGGCGGATCGGCACGGGCCTCAGACCTTGATCGGCCACTTCTTCAGTTCCTCGATCATCTGGTAGTGGGTAAGGTCGATCTGGAGCGGGGTAATCGAAACATAGCCCTGCCGGACGGCGCCGATGTCCGTCCCTTCGTCCTCCGTATCGGGGCTCTCAGGCTGTCCCGCCATCCAGAAGTACTCGCGGCCCCGCGGGTCGGTGCGGCGGTGAATGGCATTGGTGTAACAGAGGGTGCAGAGGCGGGTGAACCGAACACCCCTGACCTCACCGGGAGGCACGTTGACATTCAGCAGTGTACCGGGCGACAGCGGGTTTTGAAGGAGCAGAGGGACCAGATCCACCACGAATCGGGCCGCGTACTCATAGCTGGCGTCATCCCAAGTCGCCAGCGATACCGCCAGCGAAGGGATACCGTTGATCAGACCTTCCACGGCAGCGGAGACGGTGCCGGAGTAGAGGACGTCCGAGCCCAGGTTCGGGCCGTCGTTAATGCCGGCGATCATCAGGTCGGGCTTCTCGTCAATGAGGGATTCCAAAGCCAGCTTCACACAGTCTGCCGGAGTGCCGTCCACGATCCAGCCCCGGGCCTTGTCCCCGAGTTGTGTGGCCTTGCGAATCCGCAGCGGGCGGTGTACGGTAATGGAGTGCCCGGTAGCGCTGCGCTCCCGGTCGGGAGCGGTCACGTAAACAAAATCACTGATTTCCTTAAAGCATTTCAACAGGTGGGTTATTCCCGGCGCGAAAATGCCGTCATCATTGGATAACAAAACCTTCATCAGCGGTCGAAACACCTCTATGTCTGATAAATGGAAACCGTCATGGTACCTTCCTTATCCTTGGTAAGCCCGAAGATAAGGTCGTGTTCCTTCAGGGTCTTGTTGAGAAAATCAACCACTTTGTACATCTCGTCATAGTTCTGGAACTGCCGGCGGGCCAACAACTCCAACTGTGAATGACGTCCGTCCTGCATGACAAGCACCTTTCCTAGCTCTTACGGATGAGGGAAAAGGCCTCCATCCGAGTCTTGGCATTCTTCTCAAAAATCCCACGTACGGCGGAGGTGATCGTCTTGGAACCGGGCTTATTCACCCCGCGCATAGTCATGCACATGTGTTCCAACTCAATCACGACGAGAACCCCATGCGGCTCAAGTTTTTTCATTATAGCATCGGCCACCTGGCCGGTCAAACGCTCCTGCAGTTGGGGGCGCCGGGCAAAACCCTCCACCACACGGGCCAGTTTGGAGAGCCCGGTGATCACTCCCCCCTGCGGGATGTAGGCCACGTGGGCCACCCCGAAGACGGGCAATAAGTGGTGTTCACACATGGAATACAGCGGGATGTCACGCACGAGGACCAGTTCCTCGTGGTTCTCCGTAAAGAGTACCTCCAGTTCACTCTCCGGGTTAACCAAGAGCCCGGCAAAAACTTCCCGGTACATCCTGGCCACCCGAGCCGGCGTGTCACGTAGGCCTTCCCGCTGCGGATCCTCCCCGACAGCCTCCAGGATCATCATCACGGCTTGCTCGATCTTTTTCAGGTCCAAAACACCGTTCCTCCTTAGTCTATGGCATTCCGGCACAATGGTGTGTCTGCGGGATCACCCGGACGTGCTTTAGTTCCCCGAGGGCGGTGCGCTGCAGCTCCAGAATCCTACGAGCCGGGATCGAACCGGTCCGGTCACGGCAGGTTACCGGCTGAATCACTAGGTGAATCCCCTGGTCAACTTCCCGGATCAGCCGGGCTGCCACCTGGATTTCGGCCTTGCTGGTCTCCTCAGACACCACTACCTTGACGAAGACCTCACGGGCGGACGCCACTCGCAAAAAGCCGGCGTGGCTCTGAGGCAGCGGACGGCCGGTGACACTGGGGAGTTTGATGTCCATCGCCACGATATCACACAGCGCAATCAACCGTTCCAGCGACGTAGTCAGGGTGCCGTTGGTCTCCAGGTAGGTCCGCCAGCCGAGGGCCTTGACCGCAGCCAGTACCTCCATCAGAAAGGCATCCTGTACCAGGGGTTCCCCGCCGGTGAAGCTGACCGAGTGATAATCGGAAGCCTTGAGCCGGGCGATGTATTCCACCAAGACGTCCGGCGCCACCAGGTTTGCTTCCTTGCGAAATCTGCCCGAGCCGGGGTCGTCCTCGAGGCGGAAAGTGGGAGCCGCCCGGAAGTCTGTGTCGCAGTACTTGCAGTCCAGGTTGCACCCCGCGAGCCGGACGAACAACTGCCGGTAGCCGACATGCGGCCCCTCGCCCTGCACCGAGGTGAAGACTTCCACAATACTGCCTGAGGTCATCGTCAGGATACCCCCCGCACCTTGCAGCGGGCCAGGAAGATGCTGGCAATCTCTGCGGTATAGGCACGACAGATACGGGAAGCCAAATCATACACGGCTTCCCCGCCAAGATTAAGGTCGACCAAACCGACGGCGGGTACCGGCGTGCCGGTCGCGTCGATGTTTAATCCGGTGTGAATGAGGGTGCTCACCGGGCTCACGGTGGCAATGGAAACCGAGAGCTTCCGGTCCTCGACGTACAGGTCGTCACCGGTACGGGAAATCCTTCCCACGCCCAGCATCCCTTTCAGGACATCCCTGATCAGGACGACAAGCAGGCGCTGGCGGTAAACTGCCTTTTCCAGATCGTTATCGAAGTGCTCAACAATAAAGTGGAGCATATCCGGACTGTAGATGAAGGCCCCGTCCAACGTATCCTGGGCGTCAACCAGTTTTTCTACGTCCACCCGGCAGGGACCACGGAAGGACACGATACTGTTTCCCTGCAGACGGTACCGCCGGAAGGCCCAGAGTGAGGTCAGCTGGGTACCGTCGTAGGTTATCTCTTCCCGATCCACCAGGTGCTGAACATTACCCATTATCCAGGGCCCTCCTCAGTCGCAGACAGCTTTCGCAAACCCCGCAGGGCTCGTCCCCCCCGCAGTAGCAGCTCCAGATCAGGTTCCAGGGGAGCCCCAGTCGCTTGCCCAGGTCTACGATCTCGGTCTTGTCCAGATGCAGGGTATAACTCACCAGGCGGACCTGGTTGAGCGTGGAGTAGCTGAGCAAGGCGTTCACGGCATCGACGAAGCCGGGGGAATTATCCGGGAAGGTCGCCCCCTCTTCCCGGTTGAACCCGGCCACCACACACTGGCAGTCCCGGGCCTCGGCAAAGCAGGCGGCAACGTTAATCAAGACCCCGTTGCGGTTCGGTACCCAGACGGCCCGGGCGCTCTCCTTGGTGACTTCCCGGTCATCCAGGGCATTTTCAGGTAACTTAGGCAGCGGGGTCTCGCCAAAAAGAGCCGTGTTCGAGACTTCTTTAATAAACGGCAGATCCACCACCTGGTGGGGTACCTCGTAGTGGGCGGACAGGTTGCGGGCAGCCTCGATCTCACGCGCAGCCGCGATTTGACCATAGTCGGCGGTCAGGCATAGGGCCACTTCCATCTCGCGTACGGCGAAAGCCAGGCAGACCGAAGAGTCCAGCCCCCCGGACAGTAGGACAATTCCCTTCACTGATCATTCCTCCGTATAACGGACTGAAGACTTGGGCGATTCCCACACGGTTACTGATCTGAGCCGGACAGCCGGGTGATTCCGGACCAGGTCGTTCTTCACTTTGGTAAAGATGTGACGCGCGATATTCTCGGCCGTAGGGTTGCTGTCCGGGCCTTCCCCTCCGAAAGCCGGGTGTTCGTTCAGGTACGAATGGTCCAGACCGTCCACGATCTCGCGCAGCAATGATTTAAGATGGCCAAAATCCAACAGCATTCCGTCCGCGTTGAGGTCCCGGCCCGCTACGGTCAGTTCAACATCCCAGGTGTGCCCGTGCAGGTGGCGGCACTTGGTGGGGTGATTGCAGAGCCGGTGCGCAGCGGCAAAACTGGCGCGTACAGTCAACTCGTACATGGCTAGCCTCCTAACTGGTATTATATCTAATTATCCCCCAATTAGGTAGTCAAGGGAAAATGCGTAAAAACAAACGGAACCCGGGCTTTTGTTCCAGGTTCCGTCCGATCATCTTGCAGTTTGGGATGATGGTCTATCCGGTCAAGCCGAGCGACCGGTTCAGGGATTCCGTGGCGTCCGAGGTTCGGCCCAGGGACATCAGAAGTTCGGCCCGCAGACCCCAGACCGTGCTCTCCGAAGGATTGGCGCGCAGGAGCTCGTCGTAGACCGCCAGGGCCTGGTCGGTTTCACCCATCCGGTAGAGGCAGACGGCTCGGTTGCACACGTAGGACAAATCCGAATCCAGTTCAATGGTTCGGTCGTGTTGCTGCAGGGCCTCGTTGTAGCGGCCGGCCGATTGCAGGCACAGGGCGAAGTTGTTACGCAGGGCGGCGTCAAATGGATCCAGGCGGATCGCCTCGCGATAATGGTCCAGGGCTTCAGCCAGACGTCCCTGCTTCTCGCAGCAGGCTGCCAGATTGCCCAGGATCAAGTGGTCGTTGGGAGACAGGTTCAGGGCCATCTCGTAGCAGAGGGCCGCTTCCTCCAGACGACCAAGGTAATACAGGCTAAACCCCTTGTGGTTTAGCAGGTCAGCGCCGGCAAAGCCACGCTGCTGCGCCTGCTCAAACAGCTTCAGGGCCCGGTCATATTGCTTCAGTTTCAGACAGGCGATCCCAGCGTTATAGAGTATCTCCGGTCCGCCGCCGGTATTGACAGCAACTTCGAAGGCCTGCTGGGCCTGGATGTAGCGTCCGAGGGCCAGCAGACAGAGCCCCTTGGTATTCAGGGCGCCGGGGAAAGACCGGTGCAGATAAGGAGGGCTAAGGTACTTCAGAGCCCTAGACGGATCACCGGTCTGCAGGTACCAAGTACTGAGCGCACACAGAACCGACCCGCGGTCGGCGACAATGGCCTCGTTGTAGTCGTTCACGAGCTCTTCGAGCCAGGAAATGAAGTTGGACGGTTCCAGACCGGGGTTGGCCTTTTTGAAGTGCCATACCGACTTATCAAACTGCCCCCGTCTCAAATAAATCCGTCCGGCCTCAAAGTACAAGTCCGGTTGATCCGGAAAAGTGGTCAAGGCCTTGGTGATCAAACGAAGAGCAGCCTTATCGGCCCTGAGCTTGGTTAACGCCCTGACTGCGGACAACCACAGTTTCAAGTCGGTTTTCTGGATCTTTTCCGACTTTAACGGGTTCCGAACAACAATCCAGCGCATGCGCATCCCCTCCCATTAACTGGGATTTCTGCGCCATTAGGCAGAATCCTGCATGGATGGGAAAAAAAGTCATAAGAGGGTCCGCTTTTTTTGCGGCTAGGTGTTCTTTTTCATTTCCTCAATGATTTGCACCCCGGCGCTGGTACCGAGGCGATCTGCTCCGGCCTCGACCATGGCGAGGGCGGTGGCCAGGTCCCTGATGCCACCCGCGGCCTTTACCCCCAAGTGGGCGCCGACGGACTGGCGTAAGAACCGGACGTCTTCAATGGTGGCGCCGGTGGGGCCGAATCCGGTAGAGGTCTTCACGTAGTCGGCGCCGGCGCCGGCGCCGGTGGCCACCCAGCATCCCAGGATCATCTGGTCTCTGGTCAGATAACCGGTCTCCAAGATTGCCTTGGCGGAGATATCCATGTGCACGTCCCGGGCGGCCTCGATCACACGGTCGATCTCGTTCACCAGGTACTGGGTGTCGCCTTCCAGCAGCGCCCCGATGTTCACTACGATGTCGACCTCGTTTGCTCCATCAAGAGCGGCCTGCTTGGACTCCAAGACCTTTACCGGAATGGTATTGGCCCCCAGAGGGAAGCCAATCACGGTACAGATCTTGACCGATGTACCCTTTAGCTCCTGTGCGGCGAGCTTTACAAAGCACGGGTTCACACATACCGCACCGAAGCCGTACTGACGGGCTTCGGCGCAAAGGCGCCGAATCTCGTCCTGGGTGGCGCTGGCCTTGAGCAGGGTGTGGTCGATAATCGCGGCTAGTTCTTGCGTATTAATCGTTAAAACCTCCAGCTTCCCAAAAGGATTCCTGCGCTAACGCCAGGAGCGTTTCAGCCAGTTGGGATAAGTCGATGCCGGCGGCCTTCGCCGCATCGGGAAACAGGCTCACCGGGGTCAGGCCGGGAATGGTGTTCAACTCCAGGATATAGGGCTTTCCGTCTTCGGATACAATGAAGTCGACCCGTGCCAGACCGCGGCAGCTCAACAAGTCAAAAGTCTGTACCGCCAGGCGGCCAATCTCAGCCTGAATCTCATCCGGTATCCGGGGCGGGATGATGTGCGTACTCATCCCGGGAGTATACTTGGATTCGTAATCATACCGACCGGTTTCGGAGGTGATTTCAATCAACGGCAACACCCGCGGGTTGCGATTGCCCAAGAGGGGCACGGTGATCTCAACACCCGGGATGAATTCTTCCACCAGGGCCCGGTCTCCATACTGGAAAGCCGTTTGCAGGGCCGTGACCACCTCACCCTTGTTCCGGGCTACGGTCACCCCGAGCGAGGAACCCTGCCCCGGAGGCTTTACCACCACCGGACCGTTAAACTCGTCCCAAACCTGTCCGGCCAGTTCGGGGATCTCATCCTCTTCTTCGGGGCGCCGGTAGACGGCAAAGCGTGGTGTCGGCAGGCCCTCGGCCTGCAGGATCCGTTTCGTGGTGATTTTGTCCATGGCCAAGGCGGATGCCAACACTCCTGAACCGGTGTAAGGGATGTTCAACAGTTCGAGCATTCCCTGGACGGTTCCATCCTCCCCGAACTGACCGTGCAGGGCGATGAAGGCGATCTCTACCCGGGTCTCTTTCAGCTTGGCCGGCAGTTCCGCGTTCACATCGATGGTCTTTACGTCATAGCCCTTGGCCAACAGGGCGTCATAAACAGCCCGTCCGCTCTTGAGCGAAACCTCCCGTTCAGCGGACCGGCCGCCCATCAGGATACCGATTCTCAGAGACACAAACAACCCTCCATTACTGCTAACCGCATTTATCTAATGTAGTTTATTCTTGTTTTGGTAAGAAAAATCCTTTATACCTCCCTTCGAACGTGAAGTTCCTGTTCCAGTCGGCCGGCAGGGGCCTCCGACCGGTCCCGGACGGTTACCAGCAGGTGATGGACGCCAGGGCAAAATCCGGGGCTAACCCTGATTTTTAAAAGCAGTCTGTGTCCGGCCCAGCTCTGCTCCAGTCCCAAGGACTCCGGTTTGGCCTGGACATCAAAACCGTTGACCGCGAAACACAAAGTAGCCGGGTCGATGGTTTTAGGGTTTTGGTCAGGACGGCCGCGGAGGACGGCCGGTACGACCCTGACCCCGATTTCAACGCCAGACACCAGGGAAGGCCACTCTTTCGAGCCCGCTGTTCCGTGGAACCCCGTAAACTGGACCAGGGGAGGCAGGTGTCTTTGAAACCGCTGTTGTCCAACGGTGAAGTCATTGTTCCGTCCTTGCACCAGCTCCGTGATAAAAGTGAGCAGGGCCCCCAGTTTGAAATCCTGGGCCAGATACTCCGGCAGTTTGGTTGTAGCCCACATTCGGACCAGATTCCGAATGATTCCCGCCCGCAGGTCAACCAACCCCCAGAGGAGCCGCACATTCAGTGAATTGGGATCCTTAACCAGGCTTACGGCGAGTTCGGGGTCGACCAACCGGGTCAGCCGCTCTGCCAAACCGAACAGGATCGTACCGGCCCGTGCCGACTCCCGGACCTCGAGCACCGGTTCCAAGCCGGCCGGGTGGCAGACCATCTGGGTTGCCCGCCGGGCGATTTCTTCAAAGCTTAGACAGAACAAATCCCGCAGCACCCTCTCGATCGAGAGTTCAATATAGTCGGGTTTGCCCGTAAGCTGGGAGTCAATGCTGTTAGACACTACGGTGACGAGTCGGGGATTTAGATGGACAGCGATGTCATTTAGAGCCTTGAGAGCCTGGATGATCCGGTTGAAATCATCTTTAAGTGTAAGGATTTGCTCCGCAGGGATACGAGAGACCATGCCCTCGTACTGTTCAGAGGCCTGCGTCAGCAGGTTTGTGGGTTTCCCGGCGACAATCCTGGTTTCAAAAAGCTCGACCCGGTTTTGCTTCAGGAAATCCTGTTCATAACGATGAATCAGGAGCATATCGTGGAAGAACTCGATCAGGGCATGGTCCGCGGTGTTGTACACCTGCAGGATCTCGGGATAGTAATCGGCGCCCAGCACCCGGTGTGAATTGGAGTAGCCGGGAAACACAGTGTCCTCGTCCACTTCAGCCGATAAATCTGCCGGTAGCCGGCCTTCCCGGTCGATGGGGGCGTGGTGGGCGTACCAGTCAGCCAACTGGTGAGAGAGCCAGCCGCAAGCGATAGCGAAGTCCACCTCAGGATATGCGGCTTCGCGTTCACCCAGCCTGGACCGGTACCATTCGTCAACCAGCTTGTATCCGAACACGGGAGTCCCCGAGGCCGTGTCCGGGAAATAGTTGTGCGCATAGTCGTAGACGGCCATGCCGGAAAGGATGTGATAGCTCGAAATCGCATCCGCACTGTTGCCGCCGAATATGTAGGTGTCCCTGTTCCGGGTCAGCAGTTCCACGATCTCCCGGTTCACCGCCGGGTTACCCTTCTTTACCTCCGCCTCCGCAATCTCGAGAGCGCACTTATTGATATAGGGGTGGGTTGCCGGACCCCAGGCCAAAGCCGGTAAGATCGGAAGCAGCAGCACCCGCACCATAAAGCGTCTCAGCCGTTCCCACATTCCCGATACCCCCACCGTCGAATAAGTCATACCATTCCAGTCTATTCAGACAACAAAGGCCTCGGAACGCTTGGAAGGTCTGGAAACCTTTGTTCGATTGTCGGTTAGGTAGTCCATATGCTATGGTGAGGATGGTAACGAGCCAAGGAGGACAAGGATTGAAGTGGATTGCCGTACCAAGAATGCTGCGCCTTCCTCTTCTCAAGGTTTTCGTAATCGTAGTGGGAGCCGTCCTCTCCGTCTGCCTCATCGGGCCTAACGTCTACGACGTATACGGCGTCTCGGTACGGGCGGCGGTCGTGCCCGCCCTGGACGGACGGACGGTCCTGGAGATCCCGCCGGTGGGCAGCCTCAGCGCCGCCACCCACGCCGGCCCCCTGGAATTGAGGCTGACCGTAACTGGGGTCCGCCCCGAAGAGATCGGAGGGGCGGCCTTGACCAGTGAGGGCCAGTCAGAGTTCTTGAACCAGATTGAAAACGGCACCCAGCGCCCTCTCGTCCATTTCTTACTGCGCCAGATCCTGATCGGCGGCGGCGGCGCCGCATTACTCTACTGGCTGGTTTTCAGACCGCCCGCCCGCCGCGTGCTGCTCCCCGGATTGGTTGGTGTGCTGTTCACCGGACTGGTACTGGGAACGGCGCTCCAGACTTACAGCCGGGACGCCTTTCGCGAGCCCGAGTACCACGGCGTAATCGCCGCGGCGCCCCGCGTACTGCACCTGGCCGGCGAGTTCTTCGATAAAATCCAGGACTTCCAGGATAAGACCCACCTCGTCGTCCGGAATATGCAGATGCTGTACGGGCAAATGGATCGGCTGGACCTCCTGGATAAACCGGGAGACCGCAAGGTACTGGTAGTCGCCGATATCCACAACAACTTCGTGGCGCTCGAGTTTATCAGCTCCCTGGTTCATCACTTCGAAGTGGACATGGTCCTGGACGCCGGCGATCTCACCGATTTCGGCTCGCCCGTGGAAACACACCTTCTGACCCAGATTGCGGACTGGGGGATCCCCTACGTCTTTGCGCCGGGTAATCACGATTCACCGGAAATAATGGAGTTTATGCGGGGGCTGCCTAATGTCCGCGTACTCGACGGCGGAATGATTGAAGTAGCGAACCTGAGGCTTCTGGGGTCACCCGATCCCTGGGCCTACGGGGAAACGGTGGTCGTCGACAACCCCGAGGAAGAAGCGGAAAGATTGCAGGCCCAGGCTGACGAACTCCGGACCATGATGGAGCTTAAGGAGACACCACCGGATATCATCATGGTGCACAACCCCATCGTCGGCAGGCAGTTTCTCGGGGACGTGCCGCTGGTGATCACCGGCCATACCCACAGCATGGACATTGCCACCGATGACGGCAGCACGCTGGTTAACCCCGGAAGCGCTGGCGCCGCGGGTTTCCGTGGTCTGCAGTCCAATGCCGAGGTTCCCTATTCAGCGATCATCCTGCACTACGCGGGGACGGAAAACCAGCTTCTCGCCGCTGATATCATCAAATACCAGGCATTATCGGGCAGTTTTACCGTGGAGCGGCGCCTGCTGGCTGATCCCTTGCCGGACAACCACTGGCTCTAATCCGCGTCGGGATTAGACAGGCCGTGCCGACACAGCTCGTTCAGCGGACAACGCGCGCAGTCCGGATTCCGATTGAGGCAGATATGGTGACCGAGGGCTACGATGAGGGCATGGTATTCATTGAAGAGTCCCACGTCCCGGGGAAGGTTCTTTACGAATTGCTCCTGCAGGGCGTCGTAGGACTCAGAACCCGTGGTTAATCCCAGCCGGCTGAAGATACGATGGGTGTAGCTGTCGATAACGAATACCGGCTGTTTGGCCGCATAAAGCACGATGGAATCGGCCGTCTCCTTGCCAATACCCCGGATGGCCAGCAAGCGGGTCCTGAGCGCATTCGGTTCCTGGGCCAGAAAAGCAGACAAATCGCCGTCAAACCCTTCCATAACCACCCGGCATAAGTCCTTCAGCCGGGCCGCTTTTTG
This sequence comes from Desulforudis sp., assembly GCA_003604975.1. Taxonomy (GTDB): domain Bacteria; phylum Bacillota; class Desulfotomaculia; order Desulfotomaculales; family Desulforudaceae; genus SURF-60. The sequence continues at coordinate 1,442 of QZIR01000001.1, read as the reverse complement.
GCGGAAAAACCGCGTCGGCCGGATAAGCTCCCATAACTCTTCATCAGGGACGGCCAAGAGGCTCACCGGATCGAACACGTTTCGCCGCTTGAGGTTAGCGATCGCCGTTTCCACGTTCCGCCAAGCCACCTGTTGAGTCAAAATGGCGCCGACAATCACCTCAAAGGCGGTCTCGGCCGGCCACCAGTGCCGGGGACCGAAGTGATTGAACAGTCGCTTATAAACGTCAAGAAACCTGATCTCTCTCATTGGTGCGCATTCCAGTAGAGTTACGCCCCTTCACCTCACTTTGCGCTGTTAAGGGTAATTACTAAAGATCGGTCTTGCTCAATGTATTTTGCCAAAAACTTGCCGTTAAGATTAAGCCCGAAGTGTTTAAAGAAACCCTTGCTGGTAATCTTTTTGTTCTGGATCTTAAAGCCGCTGTCCGACCTTCTTACCCTGATCGCGTTGACATCCCGGTCATAAGCCAGTTCCACGGATTCGGCAGCAAGCTTTTCATAAGCGGTTTTGTTCAAGCGAATAGAGTTCTTTGAGATTGCAACCACAGGCTGCTTTCTGCGAAATAGTGCTGCTTCCTGTTCGGGTAAAAACACTTCAAAGGCCATAGTTTAACCCCCTATCATTAATTATATCTGCATTATACAGGCATAATATTCCAAGAGTCAAAGTTGAAATTGGGTAACCTATGGCTATTTTCGATCAAAGGCTCCCTGTTACGACCTGTAAGCCATTCAACGCAACATTCAGCGTATTTAGTGATGAAAATGCAGAGAGGATTCTACTCTTTTAAGAACCCTCTCTACATGACTTGTTTGCATATGTTTTGTCGAATAATAGCGAAGTTGCTGGCAAGATGATCAATTGATCACTGTTTCGCAGTACTGTTCGGACAGACAGATCCATGATACCGGATGAGGCATGGGTGTACAGACCGCCGCTACCCGGATACCCAGCTCTTCGATGGCCTTGATGAGCAGCAGCTGGTCCCGAATCTTGTATGACAGGCAGTGAAGGTCAGGGAAAATGAAGTAGTCTACTTCCCCTTGCTTGATCCGGGCCAATGCTGCCTGAAGTCCGGGACGATCTAGACTCCAACCGGTTATCCCATGGTCGAAGTAAATATCAATCTCGGTACACCCAATTCGTCTAGCGTACTCCTTGCACTGATTAAGTTGAACGTGAACAGGAGAGCTTTCGTCTGTGCCTTCAGCTTCACGCGCGTAGACAATGGCATTCATATGATGCACTCCCTTTTTCGACTCCGTCCTCAACACTAATATACGGTAAGGAGTCGTCCATTGCCCCTCATAACAGCCTAGCAATAAAAGTCAAGTCTGTTAATCCTGACTTTTGCAGCAACCACAGTAATAAAAGCCGCCGAGGCCTTGTGTAGTAAGGACTTGGCGGCTTTTTGATGTTACATAAAGTTGTTGCAGATT
>QZIR01000036.1 GCA_003604975.1 Desulforudis sp. | reverse complement strand
ATGAGTGGTCGATTTCCACCGGAACAGGTGGTCGATTTGCTCCGGAATGAATGGTCGGTTTGAATCGGAATGGGTGGTCAATTTGGTCCGGAATACGCAGAGTGACATTGTGCGTGCCCAAACAGCTCCTATGATAGGTACAGCAGCTCTACTGTTATATATCGTCCTCAGCAGGGGAATTGAGGGTCAAGGTCTCCGATACCGAAATATTCTCCTTTTCTGCTTTTGTAACCTCGATACCTAGCTCAGCAACATAGAATCCCAACTTACAAGACCAAAACTGGGAAACTACCCTTTCTCCTTGTTGCTATCAAGACAGGAGGTTAATTGATGTTCGGCAAGATCTTGGAACAAACACAAAAGTATCTGGAGTTTATCGCAAAGGACGACCTCACCGAAGAGGAAAGGAACTGGGTTGTCCAGGAGACCGTTGAGGGTTTCCGGGATAATGTCAACCCCGGTTTTCTCGAATACCGGAAGTCAATGTCCACCAATTACGCCGCCGTGGAATGGGCGGATTCAGGTTCCACGTTCACGGATATCTTTGGGAGAGAGTATATTGACTGTCTTGGCGGTTATGGGATATATAACGTCGGCCACCGTCATCCCAAAGTGGTAAAGGCGGTTTTGAATCAGATGAAGCGGCAGGCCCTGCACAGCCAGGAACTCCTGGACCCGCTTCGTGCGATGCTTGCCAAACTTGTAGCCCAAATCACCCCCGGAGATCTGCAGTATGCCTTTTTCTGTAACAGCGGTACTGAGGCGGTTGAAGGCGCGTTGAAACTCGCCCGCCTGCACACCGGGCGGTCCACGGTGATCGCCACGACCGGCGCCTTCCACGGGAAATCCCTTGGTTCCCTGAGCGCCACCTCCAAGGCGGTCTTTCGCAAGCCCTACCTGCCTCTCGTCCCCGGTGTCCGTCACGTGCCTTTCAACGACGTGGACATCCTGGAGAAGACCATTGCGAGCTGCTTCTGGGTGGGCGAGGACGTGGCAGCGGTCCTCATCGAGCCGATCCAGGGTGAAGGCGGCGTAATCGTGCCGGATGATGATTACTTCCCGCGTGTCCGAGAAATCTGCGACCACTACGGCGTCCTGCTGATTGCGGACGAAGTCCAGACGGGAATGGGACGTACCGGCAAGCTGTTTGCCCTCAACCATTACAACGTGGTTCCGGACATTCTTTGCCTGGCCAAGGCGTTCGGCGGCGGAGTGATGCCGATTGGGGCCTTTGTGTCGACCGAGAAGATCTGGCGGGAAATGATGCCCAACCCCTTCCTACACACCACAACCTTCGGCGGCAACCCGATTGCCTGTGCTGCGGCCATTGCAGCGATTCACGTTACTTTTAAAGAAAACCTGCCCCAGCAGGCCGCCGAAAAGGGCAGCTACTTCCTGCCTAAGCTGCAGGAGTTGATGCGGGACTACCCGGACGTTTGTAAGGAAGCCCGTGGCAAGGGACTGTTAATCGGTATGGAGTTCAACAGCGATGAGATGGGTTATACCGTGGCGACGGAGTTGTTTGACCGCGGGGTCCTGGTTGCCGGCACCCTGATCCATGCCAAGACCATCCGGATTGAGCCCCCGTTGACCATCTCCTACGAGGAACTGGACCGGGTACTGGAGATCCTGCGTCAGAGCATTGATACGGTGAGTAAGAAGTTTGCCGGTTAGTCAGTTTAAACAAAGGAGGGGGAAAATGGGTCTTAAGTTTGCCGGTGACAAGTGTATCGGATGCAAGCTGTGTCAACTGGCTTGTTCCGCGGCCGGTGAAGGGGTCTTTAACCCGCTGCTGGCGCGCCTCTTTGTCTCCTCTTATTACGAAGGCCCGGAACTGAAAGTGCAGGGAAGGGTTTGCACCCTCTGCGGTACTTGTGTGGAGACCTGCCCGACCAACGCGATCACTTTCGCCGAGGGTCAGCTTAGCTTCATTCCGGAAAACTGCGATGTCTGTGGGATGTGTATCGCGGTCTGTCCGGAACAGGTTATTACCCCACGGGAGAACGGGGTTGCATTGTGCAACCTCTGCGGCGGCTCTCCTTGGTGTATTAAGTGGTGTCCGCACGAAGCTCTGGTCCTAGAGGAGGTGTCGTAATGCATAGTTACCAGGGCCGGGTTTTACGCGTCAACCTGGGAGAAAACAACGCACAGGCGGAACCCCTCAACATGGATTGGGCCGCCCAATACCTGGGGGGAAAGGGTCTCGGTATCAAGTATCTGTACGAGGAAGTGCCCGCCGGGACTGATCCTCTCTCGGAAAGAAATAAACTGATCCTGATGACCGGTCCGTTTACTGGGACCGTTGTTCCCTGTTCCGGTAAGCTGGCCATCATTTCCCGGTCCCCCGCAACCGGCACCATTCTGGACTGTTCCATCGGTGGACACTTTGCCGGGGAACTGAAATTTGCCGGTTACGACGCGGTTATTTTGGAAGGGAAGGCGGCTAAACCTGCCTACCTGTACATTGAAGACGATGAGGCCCGACTGTTGGACGCAGGTGAGTTGTGGGGCCTGGGCGCGCACCGGGCGGAAGACGTTTTGCGCGAGAAGCACGGACCGGAAGCCAAGGCCTTGGTTATCGGACCGGCCGGAGAGAACCTGGTTCCCATGGCCTGCATCAGCTCGGAGTATTATCGCCAGGCTGGAAGGGGCGGCATCGGGGCCGTGATGGGGTCTAAAAACCTAAAGGCGGTCGTTATAAAAGGAGCCAAGGGTCTTAGGGTAACCAACGCGGAGAGACTGCTGGAACGTCTCCAGGAGATTATGCACCAGGATACCCTGACGGAAGACAACCTCTGGGCCTATACGGACGGGACGCCGATGATCGTGGAGCTTTCGCAGACCACCGGCATCCTGCCGACACACAACTTTCAGGACGGCAACTTCCCGGGTTTTGAGTCCATAAATGCGGATGCGATCAGGGAAGCCCGTGTTGGAAAAAGAGCCTGTGTCAGCTGCGCACTGGGTTGCGGGAACTTTACCCGCCGGGGCGCCAGTGTCGTGGAGGGGCCGGAGTATGAAACCCTGGCCCTCTGTGGTTCGAACTGCGGTATTGCCGACCTGGAAGCGATTATTGCCTTTAACAAGGCCTGTGATGATCTGGGCCTGGACACCATCTCCGTGGGAAACGTGACTGCTCTGGCCATGGAGATGGCCGAAAAGGGCATCCACGACTTCGGCTTAAGGTTCGGGGATATCCAGAGTTACCTGGAGGTACCGGGGAAAATTGCAGTCAGGGAAGGGATCGGAGCGGACCTGGCCTTGGGCGCAAAAGGTCTGGCCCGTCGCTACGGCGGCGAGGATATGGCCATGCAGGTCAAGGGACTCGAATTCCCCGGATATGAACCGAGAGGGTCATGGAGTATGGGGCTGGCTTACGCCACCTCCGACCGGGGAGCCTGCCACATGCGGGCCTGGCCGGTAGCGAACGAGGCCTATGGCGACCTGGATCCCTTTACCAGCGAGGGAAAGGCACAGCTGGTGGTGGAGTTACAGCACTATAACGCCGTCAAGTTCTCCACCATTCTCTGCGACTTTTGGGCCCTAAGCCTGGACACCCTGGCGGAGATCCTCACCCTGGTCACCGGAAAGACCTTTTCAACCACCGATCTGGAGAAGATCGGTGAAAGAACGGTCAACATTGCCCGTCTCTTCAACGTACGTGAAGGGTTTACGGCCAAGGACGACACCCTGCCGGAGCGTGTTTTCAAGGATGCGCTGAAGACCGGCCCGACAGCTGGCCGGCTGTTGCCACGCGCGGAATACGACAAGATGCTGAAGGAGTATTACATTCTGAGAGGCTGGCAGGAAGACGGAAAACCCACCCAGGAGAAAATGCAGGAACTGGGACTCTAGGTCCGAATAGCTCTGACAGATGATGCAGGAAAGGGCACGCATGGAACGGATCAAGATCGTCGTAACCCTGGCGGGTTCTCTCAACAAGTATTTTCAAGGAGAAAAGGTGAGGGCAATATCCATGCCCGCGAAAGCTGTTGCAGGAGATCTCCTGCAACAGCTTTCTCTGCCCCGGGAATCTATTAGCTTCGTTGCCGTCAACGGTGTCAAGGCCTCCCTTGAGCAAGCACTTCAGGAGGGCGATAAGGTAAAGGTGTATCCCCCCGTTTCCGGCGGATAGGCAACAGACACTTTGTGGTGTGAGAGGAGGAGAACCTAAACCGTAGCCATGAAACAGACAAATCCCTGGGGAGGTCTTTACGAGCCAAACCTGGATGCGGCCGATGTTGTGATCCTAGGTATCCCCTTTGACGGGGCGGTCAGTGCCGGCAAGGGGGCAGCGGAAGCTCCGGACCGCCTGCGGGATCTCTCCCGTATCCTGCCCGCGACTACCGAAGAAGGGTTCCTGTTGAAGGGACTGAGAGTACGGGATGAAGGCAACGTGCCGAAGAACCTGGACTGGGAGGAGTATTTTCGTCAGGTTGAAGAGCAGGCCTTTGCCTTACTGAGTACAGGTAAGCGGTGTCTCTTCCTCGGTGGCGACCATTCCATTTCCATACCCTTGGAGAAGGCTTACGCCCGCACCTGTGGCGGAGAAAGCGTCGGGATCATCCACTTTGATTCCCACACAGACATTGCCGACGAGTTTGACGGCCACCGCTGGTCGCATGCCTGTGTACAGCGGCGGGCCCTGGAGCTTCTCAATGTGAAGCCGGAAGGGCTGACTTTTCTTGGAATCCGTTCCTACGAGGAGGAGGAGCTTCACTTCCTGTCTGAACACCCGGAAATAAGGGTGATCGGAGCCCGGGAGATTTTTCGGAAGGGGCTGGACTCCGTCCTGGCGCAGGTGTACGACCGCTACCGCGACTACCGGCACATCTACATGACCATCGATATCGATGTCCTGGACCCCGCCTTTGCCCCCGGCACCGGGACGCCGGAGGCCGGTGGTCTCAGTACCCGGGAACTGATCGAACTGGTGCGCGAGATGACCACAGCTTTACCCGTACAGGCGGTGGACATCGTAGAGGTATCACCGCCGCTGGATTCATCGGACATAACCAGTTGGGCGGCGCTCAAAGTAGTATACGAACTATTCGGAGCCTTTGCGCTGGGTAAACAGGTATAAGACAAACGAATTGTCACTACAGCACCGGGATACGTACGGCCGGGAGATTCCCGTCGAATCGTTTCGCACACCGGGACACAAGTATCAAAATAGAAGGACAAGAATAAAAACTATTGACACCAAGTTAGCCCTTTGTTAATGTAGTGTTAGCAAATATCAAGTAATTTGTCATTTGGGCAATTGCTGGCGGCGCTTTTTTTTCAGCGCCGTTCGTGATTGATAGTACAAACTTTAGTAGTGACAAGTTGCTGTTCGGATATCTTGTAGCAAATACATTGGGATGTCGCTAGCTGTAATGACAATCCCAAGCTATAATTGAATAACTGGCTGAATCGAACAACGATAGGCCGCTTTATATCCACAGGCACAGAGTCAAAGGCGGGTTATCCCCGCCTTTTTTTTGTGTCCATAGGGGGTGGCAGGACAGCATTTAGTCGGCTGAACAACGGATTGTCTCGGACTGTAGATCCCGTCTAGGGTAAGAACAAATTACCCTGCGGATGCTCCAGGTTGTTTTTGGCAGCCTCAACAATTTGGTCTTTACCAATCGGTTGAGTAGTTCACAAACGTTAACCCCAGAGATATGTGCTGACGGCTCGTGCTTGGAGCTAGGTTTCTTGTGACTTGACCAAGAGAAAGGAAGATAGCTAGATGACGTCACCCGGTGTCTCCGCTAAAGTTATTACACCAGCCCCGCCGTTTGATTGGAAGAGGCTTGTTTTCATCGGCCTCGGGCTGGCTGCTTTTGCCCTGTTCTATTTTCTGCCGCCCCTGGCCCCGGCCGTTGATCCCTCGGGTCAGTCGTTTGCGCTCAGTCGCGAAGCACAGCTGGCGATCGGGCTGTTCCTGCTGGCCGGCATCTGGTGGGTCTTTGAAGTAATTCCGATCGGGGTCACCAGCATCTCGATCGGGGTGATCCAGGCGATGTTCTTCATCCGGCCAGCCAGTGATGCTTTCAGGGACTTCATGGATCCGTCCGTAATGTTCATCCTCGGTTCCCTGATGCTGGGTCTGGCCTTTACTAAAGCCGGGTTGACCAAGCGACTTGCCTTTAAGATGCTCACCATCGTCGGTGAGAATACCAGGATGATTCTCCTGGGCAGCTTTGTGGTTACGGCCGCCCTCACGCATTTCATGGCCCACACGGCCGTGGCGGCTACTATGTTCCCACTCCTGATGATCATCCTGTCCCTCTACGGTAAAGAGGAAATCCCAACCAATTTTGGCCGGGGGCTGTTCATCGGGATGGCCTACGCGGCCGGCGCCGGCAGTATGTGTACTATGCTGGGGGCGGCCCGGAGTCCTGTGGCAGCCGGGTTCTACCAGGAATTCACCGGTCAGACACTGACGTTCCTCCAACTATCGAAGGCGATGGCCCCGTTTGGGTGGATAATGGTGTTTATCATCTGGGCGCTCATTGCCTTTGTCTTCTTTAAACCCGAAGATGCGACCATTCCAGGCTTGCGGGAAAAGGCAACCAAACTCTACAGCGAGCTGGGTCCAATTACCAGGCAGGAGATCTTTGTCTGTGTTGTTGCCCTTGTGATTATTATGGTCCTTGCCCTGCAGAACTTCATCCCGGCCCTGCAGAACCTGAACCGCAGCGTCCCGCTGCTGGCGGCCGCGATCCTCTTCTTCCTCACCAGGCTGTTTGTGGTGGATGACCTGGAGAAACGGATTCCCTGGAACATTGTCCTGTTGTTCAGCGGCGCGATGAGTATCGGTTTTGCGCTTTGGCAGACCGGCGCCGCTCAGTGGATGGCTGTGCACTGGCTCTCCATGTTCCAGGATGTCCCCTGGCTGATCTTCGTCATCGCCATCGCCTTCCTGGTTGTTACACTGACCAACTTCATCATGAACGTGGCCGCGATCGCGATTACCCTTCCGGTGGCCCTGGTCATCGCCGAGTACCTGGGCGTCAATCCGGACCTGATTCTATACACCGCCCTGGCGATGGCCGCCCTGCCGTTTATGCTTCTTGTAGGCGCGGCCCCGAACGCTATCGCGTATCAGTCCAAGCAGTTCACCACCGGCCAGTTCTTCATTGTAGGCATCCCCTTCTCACTCGTGGCCTTGCTGCTGGTGGGCCTGTTTGCGCTGACCGTGTGGCCGCTCCTGGGTATCCCGGCCTTGTTAAGGTAACCGGACCGGGGATAAGATAGTGCCAGGACAATTGGTGAATATACTACAGGGAGGTAGGCGTCATGCCCTCTGAAAAAAAGGTGAAGGATCTGATGATCCCGATTACAGAATACTCAACGGTGCCCGTAGATGCCCTGGTCCAGGACGCGATCAAAATGCTGATGGGTGCGTTGAATCAGTCCGGTGCACACCGTTCGGTCGTGGTGGTCGACGAGCAGGGGGACGTAATGGGTATTCTCACCCTGCGCGATCTGATCAAAGCGTTGGAACCAAGGTCTCTAGACCCCGATGCGGTGCGTGGATCAATCAGCTGGCTTGTGGAGAATACTGATCCCGGTGTTTACCCCGAAGGGCAGTTTACCCAGCGCAGTAAGCTGGAGGCGAAGAAGACGGTCCGTGAAGTAATGGGTAAGCTGTACCTGATTACCATTGGAGACGAAGCGCCGCTTTTGAAGGCGGTCCACATCATGCTCCAGAACAACGTCGGATCACTGCCGGTTTTGCGAGATGGCAAACTGGTCGGGATGATCCGGATCAGCGAGATTTTTCAGGAGATCGGCAACATAATCTGTGCACCAGAGGGGGGCTAGGAAATGCTGAGAGCCAGTCCGGTAACCAGTTGGAACTCTGTAGAGAGAACGCCGTTAGTCTGTCCGGGCAGTTACGTCGATGAGACGGCCGTTCTCATCGGTCAGGTTATTGTCCGGTCGGGAGTGATTGTCTGCCCCCTGGTGGTCCTGCGGGCCGATGAGGGGTTCCCGATTGAAATCGGCGAGGGCAGCAACATCCAGGACGGGGTAGTCATGCACTGCCTGCTGAAATCGGAAATCCAGATTGGCCGTAACTGCAGTGTCGCCCACGGAGCGATCATTCACGGCCCAAGTACCGTTGGCGACGGCAGTTTCATCGGCTTTCGGGCTACCCTTCTGGGAACCACGCTGGAAGCCGGATGTTTTGTCGGCCACGGCGCCCAGATCTTGGACGTCAACATTCCCGAGGAGAGGTATGTGCCACCTGGTCGGGTGATCAGCACCCAGGTCGAGGCTAACCGGCTTCCGCCGGTGACTTCGGCGCACAAAGAGTTCGTGAATAAGGTCCTACGGGTGAATGCTGAGCTCCTGTTGGGCTACTTGAATCAATCCGTGGGCGGGATCATCCTGGGGGAAGAGCTGTTGGAAGCCTGATCAAGTAATACAGGCAGGGGAGGGATTGACATTGTTTAATCGTGTTCTGATCGCGACCGGCGGTTCGGATACATCCCTGAAGGCCGTAGAGTATGTCGTTGAACTAAAAAGAATCCATCCGGAAGCAGAGGTTAGGCTCGTTAGTGTGGCTACATCACCGGTGGATGGCTGTGATCTGTGTCCGGGACTTCTGGACATTCCACTGAACTTTGGACTCGACACCCGAATGAAGGACGAGGCCGGGAGCTTTGCCCGGCAGGAGCTAGACAGGACAATAGCACTTTTTGAACAGGCCGGAGTAGATGTTTCACCGGTCTTACTAGCTGGTGATCCAGGAACAGAAATCGTCAATTACGCCAACCGGAACGGCGCCGACCAGATAGTCATCGGTTTGGGTCACCCAGGCTTTTGGGGCGGGATGTTCCGGGGCAGTGTCACCAAAGAGGTAGTGGAACAGGCTACTTGTCCGGTAACGGTGATCACCTAAACCCTCAATCGCAAGAAGTATTGATCAATGTAATCAGTTACCACTAATACGTCAGGTACAAAACCCGTTAGCCTCTGGTTAACGGGTTTTGTAATATTCTAACGTAACCACTATCCGATGACTAAGAGGTATTGCCAGGTATTGTAAAACACAAGAAAAGTCCGGTGCTATAGTTCCTAACCTGTCCTAAACATGGTATTCTATAAGACAAGTATTATCTGAGGGAATTCCCGACATCATGCCTAGTCACTAATTAACCAGTAAATGTTGTCGAAATCTAAATGCTTGTTTGGAGCTAGATACCAGTCATGAGACAAATTGCATTGAACTTACTTGTACCAGGAATGAAGCTGGGCAAAACTGTGTACGGACCTAACGGAGAGACATACCTGAATGCCGGGGTCATCCTTAACCAGCGTTACATTAACAGGTTATCAGCACGTGGGTATAGTTCAGTCTACGTGGAGGACAGGCTCCTCGACGGGGTGGAAGTGGATGACGTAATCAGGCAGGAGACCCGGGTTAAAGCCATTTCAGGTGTTAGGAGTATCTTAAAGGACGCGAAAAGCAACAAGAGAGGTATTATCAGCCAGGCGGCAGTGACCAGAACCGTGAACGGCATCCTAGATGAGTTGCTGGATAATCCTCTGGCCATGGTAAACCTCGTGGACATACGCTCCAGAGACGATTACCTGTTCGGACACTGTGTCAACGTGTGCGTCTTGGCGGTAATGACCGGTATTACCCTCGGTTTTCGCAGAGACCGCCTGTTGACCCTGGGGACGGGTGCTCTACTGCATGACGTAGGGAAAGTACGGGTTCCTCCGGAAATCCTTGACAAGCCCGAAAAGTTATCCGCTGAGGAGTTCGAAGTTGTCAAGAAGCATACCATTTACGGCAGGGATATCCTGCGACAAGAGGATCAGGAAATAGCTGCTATTGCTTACAGTCACCACGAAAGATACAACGGTGAGGGGTATCCTGAGCAGGCTAAACATCCGGGAATCAAGTTGTTCTCCCAGATTGTCGGTGTGGTGGATATCTTCGACGCCATCACCTCAGACCGTTGCTATAAGAATGCGGACCATCCCCGTGTGGCCCTCGAATTACTGGCCGGGACGGGTAACTGGTGGTTCGACGCCAAGGTGGTTAACGCCTTTATGGAAAACGTCGCCGCTTATCCGACCGGTACCTTCATCCAGATCAATACCGGTGAAGTTGGCATCGTGATGGACACCCCCAAGGGTCAGCCGTTTTTTCCCAATGTCCGAATTCTACTGGACCGGGAATACCGGATTGTAAAACCTTATGACTTCTCCACCCTGAGCAACGGCTGTGGGGTGAATTGTGTCCTGGATGACATTACCGTGACCGAAATGCTGAAAGCCGAGCCCAAGATGGGTACACCATGATGTGTAACCGGAGGGTACGGCTCATAGGAACACAGGCATCCCAAGGGGGCTAGTTAGTGACCCTTCGTCAGAAAACGGTGGGCATTATTGGTGTCACAGTGTTGACCCTCATTATCCTTCTGTCCGCAGTCTCTCATCTGATGCTAATGCGCAGCCTGAACGAACTGGAGGAGCAAAACACAACCCGGAATGTGGAACGGGTTCTCGATGCCTTGTCCGGCAATATCTTAAACCTTAATATGTTGGCCGGCGATTGGGCCGGCTGGGACGACACCCATGCCTTTATTGTTGACGGTAATGACGAATACATTAAGGCTAACCTCGTTGATTCCACCTTCCCGGAAATTGACCTAAACCTGATATTGTATATTGACACATCCGGTTATATCGTCTACGGCAAGTGTTTCGACTTGGGCAGCGGTACGGAAGTACCGGTTCCGGTCGGCATTCTGGAACACATTCAGCCTGACAGTGTCCTCTTGGACCATGAAGATGAAGACAGCAGCCTGACCGGAATCCTCCTTCTTCCGGAAGGTCCCTTGCTGCTCGCCTCAAGACCCATATTAACGAGTGAATTCGAGGGTCCGATCCGGGGTACGTTGATCATGGGGCGTTATCTCGACTCCACCCAGATCGACCGATTGGCCCGCAAAACCCACCTGTCACTTGCCGTCCATCGCCTGGATCAACCCCAGACGGAGCCGGACATACAGGAAGCACTCGCCCAGGTGTCCGAGGAACAGCCGATCTTTCGTCGGGTACAAAATTCCGAATTCATGGCCGGATACGTTGCGGTGGACGACATCTACGGCAATCCCGCTCTTCTCTGGCGGGTGGATGTTCCGCGGGAGATCTACAAGCAGAGTGTGATTGGCAGCCGTGTTTTCCTCGCGTCCCTCATCGTCAGCGGTGTTGTCGTCGGGCTGTTGATCGTCCTCATGTTGGACCGGTTTGTCTTGTCGCGCCTGGCTGATCTAAACAAGAATATCAGCAGTATTGGTCAAAGCGGTTACCCCGGGGAACGCGTGGAGATTCAGGGCAATGATGAATTGTCGCGCCTGGCCGCTTCCGTTAATGTGATGCTTGACCGGTTGGAACGGTCACAGGAGCAATTGCGCGACAGCGAGGAACGCTACCGAACCATCTTTGAAACCACCCAAATGGCGACGGTGATTGTTGATGAAGACAAGACTATCTCACTGGCAAATTCTCAGTTTGAGCAGTTTTCCGGTTACTCCAGACCGGAGGTCGAGGGTCGGATGAGCTGGAAAGAGATTGTACACCCGGATGACCTGGCCATGATGGAAGAGTACCATCGTCTCCGCCGGGTGGATCCAAAAGCCGTACCCCGAACCTATGAGTTTAGGTTCGTCGACCGTCACGGTACTGTCTATGACACCCTTGTGACGATCGCAATGATCCCCGGTACGACCAAGAGCGTGGCCTCATTGCTGGATATCACGGAGCGTAAACAGGCGGAGGAACGGCTAAAGTACATCAGCCTCCACGATTCCCTTACCGGACTATATAATCGGGCCTACTTTGAGCAGGAACTGAGCCGTCTTGACGGCGGTCGCCAGGCTCCCGTCGGACTGATCGTGTGCGACCTGGACGCCCTTAAGTTTGTTAACGATACCGTGGGGCACGACACCGGGGATGCCCTGCTCAAGGCAGCCGCCGACGTGGTTCAGGGCTGTTTCCGGACCGGGGATATGGTGGCGCGGATCGGCGGAGACGAGTTTGCGGTCCTGCTCCCAAGGAGTGATGAGGCTGCTGTTGAACAGGCCTACCGCCGGATAAAGGATGCTATAAACGCCCACAATGCCAATCATCCGGAACTGCCTCTCAGTATTTCCGTTGGATATGCCGTAACCCGGGAAACGGTCAGTCTCCAGGACCTCTATAAAGCAGCGGACAACAACATGTACCGGGAGAAACTGCACAACAGCGAGAAAACCCGCAGCGCTACCATCAAGATCTTGACCAAGGCGCTCGAGACCAGGGATTTCATTTCTGACGGGCACGCCGACCGTCTCCAAAACCTGGTGGCTGTGCTCGGCAGGGCCACCGGTGTCTCGGATGCCAGAATTAACGACCTTAAGCTGTTAGCTCAGTTCCACGATATCGGTAAGGTGGGCATACCGGACCAGATCCTCTTTAAGCCTGGTTCGCTCAGCCCGGAAGAACAACTGGAAATGCACCGCCACAGTGAAATCGGCTACCGCATCGCACAGTCGGTTCCGGACCTGATCCTGATCGCGGACTGGATTCTCAAACACCACGAATGGTGGAACGGCGGGGGTTATCCCCTGGGGCTCAAGAGAGAAGAGATCCCCCTGGAATGCCGTATTTTCTCCATTGCCGACGCCTATGACGCGATTACTAATGACCGCCCCTACCGGAAGGCGCGGACCCACCGGGAGGCGGTCAATGAACTGTTACGGGGCTCCGGCACCCAGTTTGACCCGCTGCTGGTAGAGAAATTTGTAGAACTGCACTCCTCTTTCTTTGTTATTCATCCAGATTGAAGAATGACGATCAGTTTTTCCCTTAGTATCACCCATTGCCGCTGCAAACAATAAGGACGGAACTCTCGAAGAAGGAGGCATTGGATGAAGAGGATCCTCTGTATTGTTACTGGTCTGTCATTAATCCTGGCTGCCTTCATCATCTCCCTGTCTCACCTTCTGTCTTTCCCGGAACAAAGAAAACCCCTGGAGTCCCCTTTACAGGATCGCATTGGTCTGCATCGCGGCGAAGAAATCATCTACCACGATCAAGAGGATATGGTCATCGCGGGGAATACTACGCTGACCGTGCAGAACCGGAGAACCGGGAGTCTCTGCCGTATCGAGACCGGCCGGAACAAGATCGAATCGGTGGAGAGAATTTGTAGGAAGCCGACCGGGAATGTCTCTGTAGCGGCGGCCGTCGCCGACGGTTTACGCATCGTCGGAGATGAGGAGATCCACATTGTAGAGACAAAACCAACAGTTAAGGTGTTAATCTCCTATCCCAACCCCCGGAGTACCGAGGACAAGATCATCATCAACAAAAGTCGCAACATGCTTTACTTCTACCGGGGGGGCGAACTGATCAGATACTACCGGGCGGCTACCGGAAAACAGCCGGAATTTACCCCGGAGGGGTCCTTTAAGATCGCAAATAAGGTAGCGTACCCGGACGGCAATAATCCCGATTTCCGGTACGGGGTGAGATGGATGGGACTGGCCATTCCCTGCGAGAAAGATAAACGTAGGACAAATGATGTCCGGGCCCCCAATGGTTACAAGTATGGAATTCACGGTACCAACGAACCCGATTCAATCGGCACATACGCTTCAGGGGGATGCATTAGGTTGAAAAACGAAGATGTCATAGAACTCTATGATCTCGCCCAGATCGGCACCCCAGTGGAGATCACTTGGTGAATAATGCTACAGGGCGTGCAAAAGTGTGAACACGCCGAATCCGGTAATTAGGACTCCTGAAACACGATTTAGCCACTGGAACCGCTCGGGGCTCAACTGATCCTTCAACATCCCTACACCGCCGGCCAGGATGGTCCACCACAGGGCCGAGCCGGTAAAGACACCCAGAATCAAAAGACCGGCCGCCAGGTAGTCCCCGCCCGTGCCGACCAGTCCCAGACCCGCAAACACCGCCGCAAATGAGAGGATGGTCATGGGATTGGTAAGGGTCAGGAGGAAGGTCGAGGCGTAGTCTGTGAACAGGCCGAAGCTTCCCGGCGCTACCGCCTTTTCGGCCGGCTTGCCCCGGAAAATGCGGAAACCGAGGTAGCAAAGAAACAGACCGCCGAGGGTGGAAAACCAGACATGTTGATCGATTAGGAACTCGGCGATGAGGGTCAGCCCAAAACCGGCCACCGAGCCGTAAACGGCATCCGCCGAAGCGGCCCCCAGGCCTGAGATCAGACCGGACAGCCTTCCCCGAGCCAGGGTGCGCTGGATACACAAAACGCCAATCGGTCCTACCGGTGCGGCAATGAGAAACCCGATAAACAGGCCCTTGAGCAGAAAACCGGTTTCCATGGATCGCCCACTCCTTACCATCCTTCGAGACTTATCTTATCGGAGGGCATCCGGTGATTTGAATAGCCAGGTTAAGGTATTGACCGGGTTTCGGTTAAGGTTGTAAAGTAATTGGTAGATATGGCTGTAGATAGTGAGCGACTTCTGGACGAAATCGGGTGGCAGCTCCTGCTGGCGCTGCAGGAAAACGCCCGGCTTTCCTTCGCCGAACTTGGACGCCGGGTTGGGCTGTCTTTGCCTGCGGTGGCGGAACGGGTCCGCCGGATGGAGGACGCGGGGATCATCACCGGTTATCATGCCCGCCTGGATCCAGGAAAGATCGGCCTGCCGCTGACGGCGTTCATTCGCGTCAACTGTCCTGCCGACCGTTATCCGCGCATCATCGAATCAGCGACGGAGCTTCCCGAGGTGCTTGAATGCCACCATGTGAGCGGAGGTGATTCTTTCGTGATCAAGGTAGTCGCCTCCTCGATTCCGCACCTGGAATCACTGATTAAGAAGCTCAGCCCGTTTGGCCGGACCACGACTTCCATCGTGTTGTCCTCTCCGGTGACCAAAACCATGCTACACAAATCGACCACGTGAACTGTCCTCTTGTCGTTCCTTCAATTCGTATGGAGCTTACAGACCGACAAAGGACGGCTTAGTTTTGGCTGCTGAGCGGAGTATGTTCCTTGAAGGGGATTAGCTGAGCTTGAAGTCGACGAAGAGGCGACCAGGGATGTATGTAGCAGGCGCGGAAGAGATAACAGATCGATCCGGTAATCCAGATTAGTGTGCAGGGAGGGAATGTCCGTGGCTAAGGTGGATCTCAAGAAGGAGCTCAAGCACCTGTATGACTGTCCGGCCGGGGGACCGGTCATTGTCGAAGTGCCGGCGATGAACTTTATCATGGTGGACGGTGCGGGAGACCCGAACAATTCCCCGGAGTTCAGCGAAGCGGTGGAAGCGCTATACGGCCTGTCCTACACCTTAAAGTTCAAGCTCAAGAAAGGGGAAGCAGGGACAGACTACGGTGTCATGCCCCTTGAAGGGCTCTGGTGGACCGATGACATGCGCGAATTCAGCTTGAACGCCAGGGACAGGTGGAAATGGACCCTTATGATCTTGCAACCGGAGTTCGTGACCGCCGATCTATACCTTCAGGTGCTGGAAGAGGTCCGGAAGAAGAAGGGCCTGCCCAGGGTACGGTTTGAGCGCTTCCACGAGGGGCTGTCGGCCCAGATAATGCACATCGGTCCGTACTCCGCCGAAGAACCCACCGTGTCTCGGCTTCACCGGTTTATCGCGGAAAACGGGGACCGCCGGACTGGAAAACACCACGAGATCTACCTTGGTGATCCGCGCCGGACAAAACCGGAGAAACTAAAGACGATCATCAGGCAGCCGATCGCGTAGGGGAAAGAGCCGGTGTTTAGGGCAACGGGCCGTCCTTGTCGTTACGAACCTGGGAGTGGAATACTTCCTCCAGAGTCATCTCCGCATCCGGCTCGGTCACCTCGACCTGGTTGACCACGTCACGCACGCCCCGGGCCTTGGTCGCCGCCCGCCGGGCTGCTGCAATCTCCCCGGGATCCGAGGTGCGGCCGACCAGCCGGACCACTCCTCCCTCAACCTTTGCCCCGACCCGACGCACATCCAGGTCCGGCATCTGGGCGAATTCTTCCATTACTTCTTCCAGAACCTCCGGATCCGTGATCTGCCCGTCGGTACTGATACTGACCGCGTTCTCCACCGCCCGAACCCCCGGCAGGTTGGTGAGAAAGCGGTGTAAGTCCTCTTTTTCAGACAGGGTGTCGACGATCCCGGTTACGATGATCTCCCCGTTACGGACATCGGCCTTCAGGTCGTAGTTAGCGAAGCGGATGTCGTCGTCCAGCTTTTCCTGAACCCGCCTGGCCAGCAGACGATCATTATGGTTTCCCAATGCCGGTACCACCTCCCGCGGTTATTATGCCCGGGATGGCGGCACTAAATTTAGTCTTGTTTGTATTGACACGGCGGTCTCCTATTCAGGTTTGCGGAGGATGAGGATGTACTCGTGTTTAAACACGTAAAAGCCGCCTACGAGGGCTCGGTATCGCCAGAGCGCTTTCTGGCGGCGTTTGCCCTTGGTCTGGTCGAAGTTCTTGACGACAATGCTCTTCAACGATAACCCGCGCTTTGTTGCTTCCTGCAGGCAGTAAAAGCCGAGCGGAATCCACTCGCCTTGGCTGTACTTGTCGCCGATCACGATGCCCACGAAGCGCCCTTTCCTAAGCAGAGGCAGGGTGTTATCCAGCACTTCGCCGAACATCCGCAGAAATTCGTCCGTGCTGTTCGCGTTAGACAGGTCGTTTTGGTCGGCGGTGAACTGGATGATGTCGTGGTAGGGAGGATGCATGAGGTATAGATCCACCGCCTCAAACCCAGCGTCCCGCACCAGGGTGCCGAAGTCAAAGGTTCGGCTGTCTCCGGCAACCGCCCGGGTGACCACATTGTGGGGGTTGGCCTCGTCTTCGATCAGCTGGCGGGCCCGGTCAATCGTGGCTGGATTCAGCTCTACCCCAAGACCGTGCCGGCCCAGCCGGCGGCATTCGATGAGCGTGGTCCCGCTGCCTAAAAATGGATCCACCACCAGTTCATCCTGTTTGGTATAACGCAGCATCAGCTGGTGCGGGATCTGGGGAATGTAATTACCCCAGTACCAGCCCAGATGGGCACCGGAACCGTCCCGCCGGTCGATTGTCCAGAGGCTGTCGGTGATGATCTCGTCATAGTTCTTCCAGCGCCTGAGGTTCACATCGTTGAGCGTACTCGTTTTGATCTCCGTCAGGCCTTTTTGCAGTCGCTGAACGTAGTAGCGGGCACGTTCATAAGTGTAGGCATCGAGGATTTGCCGGATTTCCTCCATTAACGGTTTCAGTTTCAGGGGTGGGAAGTCACGGGCCGGGGTTTCTGAATCAGTGCTTGCGCTTTGGAGCACGGTCCGGAGGCTTATGACCTGCTCCTTGAGTAAGGTAATGTCCGGTTGCTTCAGGATTTCGTCGATCCGGCGTACCAACTCTACCGGGTCAACCACAAGATATTCGTGTTCGCTGCGGCTGATCATCTTACCGTTGACGGTGTAGGTATTGTTCATTCGTTGGTGGCCGCCTTTCTGATCATCTTAGCTTGGATTGAGTATTCGGCACGAACCGGTTCAGTCCCTTCTCAGGCATAATTCGACCCTTCAACGACGGCGTGTTTGCATACGGCTAAAAAGATTAGCGAATGGTAAGGAATAGCCGGTTTCAAGGTGCTATATAATATTTGATGGGACTGGAAAAGCCGGATCACTAATCAGTTGGGGAGTACAACAGGACGCTCGATTTCCGGAGATGTACCGAAAACCAATTAGGGGTAAAGTCCTTGGACCTACAAAGGTTAAGGCATTTGTTTGGCGGGAGACAGTCAATGCCGAAACGGCCGCTGACAATTATCCAGGTTGAGGTGACCACCCGGTGCCAACCACCACTGTCGAACCTGTCCCTGTGCGGAGATGCCGCCAGAAGCCCACTCTGACCTTTCCTGGGACGCCTACGAGAAGGTTGGCGGTTTTTGGATAAGAATCCTGCACGTGGCAAATTGCCGTTCCTATGAACCCATAATGTCGGAACTTTGGAGTGACTCCAGCAGGTAAAATGATGTAAAATAACAATAGTATGCTAGTTGTAAGAATGTTATGAGAGGAGTCACCGCACAAGATATGGCTGAGATCGCCCAGTTAACCGACAGTGGTCAGAAGGTGTTTGATGCCCGCTACGCCCAGAAGGACGATGAGGGCCGGGTGGTTGAAACCTTTGAACAGGCAGTATTCCGTTTGGCGAAGGCGGCGGCCCAGGCTGAACAACTCGACAACCGCGCCACTTGGGAAGAGAAGTTCACGGCTGCCATCGGCGGACTTCTTTTTGTTCCGTCTACACCAATCTGGGCCAATATGGGCAAAACAGACCGGGCGTGGCAGCCGGGAGCCTGTTTTGTGTTGGCCGTTGAGGATTCTTTGGAATCAATGTACCAGACCTTGAAGGATACCGCACTGGTGTTCAAGTCCGGCGGCGGAGTGGGCTATAATTTCAGTTCCATTAGGCCGCGCGGTTCATTGGTTAGCTCGACTAAGGGACAGGCCTCCGGAGTGGTGGAATTAATCCGCCTGTACGATGCCTCATCCGGGATGGTGATGCAGGGCGGTGTACGCCGCGGCGCGTCGATGGGAATCCTAAACGTTGACCACCCGGAGATTATCGACTTCATAAACAGTAAAAGGGACGGGGGGATCACCCACTTCAACCTGTCCGTTGGTATCACCGATGCCTTCATTGAGGCGCTGAATAAAGATGAAGAATGGCCGCTCGTGTTCAAGGGCAAGGTCTACCAGACGGTGCGCGCCACCGAACTCTGGGACCTGATCACTGAATCCGCCCACGCCTGCGGCGACCCGGGAATTATCTTTATTGACCGCTTGCAGCGGGACAACCCCGTCCCGCATAAGATGGTAAATTCTACCAATCCATGCGGCGAACAGCCGCTGTCGCCCGGGGAGTCATGCCTTCTGGGCAGTATCAACCTGGCCCAGATGGTCAAAAAGGACGGGGACGATTACGTCGTCGACTGGAACTTGCTCCGGGAGACGGTGGAACTCGGCATGCGGTTCCTGGACAACATGATCGACGTGGCCGAATACCCGCTGGATTTCATTGCTGAAGCCACCCGCGCCACCCGCAAGGTGGGTCTGGGTTACACCGGCCTCCACGACCTGCTGATCCGGATGGGCCTCCCGTACGACGAGGAGGAAGGACGCGCGTTTGCGGGTACCGTGTTCAAGGCGGTGCAGGACGCCGCACACGCCTATTCACGGGTGCTGGCGGAGGAAAAGGGGTGCTTTCCCGATTGGGAGCAGAGCGTCTTTTATCCGGACCAGAAGCGTCGCAACGCAGCCTGCATCACCGTCGCTCCCACCGGCAGCGTTACGACCATTGCCGGCTGTGAGGGCTACGGTATCGAGCCCATCTTCGCGGTGGCCTATACCAAAGACACCGACGTGGCCGGGTCCTTTGAGGTGTTTTCACCGCTGTTTGTAGAATTTTGCCAGAAGTATCAGGTGGCACGCGAAGTAATGTCTGCCGTGGCCCAGCGGGGCGGATGCCGGGACGTGGAGGGAGTCCCGGAGGAGATTGCCCGGATCTTTAAGGGAGCCCAGGAGATCAGGCCCGAGGACCACATTCTGATGCAGGCTGAGGTTCAAAAGTGGGTGGACAACGCTGTTTCAAAAACCTGTAACCTTCCCAATTCGGCTGAAATTGGGGACATCAACACCTGCTATCGGATGGCCTATGACCTGGGGCTCAAGGGGATCACCGTCTTCCGTGACGGCTGCAAGCAGGGCGTGATCACGGTCGGGAAGAAAAAGGGCCGTTTCCTGAAGCCCGGTGAACTCGGGCGCGGGGAGATTATGCCCAGACCGGAAAACGCCCACGGGGTGACACACCGCCTGGACTCGGGTTGCGGCAAGATCTACCTCACGGTCAACTACCAGCCTGAGAACGGAGCGATAATGGAAACCTTTATTACCACCGGCTCAGACGGCGGGTGCCTGATCTACACCGAGGCCACTTCGCGTCTGATCAGCCTGGCCATCCGTGGCGGCATAGACGTTAAGGAGGTCATTGAGCAGCTTCAGAGTACACACGCCTGCCCCTCTTACCAGTTGGCCAGGGGCTGGGGCAAGAAACTGTCACCGGGTAAATCCTGCGCCTCGGCGATTGCCCGGAAGCTGACCGAAATCAAGGTCGAACTGGCCGAGCGCTGCAATGGGGGACAGGCTCCGGCAGCCTACGAAAACACGGTTGCCGACGCGATGTCCGGTATCTGTGAGATGTGCGGTCTCAAAATGGACCGTGCCGAGGGATGCTGGGTTTGTCGAAACTGCGGCTACGGGAAGTGTTGATCACCGCAGCTCTGGCAAATTATGATTGATAATCAGTCATTCAGTATAACACCAAGCAGCTTTGGGTTAGACGCATAACCGACAATTGGTTGTTCAAATAGCTGAAAATTAGGTGTGTTTCATGAAACCTCTTCTGGCTTTAGTGGTTGATGACTCGATACTGGTACGTAGTGCGATTAAAGAGATTATTAAGTTGTGTGGCGGTTTCGTAATTTTTGAGGCTTCAAATGGACAAATCGCCGTCGACACGTATAAGGACGTCCGACCTGATTTGGTGTTTTTGGATATTGTAATGCCCATTCGTGATGGTATCGATGCCTTGATCGAGATCAAGGCTTTTGACCCACAGGCTACGGTGGTAATCGTCTCGGCGGTGGCAACCCATTCACAGGTAAAAAGGGCCATTCAGGCCGGAGCTAGCGACTTTGTGCAAAAACCGTGGGAACAGTCTCGGATTATTTCCATTGTGGAAAAGGTCAAGGAGAAAAAGCGGGGGATGTAGTGTTCTATTAGTGAGGTTAATACTCCAGATTAAAGGTGGTATGACGAATGAAACCTCTGCGGATCCTGGTTTGTGATGATTCCCTGTTGGTGCGGTCCAGACTAAAAGAAAGCCTTAAACAATGTGGTGATTTTGAGGTTTTTGAGGCTCAGGACGGACAAGCGGCGATTGACATGTACAAGCAGTACCAGCCCGAGCTCGTCTTCCTGGACATTGTCATGCCCCTAAGGGACGGCATCGAAGCCCTACAGACAATAAAGGAATATGATACCCGGGCCAAGGTGGTGATGGTCTCCTCAGCAGGCACGCAATCACATCTAAGAAAAGCAATCGAAGCCGGCGCGACGGACTTCATTCAAAAACCGTGGGAACAACACCAGATTCTATCCATCATTGCCAAGGCCGTCAAGGAAAAGGAGGAGTAACATGTTTAGCCTGTACTTTGGACACTATCTCCTGAACCGGGGTCTAATCACCCCTGATCAGTTGACGGATGCTCTGGATCTGACGGAGTCTGTGCACTTGAAGCTCGGTGTGTTGGCTGTTAATGCCGGATATATGACTGCAAGCCGTGTTGGTAAGGTGCACCAAATGCAGACAAAGGTAGACCGGATGTTCGGTGAACTGGCAATTGAACTAGGCTTTCTCACTAAAAAACAGCTGGATGATCTTCTTTCCACCCAAAAACAGGGTCATTTGCTTTTGGGACAGGCCCTGGTGGACAAGGACTACCTTTCTCTGGAGCAGCTTCAGGTGGCTCTGGATGAATACAAGAAGGCATACGGCCTGTCTGAGGGACAGATTTATAAGCTGCAGCAAGGTGACGTAGACGAAATCGTCAATACCTTTGTCAGGATTGCTGATTCACCGGAAAAGGCTCTGTACACATTTTACATTTCCCTGATGCTTCGCAACGTCATCCGCTTTATCGATAACAGCCCCAGGGTGGAATCAAGCCAGATTCCTGAAAAACTCAACGCGGAGTGGCTGGTCTGGCAGGAAATCACGGGTTCCGTGAACCTGTTCACGGCTATTGCCGCCGAAGAACCGGTGTTTATGGATCTTGCCAGGAGGTACTCCGGTCAGGGGCTCTTGGAGCCTGATGAGCTGGCTCAGGCCTCTGTAGCGGAATTTCTAAATCTGCACAACGGCCTTTTCCTGGTCAATATGTCTAATAACGGTGTGGAACTCGAGATGAAGCCGCAGCTCATTGGTCAAAATAAGACGGTAACCGGGCTCGGGACTGGCTGCATAGTCCCGGTTTACCTGCGCTCAGGGAGATTTGACGTGATCATTTCGGATTCCAATCCCGCATTGTAGGTTCTGACGTTCGATTTTGCTAACGAGTCTTACTAGACGGTTGAAAATTTTCGCTAATGATTTTTATTAACAGTTGAAAGGTTTTCATTATTGACATACAATGTATTTATAAGTAAATACCGGTAGGCAAACTTCCTGAAAAGGGAGGACGCAAAACCACGGGCCTAAGGATTTTGTCCAGGGCGGCCGGGTTGCCTTAGGAACGAACCCCCAAATCCTAAGTAACGAGAGGTGTTTGGGGTTCTTTTGTTCAATTTCCTCAAGACGTGCGCGATCCCGTCAGGTTTCTTCACAAACGGTGTTGGTGTTCTGATCACAATGTCTCAGGCAGGCACGAATATGAGAGGATAACTGAATGATACTGGAGACGTTATTGGTTTTCGTACTGGGTGCCAGCATCGGCAGTTTTCTGAACGTTTGTATCTATCGGATTCCTGCCGGAGAGTCGATCGTGTCTCCGCCTTCGCATTGTTTTGCCTGCGGGGAAAAGCTGGGCCTGGTCGATTTGATTCCCATACTGAGCTACTTCCACCTGCGGGGGAAATGCCGTCGATGCGGCGAACCCTTCTCCTGGCAGTACCCTTTGGTGGAGTTTGCGACAGGATTTCTTTTTGTCCTGGTATTTCTCCGGTTCACGATTACCTGGGAGACTCTGGCCGGGTGGGTGTTTCTGTCGATTCTGGTTGCCGTGACGGTGATTGACATCCACCACCGGATTATCCCGGACAAGATCGTCATCGCCGGTCTTGTTTTGGGTCTGCCGCTCGTGGCGTTGCAGTCCTGGGAGTCGCTGATGTGGGGAGTAGTGGCCTTCTTCGCGGCCGGGTTGTTCATGCTGGCTATTATGGTTATCTCCCGCGGGGGAATGGGTATGGGGGACATCAAGCTGGCCGCCTTGATGGGTCTCTACCTGGGCCTTATGAACGTGGCGGTGGCCCTGTTTCTGGCGTTCCTGGTTGGCGGCGTGGTCGGGATAGCGCTGCTGGTGACCCGGATCAAGGGCCGTAAGGACGCGGTCCCCTTTGGTCCGTATCTGGCGTTGGGCGGCTTTGCCGCTTTACTGTGGGGTAATCAGATAGTCAACTGGTATATGAGTTTGTGGTGTTAACGGAACGGAAGGCTTAGCCCGAAGGGAGTGGTTAGTTGACGAAGGAGGTAGGCCCGAAAGGAGTAGCTGGTTCCATGTTAGATATTTAGTGTAAGTTTTACCATTAATAATTTGTGAAGGAGAGGATAGCTGGAATGTTTAAAAGACTAAGAGGCCAGCGCGGCTTCACCCTGATTGAAATGATGATCGTTATTGCCGTCATCGCCATCCTGGCTTTCGCACTCATCCCCAAGTCTGGCCTGGTCCGGGACACCGCCAAGGAGGCCGGGGTGGAGGCCAACGCCCGCACGGTGCAGGGGATAGTGGAGGGAATGGCTCACCGGTATAATACAGGGGCTGCGTTAAGAGACGCCGTGGTAACCAGGCTTGGTAATGATATTGTGAATCCGTTTACGCAAGGGACAGGTGCTTTTAATGGCTGGGATGGGGGGGGGAAAGCGGTTTATCTTCGTAGTGACCTTATTTCTGGCACTAGTAGCGCCTATGTAGGCATGGTCTGGGTGCAGGTCCCCGATGCTCCAGGCACTATCACCATCAGGCCATTCGGTAGGAACGGAGCGCCGATCCCCGGGGTCGATCTCATTGTTAAGTGGTAGAGGTAAATGGCTAAGCCCGGCCCGGTGGCCAAGCCCCGCCTGGGCGATTTACTCGTCCAGGCGGGCACCATTACCCAAGAACAACTGACCCAGGCGCTGGCCATCCAGAAGCGCACCGGCGTACGACTGGGTGAAGTGCTGGTGAACGAGAAATTTATCAGCCAGTACCAGTTGATCGCGGTGCTCGAAAACCAGCTGGGTATCCGCAGTATCGACCTGCGCCGAGCGCCGCTGGACACGGAGGCGGCACGCCGGGTTCCGGAAAATCTGGCCCGGAGG
Source organism: Desulforudis sp. (assembly GCA_003604975.1). Taxonomy (GTDB): domain Bacteria; phylum Bacillota; class Desulfotomaculia; order Desulfotomaculales; family Desulforudaceae; genus SURF-60. The sequence continues at coordinate 75,463 of QZIR01000036.1, read as the reverse complement.
CACGTGCTGATCCCGGTGCAGGTGGCGGACGGAAAACTGCTGGTGGCCATGAAGGACCCCTTGGACTGGGTTGCTATTCAGGACGTGCGCCTGATCGCCGGTATGGCCGTTACTCCCCTGGTAGCCTCGGAGCGCGATATCATCGCGGCCATTGATCGGGTGTTTGGTCAGCAGCGCGTGGCTGACCAGGCGGCGGAGGATATCGCCCGGGCCTCCGTCCAGGCTGCCGGTGATGAAGTAGCCGCAGCGGCGGTCGCTCTCGATGTCGAAAGCGCACCCATGGTACGCCTGGTGAACAGCATTATCGAGAACGCCGTCCGCAGTCGCGCCAGCGACATCCACATCGAACCAAAGCCCGACAAGCTGCGGATTCGCACGCGCGTGGACGGTGTGCTGCACGAGGTGCTGGCGACCGACATCCGGGTCCACAGTTCCGTGGTCAGCCGGATCAAGGTCATGGCGAACATGAATATCGCGGAGAAGCGCCTGCCTCAGGACGGTAAGGTCCTTACGCGTGTCGACAACCGGAAGATCGACCTGCGCGTATCGTCCATGCCCACCATCTACGGTGAAAAGGTGGTGATCCGGGTCCTGGACCGGGGCTCATTCCTGGTCGGCAAAGAGCACCTCGGCTTAAATGATACGGACATCCAGCGGTTTGACCGGCTGGTGGCCCGGCCCTATGGCATCATCCTGGTTACCGGCCCCACCGGCAGCGGTAAGACCACAACCCTATACTCCATGCTTTCGGAGCTGGATGCTAAGCATAAGAACATCGTGACCCTGGAAGATCCCGTGGAATACGATATGGAGGGCATCTCCCAGACCCAGATCAACATCCAGGCCGGCCTTACCTTTGCCAGCGGCTTGCGGACCCTGCTGCGGCAGGACCCCGACATTGTCATGGTCGGTGAAATCCGAGATGATGAAACCGCGAAGATTGCTGTCCGATCCGCCCTTACCGGACACCTGGTGCTGAGTACCCTGCACACCAACGACGCGCCTTCGGCTATCGCGCGGATCATGGACATCGGGATCCAACCCTACCTGATTGCGTCCGCCCTGGCCGGGGTAATCGCCCAGCGATTGATTCGCAAGGTTTGCCCGGATTGCCGTGAAGAGTACGAGGCCGATGCCCGCGAGCAGGAACTCCTGGATCTTTCCGGGGAGGCGCCGGTAACCCTTGTCCGTGGGCGGGGTTGTACTACGTGCAGCGAAACCGGGTACCAGGGACGGACCGGGGTTTTTGAGATCCTGGAGGTTGAACGCGATCTGCGCGTGATGATCAACAACCGCGTTTCCACTGATGAACTCCGGGAAGCAGCCGTGACTCACGGCATGGCCCCACTATGGTACGATTGCCGGGACAAGGTTTTGCGCGGGACAACCTCACTGGAAGAAGCCCTGCGTGTAACCCAGATCTACTAAGGAACAGCCAGGGGGGGTCCCGATGCCGGAATATCGGTATAGGGCAATGAATCGGGAAGGACGTTATTACGAAGGGTCATTCACGGCGGACACCGAGGTGATGGTGACGGATATCCTGCGTGAGCGGGGACTGTTACCGATCAAGGTTATGGCCCGGACTTCCGGCATCTTAGCCCACTTCCGGTACACGCCCAAAGTGAATCCCGCCGCCCTGGCCCTGTTTTGTCGGCAGATGTCCCTGGTGTTGCGGGCCGGTGTAACCATCCTGAAAGGACTGGAAATCCTGCGGGTACAAATGCCCGACCACCTGATGCGGCAGGAAGCGGACCGGATGTACCGCGAGGTACAGACCGGGCGGACCCTGTCTGAATCCATGTCCGGCGTCGACAGCCGGATCCCGGCCTTACTGGCACGAATGGTGGCCACGGGAGAGGCCTCCGGCAACCTGGACGAAATCCTCCTGAATATGGCCCAGTACTACGAACAGGAGACGGCCATCCGCAAGAAAATCAAGGGCGCCCTGGTTTACCCCGTCCTGTTAACAGTGGTTTCCGTGGCGCTGCTGTTCTTTGTCTTTACGTACCTGATTCCACAGATCGAAATCTTGCTTGCCGGTACCGGGGCCCAGCTCCCGGCCCTGACCCGGTTTGTCCTCGGCGTCTCCCATTTCATCCAGGTGAACTTCCTGCTGTTCATGGCCCTTCTCGCCGGATTGTTCGTCCTAATGAAGACCTACACCGCCACCCCGCAGGGGCGTTTATACCGGGATCGGATCTTTTGCCGCTTGCCGGCCCTGGGCCCGGTGCTGCTGAACATCACCACGGCCCGTTTTGCCCGGACGGCGGCCATTGTCTTCCGCAGCGGCATTCCGCTGTTTTCAGGACTGGAGCTCATCCGCCAGAATGTAGAGAACGCCGTGGCTGAACAGGCCGTGGATTTCGCTGCAGATGGCGTCCACCGTGGGGAAAGCTTAGCCACGGAACTCGACCGCGCCAAGTTCTTTGACCCCATGGCGATTCAGATGGTACGGATCGGGGAGGAGACCGGGAGCTTGGACGATATTATGGCTCAGATGGCAGAACACTATGACCGCCAAGCCCAGGCCGGAATCGCGCAGCTGCTGACACTGATCGAGCCGGTGATGCTTCTGGTCATGGGTGGTATCATCGGAACGGTTGTCCTCTCGGTGATGATGCCGCTCTTTGATTTGATTGGTAACATCAAATAACGGGGTGCTGTCCATTGAAGCAATCGGAGCGCGGGTTTACACTCCTGGAATTAATGATGGTGATCGGCATTATTGCTGTGATTTTGACCTTCGCTATCCCCAACTTTAGGCCGGCCCTGGACGATGCCCGTCTTGAGCAGGCTGTTCAACAACTCGAGGCCGACCTGATGTATGCGAGACAGTTAGCAAGAACGGAGCAGACCGCCAGCGAAGTTGTGTTTTCTTCTGCAGGTTATGAGATAAAGATAGACGATTGCGTAATTAAAACTCAGACCCTTGCGTCCGGTACGCAGTGGGATCCCGTGGACCCCGTTCCGTCATCACTGAGCTTTGGTAGTGACGGCAGTCCAGGGGTTACTGATGCGGCCATATGGCTCAAGGGGGCCGATGGTACTAGGGCCAGGGTCACCGTCTACGGCGGAACAGGTAGAGTCGAGGTGGTGTACTGATGAGGCACACACGTCCCACTGGAACGCAGGGTTTCACCTTTCTGGAAATTATGATTGGATTAGGGATGCTGCTCTTTTTTATGGTCTTCGCCGTGAAGATGACCAGCGTAGCTGCTGGACTGGCCGCTGATAACCGGGATGAGCTGCAGAGGGTATACTGGGGTCGCGCCGCGGTGGAAATTGTGATGGAAGTGGTACGGGAAAAGCCGGAAGACTTCTTTAATGCTGACCCTGACTCTGTTGAAATAGAGGATTTGATGGTAGACGGATTTAACGTGTTAAGACCGCTGGACCAAAAAGTGCTCGCCTCAATAGATGCTGGCACGATTGAGGTTAGTATTGTAAGCGATTAACGGACGATACAGCTGGAGGCTCCTGGTGAAGTGGTATGATCACCCGTATATGAACACCTTTATGGAGTTAAATGAGGCGTGCGGTTAATGAGTTTTGCAGGCGATCGGAATCAGGGCGCAAAAGGCTTCACCTTACTTGAATTAATGATTGCACTGGGAATCTTTGCGATCGTCTTAGTAATTATTACCAGTGTTCTGAGTGGGCATTTACGTCTTTTCCGTCAATCCAATGAGGAACGAAGGCACTTTCATGAGGCCAGGCTTGCCATGGAGGCGATTACGGACGCGCTGGACAAGGCGCGCGAGGATGGATACCGGTTAGAACTGGAAGCGGGGGGAGAGCAAATCGTGGGGTTCAACGAGTCTCCCGACCAGGTGATTGTCGTGTCGACCACAACCACCGCTACGGTTTACCTGGTCAAAAACGAGCTTAGAGACGCCGACGGCCGGACCATCAGCCGTGGTATTTCCTTAGAGTTATCCCCTTTGACTAAGGCAGATATTCAGGGCTTGACCTTCGAGGAATCAGACGTGTTCAGCTTCATCAGGATCGAGATAGGGGCCGGAGATCCAACACAGAGCGGTTATACACTGACGACCATAGTCGGTACCGCACCAAGACCGCCGCTGTAGAGGGTGTAGCGGGATTCGGGCGGATTTGGAAGGTGATTGCATTGAGGCGAGGAATTCCAAGAAGCGATGAAACCGGATCCGTCCTGGTGATGGTGATTATCGTAATCATGGTTATGCTTACTGTTGGCATAACGACTCTAATGGTGTCTGCCACTGACTCTCGAATAATCGTTCCTCCCCCCAAACAGCAGGCCGGGGTATCTGTTGTCAGGGTAACCCGCGTTACTGTTTCGCCGACAGTACTTAGCCTGATCACTGGTCCTTCTCCAACTTCTGCAACCTTAACAGCGACGGTCTATCCGGAAAACGCTACCAACAAGGGTGTGACCTGGAGTTCGGCTAATCCGTCGGTGGCCACCGTTGATCAAAATGGGTTGGTTACCGCTGTAGCGGCAGGAACAGTGGTAATCACGGTAACAACCTTGGATGGCGGACATTCCAATACCTGTACAGTAACCGTATCCCAACCGGGTCAACCCTACGTGATTGCGCCGAATGGAGAAATTACCTTTATAGTATTGCATAACTACTACGTAGCCCCAAGCGGCCACGTGTTGGTGGTACCCAAGGGCAGCGTACTAAATATTGTTCTTTCAGACGACATCACCTGGACGGCCGACAGCGGTATGATCATCGAGGTGGACCTCAGGAATCTCGGTGCCAGTTCGTTTACCTTTGTATCCGGAAATGAGGATGCAGACATTGTAATAGCCGCAGATGTGCACCTCGACCCCCATAAGCAGCTGACTATCATTGCCAGCCGCGACATTGTTATCGAAGGCATAAAGATTACAGCCGGAAGTTCGGTCTATCTCAAGGCGGGCCGTGACATCAAAGCGAATAAAGTTCTTCTGACCACATCCGGCGGAAACGCGAACACGGATCTGATTGCCGGACGTGACATATGGGTGGAGTCGGCCCATATTGACTCCAAAAACGGTAACCTTGTCTTCACCGCTGGTAACACAATCTATGTTAATGGCGCTACCCTGAAAGACTGGAACAACATTGCCAAGGCCAGGCCTGTTGGCGTCAAGATCGACGGCATACCTGTTTTTGGCCAAATAAACTATAATGGTTAACACCAGGGATCATCGAAGCAAATGTTATCCCTGGTTCCAAACAGGATTTCTCCTGAACCGAGTCGAAATATTGTGACGTAGAGCATCTTTTGGCGGAATAGGAATTGAGTGTAGATGCGGCTTTTGCGTGGTTCGGCTTTATACGTAGACATACGTGAGACCGTGGTTCGGGCGGTGACAGGTTGGGTTTCCGGATCCACCGTCCGGTTGGACGGTTTCTCCACGTTGGAGTTGGCTGAGCCTCTCGGACGGAGTGGGGATGAGCAACGTTACCGGGAACACGGCGGTAAACTGGCCGAGTTCCTTGAAAGCAATGGGTTGCGTGCCCGTCATGTGGCGTTCGGGTTGGGTCGGGAGGGGATCATTACCCGAACCGCTCGGGTACCGGCGCTGGCTCCGAAGTTGCTCTCGGAATTCCTGCACAAGGAGATCGGTGAGTTTTTGCCCGTAGATCTGGCGGAGTACGGCTATGACTATCGCGTGATGCAGAGGTTTACCGACCCGTCGGACAAGCGGGACTACTATGAGTTGCTGCTGGCTGCGGTACCTCGCTACCAGGTTCAACAGTTGATGTGGATGGCCACTGAAGCCGGCCTTTATGTGACGGCGATCGATGTGCTGCCCAACTCTCTCCTGCGCCTCTTTGCCAAGGCACCCTATGCCGACGTGGCTATACTCGACGTCGGACCTGACGGTACCCACATCGCTATTTTTGAGAAGGAAACCCTGGTTCTCTATTCGGACATCCCCTTTCGGCTCACAGAAATCGAAGGGGATTTCACACCCTTGCTGGAGGAGACCAGGGGATACTTGAATTTCTTTGCTTCGCGCCACCAGGGGCGACCGGTTGAAGCCTTGCATGTGGTCGGTGAACTGGCCCGTCAGGAGGCGGGATTATCCGAACGTTTTGTTCAGGCGTTGGGTATTCCCGTTAGATTCAACCTTGAAGATACTGTTCGATTTCATTATCAAGGCAAGGCTGGTCCTCAGTTTGCCGGACTGTCCACTGTCTATGCCTCCAATCTGGGCCTGATGTTGAGAGAGGATTAGATATTGAAGATACCGATTGGCGATCTCAACTTCCTTCCTACGTGTATTCTCCAGGCGCGGCGGCGTAGGGTTCAGCGGTTATACCTCATCTTGTCCGCGTGGGGGGTGGCTTTGGTTTTGGGTGCTGCGATTTATGCTCCGTTCTACGTGGCCGGGAGCTATTGCACCCAGATTGAAGACTACCGTGAACAGTACCGGGAACTCGAAGCGGCTAGGCCATATTACGAGCAGCTACAGAGGACAAAGGCACAGTTCAGTCTGCAAACACAGACCATTGAATTAATCAACGAACAGCGTGTAGAAGTCGTTGAATTGATTGACGGTATCAGCAGGATCCTACCACCGGGTGTACACGTAACAATGATGGAAGTGGATGCTTCCTCTGGTGTACACCTCAAGTTTGAAGTCGAAAGTCCCGTGCAAACAGCACAAGTGATCGTGGGGCTCCGGAGTCTTGGTATCTTTGAGCAGGTTGAGCCCACAAAGGTCCCTCTCCGGTATGGCCGGGAGGTAATTGAGCTTAAGATGCACTTTACCGGTGTAGTTGTAGAGCCCGGTGCTGACGGGAAGAGTCCCGAACCCGCCCTGCCGGAGGAGGTGGACATCGTTGGCGAGATTCACAAGCGGCTTGCTGGACAGGTTCCAACAGACCAGTAACCGGGGAAAGGCCTTGCTGGCGGTGTTTCTACTGCTGGTAATCGGATTTACCCTCTATACCTTTTATTTCAGTCCCCAACTGGAGCGGTTACAGGTACTGCGCATGGAAAGAGCCGAAGCGCAACAGCTGGTCAAAGAGGCTTATGATAAAGGGTGGAACAGCATTTCGTCGCTTCAGAAACAGGCAGCGGAATATGAGAGGCAGATCGACCTACTGCGTTCACTTGTGCCCTCGGTCAAGGATACACCGGGACTACTGGTTGACATCTATGCACTGACTACAGAATACGGTCTCTTGGCTAAGGATGGCATAACCTTCGGTGAAATCGAGGAGCGAGACGGCTACGCGGTGTTGCCGATGGAGTTGGAGCTGCTCGGTCGCAGCGAGGACATCTACGGTTTCGTGTGTGCGGTGGAGAGCTTTAGGCGCCTGCTTGGGGTGCGTGAGATAAAGCTTGAGGCTACCACCCCGGGCTTTGTTGAATCCACTCTCAAGATTGACGCTTACATTTTGGGCGACATCACCCCTGATCCGGAGCACTACCCGTTCATGGTCTTCGAGCAGGTGACCGGCAAGCCCTACAACATTTTTCGCCCTGGCAGCGGGGCGTTTGGTGAACCGCTACGCCCGCCGGGTGGGTATCCGTCCGATCCGGGGCAGCCGTCCGGGGATGGCGCGTCGGACAGTCTTTATCCTGGTTTCGATTTCGAACGGACAGTGTCCAAGTAGGGTGTTAGTATCCCCCTCGGGCATTAGAGATTCTAGGTGAGAGGTAGATCTTATGATTAACCGTACCGGAGCCGATGACCTGTTATTTGCCCTGGATATCGGAACACGCACCGTGATCGGCGTGGTCGGGCGTTTTACGGAAGGCAAGTTTCACGTGCTGGCCCAGCGCATCCTTGAACATACCAGCCGGGCGATGTTCGACGGGCAGGTCCACGATATCCCGCGCGTAGCCGAACTGGTGGCCCGGGTCAAGGCCGGTCTCGAGGAAGACCTCGATACCAAGCTTGAGCGGGTGGCCATAGCCGCGGCGGGGCGCTCCCTGCGTACAATCCGGGTCGTGGTCGATCAGCCGGTGAGTGACAAGCTGATCATCGATGAACAGGCCGTGCGCGGTCTGGAGTACGCCGCTCTGCAGGAGGCAAACAGCCGGCTCATGGCGGCCGAGGGTAATGAAGTATACCACTGTGTGGGTTATTGCGCCATTTCTTACGTCCTGGACGGTCTTACCCTAACGAACCTCGTGGGGCACCGCGGGCGTGTGGCGACCGTTGACCTGATCGCCACCTATCTGCCCGATTCGGTGGTCGACGGCCTGCTGTCTGTTTTAGCCCGCGTGGGGTTAAGACCCGAAAACCTGACCCTGGAGCCCATCGCGGCCATCGATGTAACGATTCCCGAGAGCATGCGGTTGCTGAACCTGGCCCTGGTGGACGTCGGCGCTGGGACTTCGGACATCGCCATCACCCGGGAGGGAAGCGTGGTCGGGTACGGTATGGTGCCCGTAGCTGGAGACGAGATTACCGAAGCGATAGCCCAGGCCTACGTGGTCGATTTTGATACAGCCGAAAGGCTCAAAAGAGAGATTGCCCGTGGTGTGGAGATTTCCTTCACCAATGTGCTTGGGATGCCGGTGATCAAATCCCCGGCGGAAGTGTTGGAAGCGGTGACGCCCGTGCTGGATCGTTTAACTGCGGAGGTGGCGCAGAACATCCTGGAACTTAACGGCGGGGAAGTGCCGAAGGCTGTTTTCTGCATCGGCGGCGGATCTCAGGTGCCGACCTTTACGGATCGTCTGGCCGTAAAGATTGGGCTCCCGCCTGAGTACGTGGCGGTTCGCAATCGCCAGGTGCTGCAGGATGTAGTGCTGCCGGATGATGACCTCATCCCGGGCCCCGATGGGGTAACCGTGGTCGGAATCGCCACCACAGCTCGTCGCCAGTCCGGTCTGGTCTTCATCAACGTTACGGTCAACGGTCAGGAATACCGGGTCTTTAATGCCCATGACCTAAACGTGGCCTATGTGCTGAGCTTCATTGGCTATGGGATCAAGCGTCTGGTCGGACGTCACGGCAAGGATCTGCGTTTTGTCTTAAACGGCCGGGAAGAGGTTGTACTCGGGGAACTGTTCAGGCCAGCTGCCTTGCTTGTGAACGGGGAGCCTGCCAATCTAAGGACGAAGGTGTTTGATAGCGATCACCTGAGCGTTGTTGATGCCGTTGACGGCCGGGATGCCCAGGCGGTAACCGGTGACTTTGCGGAGACCGTGGGTGACTTGAGTTGGACCCTTAACGGGGAAAAGTGCCGGTTGCCTCTTATGTACAACATCAACGACCGCCCGGCTGGACCCGATGACCAGATTACCGGCGGCGACTGGGTCGTCATCAGACCCCGTCCCTGCCCGGTGCGTGAGCTTGCAGCTGCAAAGGGGATCGAGGTTAACGAAGCGGTGGTCAGGGTTAACGGCGTCATTGCCGCACCTGACCGGTTGATCCGTGGCGGAGACAACGTCAAGATCGAAGTCTCCGATGACCAGGCTGGAATGGATAGCCACGACCAGGCAGACGGTCGAATCCGGGTGATCGTTAACGGCCGGGAAGTCGTCCTCACGGGCGACCCCGAACCGGTGTTTGTCGATGTCTTCAACCATATCGAGCTCAACCCAGCTCGGATCTCAGGTGCCGTGGATATGCGGCTCAACGGGCGCGAGGCACAGTATACCGATCCCCTGCACAACGGAGACCGCATTGATATCGTGTGGCAGGAGCGAACAATAGAAGAGCAGTCAGGGTAATTCAGCACGGTTTGTTTTTGGTTGACCGGTTCATTGCCTTGGCATAGAATAAGGGTAAGTCCGGCATTTTAGTGCCGGGCTTGTTTGTGACTGTTGTTGCAATCTTACGGTACAGGGTGAGGGGGTGTTGTTATGTGGGTATATGTGTGCGGCTTGATCGGTGGCATGGGCCTGCTGCTTTACGGGATGTATGTGCTCAGCGAAGGTCTCCAGAAGATCGCCGGCGCAAACCTGCGTAACGTGCTCAGTTCGCTCACCCAGAACCGTTTTGTCGCAATGGTGATCGGAGCCCTGGTGACCATCCTCTTCCAGAGTAGTACAGCCACTACGGTGATCCTGGTCGGCTTGGCCAGTGCTTCGGTCATCACCCTGAAGCAGACATTGGGCGTGATCCTCGGTGCGGACATCGGTACTACCGTAACGGCCCAGTTGATCGCCCTCAAAGTGACGGAGATTGCCCTGCCCATCGTCGGCATCGGGGCGACCATCATCTTCTTTACGAAGCGGGACCGTTACAAGCGCATCGGGCAGGCCATAATCGGTTTTGGCCTCTTGTTCCTGGGACTTAAGATAATGGCGGAGACGATGTACCCGTTACGTGACGAGCCAGCCTTCCTGAGCCTGATGACGACCGTGGCGGACAACCCGCTCCTGGCGATTATTGTGGCGGCCGTCTTTACCTTCCTCATTCACAGCAGTGCCGCCGCCGTTGGTATCATCATGATCTTCGCCATCCAGGACCTGGTTACCCTGCATTCGGCGATCTACCTGCTTTTTGGGGCCAACATTGGAACCTCTTTTACCGCTTTGCTCTCAAGCCTGGGGTCTAACCGGGAGGCCAAGCGGGTGGCGATTGCCCATTTTCTTTTTAAGCTGGTGGGTGTGCTCATCTTTTTGCCGTTCGTGACGCCGTTTGCGGCCCTGATGCAGGCTCTCACTCCCAATATCGGATTCCAAGTGGCCAATGTCCATACCTTCTTTAATGTTGGTATTGCCTTGTTGTTTATTCCTTTTACCGAACAGTGCGCCCGCTTCCTGACGTGGTTGGTGCCTGAGGAGCAAGTGGTGGATATTGAACTGAAGCCCCGTTACCTGGATTACCAGTTGATTAGCACGCCTTCGATTGCGATGGGGCTTGCTTCCAAGGAGATCACGCGGTTTTCCGATGAGGTCGTAAAGATGGCCTGCCGTATCCGTGACCTGTTTGAGACCAACGATCCTGATGAATTGGAAAAAATGATGAAATCTGAAGAAAAGGTGGATTGCCTGTCCCGTGCGACCAAGAGTTACCTGGCGATGATCCTGCGGCAGCCACTGTCTACGCCCGAGTTTAACCGCTGCATGGGTCTGATCCACATTACCACCGACCTCGAACACATCGGGGATGTGATTGACAAGAAGATTAACCGGTTGGCCGAGAAGAAGATCGATAACTGCTGTGATTTCTCGGTGGAAGGATGGGAGGAGATCACCATCATGCACGAACGGGTGTGTACCTTGGTAGAAAGGACACACCATGCCTTTATTAACAACGATCTGGAGGTCGCCCAACAGGCGATTCGACTTGCCCCCAAGATCAGGGGTATGGAACGTGAACTCAGGCGGTTGCACATTCACCGTCTGGCAATGGGTGTGCAGAGATCGGAGGGTACCAGTTCCATCCACCTCGACCTGATCAATTCCTATTTGACGATCAGTGAACACGTCCGCAACATTGCCCTGGCCATCGCCGAGGAAGTGATCGGGGCACGTCCCATGGCCCCGACCAGCGAAGATTATCCGCGTTTCGACGACGAGCGCATCTGCACCCTCAGTTAGAATCCCTAGGCTGATTTATCATCTTCCGAATTCTGTCTCAATATTCTATCTCTAATGTAAATTATGACAATTATATTGGCTTTCATCCTTTTTCGTGTTATAAAGGATTATATTAGTATATTTACGCCCGAACGTAAAGGAGGTCTGGCCGTGTTTCGTAAGTTGATCGCGCTGAATTATAGCGCCGTGTTGATTGTAGCCGTGCCTGCTTTGGGTATCGTAGTCTATGGAGCCTTCTTTGAGGGCGGGTCCAGGCTGCTGATGTACGGGACGGGCCTTATTGGTATCGCTTCCCTGGTGGGTCTCTTCTGGGTCTCTACTGTGGGACGGGTTCTCGGTGAATTGGGGGCAGCCTTGAAGCAGGCCGCGGTCGGCGATTTTGTGGAGTTGGCCGCGGAACGCAAGGATGGGATCGGTGAAGCCAGGCGCACCCTCGGTCAGTTACTTAGTCGTTCGTCTGTTGACGAGGAACTGACAAATAACATTCAAAGCATCTATCAAACGTGCAACTTGCTTGTCGAAAAGGCAAATCGGTTAAGAGATACCGCCGCCGAGGGAGCGGCCACGGCCAATGCGATGGCGTCTTCGGCGGACAGTGCGGCTGAACTGGCCCAGGATGTATCGGATAACGTAAAGAAGACCCGTGGGGTGGCCCTTCAGTGTCAGGAAAACATGGCTGGTTCGCGCAGCCAGATGGGTGATATTAACCGCACGAACGCAGAGGCATCCAAGGTGGTACTGGCCTTTGGCAAACGGGCCGAACAGATTACGGAGTTTGTGGACAACATTACCCATATTGCCGATCAGACTAATATGCTGGCCCTGAATGCCGCTATCGAAGCGGCCCGGGCCGGAGAACACGGACGTGGTTTCGCCGTAGTGGCTGAGGAAGTACGCAAACTGGCCGAGAATGCGTCCAAGACCGCGGACGAAATTCTCAGCATTGCCCGGGGGATCCAGGATGAAGCCGGGAAGGCCAATCAGAACATGAAGAACAACATGAAAACCATCGCTCAAGGGGTCAAGGTGACCCTGGACACCGTTAAAGACTTCGCCAGCATTACGGAGACGGTGGAGATGCTGGAGGAAGAGGCAGCCCGGATGGCCGACGCGGCACAACAGATGTCCGCCGGGGTACAGACGGTAGCGGCGGTAACGGCCGAACAGAACACGATGCTGCAGGAAATCGCGGATCTGGCATCTGATTTGCAGCGCCTGACTGCAGGATTGAAACGATCAGTTTAAATGGTTACAACCGTTAGAATGTAGGGGGTGGCTCCTTTTTGTCGAACGTTGTCGGATAAAATTACATAAATATGTCGCTCTTTGGCCCAGCAGTTGAAGGATACTCGTGGTTAGGCCGGGGGCAAGTCCAACACAAGAGGAGGAGATGACGACGGATGGCGGAATCAAAGAAGAGTTCGATGTCCATCAGATATAAGCTGGGTGCCCTGTTTCTGGTTATTCTCACGCTTTTTTCAGTCGTGGTATTGTTCACCGTGACTCGGCTGATCGTTGACGGGGCGGAGGACGCGGCCCTAGTCAAGGCCAAGGGTGACCTGGCTACCGGGCGGGAAATTATTGAGCAGAGGATTCCGGGTGCCTGGCGGGTAGACGGGGAAAACCTCTACAAGGGTACTGTACTCATGAACGGGAACTACGCGATTGTAGACTATATCGGGGAATTGACGGGAGATACCGTCACGGTCTTTCTGGGTGACACGCGGATCACCACCAACGTTAAGCTTGGGGATGGTTCCCGTGCTGTGGGCACCAAGGTCAGTGACGCGGTGGCCGAAACTGTCTTGAAAAAGGGCCAGCCCTACTACGGTGAAGCGAACGTGGTCGGTACCATGTACCAAACGGCCTATGAACCCATCAAGGACGCTTCCGGTCAGGTTATCGGTATCTGGTACGTTGGAGCCCCCAAGGATTTCGTGGACGCAATGATCCGAGACACCTATCTAAACGTGGTTGTCACCGCCCTGGTGCTTATGGTTCTCTCGCTTCTCGCATGGGTATTCTTCTCAAATCGGATTCTAATCAGACCCCTTAAGGCCGTCGCCACCGCTGCGGGTAGACTCACTGAAGGTGACCTGAAACAGCGTGTTCCCGTAAAGAATCGCGATGAGATTAACCTTGTGGCCATGGCTTTCAACGAACTGGCCGAGAAGTTGGATGGGTTGATTACCAGCGTGCAGGACAGCGCCATGCAGCTGGCTTCACACAGTGAGGAGATTTCGGCGTCATCCGAGCACGTCAGCGCGGCTATCCAGAATCTCACCTCCACCACCAGCGAGATGGCGGCCTCCGCCCAGCAGGGTTCTTCCAGCGTGGTTCAGGCCGCCGAGGCCGCCCGGGCTGCTGAGGCCGCGGCCGAGGGTGGGAGACAGGCCGCGCAGCAGGCCATAAACAAGATGAGCGCCATTCAGGCCACGGTCAATTCCAGCGCCCAGTCGGTTCAAACCCTGAACGAACAGTCGGCCAAGATCGGCCAGATCATCCAGGTCATCAATGACATTGCCGACCAGACCAACCTTTTGGCGCTCAACGCGGCGATTGAAGCGGCGCGGGCCGGTGAGCACGGTCGCGGCTTTGCCGTGGTGGCGGAGGAAGTGCGTAAACTGGCCGAGAAGTCTTCACAGGCGACCAAGGAGATTGAACAAATCGTTAAGGCCATCCAGGGTGATACAGCCAAGGCCGTAGAGTCAATGAAGGCCGGTGCCGGGGAGGTTAGCGAAGGCAGCCAGATTATCAAGAAAGCCGGGCAGGCCCTCGATAACATTACGGAAAGTGCCAAAACAAGTACCGAACTGGCAGGAGAAATTGCCCAGATGACCGAACAAAATGCACAGGGAGTACAGTCCCTGGCGGCTTCGTCTGAAGAAGTCAGCAGTACCGTACAGCAGATGGCCGCTGCCGCCAACGAATTGGCGAAGATGGCTGACGACTTAAACGCACTGGTGCTTGAGATCAAGCGGCAGTAGCCGGGGATCGGTCGAAGACAGACAAGGAAAGGGGAGAACAGCCAATGTCGGCGAATGACAACCAACTGGTGATCTTCCAACTTAATAATCAGAAATACGCTATTCCTGTGCTCAATACACAGGAGATCATCAAGATGGTCGACGTTACACCGGTTCCACGGACGGATAAATTTGTGGAGGGAGTCATTAACCTGCGGGGACGCATTGTTCCGGTGATCAACCTTAACAAGCGCCTTGGCCTGTCGATTACCGAAAAAACCAGAGATACCCGGATAGTCGTGGTCGAGCATAGCGACGCGGCGGTGGGGATGATTGTGGATAAGGTTCAGGAGGTCGGCCGTTACAGTGAGGAAGAGGTTGAAGAACCGGAGTCGGTAATGAAAGACAACGAGTTCATCAGCGGTGTCGTTAAGAAAGACACCGCTCTATGGTTACTGTTAAAGCTGGATAAGGTGCTGCCAAAAATAACCAAGGCTAGTTAAACGGATTATTACCGTTTTTTAGAAGCACGTTCAAACACCCCTGAATATGTTTAAAATCAGGGGTGTTTTCTCTGTAACGGAAGCTAACACTGCAGGAGGTGATTGATACCAGAATGCGTAACGGAAGGAGAAAGGCCGACGATGTGGCTACCGTTGTGGTTTCGTTAGCCGGTATCGCCTCTGGGGCCGCGGCCAGTTACCTGATTCTGATATTATCGGGGTGGTTACGGTTGCCGGATTGGATTTGAAGCTTTCCAGCACCATCGTGGCCTTGGCGGGCGGGCATCTCTGGCTAACCCTGGTCTTCACGATGCTGGCTTCGATGATCCTTGGTATGGGGCTTCCGACTACGGCGACCTACATTGTTTTGGCCGCGATCACCGCTCCGGCCATGGTCGCGGTGGGTGTACCCCTGCTCGCCGCCCACTTGTTCGTGTTTTACTACGGGATCCTGGCCGACGATACCCCCCCCCCGATCAACCTGCCGGCCTTTGCCACGGAAAGAAAAGGCATGTTCCCTGATCGGGAGCATGCTTTTAGGCAAAGTTTTGTAGAGGCCTTCTAGCGATTGTAGCGGTACTCCAGCAACTGCTGCCCCTCTTTGGTTAAGTTCCAAAACGGGCCGGTCGCGTAAACTAGCCCCATCTGGCGCAGTGTTCGGAGGTCTTCATCGGTGATCTCGGGGGACTGGGCAATTGAGATTCTTTCTTCGATTTTCTGCGCATGCAGGGGATACAGCTGTTTATGCATTGAAAGGAGCAGTTCTTGCTGACGGGGCGTCAGCGAGTACCAGAATCCGTTTGCCATTATCATGCCTCCAAATTGAGGGTCTCCCGATATCGTAATGAAAAAAGGCGATGTTTGTCAATAATCCTGTGATCCCGTCCCCACGGAAAAGTGATTGTTTCTTCAAAGTACAAACAGCGATACTACCGCATACTCAGCGGTGTTATGCGAAATATAGGAGGTAAAGGAATGAAGGCATGGGGCGTCGAAACTATGCGGGGTAACCATCTGAAAGAAGTAGAGGGGGCGTTCCATTTTGTCGCGTGGTGCACGTATCCTTCGGTTTGTATCGGGAATCTTGTTTATAGGTGCGGCGGTAATGACCTACCTGGCGTTTGAACCCAGCAACATCACCAAAATGATCGCCATCATTTTCGCTGTTATTGGGATTTCAAACATCCTGTTGACATTCGTCCTCGACCGCATTTTTCGCAGTGCCTCGGACGACCCTGACACATATTGACCAAGGCGCATATTTGTGCTACAATTCTTATTAATGTGATAAAGCATTATGGATTTAGATTTCCGGCTAGCGACAACCTGGATTAGCGGCAATAAGGGGTATAAAGCATTGAAGCTCTCAACCCGCATCAGGTACGGAACCAGGGCTCTAGTAGACATCGCTAGATTCGGTGGTGACGGGCCGGTTTCGCTCAGGGACATAGCCCGAAGGCAGGATGTCTCGCAACCTTACCTGGAGCAGCTTATCCTGCTCTTGAAGGCGGCGGGACTGGTCAGGAGTATTCGTGGCGCCCGCGGTGGGTTTTTGCTTGCTAAGAACGCGTCGGAGGTCACAGCTGCCGAGATTGTCACCGTTCTAGGCGGCAACATTACCATTGTTGACTGTGTCGGTGACCCCGATGTCTGTTCCCGGGCTGAGGATTGCGTGCTCCGTGATCTCTGGGCCGATGTCTCCTACGCGATCAATGACGTACTTGGTTCTACTACCCTGGCCTCGCTGGTGGAAAAGGAATTGGACAAGGAGTCCGGTAGAGAGCCTGGTAAGGAATCAGTCAGGTCGTTAAGAGGTTAATTAGAAAGAGAATAAAATGCAGGGCAAGGCAGGAAGGGGGAAGGCCAATGAACAGGTTGATATTGGAAGACGAGATGAAGACCGTTGAGTTCTCTGATGATGGCGATATTCCCATCGAATCGTACCTGCGTTTGGGATCCGCCATGATTCGTGAAGTCCTACGCGACATCAAGTTGGGTCCGCGGGGGGAGAACAAATCCCGCTACCTTTCGGCGGTCAGTTTTCTGCGCTCTCCATTGTTTGAGATGATCTGCGATGTACAGGGCTTAGATCCTCGTCTGACCAAGAAGCATATCCTGCAGCTCTCATCCACCAAGAGTCTGCCGCTGATCAGAACTCGAAACAAGTGGAAGCCAAAGCGCAAGTTCCGTTGGGTTGAGGAGTCTAAGCGGGTTGTCAACTAGTCGGATAAGCAAACCGGGGTCTCAATAGAGATGCCGGTTTTTCTTTTCACTGTTAGGCAGGCAGTATCAGATGCCACTTCTGTATTTTTATGGCGAAATATGATAACCTTAGCACCAGATGGACTGAGGGGGAAAAGTATCTAATTGAAGGATATGCAGCAACTGAAGGAACAACTCCTGGTGAGCGTCACGGATGAGCATGGTTTCCTGGAAACGAAGGACGGTATTCGGCTTTTTTACCGTTACTGGCTGCCAAGTGGGAAGCCCAAATGCGCCATTCTGTTTGTACACGGCCTTTCGTTACATAGCGGCTCGGCTCCTTACGGGAAAGACATCGCCTTGCCCCTGCTTCATGATTACGGTGCGGCCGTCTACGCCTTCGACATGCGCGGGCACGGCCTCTCCGATGGGGTTGGGGGAGACTACCCCCGCATTGACCTGGTTACCGACGACCTTGCGCGGCAGGTTGACTTCATCAAGTCCCGGCACCGGAAGACGCCCGTTTTTCTGTACGGACACGATGTCGGAGGCCTCCAGGTGCTGACCTTCGCGGGCAATTACGGGACTTCCATCAGCGGTTCCATCGTTGCTGGATATGCGCCTACCGTTCGGATGGATATTTTCAGAATGGGTAAGCCGGGCTTTGGGGAACAGTTAAAGATGGCCTTTATGCCGCTGGTTAACCGGGGCGCTACCATTTCCCGGGTGCTGACTCTTGACCAGTATGAGCGGCGCGGGGGGAAGGATCCGGACACCCAGCGGATGCTAAAGGTGGTGGCTGACGATCCCCTGGCCGTCAAGGCCTATTCCATCCGCTTTTATTTTGGATCAGGCGTACGGAAGGAGTTTGAGAACGCGCGCAAGATCAAGAAGCCTTTCCTGATGATCCTCGGTGAGCGGGACCAAATGTTTGAACCGGACCCAGCCCGCCGTGTACTCGACGAAGTTGCTTCAAACATCAAGAGTCTGCGGGTGTTGGAGGATGCTGACCACTACGGTGTGGTCAGAGAGGCTCAGAAGGAGATTGTACTGTGGCTGGAGAAACTGGAGATGGCCGGGCTTGCCAAGTAGCCCGGTCTTTGTTTATGGACCCGGTGGTTCCATCCCGTGGAGCTGTTCGGGACCGAGCAGGCGGTGAAAAGGCAGCTCGGCTACGCCAAGCAGTCCGGCGGACACCAGAATCGCTTCCACAGGCACAACGAAGCCAAGCAGGATGAGTTCGACCGCCCAGATCATCAACCCCGCCAACAAGGTCTCTACGATGGCGGTTACGGGACTCCCAAAATGGGGTAGCACCCAGAGATCCCCGATGGTATAGGTCAGCCCGGAAACAACAACTGCGGCGGCCAGCCTGTTGGCGGGGGAGACGTCACCGAAGACGGCAAAGACGGAGAAGATAATAACGGCGGTGTATAAGAACTTGACTCCCAGTACGCGGGCGTGGTCCAAAGGATGATCCCTCCTGTTCCTGATTATCCCCGCACTGTAGTGGCAGTTATGCGGTTGCGGTGGATTAACAACAGCCCGGACTAAATATGTTAGAATAGATGAGAATTACTTCACGAACTAGGTGATTGGATGTCTGTTCAGCCGCATACTGTTGTGGCTTCGGAGCGACCGGCCCTCTGGACCCGTGATTTTATCCTGGTTTGCATGTTTGTTCTGGTTATCTTTATCAGTTTTCAGATGCTGATGCCCACCATTCCGGTTTATGTCGAACAGATGGGTGGGACGCCGCTGATGGTCGGTTTGGTGAACGGGGTCTTCACCATTTCGGCCCTGGCTCTGCGCCCCTGGATCGGGCTCCATCTTGACCGCCACGGACGTAAGTTAATTTGGCTGATCGGTACCACTATCTTCATTCTAGCCGTGTTCGGTTACCTGTGGGCGCTGACCATTCCGCTGCTGTTTTTGATCCGCATGATCCACGGAGTCGGATGGGGAGTTGTGACCACGGCCTCGGCCACGGCCATAGCCGATATCGTGCCCCTGTCCAGGCGGGGCGAAGGTATGGGCTATTTCGGGCTGGGGGCGACCCTCGGCATGGTGGTCGGACCCGCCGTCGGTTTCTACATCATCAACCAGTTTGGTTTCAACTCGCTGTTCCTGGTCTGTGGGGGGTTGGCGCTGGGGGCTTTGTTGGTGGCTACCACCGTTCATTTGCCGGTGGTGAGCTTAAACGCTAAAGGGAGCAAGGCGGCCCTCTATGAGCCAACCTCCCTGATGCCCTCCCTGGCGATGTTCTTTATTACCGTGGCCTACGGGGGAATAATCACCTTTATCGCCCTGCACGCGCACGAGCACGGGATCTTAAACGTGGGCTTTTTCTTTACTGTTTACGCGCTGACGGTCATGGCCGTTCGGCCGATCTGCGGTTTACTGTATGACCGGCGGGGCCACCGTGTTGTAATCATTCCCGGTTTGGTCTTGCTGACCCTGGGTACGTATGTTCTGGCCCACGCCACGGACCTTACACTTTTTGTCGTTGCGGCCGTAGTCTGCGGGCTCGGCCTCGGCGCCACCCATCCCACATTGCAGGCCATGGCGGTGGCCAAATGTGCCCCCAACCGGCGCGGTGCGGCCTCGGCTACCTTCAGTTCAGCATTTGACCTCGGTATCGGGGTAGGGGCGGTCCTGCTCGGCTCGACCGTTAAGTTTATCGGCTACCATGGGATGTACACTGCTGCGGCCGGCATTGTCCTGGTCGGCTTGCTGATCTACCTGGTGACTTCTGCTCCTCCAAAACCACACGATTCCCAAGTCACCCCGGCATAGAACAGGATTCCCCCGAGAATCTGTCACTTCTGATCCCGTACCAATTTGGTAGCGGGATTTCCTTTTTGTCTTTCTGGCGCACCATCCAAATGCCTTACTCATAGACTATACAAAATCATGGATCATAACATGTCCTGGGGAGGTGCGGGGAATGGGTGTGGTTGACGTAGTACGGGCAACGGAGGACTTCTTCAGGGTTGTCCTGAATAAGGACACCTCGGTGATCGCTGTAGTTCCCACTGAAGATGGTTGGAATGTAAGGGCGGAGGTGATAGAAGACATAGAATACTTGCGTGAGAGGGCTAAAGATGATGTTGTAGCCCTGTATGAGGTACGGCTTGACCGATTATTGAACATTTTGGGTTTCGACCGCATTGATATGCGCGAACGCGACGATTTTGGCTCCAAGGGGTAAAACGTATATCTGTCTGGAGTGATTAGAGTAATGACAAACACCGTGATCTTTGAATTGTCTCCTGATCGACTGGCTAGTATGGTAACCACACCCTACCTGGAAGACATTCGTAGGCGAGCACTGGCCTACCTTAACGCGGGTTATCCGGTGCATTTTAGCGGGCCATCCGGCGTTGGCAAAACGACCATGGCGTTTATCCTGGCCGCCGCAATCGGCCGGCCGGTTGTTTTGATTAACGGCAACGATGAGTTTTTTCCCTCGGATCTGATTGGTGGTAATTTTGGCTTCAAACGTCGGTTGTTGATCGACAACTTCATACACTCGGTATTGAAGAAAGAAGAAGAGGTTCAGGCCATCTGGTTTGAAGGCCGCATGACTACAGCCTGTCGGATGGGCTACACCTTGATCTACGACGAGTTTAACCGAAGTCGGCCTGAGACCAACAACGTGCTCCTTTCCATCCTGGGGGAAGGTGTGGTCAACCTGCAGGGTGTGCACAATGATGGAAAATACCTGAAAGTGCATCCGGAATTCAGGGTCATCTTTACCTCAAACCCTGCGGAGTATATCGGTGTCCATCGTACCCAGGATGCCCTAATAGAACGGATGATCACCGTCGATCTGGGTGAATTGGACCGGTCTACCGAGATCGAAATCACGATGTGCAAATCGGGTGCCGCCGAATCGAAGGCAACCACCATTGTCGATATGATCCGTGCCTTACGCACTGAATCAAATCTAAAGCTGAACCCTACGGTCAGAGCAGCAATCCGTCTGGCCACCCTGACCGAACAGCTTGAGATTCCTTTAGAAATTAAGAACCCGTTACTCAAAGACATTTGCCGGGACGTTTTGAATGCTGAGTTAATTGCCTTACGCAATAGCGACCGGATGCATGCCAAGGCCCTGGAAATCCTGGGGAACGTAATGGAACAGTTCTTCGCCGGGGAGGGGAGGACACTTGAGGGATAAGCGTTCTGGCAGCGACAAAGGGGGGCGGAGCGGTCTCTTGGGCCCGCTTTTCGATCTTGTCAGTACCCTGCAGGATATGATGGATCGTGGCCAGTCAACGGTTTCACGCCAGGGTGAGATCCGGTCTTCCGATGATAAAGTCCGTGGTATGTATGGCTTTACCATGCGCATTGGCGCTAACCGGGACGAGACCCAGGCCTTTGTAGAAGTCGAACCGGAAAAGGTTTCTTTTGACGTTGAACACTGCAGCGAACCGGTATGCGAACTGTTTGACGAGGGTCAGCAGTTACGCCTTGTTGCTGAACTACCAGGGGTTTCGGAAGAAAATGTTCAGGTTGTGGTCGAGGGTGACATTTTAAAACTGTCCACTACTGGAGAACGGCAGTATTACAAGGAATTGTTGTTACCCGCAAGGGTCAAGGCCCAAATAGGGGCGCTTGCGATGCGTAACGGAGTACTCGAAGTACTGCTGGACAAAGAAATCGGCGCTTAGCCGTTGCGGGGGCGGTTACGATAGGGCAGACTACAGATTCGCCAGCACTGCGGGTTGCTGAGGGTCGCTCCGATGACGTCGGCCGGGGTGTAGCGCGACTGGATCCCGCTGATATGGCACGACTGGGCTTGGCCGTAGGCGAAATCGTAGAGATCCATGGGAAGAGGTTGACGGTGGCTAGGGTTATGCCAGCCTTGATGGAGCACCGTGGCCAGCAGACTATTGAGATCGATGGGATTATCCGGCTCAATGCGCAGGCTAGTCTTGGTGATTCAGTTGTTGTACGCCGGGCGGAGTCCAGGCCGGCCCGGACGGTCACTCTGGCAACCCTGGAGGGGGAAGAAAAGCAGTCGGCGATCCAAAACTACGGGGGGTTGCTTGAAGGGTTGCCGCTTGTCGCCGGAGACCGGGTAAGGTTGAACCTTTTTGGCTCCAGTCAGCGCGAATTCCTGGTACAGCAAACAAACCCCGACGGTACGGTCATTGTCAGCAAAGAAACCAGTGTGAAGTACAGCAACCGTTCCCAGCGTGGTGAACAGAGCCGGACCACCTACGAGGATGTCGGCGGCCTTGGCAAGCAACTGACCAGAATCAGGGAGATCATTGAGTTACCTCTCCGCTATCCGGAGGTGTTTCACCGGCTAGGTATTGACCCGCCCAAGGGCATTCTGATGTACGGACCGCCCGGAACAGGGAAGACACTGATTGCCAGGGCCGTAGCGGGCGAGACCGATGCCCAGTTCATCACCGTTAACGGGCCGGAAATCATCCACAAGTATTACGGGGAGAGCGAGGCCCGACTACGTGAAATCTTTGAAAAGGCTGCGGCCCGCCCGCCAAGCATTATCTTTCTCGACGAGGTGGACGCCATCGCCCCTAAACGGGATGAGGTTAAGGGTGATGTGGAAAAACGGGTGGTCGCCCAGTTGCTCTCGTTGATGGACGGCCTGCAACCGCGGGGGCGTGTTGTCGTGGTCGCCGCTACCAATCTGCCTAACATGCTCGATCCTGCCCTGCGGCGACCGGGGCGGTTTGACCGGGAAATCATGATTAATGTTCCCGACCGTTCCGGTCGTTTGGAGATCATGCAGATCCACACCAGGGGCATGCCCTTGGAGGATAACGTTGACCTGCCCCATCTGGCGGAAGTGACACACGGTTTCGTAGGCGCAGACATTCAGGCCCTGTGCCGGGAAGCAGCGATGAATGCGCTGCGGGATCTGATGGCTCGCTGCAATGATCGCCCTACGGACACAGATTTGTCCCGGATTACGGTAGCGATGCCGCATTATATCCGTGCCTTAAACGAAATTGAACCTTCTGCAACACGTGAGTTTGCCGTGGAAATCCCCGAGACCCGATGGAGTGATATCGGAGGCCTCGAAGAGATAAAGCGTCAACTCGAGGAGAACGTGGTTTGGCCGCTGCGCCACCAGGACCTCTTTGACGAAATGGGTGTCGAACCCGTACGCGGAATCTTGTTTTACGGTCCACCGGGAACGGGTAAGTCTTTGGCAGGGCGTGCCCTGGCTAACGAGGCGGGTGCAAATTTCCTGCTGGTCAACGGGCCAGCCCTGCTTTCCAAGTGGGTCGGTGAATCGGAGCGTGAACTGCGAAAGATCTTTAAGCAGGCCAGGCAGTCGGCGCCCTGTATCATTTTCTTCGATGAGATCGATGCCATGGTAGGGAATCGTAGTGGTGGCGGAAGCTCGGTTTCGGAAAGGGTACTTAGTCAGTTGCTGACTGAACTGGATGGTGTCGAGGGGCTGCAGGGAGTAATCCCGGTCGGAGCCACCAACCGGCGTGACCTGATTGACCAGGCGCTCCTGCGTAGCGGGCGGCTGGAACTGCATCTGGCCTTTCCGCTTCCAAACGAGGACGCCCGAAAGGCCATACTGGTGATTCACGCTGGGAAACTGCGGCTGTCCGAAACGGTGGATATTGCACACCTGGCCCGTGAGACCATCGGTTTTTCCGGTGCTGATCTGCGCTACCTTTGCCATCGGGCCGGCCTTAACGCGATCCGGGAAGTCGTTCGGTCCGGAAGAGAACCTGGAGCAAGGTCGGCGCCCGAAGTGGGATGGCGGCACCTTGCAGACGCCTTACAACATATGCAGAAGAGAAGTGATTAGTCTGGCTCGGGTACATGGAAAGTACCTTTATGGATTTGTACCAGCTGGCGGACGGGAGAAATACGGACGTATCGGTGTTGGAAACCCGCCGGCACAAGTATATACACTCCCCTTCCAGGATATCGCAGCAGTGGTAAGTGACAGCTTCATCGATGAGCGTACCTTTATCAAGGACCGCATGCTACAGCACCAACGGGCGCTTTCCGCTGTTTTTCGGCACAGCGACGTGGCCCCGATGCGTTTCGGTATTTTGGCCCGTACCGAGGACGAAGTATTATCCCTGGTCCGGGAGAACTATACGGACATTTTTGCCGCGCTGGAACAGGTTCGAAACTGTATTGAAGTAGGACTGAAAGTTTTTTGGACCAAGCAATCCTTTGTCAAGGAGATGGCTCAGCTTGATCCACGCGTAACCGAGTGGCAGACTCAGATTCAGGCCATAAAGAATGAGTCCCAGTCTTATCATTTAACGGTACAGCTGGGCGAATTAGTGGCGCATCTGGCTGACGCCAGACGTGAGTACTATCAGGAGCATATTTACGAGCCCTTGGCTAAGGCAGCGGATAAGGCCGTAGTGAACAAGATTCTGATGGAACGCATGGTGTTCAACGCTTCCTTCCTGGTCCAAAAAGAGCGGGAAAACGCTTTCGATCTGCTGGTTAACGAGGTATACCGTCCTGTGGAAAACCTTTTGACCTTTAAATACACCGGTCCCTGGCCGCCGTACAACTTTGTTCGTTTACGGTTATCAGCAACTCCGGAAGAGAGAATGTGAATGCCGTGTTCTTGGTGGATGATCTGCTGACCCTTCCTTTTCGCGGGTTGTTAATGCTGTTCCAAGAAATCCACAAGCGGGTGGAACAGGAACTCTATGACGAGGCTCATCTGATGGAACAACTGGCTGCCCTGGAGATGTATTACGAGATGGAAGAGTTAACCGAAGAAGAATTCCGGGAAACTGAGGCCGTTCTCCTGGAACGCTTAGAGTTAGCCAGGACTCGGAATATACAGTACGAGGGTGAGTAGCTTGGTTTACTACCTTTACGGTATTGGCTGGTCCGAAGAACTAGCTCCAATCCTGAGTGATCCCGGCCGGCTGGCCGATCTGCCGCCAGACCTTATGCTGATCAGTGCCCAGGATCTGAGCGGAGTGGTGAAACCGGTTCCAGAGAAAGATTTCGGGGAAGACGCTTTGGTGGAGAGGGTTAGGGATGTTGATTGGCTAACCGTACAGGCCACCCGACACAACGCCATTCTGTCCTTGATTACCCGGGAAGCAACCGTGATCCCATTGAAGTTTGGACTGGTTTTCCATAACGAGGAGAACGTCCGGATTAGGCTTGAGACCGATTACGACCGGTGCGTCAGGCAGCTCAGGATGCTTTGTAACCGGCAGGAATGGGGCGTAAAGGTCTATGCCGACCTTGAACGAATCAAGAGCGTAGTGCTGGCGCAGGATACAGTGACACCGGTCGGCAGTTCTCCGGGTCGGGCCTACATCATGCAGCGCCGGGCACAGCTTTCCGTGTCCGAAAAGGCCCGTGATCTGGCCCGGAATCATGCCCGACAGGTGCTGGAGTCCCTGGAAAGGGTGACCGTCCGCTGGCGCACCAACCAGGTACTGTCCAGGGAGGCTACCGGTCGAACGGACGACATGATGTTAAACGCCGTATTCCTGGTTGAGGCCGGGACGCAGGAATCATTCTGCGACCTTGTCAGGCAGCTCGATGGGGCGATCAAAGGAATCGCCTTGGAGCTTTCCGGTCCCTGGCCACCCTATAACTTCACAGCGGACAGTGAGTAGGTGATCGGTTTTGAATCTCGACGCGGCCTATGACAATGTTTCCCTGCTTGACATACTGGATCGGATTATCGACAAGGGTGTGGTCCTGTACGGCGACATCGTTATTTCCCTGGGCGATGTTGACCTGATTGCGATTAAGCTGGCGCTGGTGTTGGCGTCGGTTGATCGTTTGGAAGTGGGAGAATGGAACAATTCCGAAGATTTCTGATCTGCCTGATGCGGTCAGCCGAACCACTATCTATGAACGATACTGATCTTGATGCTCAGAGCTTTGCAGACGTTACGGCCATCACCAGCCTAACAGCATGTCTGGCTGCCCAGCCGGATATCAAACGGGTTTTACTATATGGTAAACTTGTCGACCGTCTGTACCAACAGTTCGGCAGTGTCCTGCCGGTACGATACGGGACTGTTGTCCGTGATCAGAACGAAATTGGGCAACTGTTGGAACGAAACTATGACCGTATTGTGTCCCAGTTTGCCCGGACGGAGGGCAAAGCGGAGATCGGTGTACGCATCATGATCCGATCTACACCCGGTACGGTACCATCCGTTTCCCGGACGGAAACACCGGATGATCACGCAGAGTCCGGTACAGGACGGCGGTTTCTCAGGGACCGACTGCGTATAACCGCAGGAACGATGGACAGGGTTCGGATCGCCGGGGATGTTGTCCGCGAATTGGAAGAAGTACTAAAACCACGTTTTGCGGAACGGCAGGTTAAGCTGGATCAGGTTTCCGGTTTGATGGTCAACGCTGCCTATCTGGTGCCCACAGCATTGGTTGGCGAGTTCATACTGACAGTTAGGAGTCACGCCAAGAAACGTCCAGGGATAGCCTATATGATCAGCGGTCCCTGGCCGCCCTACAGTTTTGTCAGCCTCGTGCTGGAATGAAGAGGAGGACCATACTATGAAGATACAATACCTGAATGCTGATGCTGGCGAATTTGAGGCCCCGCTCGCGGAAACGCAGGCACGCCGCCCGGCAAAGCGTTTGGACGTGGAACGTGAAGAGGTAGACAAGGGTCTGGCTCAACTGGTCCTGACCTTACTTGAACTAATCCGTCAATTAATGGAGCGTCAAGCTCTAAGACGTGTTGAGCGTGGTGTTCTAACAGCCGAACAGGAGGAACAACTGGGCTTAACCCTGATGCGCCTGGATGAGAAAATGGATGAGCTGCGGGAGATTTTTGAGTTAGAAAAGGAAAACATCAACCTTGATCTTGGTCCCCTGGGGAACTTGCTGTAAAAACTTAGGGCAGTAGTAACACATTGCTGATGGAGCCATATAATGGGTGTAGAACGTACGTTCTTAATCCTAATTTGGGGAGTGAGAAGGGTGAGTATTAACAAGAGCATTGACACGTCCAGCCTAGCCGAAGTTATTGACCGTATCTTAGACAAAGGAATCGTGATAGACGCATGGGTCCGTATTTCGCTGGTTGGTATCGAGCTGCTGGCGATTGAAGCTCGTATCGTCATTGCAAGTGTCGAAACCTGGCTGAAGTACGCCACCGCGGTAAGTCTTACCAAAACAGTTAACGTGGCCACAGTCTAGTTGCAGTGGTACAGGGGGTCCTTCCGGGTGGGCTCCCTGTACCACCATTTCCCCTGGGGAAGGGAGAATAAGGAGGAAGCTGCCGAATGGGTAGACCAGAAGATCTTCAGAAGCTAGGTTATGAGATGGCTACCGCTTACCGTTTGCGCTTAGACGATATCAGCAGAATAACGAATGAAGTCCAGGCCCTGATTCGCAAAAACACCTACGATCTGAATGAATCGGCCAAATATTGGTCTCAAAAACTGGCGGATGACTGGGCATCCACACGGGCTGAGATTGAGAGCCTTCTGGCTAGGATTGCGGATGACTGGGCATCCACACGGGCTGAGATTGAGAGCCTTCTGGCTAGGATGGCGGATGACTGGGCATCCACACGGGCTGAGATTGAGAGCCTTCTGGCTGGGATGCAGACCGTAAATCAACAGACGATTGACGCCTGGGACGAGGCCGTAAAGGCTTACCTGGCGGTAAACCGTTAGAGTGAGTATGGTTCTTGGAATGAACGCTCTAGCTCATACGTTTACGTTTGAGTTAAGAGCTTCATTTTTACCAAATCATATCGAAAGAAAGTGAGGCGGGAGTTTGTGGCGGATATTAAACATTCGACCAATGCCACTAACCTGGCTGAAATCTTGGAGCGTGTGCTCGATAAAGGCCTGGTGATCGTAGGCGACATCAAGGTGTCTCTGGCGGAGGTTGATCTCTTAACCATTCGCTTACGTCTGCTGGTGGCCTCGGTTGATAAAGCCAAGGAAATAGGCATTAACTGGTGGGAGACCGACCCCCATCTCTCATCCCGAGCCCGGATGCAGCAGTTAGAGCGTGATTCGCAGTCGGAACAGGAGTTGGAGTCAGCGGTTGAGGAGTTCAACAAGTTGCTTGCCACATAGTTTTCTGCTACTGCCTTTCTAAAAATAATCCTTAGTCATTGTATGAGGCAGGAATCTGTCCTGTTGTTGGCCAAGTTCTTACAGACAAGATACTAACAAAGGAGCGGTTTCGTGCAAGTTGCCAGAAGAATTCAAGGTCTTTCTGCCGCCATATTCTCAGAGATGGATGATCTTGGAAAAGAGCTTCGTGCCGCAGGTGTTGATGTGATCAACCTCAGTGTGGGCAGTCCGGACCGGAGCCCCGCGCTGCACATCCAGCAGGCCCTGATCGAGGCGATTCGTGAGCCAGGCATCTTTAATTACGCCCTGGCCGAGGGGCTGCCCGAGTTCAAGCAGGCGGTGGCCGACTGGTACCGGCAGCGGTTCGGGGTGCTGCTCGACCCGGAGCGGGAAGTGCTATCCCTGATGGGCTCACAGGATGGCCTGGCGCACGTCTACCTGGCCTACCTGAACCCGGGCGAGGTTGCCCTGGTACCAGACCCCGGTTACCCGATCTACAGTGCCGGAGTGGTCTTGGCGGAGGGAACCATCCACCCGCTGCCTCTCCTCAAGGAAAACGGTTTTTTGCCCGACCTCGGGGCGGTGCCGGTGGAAGTAGCACAACGGGCCCGAATAATGGTTATCAACTACCCGAACAACCCTGTAGCGGCTACGGCCGACCTGGACTTTTTCAGGGCAGTAGTGCAGTTTGCCCGTAAGTATGAGATCATCGTCTGTCACGATGTCGCTTACTCTGAACTGGCCTATGACGGCTACCGGCCGCCCAGCTTCCTGGAGGCGAAGGGGGCGAAAGAGGTGGGAGTAGAGTTTCATTCTCTTTCTAAGACTTATAACATGGCCGGATGTCGCTGTGCCTTCGTAGTCGGTAATGCCGAAATCCTGGATGGACTACGCGTGATCAAGTCCAATATCGATTTCGGAGTTTTCCGGGCCGTGCAAAAGGCCGGCATCGCAGCCCTGCACGGTTCCCAGGAAGCTGTGGAGATTAACGCGCGGGTTTACCAGCGGCGGCGTGATATCCTGGTCAGGGGCCTGTCCAGCCTGGGTTGGCCGGTGCCCAGCCCCAAGGCCTCGATGTTCATCTGGACGCCTTTGCCGGCTGGTTGGCGCTCTTCGCGGGAGTTTGTCTGGGAACTGGCCCGGCGTACGGGGGTGCTGTTTGTCCCCGGAGTGGCTTTCGGCCCGCGCGGTGAAGGCTATGTGCGCATCGCACTGGTCGGTTCGGAACAACGGTTGGAAGAGGTTGTGCGGCGGATCGGAAATTCCTTTGATTTCAGCTAAAAGGACTGAACAATGGGCTATAACCCCGAGATCCTTGTTTGGAGGTGTCGCTTATGAAGCAATCAGCCTATCGAACGGTGATCGAAGACCTGCGTTCCGCGCGCGTTCGGATATACCAGGAACTGGGCAGGAGTGTCGGCCGGCCTGCTGAACGTGAACTGGTGAGTAAGGTCAGTGATTTGCTGTTGGCCGAGGAGATCCTGCTTGAACAGTTCTCCGGTGACCAGACCGAAGAAACCGAGGACGAACCACCGCGCCCCACGGCTGACCCCGACGGTGAAAACGTCGACTACGCAGTCTGGGAAATGGACGGCCGTTGGGAGCGGTTGGGTGAATTCCGGCGCCTGCCCCGCGGAGGGGTGCTCGTAGACTACCGCACCGGGAAGGAGACCTTCGTGCCCGAAGGGGTCGTGCGTAACGAGGCCGTTGAGCATGGCGACATTCTGGGTGCCTTTAGGAAGGGCGCGAACGACCGCGGCAGCGAGATGTTTTACTTTGAGGTCTTGATCCGGCGGGGTCGGGGGGAATCATCGGGCCGCTTGTCGTTTGTCGCCCCCCTTGAAAGGCGCGGTGGCGAGTGGGGTGCCTACAGTGATGAGGATGAGACTTTCGTCACCGTGCCGGAAGCCGACATAGCGCACCTGGACCTTAAGGAAGGTGACCTGGCCGAGATCGGGTATAAATCGGGGGACCCGTCTTCAGCTAAAGTGGCCTGGAAATACGACCCGGGTGACACCTTCCTGCAGTTACGTTCATTGCGTAAGGAACCCAAAAAGGAACGCCGCGATAAGGACGGGGCTGAGCAGGCTGAATCCCAGGTACTGGCTGAAAAGACCATCCTGGTGGTCGGGGCCGACGCCTACAAGGAGACCTTTAAACGTGTCTTCGAGCGCCGGGGAGCCAAGTTTACCTGGGAGTCAGGCTTTATGGTCGGGAAGTTCCTGGAATCCAAGGTGCGCCGAGCGCATGTCGTGGTTATTGTGACCGAAGCTATGAAACACAAGATGCCCGATGTCGAGGCCGTCTGTGAACGAAACGGGAAACCCTATGTCTATGCTCCCTCGCGGGGCGCCTCCGGGGCACTGCGCGAGGTGTTAAAGCTACTGGGCATTGAGGCTGAATAAAACACAGTTCGAGGAGAAACACGGATTATGAGCAGAACACCTGTAAAAGTGATTGCTGTACTGTTTTTCTGTCTTTTTATCCTTGGGGGCGGGACTGCGGACCCTGTAGCAGCTGGTGAGAACAATTACCTGGAGGAACTTATGCGAGCCAGGGTGCTTGACGTACAGCAGCTTACCAGCGAGGAGCCAGCCGTTGGAATGGTTATTGCACGTACCTCAATCCGGGTGGAGATCCTGGACGGGCCGTTTGCCGGGCAGGTGCTGGACGTGGAGAACGCTTCCACCGGACACCCGGCCTACGACCTTGAGTTTAAGCCGGGCGACCGGGTGCTGGTATGGGCGGAAGTGGTGGACGGTGAAATCAGTGTCGCACACGTGGCCGATTTTACGCGAGACCGTTACCTGTACGGTCTGGTAGCGGCATTCTTGTTCCTGCTCATGCTGGTCGGAGGCTTTAAAGGGGTCAAGACGGTGGTTACTCTTGGCATCACCGGGCTGGCCATTGGCACCGTGTTGCTGCCGTTGCTGCTCAGGGGCTACAATCCGATCGGGGTTACGGTTTTGGTCTGCACCGTCGTGATCACCCTTACCTTCATCGTGATTGCGGGCCCAGGGCGGAAGACACTGGCCGCCATTATCGGCACTACCGGCGGGGTGTTGGTGGCCGGCCTGCTCGCTCTCCTGGTCGGCACGCTTACCCGTCTAACCGGGTTTGGCGGTAGTGAAGAGGCTATCGGGCTTCTGTACATTCCCCAGGAGATCGATTTTGACATCCGTGGCCTGCTGTTTGCGGGGATCATCATTGGCGCCCTCGGAGCCATAATGGACGTTGGCATGTCGATAGCTTCCGCAATGGAAGAGGTAAAGCGTGCTAATCCCCAGATTACGACGAGGGAGCTGTTCCAGTCAGGGATGAGGGTGGGCCGGGACATCATGGGGACGATGGCCAATACGCTGATCTTGGCCTATACCGGTGCGACCATTCCCCTGATGCTGCTCTTCATGGCCTACGAGATCCCGGCCTTAAAGATTATCAACCTCGACATGATCGCGACGGAGATTATCCGGGCGATGGCCGGCTCCATCGGCCTGATCCTGGCCATTCCGATTACCGCTTTAGTCGCCGGTTTTCTAATGACTGGTCAGGGATTGGATGAGCGTGCAGTAGAAGTTCGAGCGCACCGTCGGGGATGATAACAAAGATAGGTATTGAATCTCAGGGAGGCTTGACCGAAATGCGGCGAACGATTGTCTTAGGCCTGGGGAACATCCTTATGCAGGACGACGGGATCGGGGTTCGTGTCATTGAAGCCCTTCAGGACACGGAACTGCCGGATGGCGTAGAGCTGGTTGACGCGGGTACCGGCGTGTACTCTTTGATTTATGACCTGGAAGGCGCCGACCGCATTATTGTGGTCGACGCCGTGCAAGGAGGGGGCGAACCAGGCACTGTCTACCGCATCCCCGGCGAAGAGTTGGATTCCTTCCGCGACGAAGCCGTATCAACGCACGACATCCGGTTTCCGGAAGTAATGACGATACTCGCCCAGCATGGACACCATCCGGCGGTTGTCGTATACGGGGTTGAACCGGCCGAAGTCGACCTGGGAATGGAACTCACTCCTAGTGTGATGGCGGTCTTACCCAGGGTAACGGCACTGGTGCTGGATGAAATCCGTTCAACTTAGAGGCGGCTGACGGTGATCATACCCTTAAAGTATAAGGCCTTGGGTTTGTCCTCTTATGGTCTTTGAAGGTTCGATGACCTGTATTTACAATCCCCCCCATCCGTCTGGCATCCGAACTTCCATTTCCCTCATTTATCCTCAGAAATCGGCATCGATTAGCGGTATGGCGGATATTTTTTTGCCCTTTAAGCAAGTTAGGCATTGACACCTCGGCCTTAACGAGATAAACTTTGACCAATAGTTAGGTTCTGCTAACTTTATTAAGTTGCGTTTAGATTGTTTTAAATATCTAAGGAGGTGGCGTAAGTGTATCACGGTGAGGGCAAGATGCTCAGTAAGCTTAAGCCGGGGGATACCGGAAGGATCACCGGTGTCTTCGGTTCAGGGATGCTCCGGCGGCGCATTCTGGAAATGGGCCTGGTTCCCGGCACGAAAATCAAGGTCAAGGGGATGGCGCCGATGGGTGACCCAATTGAGATTTTGGTTAAGGGTTACAGTCTGACCCTGCGCCGCCAGGAGGCTGAAGCGGTGACGGTGGAGGTGAGTTAGGTGTTGAATGCGGTACTGCCCTTGGGATTTCTCACACCCGGCCGCGATGCTGTGGTACGGGATGTAGTCGGGGGAAAAGAACTGCGCCAGCGGTTATGCGAAATGGGATTTGCGAGGGGTAGTTTGGTACGAATTGTGCAGAGTCAACCCTGCGGTCCGTTAATCATTTCACTGGGTGACGGTCGGATTGTGCTTGGCCGGGGAGTTGCCCAGAAGATAATGGTAGAAGAAGTTGACAATTAACGCTAGTTAGTTAGATGTGTAACCAATTTACGAGAGGAGCTACACAATGCAGGGAAACAGCGAGGCGAAATCATTGAACGAGATGGTCGTCGGCTTGGCCGGTAATCCAAATTCGGGTAAGACATCCATGTTCAATAACCTGACCGGGGCCCGCCACCAGGTAGGGAACTGGCCGGGGGTAACGGTCGAAAAGAAGGAAGGCAGACATGTTCGGGACGGTCAGGTCATCCGGGTGGTCGACCTGCCGGGTACATACAGCCTGGGGGCCTTCTCGGAGGACGAGGCGGTGGCCCGGAACTATATCCTCTCCGGGGAACCGGACCTGGTTGTGAACATCGTTGACGCCTCCAATTTGGAGCGGAATCTGTACCTCACCACCCAGCTGCTGGAGATGGGAGCCAACCTTGTTATTGCCCTGAATATGTTTGACGAGGCCGAGAAGAAGCAGATCAAGATCGATCTGGAGGCAATGGCCGGAATTCTAGCCGTACCCGTGGTACCCACTGTGGCCGTACGCAACAAGGGCACGTCGGAACTGGTCACCGCGGCAGTCGGCGCGGCCGGAAAAGGACCGGGTCGTACGTTCAGGATCGACTACGGACGGGAGGCTGAGCCGGGCATTGCCAGGCTGGAAAAAGCCTTGGCCGCGGTGCAAACAGTCAAGCACCTGCCCGCGCGCTGGGTGGCTGTCAAGCTATTGGAAGGCGACGAAAACATCTACGGCAGGGTGATGCAATCGCTGAAGGCCGGCGACATCGTCAAGCTGCGCGACGAAGTGGCTGCGCACATCGAGAGCATGACCGGGCTGGATCCGGAATCCCTGTTCGCCGACCGACGCTATGGGTTCATCAGCGGGCTGATCAAGGAAACGGTAACCCGTAAGAGCACCACCGAGGACCGCCTGTCCATCTCCGACCGGATCGATCGCGTGGTGACCAACCGATTTCTCGGCATGCCGATTTTCTTTCTGTCCATGTTTGCTGTGTTCCAATTCACCTTTGCTCTCGGCGACCCGCTGATCGGCTACGTGGAGGAATTCTTCGAGTGGCTGGGCGAGGGTGCGGGGGCGCTGTTTACCAACGAACTGATTGCTTCCCTGGTGGCCGACGGAATCATCGGCGGCGTCGGGGCGGTGTTGGTCTTTATTCCGCCGATTTTTCTGATCTTTTTCGCCATTTCACTGCTCGAGGACAGCGGGTACATGGCGCGCGCGGCATATATCATGGACCGCTTCATGCATCGGCTGGGACTCCATGGCAAGTCCTTTATCCCGCTGATTGTCGGTTTCGGCTGCAACGTACCGGCGATCATGGCCTGCCGCACCCTGGAGAACAGGCGTGACCGGATGATCACCATCCTGATCACCCCGCTGATGTCCTGCGCGGCCCGGCTGCCGATTTACGTGCTCTTCGTAGGCGCTTTCTTTACCGCCTTCCAGGGACTGATCATCTCTTCCCTGTACTTCCTCGGAATCGCCCTGGCGATTATGATGGGCATCCTGTTCAAGCGCTTCCTGTTTAAGGGTGAGGTGTCGCCCTTCGTGATGGAACTGCCCCCGTACCGGGTACCAACCCTCAAAGGGGTGCTGATCCACATGTGGGAACGGGGCTGGGCTTTTATCAAACGGGCCGGGACGATCATCTTTTCGGTGGTCATCGTGATCTGGGTCTTCGCCAGTCTGCCTGCCGGCGTAGAGTTCGCCAGCCGGGAGAGCTACCTGGGTGCCATCGGCGGTTTCCTGGCCCCGGTCTTTACGCCGCTCGGATTCGGTACCTGGGAAGCGGCGGCCGCACTCATCTTTGGCCTGCTGGCTAAGGAGGTCGTGGTCGGAATGTTCGGTGTGGTTTACGGTATCGGGGAGGATAGACTGACTTCGGCCATCCAGACCTTATGGACGCCGCTCTCGGCCTACGCCTTTATGGTGATGTCCCTCATTTACATCCCCTGCGTGGCCGCGATCGCCACCATTAAAAGGGAGACCAATTCGTGGCGCTGGACCGGTTTCGCGATGGCTTACAGCCTGGTGCTGGGCTGGATAATGGCCTTCCTGGTCTACCAGGGCGGTCGGCTGCTCGGCCTCGGTTAACCCGGGTTTGTATGGGATCTTTGTTGAAGTAATCGGCTATTGGGTCCCCGTGGCCCCGAAACAAGGAGGATAAAGCATGGAGTCGGCGATGATCATCGGTATCGGAGTGGTGGCGGGCATTGCCTTAGGTTTTCAAATCCGGGGCAAGATTAAGCCCAAAGAGGGTTCGTCATCCGGTTGCGGCTGCAACGGGTGCACATGCGCCACTAAGCAGTGCCCAGACAACTCACAGTGGCCGTCAGTGGGGATCCGCCTGGGGGACTTGGACATAACACAAAACGGAAGGCAGGAGCATAAAAAGGGAAGGTGAAGAGATGTCCATTCTTATCATCGGCGGAGACAGGCTGGGGAACATTATGGACAACCTGCGCGGTATCGGGTTCAAAGATATCCGCCATATTTCCGGGCGAAAAAAGAGTCACCTGGAGCTTAAGGTGACGCAAAAAGTGGATGTCGTCCTAGTCCTGACGGATTTTGTAAATCACGAGCTTGCCAAAAGAATTAAGGAGGCCTATAAGAATGGACATTGCCAGACCGTCTTTGTGCGCCGTTCTTGGTGCCACATTAAGGGCGAAATGGACCGGGTGCTCTGTAATGGGTGCTGCACCGGCAACTGTCCCCGCCGCGCCAAGGGAGCCTAAATCCGATTTCTACGATGTCTATCACGACACCATTTTGTCAAAATTGAAACCGAGGCCAGCTAGCAACCACTTAGGTTAGAGGATCAGACATATCGCCTGATCCTCTTTCCCATGGAGGAACACAGTATTGGAAATAAAAGCCCAGATTCTCTCTAAATCTCTCTTGACAAAATTAGATAAGCGGGGTTTAATCTAGTTAGCAATACCTAACAATGGTCGCCAAGCTAAACAGAATTGGGTTAGGCTAAGGAAATGAGACTTTGGTACAGGCGCAGTCTCAAGGTGAGGAGGATACCAATTGAAACTGCACGAGGTCAAGAAGGGTCAGAACATCCGGATTCTAAACATTACCGATGAAGTGGTGAGGGCCCAGGCGATCCGTTTTGGGATCAGCGAGGGAGAGATGCTCACCTGTGTGGAGGTTGTGCCCGCAGGCCCTGTTGTAATCAGCAGGAACAGGCAGGAGATCGCGCTGGGACGCGGTTTAGCTTCGGAAATCGAGGTCGACCTGGTGGCGTAGTGTCCAGTTAACCAGTTATAGAGGATTTGATGCGGGCGCAGATCATTCTGCGCCCGTGTTTGGCCTACTGGTAAGTTTGATTATCTTTCCATAGCAGTCATAATTGCATCACTTTGACGGGGGTAGGCAAAATGTCCAAGGATAAACCATGCGGCCAGTGTACGAAAGATGACTGCCCGGCGTTACAGCAGGATTCGGAGATTGGTCAGTTACAGAAACCAGGCGAACACCACCATAACTTGATCCTGGAAATCGATATTCCCGAGAGGGCCCGCCGTATCGTGCTGGCCGGCAACCCGAACACCGGAAAATCGGTGTTTTTCAACGCGCTTACTGGATTATACGTAGATGTTTCTAACTATCCTGGAACCACCCTGGAGATCTCGCACGGCCGCCTTGGGGACGATGTGTTGATTGACACGCCGGGTGTTTACGGGATTTCTTCATTTAACGACGAGGAACGTATTGCCCGGGATATCATCCTGTCTGCGGATGTCGTCGTGAACGTGGTCAATTCCGTCCACTTGGAACGCGACCTGTTCCTAACCCAGCAGATCATTGATACCGGTGTGCCAATGGTAGTCGCCGTCAACATGGTGGACGAGGCGGCGCGAAGGGGCCTGGGAATCGACTTTGACCGCCTTTCCGAGATGCTCGGGGTGCCTGTTGTACCCACCGTGGCCGTCAAGAAACAGGGTTTCGACCGGCTGTACGCGGAATTGAAGAAGGCCCGCCCGGGCCACCTGACGCCCGGCCTGGAACCGCTCTTACAGTCCACCCTGAACCGGATGGGGAACCAGGGTGACGCCCTCCTAGTGCTCGAGGGTGATGCGGCCGTGGCCGCCCGCCACCTCGTTGAGCCCGGCCGGGAGCGTGAGCGAATCTACCGATTACGTCGGCAGCGCGTAAACGACATGGTACAGAACGTGGTCACCGAATCGGGCAAGATGTCTGCTTTCGGGACGACACTCGGGCGTTGGATGATCCGTCCTCTCACGGGTATTCCACTCCTCTGCCTGGCCCTGTTTGTAATGTACCAGGTGGTGGGGGTGTTCATTGCCGGTACAGTTGTCGACTTCCTCGAGGAAGACGTAATGGCCGGCTATTATGAACCGTTTATCACCAACCTGATCGGCCGGTTCGCCGCTGAGGAAACAGCTCTTGGCACTATCCTGATCGGTGAGTTTGGCGTCCTGACCATGACCGTGATCTATGTCCTGGGTTTGCTCATGCCCCTGGTGACCGGGTTCTATTTCTTCCTTTCGCTCTTTGAGGACTCCGGCTACCTGCCCCGTATTGCCACCCTAGTCGACCGGGCCTTGACTGGTATCGGCCTGAACGGTCGGGCGGTGATTCCCTTCATCCTCGGCTTCGGCTGCGTTACGATGGCGACGATTATCACGCGGATTTTGGGTTCGGATCGGGAGAGACGGATCGCCATCTTTCTCCTGGCGCTGACCATTCCTTGTTCGGCCCAGCTTGCCGTTATCGCCGGTTTACTGGCGGGGCTCGGCGGCACTTATGTACTGGTCTATGTATTGGTGATCTTTACCGTCTTTGTGGTGGCGGGCACGATACTGAGTGCCCTGCTTCCGGGCCAGTCCACCCACCTGATGATCGACCTGCCGCCCCTGCGTGTGCCCCGGTTTGGCAATGTACTGAAAAAGACCTGGAACAAGGCCTTCCGCTTCCTGAAGGAAGCGACCCCGATCTTTGCCCTGGGTGCCCTGATCATCAGTACCTTCCAGCTTACGGGTGTACTGCAGTTTCTGCAGAACATCCTGGCTCCGCTTACGGTGGGCTGGCTGCACCTTCCGTCCGGGTCAGCAACGGCGTTTATCATGGGGATCGTACGCCGCGACTTCGGAGCCGCGGGCCTGATGATCATGGATCTGACTGCACTGCAGACACTGGTGGCCCTGCTTACCATCACCCTGTTTGTACCCTGCATTGCCTCCATCCTGATCATTTTCAAGGAACGGAGCAAGGGCGAGGCCGCCCTGCTCTGGCTGGCGACCTGGGTCATCGCCTTCCTGGTGGGTGGTTTGATTGGTCGCCTGGGGGGTGTCTTCGGAGTTGACAGCTATGGAGGAGCGCTTCTGACCGCCGGCGGCTTTGCCGCGACCGGCGTTGTCCTCGTGCTCCTGGCCCGGCAGTTCCGGCGACGGCGCAACAGTTGTCCCGCAGTGGAGAGTGAGTGAAATGGTCAGTCTTGGGAAGCGGCTCATGGATCGTCTGGGCGCCGACCGGGATAAAGCGGAATCCGCGGCCCCAAGGCTGGAACCGCCCGCAGGGCCGGTCCTGCGTTGTTCTCGCTGCGGCCTGGCCCTGGACAACCCGGCCGCCCTGTTCTGCCCGCGCTGCTGCCATCTGTTGATGGGAGCGGGGGGATGCTCGCGGTGTAGCGGTTGCCGGGCCTGTACCACGCGGTAGAACAGTTCGTTGCGTCTGGTAGTGTTTGCCGGCCTCAGGAACGTTTACCTCAGTCAGAATATGGTTTATACTGGACAGAGACGCTCGTAAATGGGGGTGATGAGGTGACTGGGTATACCCAGTCCCTGGAGGACTACCTTGAGACATTGTATGTTATCGGTCTGGAACAGAAGGTTGTCCGGGTGCGGGACGTGGCCCAGGCACTCGGCGTGAAGATGCCTTCTGTGGTCGTCGCCATTAAGGTCCTCTCGGAGAAGGGGCTTGTGGAGCAGGAGAAATATGGTTACATTGAGCTCACCGCCGAGGGTGAGCGAGTGGGCAAGGAAATCTATGCCCGACACCAGATGCTGCTGGTATTTTTTCACGATATTCTGGGGCTGGATAAGGAAGTGGCCGAGCAGGACGCCTGCCGGATCGAACACTACCTGTCGCCGGAGGCCCGGGATCGAGTGTTAAAGATGGTTCAGTTCGTCCAGCAGTGCCCCGGCGAGGAGGTTATGTTCCTCAAGAAGTTCCGGCATTTTGCCGAAACCGGAGAACGTTCCGAATGTACCGGTTGCTGCGAGTTTGGTCCCAAATAGGGCTGCCGTTCCCCCTTCACGACCATGGTGTTTTGGCAAATTATGATATTTCAGGCAGGAATATCGAGCTTCCTTGTAGAAACAAGCGGTTAATTTGCGTGATTACTCCGGTCCGTTAGGGCCGGGGTTTTGCATGTTGGCATTTCAGCGGGGATAGATCCCTGGGAAAGCCGAGGAGGTCAAGTGCGTATGTTTCAGACCATTCACAAGCGAGACGGTCGCTTTGTGCCTTTTGAAGGTACGAGAATAACCAATGCGATCATCAAGGCCTTCAAGGCGACGGGTGAAACCCATTGGTCGGAAGAGGCCGCTCCAGCTGTAACCCAGCGTGTAGTCACTGCCCTGGTGAAGAAGGGTGTGGAGGTTCCCTCGGTGGAACAGGTCCAGGATCTGGTGGAAACCGTGCTGATGGAGCTTGGGTACTTCCAGACCGCCAAGGCGTACATCCTCTACCGTGAACAGCACCGTCAGATGCGGGATATAAAGTCTTTGGTCAGCTGTGACCTGGTGGAATCCTACCTGAACCAAGCTGATTGGCGGGTGTCAGAGAACGCCAACTCTTCATTCTCCCTACAAGGATTAAACAGCTACCTTTCCAACACGGCAGCCGCTCACTTCTGGCTGGAGCGTGTTTACCCGCCCGAGGTGCGGCGCGCCCACCGCGAGGGTGACTATCACATTCATGATCTCGGTTACTTATCGCCGTACTGTATCGGGTGGGACCTGAAGCAGCTGTTGGAAGAGGGGTTCGGTGGGGTGCCGAACCAGGTCGAGTCCAGGCCGCCGCGGCACCTGCGCTCGGCCCTCGGGCAGATGTTCAACTTTCTGTATACCCTTCAGGGAGAGGCCGCCGGGGCCCAGGCCTTTTCCAACGTGGACACCCTGCTGGCGCCGTACGTGCGTACGGACAATCTTGACTACAAGGCCGTCCGGCAGGCGTTCCAGGAGTTCGTCTTCAACCTTAACGTGCCTACCCGGACCGGGTACCAGACTCCGTTCAGTAACATCACCATGGACATGGTGGTCCCCGACTTCATGAAGGATGAACCGGCAGTCGTCGGAGGTAAACAGTTGTCCCAGTCCTACGGCGAATTTCAGGCCGAGGTCGACATGATCAACCAGGCCTTCGCGGACGTGCTGCTGGAAGGGGATGCCCGTGGGCGTGGCTTTGCTTTTCCCATCCCGACCTACAACATCTCAGACGCCTTTGACTGGGACGGCCGCGTCTCCCGCAAGGTTTTTGAAGTCACAGCCAAATATGGGTCACCCTATTTTGCAAATTTCATCAACTCCGACCTGCGCCCAGAGGACGTTCGCAGCATGTGTTGTCGCCTGCGCATCAATAACCGTGACCTTTTGAAGCGGGGCGGCGGACTCTTTGGGGCCAGCCCGCTGACCGGCGCCATCGGAGTGGTCACGCTAAACCTGCCTCGCCTGGCCTATCTCGCGAAGGATGACCGGCAGTTCTTCGACCGGCTGGTCGACCTGGCCTCCCTTGCGGTTACCTCGCTGGAGATCAAGCGCCGGGTATTGGAACGCCTGACCGAAAGCGGGCTGTACCCTTACTCGCGTAGCTACTTGCGCGCCGTCAAGGAGCGCTCGGGCCAGTACTGGTCGAACCACTTCTCGACTATCGGCTTGGTCGGGGGGAACGAGGCCGCGATTAACCTGCTAGGTAAGGGAATCGGAACAATGGAAGGGCAGAAGTTTGCTTTTCGGGTGCTGGCCTTCCTCCGCGAGTTCATTTCCGGCGTGCAGGAACGGACCGGGAACCTCTACAACCTGGAAGCCACACCGGCGGAGGGGGCGTCCCACCGTCTGGCGCGTATCGACAAGAAGAAGTACCCGGGCATCATTGCGGCCAACGACGAGGCCTGGAAGCGGGGCGCCGCACCGTACTACACCAACTCCACCCAATTGCCGGTGAACCAGACCGACGATCTTTTCGAGGTCCTTGAGAACCAGGAACCGCTCCAGGAGCTCTACACCGGCGGTACGGTGATCCACGTGTATCTTGGAGAATCCTTGCTCGATCCAGCGGGTTGCGCTGCCCTGGTAGGGAAGATTATACAGAAATTTCGGGTCCCCTATGTTTCACTAACACCCACGTACTCGGTATGCGCCTCCGACGGGTACCTGAGCGGGGAACACCAGCGCTGCCCGAAGTGCGGCGGTGCTACGGAGGTCTATTCCCGAATCGTAGGCTACTACCGGCCGGTGAGCCAGTGGAACGAGGGG
This sequence comes from Desulforudis sp., assembly GCA_003604975.1. Lineage (GTDB taxonomy): Bacteria > Bacillota > Desulfotomaculia > Desulfotomaculales > Desulforudaceae > SURF-60. The sequence continues at coordinate 33,843 of QZIR01000036.1, read as the reverse complement.
AAGAAGGAGGAGTATAAGGACCGCATCACCTTCAAAAATAGGATGTGAGAGGTGAGAGGTTAGAAGTAGGAGGCTCGAAGGAATTCGCTATGCGAATTCCAACCATTTCTACTCACTTCCAACTTCGCACATCCCAAATCTCAATCAAGGGGGTGGGACATTTGGTTGAGGGTTTTGCCATCGGTGGCTTTACAAAACTATCCCTGGTGGACTGGTTTTCCAAAGTAGTGTCGGTGGTGTTTGTACGGGGCTGTAATTTTCGCTGCCCCTGGTGCCAGAATCCGGATCTGGTAGACCCGGGACGCTTTTCGGAACTGGTGCCGCCAAAGAACGTGCTAGCCTATCTGGCGCGCCGCCGGGATCTGCTGGATGGCGTGGTGGTTACCGGGGGCGAGGCGCTCCTTGCGCCAGAACTGTTTGCTTTCCTGGAAGCGATCAAGCACACGGGTCTCCCTGTCAAGCTGGATACCAACGGTTCCAACCCCGACAAACTGCTGCACTTGTTTGAGTCAGGCCTGGTTGACCATGTGGCGGTGGATTACAAGCTCCCGTTCCGGCTGTACCCCAAAGTGGTCGGTGGTTTGTGTCCCGATGCCGTACGCCGGTCCATAGTTACGGTTCTGGAACGGGAATGCGGCGAGATACGGACCACGGTCGTCCCCGGGATGCATACGCGGGAAGTATTGGCCGAGATGCTGGCCGAGATTCCCGGACTGCAGGCGGGGAACTACCGGTTGCAGGCCTTCCGACCGGGGAACTGCCTGAATCTTGAATTCAACGAACGGGTTGCGATTGAAAAGGCCTACCTTGCCGAACTGGCCCAGAACCTCGGGCTTTTGGAACGATAAAGAGATTAACCCCTATTGTAGTTTCTGAGATACTGCTGACAAGGAGCCCCAGACGTGGATGAGCCTGGGGTATATTTGTGCTTGTGATTGTTTTCGCAGTAGAACCTAACCCTTAAGCAGATTGATCTAGCCAGAACCACCGGATGCTGCCAAATATTACGCATAGTTCCGAAGCAAAGCGGAATGGCTTCATAACAAAGCTAAATGCCGTTCTGCATGATTTCTTCGAAGTTCCGAACGTAATCAGAACACGAAGATTGAGAAATTTGTCACAAAATCTCTTCCAGAGTTACCCCGGCTAAGGTATAATAAATAACAAATGCCACAAATCGGATAAATTGGAGGCGTTTGCAGTTGGATAAACCGAGGGTGGATTCGGAACGCGAGCTGGAGGAGTTGCGCCTCAGGGTCCAAGAACTGAAGACCTTGGTCGAAAGACTTCAGATGACTAGGGAGGCGCTGCGCGATAGTGAGGAGCGCTACGGCATGCTCTTCGGCAAGATGCTGGCCGGCTGCGCCCTGCGCGAGATTATCTGCGATGAAGACGGGAAACCGGTGGATTACCGATTTCTTGAAGTAAACCCTTCTTTTGAACGGATGTTCGGCCTGGAGCAACTTGAAGGCCGGCTGGGCACTGAGCTTTTTCCGAGGTTGAGGGACCTGTCATTTGACTGGCTCGGGGTTTACGGTGAGGTAGCCCTGGAGGGGATTGAAGCCAACATCGAGCAGTACTTCGAGCCCACAGGGCGCTGGTATCTGATTTCAGCTTACAGCCCACAGGAGGGACAGTTTGCGACGACCTGCTGGGACATCACGGATACCAAGAGAACCGAAGAACGACTGCGGCGAAAGCAGAAGTTCCTGGCTACTGTCCTTGATACTGTTGGGGCCCTGGTGATGGTGCTGGACAAGACAGGCCGAATTGTCCGCTTCAATCGCGCCAGTGAGACTCTGTCGGGTTATTCTTTTGGAGAGGTCCGGGATCTGTGCCTTTGGGATGTGTTAATCACGCCTAAAGCGGTCGATCAGGTCAGGGGTTATTTTGGTGACAATAATCTCAGTTCATTCCCTAGTCGTTGTGAAACCTATCTTATGACTAAGAGCGGAGAGTACAGGCTGGTTGACTGGTCTAATAGTTTCTTGTTCGACGACAATGGGTCCATCGAGTTCGTAGTCTGTTCCGGCACTGACATCACAGAGCGGAGGCGGATAAACAATGCCTTGCGTGAGAGCGAGGCACGACTAAGGGCCTTTGTCAATTCGCTGCCGGATGTCTCCCTCATTTTGGACGAAGACGGGCGATGCGTTGAAGTGCTGGCTTCAGAAGAAAGCCTGAGCAAGCAAGACCTCTATGGGTGGAAGGGCCAATTACTCCACAATGTGCTGTCGAGGAAGGACGCTGACCGGTTCCTGGAGCTCATTCACAGGACACTCAAAACGAACAGGGCGGAGATGATGGAGTATAGTATCGTCGCCAATGGCGAAAGTCATTGGCTTGAGGCCCGGATGAGCCCCGTGCTTAACATAGCGCCGGATAAGAGAACCGTAGTGTGTATTACACGGGACATCACGGAACGGAAGCTGGCGGAAGAAGCCCTGCAACAGCGGGAACGGGAGTTCAAGGCACTGGTTGAAAACGCTCCCGATGTGATTGCCCGGTTTGACCGGGACTGCCGTTTTCTTTAGACGGAAGCATTGGGTTCGCCCTGACCATGTCTGTGGGGTTTGCCGTCGGTCGGCACACTGACGTGGTTGACGTTTTTAGGGAAGCGGAGAACAACATGAACCGGGAAAAGCTGCACCACCGTGGGAGCACCCGCAGCGCCATCGTGCAGGCTCTGATTAAGGCCCTGGAGGCAAGGGACTTCATCACGGAGGGTCACGGTGACCGCCTCCAGGACTTGATGTGCGGAATGGCCAGGCTAATTGGCCTGCGAGAGCACAGAATCGCGGACTTACGCCTGTTTGGTCAGTTCCACGATATCGGTAAGGTCGGCATCCCGGACCGCATCTTATTCAAACCGGGTTTCCTCACTCCGGACGAGTTGGCCGAGATGCGGATGCACTGCGAAATCGGTTACCGAATCGCCAGTTCCGCACCTGATCTTTCCCCGATCGCGGACTGGATCCTGAAACACCATGAGAACTGGGACGGTAGTGGTTACCCTCTCGGCATCAAAGGTGAGGAGATCCCCCTGGAATGCCGCGTTTTGGCCATTGCTGATGCCTACGACGCGATGACGAACGACAGGCCGTACCGAAAGGCGATGTCCCAGGATGAAGCCAAGAATGAACTAATGCGTTGTTCCGGAACACAGTTCGACCCGCAACTGGTACCCGTATTCATTGATATCATAGATGGAACTGCTGTACTGTAGGAGATTGTCTGGAAACCAGCCGATTGAGCTGAACACGGGGAAAGGAGGGAGACTACTCTCGGGCTGAGTATCCCCAGCGCTGGAATGTGTCCGAGAGGAATGATATAACTGAGTTTACCACCAGCGACATATAGTTTGCGAAGAAAGTGTTTATTAGGAGGTGGACAACCTGAAGCTTTCGCTACGAAACAAAATCTTGGGTGCCTTTCTGATTGTGATTCTCATTTTCGCCGGTGTCGTGGGGTTCACCTATTTGCGTATCGGTGACGTGAATGAGCAGTCCGAGAAAATACCTCATGAATCGTTCCGGATCAACCAGTTCAACCAGATCGAGATCAACTACCTGAAAATGGTCTACGGCATGCGTGGCTACCTGCTTTACCAGGACGAAGCCTACCTCCAGGATTTCGAAAAGTACGCACAGGCCAACCGGGAACTCCTAAAAGAGATGATTGAAACCGCGCGGCAGCAGCACTACCGTGAGAAATACATAGTATTGCTCGGTATTGTGGAGGAGTACAATCGAACGGCCACCGAAATGGTTATCCCTCTTATCGTGCAAGGCGAAGTGGAAGCGGCAAACCAGGTGGTCCGAGAAAGGCAGCTCCCCCTGAACAACGAGCTGACGGGTATGATTGAGGAAATGATTTCCTTCCGCTATGAAGGCCTAATGGAAACTGCCCATCATAGTATTGCCGAGGGAAACAGTGTTCGAATTTGGTCTATAGTCGGAGTGTTGGCGGCCCTGGTTGTGGGGATCCTGGTCGCCTTTTTGATCAGCCGGCAGATTGCCGGCTCGCTGCAGTATCTGGAGCGTGAATCTGCACGCATTGCCCAGGGTGACTTGACCGCCAAGGAGATCAAGGTTGGTTCCAAGGACGAGATCGGTAAACTGGCGGCGGATTTTAACTTAATGCTTCAGAACCTGCGGGAGCTGGCCTTCGGCCTGCGTGAAAAGTCTGGCGTAGTAGCTTCTTCAGCTCAGCAGCTCTCCGCCAACGCTGAGGAAACCGCTGCGAGCGCGGGTGATATGGCGTCGACGATGACTGAGGTGGCGGCCAGCGTCGAGCAGGTGACTGCAAACACGGAAGAGGTATCAAACCTCTCAAAGCACGCTGCAGACTTTGCGATCGAGGGTCAACAGGGAATCCAGCGCGTCACCAACCAGATGGCGAGCATAAATACCTCTTCCACCGGGGCCGCCAAGGTTATCCAAGAACTCAACCAGACGACCCAGAAGATCACGCAGATTGTCGACACCATTACCAACATCGCCGATCAGACTAACCTGCTGGCTTTAAACGCCGCTATTGAAGCGGCCAGAGCCGGCGACCAGGGCCGGGGGTTTGCCGTGGTGGCCGAAGAAGTACGCAAGCTGGCTGAGCAATCGGCCGGGGCCGCCAAGGAGATTTACCAGTTGATCAACAGCGTGCAGACCGAATCCCAAAAGGCCGTGGCCGCGGTACAGAGCGGAGTCAACGATGTAACCCAAGGGGTCGCAGTGGTCAGCGAGGTTGGCAAGTCTTTTGCAGGCATCATCGACGCCGTCAACAAGCTGAACGGACAGATCCGCGATGTCACCACCGGAGCGCGGCAGATGTCGGAGGCGATTCACAACGTGATGGCTACAACCGAGGAACAGACGGCGGCTATGGAAGAGGTGGCTTCATCCACCGAGTCCTTGACCAGGCTGGCAGGAGAGCTTGAGCAGATGTCCAGCCGCTTTAAGCTCTAGATGGGGCAGAGACCAGAGCGGTTCAACAAGGAACGGAGAGGGGCCGTTTCAAGGCCCCTCTCCGTTTGCAGGGACAGTTCAGGATGGCTGCTCGGTAGCGAGGCTACTTCATCACAATATCTTCGTTCGGTCCAATTGGTTCGCTGGTATCGTAGTGCCCGGCCAGGCTGTCCATCTTCTCACCCTCGAGCAGGAACTGCACCTTTTCAATACCCTCCAACTCGGTGAGGGAGTTAACGATTGCGTAAATGGTCATTGTTTCACCGGTGCTGCCACCCCAGTGCTTCGTCTGGAGTTCCTTTGAGAAGTTTACGTAGGCCACGCCTTCAACTACGCTAACCGAGATCAGTTTGGCTTCCTCCGGTACCGCACGACCGTGACTTGCCTCCGCCGGGCCCTTAACCAGTTCCCGTAGTACCAGCTCTTCCAGGGTCTCGCTCCGCTTCTCGACTTCACGCTGTTCCGACACCAGGTACATCCCCTGGTCGTCCGGGAAGTACAGGGTCACGGTTACCTTGGTCTCCGCCGGTTGCGAACTGATCGGCGGCTGCCCATCACCGGGCTTGGTGTCGGGGGCCTTGCCGCAGCCCGACACGGCCAGGCCGAGAATCAGGATGCCGGTAAGCATCAGCGTTCCCACTCTAGACTTAGTAAACTGCTTCATCATTTTCACTTGTCATCCACTCCCCATAATTGTATTAGTGTAATTCAGGCGACGCCCCTGCCCGTTATAGAGATTGTAAACCAAAGATATTGCACCACAATAAACAATTATTAAGAAAGCGTTACACTCCGTTACTTTTTGTCAGGGAGCTTGATCTTGAACGTCGTTCCTTGACCAGGTTCACTCTTGACTTCTATGGAACCCCCGTGGCGCGTCACAGTCTGGCGGACAATGGCAAGGCCCAGGCCGGTACCGCCGGTGGCGCGACTACGGGCTTTGTCCACCCGGTAGAACCGGTCGAAGACATGAGGCAGGTCGGCAGCCGGAATCCCCACGCCGGTATCCTTCACCCGGAGCAAAAGACCGGTCTTGCCGGCTTCGGCCTCTACAGTAACCTGTCCACCGGGCGGAGTGTGCCGGATGGCGTTGTCAACCAGGTTAAAGAGCACACGGATGATCAGGTCGCGATCCAGCAACCAGACCGGCCGACCGGACACCGAATTTTCCAGGGTTACACCTTTCGTGGACGCCAGGGTGGTCATCAAGCCGGTAACGTGGTTGACCAGCTCTCCAACGTCACAGTGATCCTTTTTCAGCGGGGCCCCCTGTTCCTCCAGGCGTGCCAACTGCAGCAGGTTGTCCACGAGGCGGTGCAAACGATCTATTTCGGAATCGATATCCCGCAGGTACTCCCGGTACACGGCCGGGTCGCGCTCGTCTCCGTCTGCCAGAGACTGGGCCAGGGCCTTCACCGAAGCCAGCGGTGAACGTAGTTCGTGGGAAGCGTTGGTGATAAACTCACGTCGGGTCCGGTCCACGCTTTCCAACTGGACGGCCATACTGTTGAAGGCCCGCCCCAGGTCGCCCAGTTCGTCACGGTTGGCCGCGGTCACGCGCTGGCTCAGGTCACCGCTTTCCATAGGCTGTACCGCACGGGTGAGTGCGTTGAGCGGCCGTGTCAACAGGCCGGCCAAAGCCAGGCTGAAGAAAGCGGCCAGGAGCCCGCTTAAGATCGAAACCCCGACCATTTGCGCTCTGATGCCGGCCAGGGTGAGGTAGATGTCGGCCACGTTGACTACCACCATTACCGCTCCGATAACCTGCTTATCCTTCAGCACGGGGACCACCACATTGAGTACCGTTTCCCCGTCCCCGATCTTATGGAGACCCGAACCACTGGTTCCGGCCAGTGCGGATACCACCTCGGGATAACGCGGGAGTTGTCCGACCAGCCAGGGCTCGTCGAAGGAGTCGAGGATCACCCGCCCGTTATTGTTCAGGACCAATACCCGGGCCTGAATCTGCTCACCGAAGTCACGGGCCAGGTAGAAGGCATTGCGGTCCCCGTGGACGATGTCCTCACGTCCAGCCAGGGCAATAATGTTGGCATTGGCGAGATGGGTGGCTTCCCTGGCGCTGAGGTAGTTAAGCTCTAGGGTGCGAAGGATGAAGAGGTTGGTCACCATCAGGACGGTGGCCGTGATCAGGAAGAATGCAGCGGCCAACTTCCACCTTATGCTTAGGCGCAAGTCTACACCTTCTCCTTGAAATAGTATCCGACGCCCCACTTGGTCAGCACCCACTCCGGTTTCTTGGAATTCCCCTCCAGTTTTTCCCGCAGGCGCCGGATGTGCACATCAACGGTGCGCAGGTCACTGTAGTAGGCTGAGCCCCACACGGCTTCCAGCAGGTTTTCCCTGGTGTAGACCCGACCGGGATGGGCCGCCATCAGCTGCAGCATGTCAAATTCCTTGGCGGTAAGGTCTACTTCAACCCCGTGGACAAAGACCTTCCGCTTTGGACTGTCGATGGTCAGTCCCTGGATCTCAATAATTCCGTCCGCAGTCTGGTCTGACACACGCACCCGCCGCAGGACGGCCCGGATGCGGGCGATCAGTTCCCTGGTGTTAAAGGGTTTGACCACGTAGTCATCGGCGCCCAGTTCCAGACCCACGATGCGGTCGACGTCCTCACCCTTGGCGGTAAGCATGATAATCGGGGTTTCCCGTTCCCGCCGGATGCGGGAACACACCTCCAACCCACCCAGACCCGGTAACATCACGTCGAGCACCACCAGGTCAATCGATTCACGGTGAAAGACATCCAGGGCCTCCGGTCCGTCGTAGGCGGTGAAGACCGCGTATCCTTCCTGCTCCAGGCTCCGTTTTAACCCTTTTACCAGCATGCGTTCATCGTCAACAACGAGGATATTGGCCATCGTTTAACGTCCTTTCACCAGTTAACTGTATTCTAACAGGAACACTCAGGGGCGGCAAACACAGGGGCGCTGGGGCTTTCTACCGGTTAGGATAGTTTTTTGGAGTGGCGTATTGGCAAGTTGACTAACCGGTGATAGAATGTAATTTGGTAAACTCTTTTCGTGTCACTAGTTTACTTGGAGGGATGAAGACGTTGAAAACGGAGCCGAAAACGATGCGCCTGGTTTTGGCGGCACTGATTCTGGTCCTGGCCGTCGCCGGGTGGTTTGTCTGGGGTAAAACACATAACCCGGACCGGGGGGTGTTAGCAGCCACGGGTAGCGTTGAGGCCACAGAGGTCAGAGTGATCGCCGAGGTCGGCGGGCTGCTTGAAGAAATCCTGGTAGCCGAAGGGTCCACCGTGGAGAAGGGTCAGGAACTGGCTCGCCTGGATTCACAACAGTACCTGATTCAGGTCCAGCAGTCCGAGGCCGGGGTGCGGGCGGCGAATGCCGCCCTGGCCGAGGCGGAAGCCGGGGCACGAAGTCAGGAAATTGAGGCGGCCCGTCAGGAAGCTGAACGCCTTGCCAGGCAGGCCGGTGCGCTCGAAAGTGAACTGGCCCTGGCCGCTGATATTCAGGAACGTTTTCGCCTGCTTCACGAGCAGGGAGGGGTAAGTGACCAGGAATTCTCGGAGAAGGAAACCCGGTACACGGTACTCGAAAACCAGTTTGCCTCAGCCACGGCAGCGGCTAAGGCGGCTCGTGCGAAGGTCCGCCTCTTGGAAGCCGGTACCCGGGACGAAAGCCTCGACCGTCTCTCAGCCCAGGTTGGGCAGGCACAGGCCGGGGTGGACGCGGCCCGCCTCAGCCTGGCCAAGACCGTGGTTACGGCGCCGGTTACAGGCACCGTGCGGAGCCTCAATTATACGGCGGGTGAGTTGATCCGGCCGGGGGCGGAGATTGTTACCCTGCAGGTTCCGGATAGCCTGTGGATCTACACCTATGTTCCGCAACAGCGGCTAAGCGAGGTAAGGTTGGGCGGGAAGGTCGAAGTACAGCCGGATTCCAGTGCTGAAGAGGGATATACGGGAAGAGTCACTTACGTTTCCCCTCAGGCTGAGTTTACGCCTCGGAACTTGCACACCAGTGAGGAACGGGCGAAGCTGGTTTTCAAGGTAAAGGTGGAGTTGGAAAACGGCTTCGATCGGCTCAAGCCGGGGATGTCGGCTGAAGTCTTCTTTATTGGGGACTAACACACAGACAGCGGGTGAGTTTGTTGGAGCATACCATTCAGGTTGATAACCTGCACAAGTCGTTCGGGCCGGTACAGGCGGTTAAAGAAGTCAGCTTTTCGGTTCCGCCCGGCCGGATCTTCGGGCTTCTGGGGCCCAACGGGTCTGGTAAGTCTACCCTGATCAGGATGATCTGCGGCCTGATGCGTCCCACGCAGGGGGGCGGCAGGGTGCTTGGTTTCGATATCGCCACCCAGTCTGAGTCCATCAAGCTGAATATCGGGTACATGTCCCAGAAGTTCAGCCTGTACGAGGACCTGACGATGCTGGAGAACATCGATTTCTTCGGGCAAATTTATGGCCTGTCCAGGCCGGAGATCGAAAATTGCCGGTCCGAACTGCGTTCCGAGATGCGCCTGGAGGGTAATGATCACAAGCTGGTGGCGCACTTGTCAGGCGGGTGGAAGCAGCGCGTGTCCCTGGCCTGTGCCTGTGTCCACCGTCCCCGTTTACTCATCCTGGATGAACCGACCGCCGGTGTTGACCCTGTTTCCAGGCGGATGTTCTGGGACATCCTGGCCGAGTTGGCGGCCGGGGGCATTACCGTCCTGGTAACCACCCATTACATGGACGAGGCCGAACGCTGCGATATGGTCGCCCTATTGTTCAACGGGACCCTGTCGTCCTTTGGACCGCCCGCCGCCCTGATGCGGGAGGCGGGCCGGGAGTCCCTGGAGGACGTATTTATCGACATGTTTGAAACGGGGGTCAGGGGCAATGTCGGGGCGTAGGATTATCGCGATTATCAAGAAAGAGTTTATCCATATCAAGCGCGACCGGCCGAGCCTGGTGATGGCCTTCATGATGCCCGTCTTTATGCTGCTCCTGTTCGGTTATGCGGTAACCACCGATGTGAACAATATGTCCCTGGCCGTGCTTGACCAGGATCGGCAGCAGCCGGGAAGGGAATTAGTGGCGGTCCTGGAGCAGACGGGGTACTTCACGGTATCTCACCACATCGACAGCCTTGCGGAACTGGAGTGGTTGCTCGACGCCGGTGAAGTCAAGGCGGGACTGGTCATCCCCGGTGACTACGCGCGAAGCCTGCGCCGTGGCGAGCCTGCGGCGGTTCAGTTTCTGGTCGACGGTTCAGACCCCCTGGTAGCAAGAACGGCGATGTCCACCGCCGAGTTCACGGCCCGGGCCTACTCGCAACGGATACAGTTGGATCATTTGCACCGTCAGGGGGTGGAAACCGTGTCCGGGGGCCCTTCACTGGACTTAAGGGCGAGGGTCTGGTACAACCCGGGGATGGAAAGCCTGAAGTTTAACATTCCAGGATTGATCGGTTTGATTATGCAGAACATAACCGTGATGCTGACCGCCTTTTCCCTGGTTCGTGAAAGGGAACGGGGTACTCTGGAGCAGTTGATGGTCACTCCGATCCAGGGTTTTGAACTGATGATCGGCAAGTTGGCCCCCTACGTGCTCATTGCCTTTATAGACGTGGCCATCGTGCTGAGTATCGGAATCTTGTGGTTCGGCGTTCCGGTCAGCGGCAGCATCCCTCTGCTGCTGAGCCTGACCCTGCTGTTCCTGGTCTTTGCCCTGGGACTGGGGATTTTCTTCTCCACCGTGGCCAAGACCCAGCTCCAGGCGATGCAGATGACGATGCTGGTGATACTCCCGAGTGTGCTCCTCTCCGGGTTCCTCTTCCCGCGGGAGTCAATGCCACTGGTTATTCAGTGGCTGGGCAACCTGATTCCCCTGACCTATTTCCTGGAGATCCTGCGCGGGATCATCCTGAAGGGTGTGGGAATCGACCACCTCTGGAGCCAGGTCCTGACCCTTTCCGGTTTCGGTCTTGGCATTATCGTCCTGGCCTCGAAGCGCTTCGTCAAACGAGTAGAGTAGGGGTGAGTGGGTGAACCGTGAAATAGCTAACAGAGTTTTCACTTCGTTTAATGAGTTGTCTATGGAGAGAGGCCTGAAGGCGGTGACCATGGACGAACTGGCGGCGCACGCGGGGGTGAGTAAGCGCACGCTCTACCGTTACTTTCCCAGTAAGCAGGTCCTGGTCGAGGCCCTGGTGGATCACATATTGGACAGTATCTTTGGGGAGATTGAGGGGATGCTGAAAGGGCCTTCAAGTCCCATCGAGAAAATTCGGATCATCATCCGATCTTTGACTGAGCGGGCACATATCTTACGCCCGGTGATCGTCACGGACCTGCAGCGATACTATCCCTCGGCCTGGGATCGCGTTGACCGTTTCCGGATCCAGCGAATCCGCTACATGGGGGAGTTCATTGTAGAGGGCCAGAAAAGGGGCGAGTTCAGGCAGATCGACCCCCGGATCGTGGTCAGTACCATCATGGCGGCAGTACGGGCCACTGCCACCCCTGACTTCGTACTCCGGCACGGCCTGACCATGAGCGAAACCATCGACCAGTTGTTTACCCTTCTGATATACGGAATTGCCTCCGACCACGGCTCTGGGCCTGCCAAGTCCTATTAGAGGCAGCAGGCGGTATTAATTCGGGTACCTCATCAAAGACTAACCGTGGATGTTGGTTTTTGACAGAGGTGTAGCGCCGTGCAGAACGAAACGTCCGGACAGGACTTACAGGAAAAAGGAACCCAACCGGTAAAGGACGAAGCTCCCGATCTGGTCACTCTTTGGATAGATGGACAAGAGGTGCAGGCGCCCGAAGGTACCAAGGTCGTTGATGCCGCCCGGGAAATCGGGATTGAAATTCCGACGCTGTGCTACCTTAAGGGAATCAGCGAGCCGGGCTGCTGCCGCGTTTGCCTGGTGGAAGTCGAGGGAGCCCGTACACTGCAGGCCTCTTGTGTTACCCCGGTACGTGAGGGAATGAAGGTACAGACCAATACCCCCCGGGTACGCCGGGCCCGCCGCCGGGTGGTTGAACTGCTGCTGACCGAGCACAACCAGGAGTGTCCGGTGTGTCCCCGTAACGAGACCTGTGAACTGCGCAAGGTCGCGTCCGATGTCGGTCTGCGCCGGACCAAACTCCCGGTCGGCCGGCGCAAGTACCGTGTCCACGATCAGAACCCCTTTATGATCCGCGACTACAACAAGTGCATCAAATGCCGCCGCTGCGAGGCGGTGTGCCGTAACGTACAGGACGTAAGCGCCCTGACCGCCCTGCACCGCGGGGCTGAGACGGTGATTGCTCCAGCCTTCGAAGCCGATCCGGGGGAGGCTGCCTGCATCTCTTGCGGGCAGTGTATAATGGCCTGTCCCACCGGGGCGATCACCGAACGGGAGTACATCAACGAAGTCTGGGACGCTGTGGAAGACCCGGACCGGTACGCCGTGGTACAGACCGCGCCGGCCATCCAGGTCACGCTGGGCGAGGCCTTCGGAATGCCGGTGGGCACGGTGGTAAGCGGCAAGCTGGCGACGGCCCTGCGCCGCATCGGTTTTGAATCCGTCTTTTCCACCGAGTTCGCCGCCGATCTGACGATTATGGAAGAGGCGTATGAACTGCTGGAGCGCCTTGAAGGCCACGGTAAGCTCCCCCTGATTTCTTCGTGCAGCCCCGGCTGGGTCAAGTTCTGCGAGCACTTCTATCCGGAGTATTTAGAAAACATCTCCACGTGCAAATCACCCCAGGAAATGCTCGGCGCCCTCACCAAGACGTACTACGCAGAAAAGGCTGGCCTGGATCCGGACATTATCGTGACCGTGGCCGTGATGCCCTGTACCGCCAAGAAGTTCGAGGCGGCGCGGCCGGAATTGGTGAGCGAGGGCCACCGGGACGTGGACTTTGTGCTTACTACGCGCGAATTGGCCCGGATAATTCGCCAGGCGGGGATTGATTTTGAAAAGCTGGGAGACGAAGCATTCGACGATCCGCTCGGGATTGCCACCGGCGCCGGTGCTATCTTTGCGGCTACCGGCGGGGTTATGGAAGCGGCCATCCGGACCGCCTATGCTTTGACCGAGGACGAGGAGATGGTCCGTCTGGAATTCCACGCGGTACGCGGTTTACAAGGGGTACGCGAGGCCGATGTGGTACTCAAGGGGAAGAAACTGCGCATCGCGGTGGCCCATGGCACGCGCAACGCCCGCCGGCTGATGGAGCGCCTGAAACAAGGAGAAGAGTTCCACTTCCTGGAAATCATGGGCTGCCCGGGTGGCTGTATCGGCGGCGGGGGCCAGCCGATTTTCGGAACGGGCGGGCGGATCGAACTCTCCACCGAGCACCGGCGCAAGCGGGCCGAGGCCTTATACACCATTGATCTCGGCCGTGAATTACGCCGGGCGCACGAAAACCCGGCGGTAAAGCGGCTCTACGAGGAGTTCCTGGGTCATCCGGGCAGCGAACGTGCCAAACAGCTGCTGCATACCACCTACACGCCCCGGGAACGCCACCCCCGGGCGGAAGCGGAACGGGAGGCGGCCGGCCCGCTGTACCTTCACTGAATTCTTAGACTAGCCGGGTCTGGATTTACCCCCTGGCTCCGGTGCTTCACTTCGAAGTCACGAAGCGCGGGACTGGGGCTGGGTGCCGGACGCCGGTTCCTGGCTGCGGGCGTTCTTGAAGCTGTGTATCCAGCGGCGGCGCGGGGAGAAGAGCATCGCCGCGAAGAACAGTAGCGTGGCGCAGAGCACGATCGTAGCGCCGGACGGCAGGTTCAGGTGGTAGGATAGGAAAAGCCCGGCCGTGGCCGTGATCACGCCGCTGACCAGGGAGACCACCAGTACTCCGCGGAAGTTGCGGGCCAGTTCGTAACCGGTGATCGCCGGAATGACCAGCAGGGCCGAGGCGAGAACGATGCCCAGGATCTTGACGCAGATCACGATGGTTAGCGCAATGACGGTGAGCAGGGCATAGTAAAGGAAGGTGGTCGGGATCCCCGCCGCCTGGGCCGTCTCTTCGTCAAAGCAGAGGAACAGGAGCTCCTTAAAGAACAGGGTCAGGAATAGGGCGATCACGGTTCCGGCGATCCCCAAAATCCAGAGGTCTTGAACAGTCACTGCCAGGATATTGCCGAACAGAAAGCCCAACAGGTCCGGATAGTAACCCCGGGTTAGGCTGATCAGGGCGATCCCCAGGGCCATGGTGGCGCTAAAGAAGATCCCAATGACCGTATCTGCGTGAATGTCCCCCTTTTTGCTGATTAACCCGATCAGCCATGCTATAGCGGTGCAGAAGAGCCCGGCCGAGATTACCGGATTTACACCAGCCAGCACCCCGATCGCCACTCCCCCGAGTGCGGAGTGAGAGATCCCCACCCCGGCGAAGGCCAACCGCTGCATCACCACAAACAGGGAGACGAAGGAGCAGAGGAGACCGGCCATAACCCCCGCGATAAAGGCCCGCTGCATAAACTCGTAGGTGAACATCTCCATACTCTACAAAACCCCCAGGCATCCAGTGGAAATCGGAAGCCGTTCGCTGCGGCCCCAGTAGGCCTCCCGCAGGCGGGCGCTGGCCAGGACTTCGGACGGTTTTCCCTGCACCAGGACGCTCCGGTTTAGACAAATAAACCGGTCCGCAAACTGGCTGATGGTGTCCACGTCGTGAGAGACGACCAGAATGGTCAGACCCAGGTCACGCCTGAGGGTCTGGACCACCTCGTAAAAGCGTTCCTGAGCTGCCGGATCCAGCCCCGTAGTCGGTTCGTCCAGCAACAGCAGGCGGGTGTGGCTGCAGAGGGCCCGGGCCAGGAAGGCCAGCTGCTGTTGGCCGCCGGACAGCTCACCGATCGGGCGGTAGATCAGGTCGTCTTTAAAACCGATACGCCGCAGTGTCTCCATGGCTGCCTCCCGGTCGTGCGGCTTGGGAAACCGAAAGAGCCCCATGCAGGCCACTCGACCCATCATGGCCACGTCCAGGGCCGAGACGGGAAACCGGCGGTCAAACTCTTTCCGCTGGGGGAGGTACCCCACCCCGTGGCGCCGGTTACGTGAACGCAGCGGTGTCTTCCCGAACAGGTGCACGATGCCCCTGCCGGGTCTGACCAGTCCCAAGAGAACCCGGACCAGCGTTGTTTTGCCGGCCCCGTTTGGACCGATGATGCTGGTAAAGGACCCTTCCTTCACGGTGAAACACACGTTGTCCAGAACGGACTTGTTACCTAGTTGAACGGTCAGGTCGGTAACCTCAACCGCCGGTTGTTTATGCTCCAATTCCATCTTTGTCACTCCAGGTCTTTGGCGTTTGACTGACCGGAATCCGTTTAGTGGACGCTGTCCCCGACATTACACCCCGCGCAGTACCCATAAACCTCGAAGGCGTGATCCACGACCCGAAACCCGGTATTCCCGGGCAGTTCAGATGTGTACTGCTCAAATGGGCAGAAGTCAACTGGGAACGACGAGCCGCAACCAAGACAGATGAAGTGGTGATGGTGACCCCGGGCGATTTCAAAGCGGCAGTTGAACTTCACTTTTAGGTTGATCCGGTTGACCACGCCCAGCTGGCTGAGCAGTCCGAGGTTGCGGTAGACGGTATCAAAGCTGATATTCGGGAACTCCAGGCTAACGGTGTTAAACACTTGCTGTGCGGTAAGCGGTTCCCGGGAGGCCAGCAGAGCCTGGATAATCAGGCGACGCTGGGGGGTGAGGCGACATCCGTGTTCCTGCAGCTTTTTGGTGACATCGTCGGCGTTCATTTGGTTGCCTCCTACTTCGTAACATTCCTATTTATATTTTTACCGCATCAGACTGTTAACGCAAATAGTTTTTTCCAAGGAGTTCATAGAGGGGCGTCCGTGGCGTCTTAATGCTCGTTATAGATCACGATCATCGTCCCGTTCGGCACGTTTTCGAAAAACCAGCGGGCGTCTTCCAGGCTCAGCCGGACACAGCCGTGACTAGCCGGCTCACCGAGTTTCTCGGCCTCCTGGTCCATGATCTTTCCACTCGCGTCGAAGGGGATCGAGTGGAAGAGGAAGGGGCCGGAGAACTGTACCCAGTAGTAGGCCCCTTCATGCAGCCGGGCATTGTAGAAGCAGTATCCCCGGTTGTAGACGTAATAGGTGCCCAGGGGGGTAGGCGAGGTGACCTTGCCTCCAGAGGCGTCAAAGGTTTTGATGGGCTTGCGTCCCTTGAATACCGTAACGTTGTGCGTGCCTTCCAGGTCCACGGCTACCCACATCCGGTCTTGCACGTCCCTGGTCGTAAACCGGAACGCGGTCTTGATCTCTTCACCGTGCAGCGAAGTGGCCTCTACTTCCACGTCATAGGTTTCGCCCGGAAGCAATACTTCCAGCGGGGTAAACTGCACCCGGTTGGCCCAAACGTCCGCCCGCCCGCGAACATCGTGTACCCGGACCTCGGCCCGGATCAGGGGTTGATTGTACTCAACCGTGATTTCGGGGTGCAGGTCCACCTCTACCGCCTTATCCGTCGGCCTGGAAGACACCAGGGCCAGAGCCGGAGCCGACCGGACGGCGCCTCTGATTTCAGCTTCCAGGGGAACCCCGGACTGACTCGATACTCCCTTCTTGATCACGATTTCATAAGGCTGATCATGCAGCAGCGGGTGCCGGGGCTCAAAGAGCCAGACACTGGGGTCAACGTTACCGGATGGGCCATCCGCACCGGAAGGTTCCCAGCGGCCCGGCACTGGAACACCGTTGTGCAGCAGTACAATATTCCCGGGAACGGTTTTCGGGTCCAAAGGGGTGTTAAAACGCATGACTACTGCTCCATGGCTCGCCACCGTTGGTGTCAGGTTGCGGAGTTCAGGCCTGACCGCACGCTGCGTCACAATGGTGGTGGACTTTGTTAATGCGCTGATCAGTGTCCTGGCGCCTGTCAGTTTGACCCGAATGCTCTGCCCCTCCAGTTCCTCGGGCTCCCTGATCCTCAGAATCATCGTAGATCGTCCGGCCCACTTGCTGTCCACCTGCGGCTCAACCCTGGGGTTGTCCGGAATTACCCGCAGCTTCTGCTCGGTGTCCGACTGCCGCATTGGGACCAGGAACGAAATCCTGACTACCGTCTCATGGTCGGTGTAGGTTGTCTCACTAACCACCCAGAAGCTGGCTACCAGGCTGGTCGAGGTTAACAGGAGCAGGGCTAGAAAGCCAGCGATACGCATTTTTGAAAGCAATACAATTCGGCGCATGTTTTTGTCTCCGCATCAGAATTGTTGAAGGGGACTTGAAGGGGACAGTCCCCCAAAAGTTTCAAAAGTTTGAGGCTGACCACCCTGGGAAAGGGCTCGTCAATGTACTATTTATGGCCTGACAAGCCCTTCCAGACCATCTATTTGCGAACAGCCCCCACGTATAATTTGAGATGGGGCAGGGAGGCTAAAAAAGTCAGGAAGGTGACTGTCTTCTAGAGCTATTGGAGGGAACGGGATCTGTACTACAACAAAGAAGTAGAAGAAGTCTTTCAGGAGCTCGATACCGGATCCGGGGGACTGAGTACGGCCGAAGCCGTAAAACGTCAAGGTCAGTACGGACCAAACACCCTGCAGGAAGCGGAGGCGTTCAACGTCCTGAAGGCTGTACTCGACCAGTTTCGGGATCCCCTGATTTACATACTGCTTGTGGCCGCTGCTCTGACGGCGGTCCTTGGGCACTTCATCGATACCTGGGTGATTATGGCCGTGGTACTGATTAATGCGGTAATCGGCTTCACCCAGGAAATCAAGGCCGAACAGGCCATTCGTTCCCTGGCGACCCTCGCGGCGCCTAGGGCGAGGGTCATTCGTGATGGCGAGATGGTGGAGATCGACAGTGCGGACCTGGTTCCGGGCGATGTGGTGCTGATCGGTTCGGGTACGAAGGTGCCGGCCGACCTGCGCCTGTTCGAAGTTACCCGACTGGAGATCAACGAGTCCGCGCTGACCGGGGAATCCCTGGGTGTACGCAAAGATATTACGCTGGTCAAAGTGGAGTATCCGGCGTTGGGTGACCGCCGCAACATTGCCTACATGGGCACGCTGGTCCTCTCGGGACGCGGTCGGGGCATTGTGGTGGCCACGGGCCGTGAGACGGAGCTGGGCAAGATTTCGGAGCAGGTCGCCAGTGTGGAGTCAGCGCCGACGCCGCTACAAGTGCAACTTGCTGTCTTCGGACGCTGGATCGGGTATGGGATTCTGGCCATCTCGGCCTTTGCCGTGTTACTGGGCATGGCCATGGGTATCCCCTTTGTGGAGATGCTGCTTACCGGTATCGCCCTGGCCGTGGGCGCCATTCCCGAGGGCCTGCCGATTGTGGTCACAATCACTCTGGCCGTGGGCGTCAAGCAGATGGCCCGGCGCAACGCCATCATCCGTCAACTCCCCGCCGTGGAGACCTTGGGAGGAACCACGGTCATTGCCTCGGACAAGACCGGTACCCTGACCAAGAACGAAATGACCGTGCAGGAGATCTATGCCGCCGGCCGTCGTTATACGGTAAGCGGCGTGGGCTTCGAGCCCAAGGGGGACGTTGTCGATTCTGTGTCTGAACAGCTTGTCCACCTGCAGGACAACCGGGCCCTGCATCTTTGCCTCCGGGGCGGGATGCTGGCCAATGAGTCGAGGCTGGTTTATGACGAGGAGCACGGGCACAAGCCCGAGGGCGACCCGACCGAGGTGGCACTGATCGTTGGGGGGATCAAAGCCGGTCTCGACCCCGAGGTGGAGGAGAGACAGTATCCCAAAATCGATGAAATCCCGTTTGAGTCCGACCTGATGTACATGGCTACCCTGCACCGTGAGGCCGGCCGTGATGGAAATATCATCTTCATCAAGGGAGCACCCGAAAGAGTCTTGGAGATGTGCCGCAGCGCCCCGGGGGCGGAGGGTGAGGGTTCTCTTGATTACGACCGGGTGATGGCGGAGTACCGCCGGATGGGGCACTCCGGCCTGCGTGTGCTAGCTGTGGCCTGCAAGCGGGTACCGGCCGAGACCATGCACTTGACGAAAGAACTGATTGCCCAGGACGTAGTCTTCCTGGGTCTGCAGGGCATGATCGATCCCCCCCGGGCCGAGGCCTTTGCCGCCATTACCAAGGCGAACAAGGCCGGGGTTCGGGTGATCATGGTCACCGGGGATCACCAGATTACGGCGACGGCCATCGCCCGCAGCCTGGGGATCATCCAGGGGGAACGTTCGGCGGTGCTGACCGGTCGGGAGATCGAAGGGATGTCGGACGAGGAGCTCTACCGGCAGGTGCCGAAGGTGTCCATCTATGCCCGCGTGGCCCCGCTGCATAAGCTTCGCATTGTACAACAGCTGATCCGGCGGGGCGAGGTGGTCGCGGTGACCGGCGACGGCGTAAACGATACCCCGGCCCTGAAGGCCGCTCACATCGGGGTGGCCATGGGACGCACCGGCACTGACGCCGCCAAGGAAACCTCGGATATGATCATTACCGATGACAACTTCGCCAGCATCTTTGCGGCGGTCCGGGAGGGCCGCGTGGTCTTCGACAACATCCGAAAGGTCATCCTCTTCCTGCTTTCGGCAGGGGTCGGCCAGGTACTACTGATCCTGGTGTCCCTGGTGCTCTTCCTGCCGCTGCCCCTGCTACCGGCCCAAATCCTTTGGCTGAACCTGGTCACCAACGGGCTGCAGGACGTTGCCCTAGCCTTTGAACCCGAGGAAAAGGGCATCCTCGACCGGCCCCCTCGCCGCGGCGGTGAACCGGTAATCTCCCGGCTGATGGCCGAAAGGATGGTCATCCTCGGGCTGGTAATGGCCGCAGGAACCTTGTTCACTTTCATCTGGCAGCTTGGCCTGGTGAACGACGTGGACAAGGCCCGTACGGTGGCGCTGACCACCCTGGTGCTGTTCCAGCTCTTTAACGTGTTCAATGTCCGCTCCGAAACCGAATCCATTCTCAAGCAAAACCTGATGTCCAACAAGTTCCTCTTCTACAGCGTGGTCGCCTCCATCACTGCCCAGATTGCTGTGATCTACGTGCCGGCGCTGCAGTTTGTCTTCCGGACCGTGCCGCTCACGTTGGATGACTGGGTGGCGGTTATCGGTGTAGCGACAACCGTGCTGGTTGTGGTCGAGATCGAGAAGGCGCTACGCCGCCATGTCACCCTGAGCCGCGCGGCCGCCCCGGCGAAGAGGAAGTAGTGGGCAGGAGAATCGACACCATGCGGGGAAATACCCTCCCACGGCGCCTGTCGAACAATTCCTTAGCCGGACGTATAAAAGTTAATTATAAGTCTGCGTGAAAGGGGAGAGGACATTGGTTGAATCGGCATCCGCGGATAGCCTCTGCGCGCATTGTGATCCGCAGGACCTGGGTTTCAAGTACACCGACGAACTCGGCCCGCTGAAGGGCATTATCGGCCAGGACAGGGCCGTAAAGGCGCTGCATTTTGGCCTTGATATCCGGAATAAAGGTTTCAATCTGTACGTGGCTGGTGAGCCGGGAACTGGCAAAAACACGGCAGTGATGAGCTTTTTGGATGAACTGGCAAGACCGAAGGATCCACCACCTGACTGGTGTTACGTCAACAACTTTCGGGACAGCTACAGCCCGCGGGCGCTCAAACTGCCCTCGGGGCGGGCCGCGGGTTTCGCCCGCGAAATGAAAGAGTTTGTCGAAGCGGTCCGGCAGGAGATCAAGGTGGTCTTCGAGAGCGAAGAGTACACCAAGCGCCGGTCCCAGACGCTGGAGACCATCAGCGAGCAAAAAGGTAGACTGCTGGCCTCACTGAACGAGAAAGCCGAGCAGGAAGGCTTCGTCCTGCAGACTACTCCGGTGGGCTTCTACATTATTCCGGTGATCGACGGCCAACCCGTGAAGGAAGCAAAATACCACGAACTCCCGGAAGAAACCAAGCAGGCCATCACCGCCAGGCGTGAACAGGTGGAGTCGGAGATTGACGCTACTCTGCACCAACTGCAGGCACTGGAACGCAGTGCCCGTGAGCGGATGGAGGGGCTGGACCGGGAAGTGGCCAAGTATGTCTTGGGTAACCTCATCAGCCAGTTGAAGAACAACTATCAAGACCTCGTGGACGTGCAACACCACCTTGAAGAGGTGAGGACGGACATCCTGGATAACCTGACCGTCTTTAAGGGAGAAGGGCAGAGGGCAGGCGGGGGGGATGCGCCGCCTGGTCAGACCTCCACTGAGGAGTACTACCGGAAATACTCGGTTAACGTGCTGGTCGATAACGGGGAGCGGCACGGGGCGCCGGTAGTCTTCGAGGAAAGCCCGCTTTACAACAGGCTGGTTGGCCGGATTGAACGGGAGGCCCGTTTTGGGGCCCTGGTGACGGACTTCACGATGATCCGGCCCGGATCCCTGCACTGGGCCAACGGGGGCTACCTGGTCCTGCCCGTTCATGAGTTGCTCTCCAGCCCGTTTGCCTGGGAGTCACTGAAACGAGCGCTACGAGACGAGAAAGTGACCATCGACGAACCCACCGACCGTCTGGGCATCCTGTCCACCAAGAGCATGCAGCCCGAGCCGATCCCGCTGGACACCAAGGTGATCCTGATGGGGGACCCGGGTCTCTACCAAATGCTTTATGCCCTGGATGCGGAGTTCCAGGAGCTTTTCAAGGTAAAGGTGGAATTCGATACCCGCATGGACCGCAACCCGGAGAACATCCGGAGCTATGGACTATTCGTGGCGACCCTCTGTCGAAAGGAAAACCTGAGACACCTGGACGCCACGGCCGTGGCCCGGATGATCGAGCACGGTTCGAGACTGACCGCCGATCAGGAAAAGCTCTCCACCCGGTTTGCCGACCTGGCCGACATCGTACGCGAGGCCAACTACTACGCGGGGATCGACGGTGAGGCCTATATCTCCGGGAAACACATTACCGAGGCCATCCGGCAGCGGCTCTACCGCTCCAATCTGCCCCAGGAGCGATTGGCGGGCCTGACTCGCGAGGAGACCCTGTTGATCGATGTGGACGGCGTCAAAGTCGGCGAGGTTAACGGGCTCTCGGTGTTTAGCCTAGGTGAAATGTCTTTCGGTCGCCCCACCCGCATTACGGCGACCGTAGGGTGCGGGCGCGGAGGCTTGATCGATATCGAGCGCGAGGCCAAGCTCGGCGGGCGCTTTCACACCAAGGGCGTAATGATCCTGGGCGGTTACCTGGCCAACCGGTTTGCCCAAGAGGAGGCCATCAACATCTCAGCGCGGTTGGTTTTCGAGCAGAGCTACAGCGAGGTGGACGGGGACAGTGCCTCCAGCGCCGAGCTTTACGCCCTGCTCTCGGCGCTTTCGGGGTTCGGCATCCGCCAGGGACTGGCCGTCACCGGCTCGGTTAATCAGAAGGGTGATGTTCAGGCCATCGGAGGTGTAAACGAAAAGGTCGAGGGTTTCTTCGATACCTGTAAGATCAAGGGGCTGACCGGCAGACAGGGTGTCGTAATTCCGTGGTCCAACCAGCGCCACCTGGTACTCAAGGACGAGGTTGTGGAGGCGGTGCGTGAAGGGATGTTCCACATCTATCCGGTCCGGACCGTCGACGAGGGGATTGAAGTGTTGACCGGCGTGCCGGCCGGCAGAATGTTGGAAGACGCCCGTTTTGAGGCAGGCAGCGTAAACGCGGCTGTAGCGGCGCGACTGGAACTCCTAACCGAGCGCTCCGGCGCTGCTCCCGAAGGGGTTCCGGCCAGAGGATGTGGTCAGGGGTGCGGATAGTTTTAAAATGGTTATTGCATCCCGTGCCCGAAGTTAGTACGAGAGTAAACCGGATAGCGCAACCGGAGCGTAAACAAGAGAACCCCGCCGGTCGTTTTTGACCAGGCGGGGTTTTGTTTGCCGTCTTAAGGTTGAACGTGGATCGTGCCCGGTTGTCGCCCGGCCTCGATCCATCCGATTTCGGCGGCCGAGACACCCTGCTGAAACAGCCTGTCCAGGAGATCCGTCACCTTTTCCGGGGCCACCGCAATCAACAGCCCGCCCGAGGTCTGGGGATCGAACATCAGGTCCTGGACGGAGAGAGGGACCTCTGTATCAAAGGAAACGGCGTTGCCGAGGTAAGAGCGGTTGGCGTGCACCCCGCCCGGAAGCAGGCCCATGGCGGCAAAGTCCAGGGTCTGCGGCAGCACAGGCACCCGGTGCGCTTCAATGACAATGCCCACAGCACTGCCTTTGGCCATTTCAAAGGTGTGGCCTAGGAGCCCGAAGCCGGTGATGTCGGTGCAGGCGTGGGCTCCGACCTCCTGCATCGCCGCGGACGCGGCCTGGTTTAGGGTGGCCATCTGGACGGCCGCCTGTTCCTGAAGCTCAGGTGGGGCCAGCTTCGCCTTCACGGCGGTGGCGACCACACCGGTACCCAGGGGCTTGGTCAACACCAGGCGGTCACCGGGCCGGGCCGTACTGTTCCTGGTAATCCGCTCCGGGTGGGCGATGCCGGTCACCGACAACCCGTACTTGGGTTCCTTGTCCTCCACGCTGTGCCCGCCGACGATCAGAGCCCCCGCCTCTTTGACCTTGTCGGCCCCGCCGGCCAGGATGCGGGCCAGTGTCTCCAGGTCGCCGTCCCTGGTCGGGTAGCCGATAATGTTCATCGCCGTCAGGGGGCGTCCGCCCATGGCGTAGATGTCGCTCAGGGCATTGGCGGCGGCGATCTGTCCGAAACGGTAAGGGTCGTCCACGATCGGGGTAAAGAAATCAAGCGTTTGAATCAGGGCGGTCTCCTCATTTAACAGGTATACACCGGCGTCATCCGAGGTTTCCAGCCCTACCAGCAGCCGGGAGTCTTTCATCTCAGGAAGATGGCACAGAACCTGTGCCAGGGTCTCCGGCCCTATTTTTGCTGCTCACCCGCCGCCGACAGTCATCGAGGTTAAACATTTGGGCATAAGGCACGCCTCCCCCTGGTTGATAGTGATAAAATGATAAGGTGGGATCTATGGCCTGTACAATTATTTCACCAGCTTGAGAATTTCTCTAAACTCCGGCCCCTCAGCAATCTGCAGCAGTTCAAACAATACCGTCTCGGTACTTGTCATATGCGCCCCGCCGGTTTTCATCTTTTCGAGGCCAATGGTTTTATTCTCCGGCGTCCTTGAAGAGACGGCGTCGGTGACGACGTGAACTTCGTAATCAGCATTAAGTAATCCCATAACGGTCTGGTACACGCAAATGTGGGTTTCCATTCCCGTGACTATAAGCTGACGGCGGTTTAACGAGGCAAGGGATCTGACGAAGCTGTCATTTAAACAGCCGTTGAACGTAATTTTCTCAATAGGCTTAAGGCCATCTAAGCACCCGGCAATTTCAGGTATAGTCGGCCCAAGGCCCTTTGGGTACTGCTCCATCCAGATGATAG
This sequence comes from Desulforudis sp., assembly GCA_003604975.1. Lineage (GTDB taxonomy): Bacteria > Bacillota > Desulfotomaculia > Desulfotomaculales > Desulforudaceae > SURF-60. Next base: position 9,548 of record QZIR01000036.1, on the reverse strand, counting down.
GTAAGCTCAGGACTTTTGCTGCCTTAATCATGGTCCGGACGTTTTCAAAGAATATCTCCTTGCTGTACATCATGTGCGCCAGTTTACCCTGAATATCAATTACGAGCAAAGCCGTGTTTTCTGTGCTGAGCACCGCTTTCACTCCTTACCTCTGCAACAGGTTGAGATTGACATTATTTTGTCTAAAGAAACGGCACCTACCGTTATTCTAGCACCGTGGGGCGATTTAAAACTACTTAATAATGGGTCTATAACCAATCATTATAGATCGCGTGATATTCAGGTTACGTTAATGGGTAATGGGAGGCTAAATAAAATGCAGGTTACGGCCATTGAGACGCCCTACGGGAACTTGGTAACCCGGTGGACGGAACGCGGGCTTTTCAGTGTGGATTTTCCGGATGCTGGTCAGCGCCCGCCCCACCGCGGATCTGAATCCTCGACCAGTGCCGCTTCTTGCGCCGGCCTTTACAGGCTGGTCCAGTCTTATTTTGCGGGGCTTCCGGTAGACTTCGGGGAGGTTCCTATCGACTGGAGTGGCTACACGCCGTTTCAGGTCGCTGTACTGCAGGTGGTCTTCGCGATCCCCCACGGGCAGACCCTTTCCTACGGATTGGTCGCCGAGCAGGTTGGCCGGCCCCGCACAGCCCGGGCCGTGGGCAACGCCGTGGGAATCAACCGGACCCCGATTGTTGTTCCGTGTCACCGGGTGGTGCGCGGCGACAGCAGTATCGGCGGATTTAGCGGGGGAGCAGCATGGAAAGAGCGCCTGCTGGCGGTTGAGGGTGTCAGGCTTTACAGTAGCGGAAAAGTGGCAATATAATAGTAGTCGTATTTGATCGAAAAAGGAGATTGTACCAATGGATACCATTCGCGTACGTTTTGCGCCCAGTCCTACCGGCAGCCTTCATATCGGCGGCGCCAGGACGGCGCTTTTTAACTGGCTTTACGCCCGTAAGAACAGCGGCGTGTTTGTCCTCCGCCTGGAAGACACGGATACCGAGCGCTTTATCGAGGCTGCTGCCGAGGGAATCCGTTCGACCTTACGCTGGCTGAGTCTGGACTGGGATGAGGGTCCGGACAAGGGCGGACCCTTCGGGCCCTACGTGCAGTCCGAGCGTAAAGCGCTGTACACAGCCGAAGCCCAGCGACTCTTGGAAGCCGGTGGCGCTTACTGCTGCTACTGTACGCCGGAGGAATTGGCGCAGCAGCGGGAGGAAGCTCGCAAGAAGGGTGAGGTGCCCCGGTACAGTGGTCGCTGCCGCCACCTGACTGAGGACGAACGGCAGGCTAAGGAAGCGCAGGGAATTCGGCCGGCCCTCCGCATCGCGGCCCCCTCTGAGGGCACGACCGTGGTTGAGGACCTGGTCCGGGGCGAGGTCTCCTTTGACAACCGGGTCAGCTTCGACGACTACATCATAATGAAATCAAACGGGATGCCGACCTATAACTTCGCCTGCGTGGTGGACGACCACACGATGGGGATTACCCACGTGATCAGGGCTGAAGAGCACCTGTCCAACACCCCGAAGCAGAGCATTGTCTACCGGGCCCTTGGTTACCCGCTGCCCCAGTTTGCGCACGTGCCGATGATTTTGGCACCCGATCGTTCCAAACTCTCGAAGCGTCACGGAGCAACCGCCGTGGAGGAATTCCGGGAAGAGGGCTACCTACCCGAAGCCATCGTCAACTACCTCGCCCTTCTGGGCTGGTCGCCCGGTGATGAGCGCGAGGTGATGGGTCTCAAAGAGATCGTTTCTATGTTTTCCCTGGACTCGGTCTCCAAACACGCGGCAATCTATGATGTAAAGAAACTCACCTGGATCAACGCCCAGTACCTGAGTAACCTGCCTATCGAGCGCGTCGTTGAAGTAGCGTTACCCTTTTATCAGGCCCGAAATCTGGTGAGTGACCATCCCTCTACTCCGGAAATGGGCTATGTCACCCGGGTAATCGATGCCGTGCGTACGCGGATACATACGTTGGTTGAGCTGGCCGACGCCTCAGCCTCCTTTTTCACGGAAGACTACCCGTACGACGAAAAGGGAGTGCGCAAGCACTTCACTAAGGACGGTGTGGCTGAGATCCTAGCCCGGGGGCGGGCGGCCCTGGCCCGCGTCGAATCCTTCACCCTGGAAGAAACCGAAAAGGCGTACCGTGAAGTGATCGAGGAGATGGGTATTTCGGGTGGTGCCCTGATTCACCCGACTCGCCTGGCCCTTTCCGGGCGCACTGTCGGCCCCGGCCTGTTCGATATCATCGTGACCCTGGGCCAGGGAAAATGCCTGGCCCGACTGGACCGGGCGATTGAATTTGTGAAGACTTGCAAAGCATAGAGTGCTTGTGCTATAATTACAAACGCAGCTGAAAAATCGGTGCGGGATGGTGTAACGGTAGCACGCGTGACTCTGGATCATGTAGTCTAGGTTCGAATCCTAGTCCCGCAGCCAATAAATCGTGGCCCTATCGTCTAGCGGCCTAGGACGCCGCCCTCTCACGGCGGAAACCGGGGTTCGAGTCCCCGTAGGGTCACCAAAAATGAAGCAGATAAAACCTTCGTCAACCAACAGGTTAACGAAGGTTTTTTGGTTTTAGGGCAGCAAAGAGGGATTGTTGCCAAATAATGTAGGACTTTATGCCCATTATGTTAGTTGCTGCCGAAAACCGGAACCGGCAAAACATGGCCGGATTGCGATGCATTTACCTATACTTGCGGGAATAAGCTAACCATTGACTAACTTTAGGCAGGAGGAATCTCGTGCTATCAAGTGAACTCAACAGTATCGTCAAGAAGATTGAAGAATTGCGCCGAGACTTGGAGAAACTAGAAGACAGGGACTTGGCTGATCCCGAAGTGGTGACTGCAAGCCAGATGCTGGACGCCGTACTCAACGAGTATTACCGGATATTGAAGCGCAAAGAAATGGAAGAGGATTAAAGGGCCTGACTACTATAATCCGATAGGTTGGATATCATAGCTACAAAGGAAGGCAAAGGGGTCTGGTTCGTTGACCGATCTCGCTACCATAATCCTCAGATCAATTGCGGCATTCTTTGTATTGCTGTTTGTCTGCCGGTTGATGGGCAAGAAATTGATCAGCCAACTGACTTTTTTTGATTTTGCCACGGGTATCACCATTGGGGCACTGGCCGCAGCCATGTCAATACGGGTTGGGGTACCGGTGCTCCACGCTGCAACTGGCCTGATTGTATGGACTGTTTTAACGATTCTGATCGATATGACCGTCCTCAAAAGCCTGCCCGTTCGCAAGATCATCGACGGCGAATCTACGGTGATCATTCAAAACGGCAAACTATTGGAAAGAAACATGATTCGAAACAGGTACAATCTCGATGACTTAATGCAGCAATTACGTGAGAGGAACATCTTTGACCCGAGCCAGGTGGAGTTTGCGGTCCTGGAGCCCAACGGGGAACTTTCGGTTCTTCCAAAAACTCAGTACCAGACGCTTACCGCCAAAACACTGAACCTCTCCACCTCATACCAGGGGATGATCACTGCCCTGGTCAAAGATGGGAAGATCCTTGACCAGAACCTGCTACAGAATCACCTGACACGGGAATGGCTGTTTGCGGAACTGAAGCGTAGGGGGATCGACGACGTCACCCGGGTATTTTACGCGGCCTTGGACACGAGTGGGAACCTGTTCGTAGACGTAAAGCGTGAAGATGAACTTAACTATGTGCAGGAGGTGGAAGACTAACTTGAAGCTAAGCTTCTATCACCTTCCTACTCTCCCAGCAACCCCTGTTCACGCTGTTTTCGTTCGGCAACCGTTTCGTCGCGGTCATCGATATCGCCCGGCTTGATCGCCGGATCACCGGCGCCCAGCGGCTCTTCGACGGTCGGGTCAGCGCCGACGGAGGTGATCCTCGCTCGAGAAGAGGGGTGGAGTTGTTTAACCAGATCATCGGAAGTCACACTGACGACTCGCTGCTTCTTTTTGCTCATACTATACCCTCCTTAAGTGTGATGCCTCCGCCAACTGGAAAACCCCCGGTTCCGCCGGGGGTATGTTTAACGGCAGGGGCATCCGCCCGGATTTCCCTCGAAGAAGGCCAGCATTTCTTCTTCCTCGTGTGGCGACCGGACAATCTGGTCCGCGACGGCCTCTTCCGGTTGATCGATTCCGATCTCGGCGATCTGGTCCGCCGGAATGTGGGGATCAGTATCGGGAACCGGCGGTTGACGTTTCTCAGCCATATTGCTCATCCTCCTTGCCGATAGGTTATCCGGCCGGGATGGGCGGTATACGGTTTAGGTTGCACCGGGTACTAACGGAGCGTAATCAGAATCGTGACCACGTGTAGAAACTGGTCAACTAGATAGGCATTTTGCCCAAAACGTTGCTGCAGGGAGCATTTTCGGGCATCGATCAGGAAATGGGGGGCGGCCAGAAAGAAGAAATTCCACGGCGTAAACAGTGACAACCCGTAGAGAGCCAGGCTGATCGCCCCACTCCAGGTGGCGCTGTGAATGACCAGACCTAAAAACGTGCGGTGGAGTCCCAGCCACTTATCGGGACGCAGGTAGGCGTCGAAGGCCAGGTGGATTATCAGTAGATACCCGATGATAGTAATTATTTGAAGAATCCTGAGGGAGTTCCAGTTTAACACAAGAATAACAACAATAAATATGGTAATCTAAAAGATATCATTACTATACGCGACAAGTGCCCGGGACAAGAAGCGGGGTTTTTTTAGGATGAAGACTTTTGGTTCGGGAGATGGTGGTTTGGGCAGGCTGGGTCTGGTACTTTTTCTGTTTCTCGGCATATGGTTTTCCGGCGTTTCACCGGCGTGGGCGCTCCCGACGGTGGAAGTGAACGGCGAGCGACTGGAGACCGAAGTAGAGCCGCTCTTCCAGAATGGGAGGGTGTTTGTGCCCGCCCGTTCGGTTTTCGAGGCTCTGGGGACCTCTGTCAAGTGGGACGGCGCCCGGAACCGGGTAGAGTTAAAGCGCTGTGATGTCTCTGTCGAACTGGAGGCAGGCGCCAGTACTGTCATGGTTAACGGGCAGAGATTCCCACTGGATGCGCCGGCCTTAATCGCACACGCCCGCGTTTTTGTGCCCCTTCGATTTGTGGCGGAGACCTTCGGATGTGAAGTGGATTGGGAAGCTGCTTCACAAAAAGCGACCATATGGACTTTTCCCACGCCAGCGACCGGCACGATCTTGCCAGCTAATGACCCGCCTCCATTACGTAAGGACTATTACGTCCTCGGTGACCCCCGGAACCACAGTGTTGAGGTAACCTTCACGATCCGGAACCAGGGTACCTCCCGGATCACCGACCTCAAGGTTTACACCCCGGTCTACCTCGGTGTCCGCCCTCACTACGAGGATGGTCTTCCCAATCAGGAGGTGGTTCTGCAGACGCAATCCGCACTTCCTCTGGTTTACGAGTCTGAACGGCACTCATTACCTTCCGGAGACAATGACTATGCGTCCTTTGACCCCAGGCTCAAGATCCGACGGGCTGATGTCCGTTCACTCTCCGGAGGTGATAAGATTGTCCTGAAGGATCGGTTGGATGTGACCATCCGCGACGTTAGGTTTAACCTGGATGATGAAGACATCATCCCGTATAACCGCCAATCATCAACCGTCCAGACCTATACCAGGGCGGAACCCCTGATTGAGTCCGATCATCCGCGCATCAAATCCAGGGCGGACGAAATCACCAAGGAGCTAACAAACCCGTTGGCTCGGGCGAGGGCCGTTTATGATTTTGTCGTGCGACACCTGGAATACCGGATTAACACCGAGAACCACGGCGCTCTGTACGCCCTGGACAACCGGTACGTGGACTGCGGTGAATACGCGGCGTTGTTTGTGGCCCTCTGTCGGGCTTCTGGCATTCCGGCCCGGGTCGTGGCTGGATTGAGCCAAAGTGAGGGGAAGTGGGAGAACCATGGCTGGACGGAGTTCTTCCTGGAAGGATACGGGTGGATCCCGGTTGACCCCACCTGGGGGGACACCGCTGGCGAAAACTACTTTGGTCGCCTGGACAACACGCACGTCGGGCTCCTGTATGGTTTTACGATGATCAAAGCAAGCTACGAGTACTCGGGCCGGCCACCGCAGATTACTCTGGAGAGTGACATCAGCCGCCTGAATTCGCCCTTGCGGTAGAGTATCCAGCGCCTGATTACCAGAACATAGAATCCCTGGCACCTCCCAAATGGCGGGAGGTGTTTGTGCTAATTTGGAAAAAATACACCTAACGGCAGAAATTATTGTCGCGGCTGCCTCCTTAAAGAGTTATAATGACAAGCGCAGCCTATTTAAGCAAAGTGAGAAAGGAACAGTATGACACCCGAACGGATTCGTAACCTGGCGATTATTGCCCATGTAGACCACGGTAAGACCACCCTGGTTGACGGAATGCTCAAGCAGAGCGGCGTCTTTCATGAAAAACAGGTTGTAGAGGATCGTATATTAGACCGCAACGACCTTGAACGCGAACGCGGTATCACGATCATGGCCAAAAACACGGCCGTTTTTTACGGCGACTACAAGCTCAACATTGTTGATACACCCGGACATTCTGACTTCGGCGGGGAAGTGGAGCGTATCGTCCAGATGGTCGATGGGGTGTTGCTGCTGGTTGACGCCTTTGAAGGTCCCATGCCCCAGACCCGTTTTGTGCTACGCAAAGCACTTGCAGCCGGACTTGCCCCCATCGTGGTCATCAATAAGATAGACCGCCCCAACGCGCGGCCGGTAGAGGTTCTCGACGAAGTACTGGACCTGTTTATCGAACTGGAGGCAAACGACGACCAGCTCGACTTTCCGGTGGTTTATAGCAACGCCCGGGCGGGAGTGGCTTTCCTGGAACCGGGTGATCCAGGGGTGGACTTAAAGCCCCTGTTTGAAATGATCGTACGTAAGATTCCCGCGCCCTTAGGGGATCTAAATGCCCCTCTCCAGCTGGGGATTACGATGATCGACTACGACCCATACCTGGGCCGGCAGGCCGTGGGTCGTGTTCATACCGGCCGGATCGGGTCCAAGCAGGATGTCGCGGTGATTAGAATTGGCGGTCTGGCGCGGCGCCAGCGTATTGCCGCGCTGTACATCTTCGACGGGCTTAAAAAAGTTCCGGCAGACGAGGCCGGTCCCGGAGAAATTGTTGTAATTGCCGGATTGGATGATTTTAACGTGGGGGACACCGTCACCGATCTGGATAACCCGGTGGCCCTGGACTTTGTCCTTATCGACGAACCCACCGTGGCGGTGACTTTCCGGGTAAACAAGAGCCCTTTTGCAGGCCAGGAAGGCACGTACGTTACCTCGCGCAAGTTGGGGGAGCGGCTGATACGGGAGTTGGAGTCCGATGTCAGTCTGCGCGTAAAGACGCTTACCCCGGATACCTTTCTGGTATCCGGACGGGGTGAACTACATCTGTCGATCCTGATCGAGACTATGCGCCGAGAGGGGTACGAGTTTGAGCTCTCCCGGCCGCAGGTGATCGAGCGGGAAATTGACGGAGTCAGTTGCGAACCGATTGAAGAACTGGTGGTGGAGATCCCGGAAGCCTTCGTGGGGGTGGTCATGGAACGCCTGGGCCCTCGCCAGAGCGAACTGGTGAACATGGTCCATAAAGGTGACGGTCAGGTCAGTCTAAAATTCCACGTCCCCACCCGGGGCCTGTTCGGTTTCCGTTCCGAGTTGCTGACCGATACCAAGGGGCTGGGTACGGTGTTCCATTCCTTCCACCACTATGCCCCGGTCGGGGGGGAAATCACGTCGCGGCAGAGAGGGTCGCTGGTCGCCTTTGAGACCGGAGAGACCACCTCTTACGGTCTGGAAAACGCCCAGGAACGGGGCGAGCTGTTTGTAGGAGTAGGTGTACCGGTGTACCGGGGGATGGTCGTGGGCGAGCACGCCCGGCCAGGTGATCTCTTGATCAACGTCTGCAAGAAGAAGCAGCTGACCAACGTCCGTAGTTCAACCTCTGACATTTCGACCAAGCTCACCCCGCCGCGCCATATGAGCCTGGAGCAGTGCCTGGAGTTCATCGCCGGGGACGAATTAATGGAGGTTACCCCCAAGAGTCTGCGAATGCGCAAGCAATAGGTATTGACAAAGCATCAGGCCGACCGGGAGCCCGGCCTGCCGTACCTGGTGATGATGTCCCATACGCCGGTCGTGTAGGGGTAAGGGGAAACGTAGACACACTTGGCCTTAACCTCGGGCTGGGCATTGGCGGGGCAGGTGGGGATACCCACTGTCTCGAGCATCGACAGGTCATTGGCGCTGTCGCCAATGGCTAGGATGTGGGCCGGATCGATCCCTGTATCGGCGGTCAGCGCCTGGATTCCCGAACGCTTGTTGACGCCGCGGGGGGTAATGTCCACACACATGCTGGAGTAGGTGACTTCGATGAATTCGCAGTCGGCAAACTGGACGCAAACCTGCTCGAAAAGAGACGGTATATTGAGCCCGGCGGGGATAAGGGAGAGCCCCAGTTTTTCACCGACACCCGGTTTGGCTGACATCTCCGGCGCCAGACGACGAATCTGTTCTTTAGCTTTCCTCCATTGGGCCAGTAGTTCCGTGGTTAGCACGGGGTTCATCCGGATCCGGTTTTCAGCAGGGTAGTAAAGATACGCGCCCGACTCCACGACCGATGGCACTTCCGGCCAAATCGCGCCCAGCACGGTAAGGAGGGCCGAGGCATATGGCTGCGGTCGTCCGGTACAGAGTGCAATCTTCGGCTGGTTGTCCGGATCAAGGCTGGCGCAGTACTCCCGGATACTCGTGAGGCTGTGATAGTCAAGTTCCCGGAAGTCTCCCGGCAACAGACACCCGTCCAAGTCAATCAGGATGAGGCGTGCATCAGTCATCGGCTGGGTCATCCTTTCGGCCGTTTGACAAGAGCTTTGTCAAACAGTCATCACAATAAAAAAAACCCGCTTGGATGTTATCGGCGGGGTATAAGTCCTTCTGCTGGGGGCTCTTTCACGTGTTCCCCAGCCTTACCACGGAGCCAGTACAGGGTGAAGCTGTACTGTTAAGGGTTGGTTTAGCTCACCCTCTTCACCGGAGAGCATCCCCCGACCATGCTCAGGGTCTAAAGAACATCGTTCTTTAGCTGAATTATACCAGAACCCTTCCGGTGCCGCAATAACCACTTCACAGTCCGAGGCGTTTCGTATTATTGTTTGTTACTGTTTGTGAAGATCATACGCCAGGCCACGGCAACCAGTCCCACGATCAGGAAAACTCCGACCACGTCCAGATAAACCGGCATCAAAACCATCCTTTACTTCCTGAAGGCTTAATTGGTACGCTGCGATTGCACTACGGGACGGGCCATCAACAGCAGAAACGATAACATTCCGAAAGACAGGAACGTCAGGAATATCGCTTCGACTATCCCACGGTTCAGACGCATTGAAACAACCCCCTTATTGAATAACTTAAGTTTGACACTTCAAAAATAGAAACTCCCGCGTATCAAGGGCTTCAGGGCGCGACAGAATCTGTGCCACCGCATTCCTCTCGGGGGGTGGTCCCA
>QZIR01000027.1 GCA_003604975.1 Desulforudis sp. | reverse complement strand
CATTGTCCTTTCTTCTCGCAACAGTTGAAGGACTATATTGGCTTTTTCTTCCGCTTTGTAAGTTCTTCTCTTTTCCATGCCTCTTATTATAGCTTAAGATTTTTGTTTCTGTGTCAAACCTATGGGTCCATTATATAACCATCTGTCACACCAAGAGCCGGGACGAGGTTAACAGCATTCATCGCCAAATCGGGGGGCCATTTGCGGCCTCCACTACTGGACATACATGGGTGGAGCTTTTAGCCATCCCTTCAATTTCCCAAACTTAACCAACTTATCGAACAGGCGTAGTTCCTCAATAGCCATTTCAATGATTGTTTTTCGGAATTGGTCATTGGTCGTTATTGAACGAATAACCCGGGCATGAAGTTCCAAGAAGCCCTGTATGCCAAAAAAAACGTCTCTGAATATGAACTCATCGTCAATTACTTCACCGTGGCTGAGCAAATTAACGCTCTTTGGAGGTCTTGTTGGTAAGGGTAGGCGAAAAGTATTCATTTCCTTTTCCAAGATGTCAGCCTGCCCCTCTAAAGTACTTGATAGACCCTTGGCCAATACTGCCTTAAGGTCAGGATCGTGGGCAAAATTCTGATATATTTGGGTTTTCATAATTATGTCATAGCGGGTTAGCAACATGTCCCATAGTATATGAATTTCTCCAACGTCCATTTTGGGTTGCTCCGCCGTTTCTGCCCTTCCTAAGTGGTAATTGCCTATTTGAACCATGACTAATCCTGCTTTCAAAAGTATTATTTCATAGTTTGTGCAGCCCAAACCCCATTATACCGGTATATTTAAGGAAACAAATACCAGGCAGTCTCAGGTTTGCAGGGAACCGACGAACTTGCCGAGATCCGGCCCAAAAGCCAGGGAATAACCGAACAGCACCCACTGCACCGAAACCACGCACAGGCACATAAAGGCCAGCATCACCGTGTTGAGGACGTTCCGCCGGGCGGACATCCCCCCGTAAAGCAAGGCGACCCCCGGAACCATAAGCATCACCAGCGCCGCCGAGATCAGGATGAAGGTGGTGTCGCCGGTATCTATGACCGGCCCTTCTTCAGCGGCCCAGGCCGCCGCGGGGGCGGTCAACAACAACACCGTCGCCGGCAGTCCGCGGATCATTCCGCGGGTAAACAGTGACGTACTCATTTGCCCGTCTCCTTTCTTTGACAATGAAAAAAAGCTTACCAGAACCCCGCCCCAAAGCACTATCAAACCCTTACTCATCTCCAATCTCTACTCCATTCACGGAGACAGTATGCGCCGTATCAGGGATTCCTTAATATTATATTTTCCACACCTTTCACCCCGCCTGGCAAGCAAAAACCCGGTATCCAAGTCCACCCGCGATAGCAGGATAAACAGCGTAGACCCTCGGGAATATGGCAGGAACGAGACGGTGCAGTGAGCAACTCAAAAACCGCCGGGACCCGGACGTCGCGAAAAAGGGGCGCCGATGTCGCTGCCCATCCCCTTTCGGGATGAGACTATGTAGTCCTGTAGACCACGCCATAGCAACGCTTATGTTTGTTTCCTGGATAACAATATTACAATTCTAGTGCAACCATGGTTGCAGCGAGAATATATCTATGGTAAAATGACTGTTAGCAACGCAACCACTATTAAGAAAGGGGTGAAGCCACAGGCATGCATGAATGGCTGTTGATGGCCTACAAGGTTCCGCCGGAACCCTCCAGCCGGAGGGTGACCATATGGCGCAGGCTCAAAGGCTTGGGGGCTATATACATTCAAAATGGGGTATGTATTCTGCCCAAAAACGAGGACCACCAGAGACAGTTTAAGATTATCGAAAACGAAATCATTAATCTTGGGGGTGAGGCCCTTCTGCTGGAAACCGCCGGCCTGGACAGAAAACAAGAAGAGAATATAATCCAGCGCTTTAATGAAGAAAGGAATGCCGAGTACCGGGAGTTTTTGGGCAAATGCCGGGATTACATAGCAGAGATTGACAAAGAGACCGCGGACATGCATTTCACCTATGCTGAACTGCAAGAAAATGATGAAGACCTGAAAAAACTGAGAAACTGGCTAGAGAGAATCAAGAAGCTGGACTACTACGGTGCTCCGCTGCTGGCGGAGGCGGAAAAACAGTTGACAATATGCGCGCAGGTGTTGGAAGAATTCGCCCACAAGGTCTATGACGCCGAAGAACCAATGGACTTGAAAGTGAAAACAGACCAGAAAACCTAAGGGGGTGGGTGAAGTATGGAAATATCCCTGATTGGTTCACTAATTACTTTTCAGGTAACCTTCACCGAACTTTTTATTGCCGCTACGGTTGTCGCCTCGGTGACTTACAAATACGGATGGAAAAGCGCGGCTCTGGGTTCGGTGCTGGGGGCAATCGCCATCGTTGTGATTTCCTTTACTCTGGGTAGTGCCGCCTCCCGGATGCCGATACACATCTTGGATTGGGTATCCGGCATCTTGCTTTTTGGTTTTGGTGTATTCCTTTATTATGAGTTCTGGAGCGCACACAAAAAGGGAGAAGGGGCCGCCGTCATCGACCGGGGAGCGCCTGTTGCGGACGGGGCGCCCGCCGGCCGTGGCGGGGAGCTTGGGCCTGATCGTCATCCTGCTGGTCGTGAAGGTGGCCGCTAAGTTCGCCGGGGTGTGGCCGGTGGCCCGGCTGTTCAAATACAGTCCGCGGGAGAGCATGTACACCACCCTAGGTCAGGTCCTCGGATTTTCGGATTTAGCGTTCACTTCGGTTTGCCCACCGCACTTCTGTTTTATGTTCTATTCGCCGATAAGACAAGTACTCCTTTAAATCCGAAATCCGAGGACCTGACCCCTTCAACCTGATTCCGCTCACCACAGTGTGTAGGAGCTTGAAAGCCGCCTTTTGACCGTTGAGCGCCTGCCGGTTGACATGGAAACAGGATTGCCTTATCATTACTGCTAATCTTCCTTCAGTTAAGCCTCAATCCGTAATTCGGGGTTTACAATCCAGGGGGATAGATTCTATAATAACCCAGAAATCGGTGGCTGAAGCTGCCGGAACCCGGTAACCTCGATCTGGAACGAGTACCACGAAGGTACAAGCCTGGCTAAAAGGCGGGCTCTTCGTGGTTTTTGTTTTTCGGAGGCGCTTCCCCCTGCGGTCTTTTTTTTGTTTTCTCTTTGAGGATGGATTAGCAGCGATGAAGAGTATTTTGCTTAGACGTATTCTTTACTTGCTGTCGGTAATCCTTGAGAAGTGAGTGAGAAGTGGGAAATGGGAAGTAGGAAGTGGGAGTAGAGGAGGAAGTACGTGAGCTTAATCCGGGTGATTGATTTAATGAAGCACACTACGGTACGGGACGCCGGACTGTGGGGGCCATTATCAAGGAGCCGCTGGCCAATTTCGGGATGGGGAGAGTAAGGCGAAGGGAGAGAGTCCAGGAGCTATTGGCGGCGGTGAGCTACCTGGCTGACCGGGTGGCGGTAATGTACCTGGGGAAGATCGTCGAGGTACTGGCAACCCCGGAAATTGTTGCATGATGCCCGTCACCCCTATACACGGACGCTGTTGGCGGCGGTGCCGGCGCCCGACCCGAGGCAAAGAGAGGTTTACCAGGAAGTGATTAAGGGGGAGCCGCCCGACCCGGCCAATCCCCCTGCGGGCTGCCCCTTTCACCCCCGCTGCCCCGAGGCCCGCAACGTTTGCCGGCAAGAGGAGCCCGTTTTAAAGGAGGTGATGAAGGGTCACCTGTTGGCGTGCCATTTTGCCACGTATACACGTTATACTGACTTTCTGCAACATGCGCAGGTGAACAGGTGCCGCAATTATTTTAACATAAGGTCCGGGACGTCGTTTGTCATAAGGCGCCCATCCTGTTTTTGGCGGCACCAGCAGAAGGAAGAAAATTTATTTTCGGGGTAGAGTGCACCTTAAACTTTGAAAGTAATACCGACGAGGAGGAACGAAAATGCAACTGAGAATGAAGGGTTATTTAAGAACCGTAACCATCGCTTTAATCAGCCTGTTTTTAATTTCCGTAGCTGCAGGTTGTGCAAAAACTGGCGATCAGGCTCCGGCTACCAAAGGGGAGAAGGTGTTAAGGCTAGGAGCAGTAAAGGATTTTAAAGAAGCTACGGAGGGCAAAAGCTTGATCATTGAACGTTTTGTCGGCGTTGATCACGAAGGGAATTTTGTTCCGCAACTGGCAGAATCCTGGGATATATCTGAGGATGGGAAAACATACACCTTCCACCTGCGCCAAGGGGTTGAGTTCCACAACGGGACAGCATTCAACGCTTCCACGGCCAAATTTGCATTTGAGTGGATAGCAAAGAAGGCGCCTTTTGGAAGCTATATTCAAAAGATAGAGACACCGGACGATTTCACCCTGAAGGTATGCTTTAATGAATACTACGCCCCGTTTTTGCTTGACCTGGCCAGCGGGTGGACCAGTCCGGTCGTTTGCCCTGAGGCCGTGGAACCTGCGGGGAGCGTTGAGGGTAAACTGACCAACTTCATCGGGACAGGGCCGTTCAAGCTTGAAAACTATGAGAAAGACAAGCAGGCGGTCCTGGTCCGTAACGACGGCTATTGGGGCAGCAAGCCCAAAGCGGATAAGGTTGTTTGGAAAACCATTCCGGATCCGCATGCCCAGATCGTGGCTCTCAAGGCCGGAGAAGTTGATATGATCGGGATTACCGAGCATCATTCCAGCATACCCTACGTGGAGGTTCCCGGCCTCAAAAAGGCGGGAATTCAGGTGGACACTACCACCTACGGCCGGTACCAGGTGCTGGAGTTTAACTGCCATAAAGAGCCGTTCAACCATCAAAAGGTAAGACAAGCTCTAAACCTGGCTGTTGACAGAGAGAAAATGGTTAAGGAACTCTTCGGCGGGCTTGCCGAGCCGGCAAATACGATAACCGCCCCGTGGTTCAAGTTCGGTCCTTCCAATGTTGAGCAGAAGTACGGTTACGATCCGGAAAAAGCAAAACAGCTGCTGGCTGAAGCAGGCTGGAAGGATACGGACGGAGACGGGATTCTGGACAAAAACGGCCAACCCTTTACTTTTGAACTGTTGATCCCGGCAGGCGAAGCAAACGCTGATGCCGTGGCTATTTTCGTACAGTCAGAGATGAAGAAGATCGGGGTTGAAATGAAGCTTCTCACCCTGGAGAGCGGGGCGGCGTGGGATAGGTCCAAAAAGGGAGAATACGAGATGTTTGTGCACCACAGCTTTTGTCTGCCCTCGATTCCCGGCGGCATTGGCATCGGACAAAAGTACCATTCTGGATCCAAGAGCTGGCCCGCCGCTTATCATGCTCAGGAACTGGATCGACTGATCAAAAAAGCCTGGACCAGCCCTGATGAAAGTCAACGTAAGCAGCTTTGTGACGAGATATGGGACATCCTGCACGAGCAGGCTCCTTGCATTCCCCTCTATGACATCGTAAAAGTTGTCGCTTACCGGGATAACGTTTCCGGGTTCAAGCCCGGCCCGACCATGTTCGACATGGAACTTCAGGGCATTGAAGTGAAGTAAGGGTAAAGCGGAAGACAGAAAACTCCAAGTCCATGCCGGGCCGGGAAAACCGGCCCGGCGGGACGAAAGGAATGCAGTGATGAGAAGGCTCATCGTACGAAGATTAATATCCGCTGTTTTTGTAATGCTGATCGCCTCGCTTCTTTCTTTCTGTCTCCTCTTTTTTGCTCCGGGAAACCCGGCTGAAATTGTCATCAGGCAGCAGAGCGGGCTGGACCCTACCTACGCCGAGATAGAACTGTTTATGAAGCAGCACGATTTGGACCGGCCCTTTCTTGTCCAATGCTTACAGTGGTCATACTTGCTCACCCGCGGCAATTTGGGCGTGTCTCTAAGGACGGGGGAACCCGTGTTGGAAGAGTTCACGGCCAGGTTTGGCCCTACCTTTCAACTGGCCGTAGCCGCAATAGTACTTTCGGTGATCATTGGTCTCCCAATTGGGATTATGGCCGCTGCGAAGCCTAATTCCCTTTTCGATCACGTAACCCGGATTGTGGCTTTGGGAGGGTTGTCTGTTCCCGAGTTCTGGCTTGGATTGATGTTGATGCTCTGCTTTTCACTGGCTCTCGGGTGGTTGCCCTGTTTTGGCTACGGCAGCGTAAACCATCTCGTCCTGCCGGTGGTTACGCTTTCCGTAGGGATAACCGCTTCCCTGGCGCGGTTTATGAGGGCCAGCATGCTGGAGGTGTTGCACCTTGAGTATATTAAGACGGCAAAGGCCAAGGGTCTCAGAGAAGCGGTTATCATCTGGAAGCACGCTTTGAAAAACGCCTTGACCCCGGTCGTAACCGTCCTTGGCACACAGCTGGGACACTTGTTGGCCGGGGCGGTGATCGTCGAGACTGTGTTCTCGTGGCCGGGGATAGGCAAGTTCTTCGTTGACTCCATATACGCCCGCGATTACCCCGTTATCCAGGGGTTTGTTATAATCACCGCCGTGATGTATGTGCTGGTCAATCTACTGGTAGATGTTCTCTATGTATACCTGGATCCGCGGGTAAGGTATGAAGGGAGGGGTCAATGAGTTGCAGATCTTAGAAGCGATTAGGGAAAACAAGTTACTGCTGTCAGGCAGTATTTTAATACTTGTCTTCATTGCCCTAGCTGTATTAGCTCCCTTCATAACCCTGTATGATCCTAACGATGTAAAGGTGGAGATCCGCCTGTTACCCCCCGGCGAGCAGCACCTAATGGGTACGGACGGTTTTGGCAGAGACATCTTCAGCCGGATCATTTACGGAACCAGGTACTCCCTGTTTCTGGCGCTTGCAGTGGTATCGGTTAACCTGCTGCTGGGTCTGATGATCGGATCCATTGCCGGGTATTTTGGGGGGATGATAGACGAGCTGATCATGCGTACCGTAGATGTCTTGCTGGCTTTTCCCAACATCATCCTGGCGCTTTGTATAGTGGGAGTTCTGGGCCCTTCCATTCCAAATCTTCTTGTTGCTCTGGTCGCCCTCGGCTGGGTTGGCTATACCAGGATATCGCGGGGTCTAGTGCTGTCGATCAAAGAGCAAGGGTTCATTGGCGCCGCGAAGGCCCTCGGGGGAAGTAACATGTACATAATTGTGCGACACATTATCCCTAACGCTTTTCCCTCTTTGCTCGTCCTGGCTACTCTTCACGTTGGCCATACAATCCTGTCTATAGCCGCATTGAGCTTCCTTGGTCTAGGCGTGCAAGCCCCTACACCGGAATGGGGTGCCATGTTAAGCGAGGGCAAGCAATTCATCTTTACGTACCCTCACGTGATGATTTTCCCGGGGGTGGCGATCACCTTCTCCGTTCTCTCCTTCAACCTCTTTGGCGAAGGGTTACGGGATATTCTCGATCCGCGGGCACGGGAAGTACTGAATGTGTAGCAGCGAGGATGTGATACGGTGCTCCTGAAAATCAACCGCCTCCGGGTGTACTTCAAATCGGCGGATGGACTTGTTGTGGCGACCGACGGGGTGGACCTGCAGTTATGTCCCGGGGAAATCCTTGGCCTTGTGGGTGAAACCGGTTCCGGGAAAACGGTATTGGGACTGGCGATAACCTGCCTGCTTCCCAAGACTGCTGTGGCAAGCGGTGAAGTCTTGTACCGGGGACAAAACCTTCTGGCGTTGCCGGAGGATGAGATGCGCAAGGTCCGAGGGCGGCAGGTGGCAATGATTTTCCAGAATCCCTCGAGTTCCTTGAACCCGGCTCTGAGCATTGGCGAACAAATTGCGGAAGTGCTTCGGGAACACCGGGGGCTGAAGAGAAAAGAGGCCCGGCAAAGGGCGGGAGAACTCCTGGAACTTACGGGCATCCCGGCGAAATGGATTCACAGTTACCCCCATGAATTGAGTGGAGGAATGCGGCAGCGGGCCATGATTACCATTGGCCTGGCCTGCGCCCCTTCCCTGTTTATTGCCGACGAGCCTACTAAGGGACTGGATGTTACCATCCAGGCACAGGTTGTGGAATTGCTGCATGCGGTAACCAAAGGCGCTGACCCACAACGCTCGATGCTGCTAATCACCCACGACCTGGGGGTGGCTGCGGCACTGACGGACCGCCTGGCAGTGATGTACGCCGGCAAGATCATCGAGCAAGGCCCCACCGTAGAAGTATTTAGAAACCCGCGGCATCCCTACACCCGAGCGCTGCTGAACTCCCATCCCAGCAACGGACTTATGGCCGTTCAGGGTTTCAGCCCTTCCTTGATCAACCTGCCGCCGGGTTGCAGTTTCCACCCACGCTGTCAAAAGGCGCGCAAAAGATGCACTCAGGACCCTCCTTCGGCAAAGAGAATGGGTTCGGACCACGAGGTGAGGTGTTTCAATGCTTGAAGCGGTCGGACTTACAAAAGTCTTTCAGAGCGGGGTTTTTCGCCGGAAACCTGTAGAAGCGGTTAAGGGCATTTCTTTTAAGCTCGATAAAGGGCAAACCTTGGGCCTGGTGGGTGAGAGCGGTTGCGGCAAAACCACGGTTGGGAGGCTGGTTCTAAGGCTTATAGAACCGACCGCCGGTCAGGTTCTTTTTGACGGGCTGGATCTTGCCCGGATGAACCTCCGGAAACTAAGAAAGTTGAGGCCAAAGATGCAGATCGTTTTCCAGGACCCCGATACGGCTTTTAACCCCCGCTGGAAGATCAGGGACAGCCTGGCCGAACCTTTCAGGCTGAACCGGTTGGCCCGAGGCAGAGAGATGGTTGATCGGGTTTTGGAATTGATCCAAACTGTAGGCCTGCACCCGGAACACCTGAACCGGTACCCTTTTGAACTTAGCGGCGGGCAACTGCAGAGAGTGGCATTGGCGCGGGTACTCGCTCTTCAACCGGAGTTCATCGTTGCTGATGAGCCGACTTCTTCGTTGGATGTATCCGTTCAGGCCCAGATACTTGCTCTTTTAAAGGAGCTGCAGCGCCGGTTCCAGTTTACCTGCGTCTTCATTTCCCATGACCTGACTGTCGCCCGCTGGATGAGCGACCGGATTGCGGTAATGTACAGGGGGAAAATCGTCGAAGAAGGGAAAACAGGCAGTATCTTTGACAATCCCCGGCATCCCTATACCCGAGCGCTGCTGGACGCCATACTGGTTCCCGACCCGGAAGCCGTCAACATACGGAGGGTAGCGAGTCCGAATCATGTATCGTCTGAAGTTAACCTTCAAAAAGCCAATGGTTGCCTGTTTCAAGACCGTTGTCCAAATGTGGAAAGAATCTGCCGGGAGAAGGAACCCCAGCTGGCGGCCGTGGCGCCTGAACACCGGGTGGCCTGCCATCGTGTTGAATACCTCGTTCCCGGCACAGGAGAATGTGACGGGGAGAGTTGCGCTTAATCTTCAAAGTAAGCAAGAATAAGCAGTTTTAAGGGGGAGAGGCGGTTATGACAGTTCAACACGTACAGATAAAGGAAATGATCAGGGAAAGGTGGAACCGCAGAGCGGATACCTTTGACAAGTCGCCGGGACACGGGATTCATGCCGGAAAAGAGAAAGACGCCTGGATAAGTCTTTTTCAAAGGGTGCTGGGGAACGAAAGGCTTGAAATCCTGGATGTGGGAACAGGTACCGGAGTCATTGCACTGCTTCTGGCGGAGTTGGGGCATAGGGTGACGGGTGTAGATATCGCTGAACAAATGGTACATCATGGCAGGGAGAAGGCCAAAAACCTGCATCTTGCCGTAGACTTCCGGATCGGTGACGCAGAGGAATTGCCCTTTCAGAATGACTCTTTCGATGTTGTTATTAACAGGCACGTCGTATGGTCGTTGCCAAATCCGGAAAAAGCGATGGCAGAGTGGAAAAGAGTTTTGCGACATGGAGGAAAACTTGTCATTATGGACAGTAACTGGGGCAAAACGGCGCCGTTATACAAAAGAGTGTGGCGGTTTTTTGCCCAGTTGCTTATCTTGTTAACTGAAAGAAGGAATCTCTGGACCAGGCAGGGGCACCGGCAGATGGAAAAGCACCTGCCGATGAGGCAAAAGAAGCGTCCAGAAGCAGACATAGAAATACTCAGAGGTTTGGGATTCCAGGTCGAGGTAATGAAGGTAGACATTCCGCGCTGGGATACGCTTTTGGGGTACCTCAAGTATGGCTATTTCCGTGGTGAAAAGTTTTTGCTTGCGGCAATCAAAGAACAGGGATGCAGGCAGAGACAGTACGGCTAATCCCAGACAGAGACTGGATGGAAAATAAACAACATAAAATATGCTTTAACTCAACAGTCAAAGGAGAGGTGTTAGGTGAAAGAGAAACGGGATATCGCCTTTTGCGATACTACGGACTTGATGGTATACGGCCATGAGCCATGGCTGGAGGTAGCCGGCAGCGATGGCCGTACAGGCGGCAGCATAGAGGTACATGTAAAGTGGGGGCATAATATGCAGGCGGACGGGCTGGCCCGGAAAGAGGGTATGACTGCGCTGGTTGTGGCCCCGGGTGGGGATAAGCAAGAGTCAGCCCTCACTGACGGTGGGCCCGATTACTATAGCCTGCGTTTTCCTACACCTGCGGGCGGGTTTTACCATGTTGTTACCAAAAACACCGGCAACTACGTGGTGGATAAGAAAGGAAAGTATCAGCAGGGCACCCGCAGGGAATATCCGGATGCGGTTGAGGCAATTCTTTACGTTCAGTACGCGCAGGCTTTTGTGCTGGCGGGACGCGACCTGGAGGGCATTCCCCACCGGGCAGGAATGCCGTTGGAAATATTACCGGTAGTATGGAAGCAATGGCGGGTTGGGGATGAAATCGCCCTGCAAGTACAATTCCGCGGTGAGCCGCTGGATGGTGTGACCCTGGACGTGGCCAGCAATGGACCGGGTGGATACCGGCAGCGGAAGAAAATGACGGACGGGGGCGGGTACATTAATCTGCAGGCCCGGGAGCCCGGCCGCTATCTGGTAGTTGCCCGTTACCGGGTGCCGGAACGGGAAGAAGGGGCATATGATACCCTGTCCCTCACGACAACGCTATGCTTTCTGGTGGGGCAGAACGCAGGCTAATAATAATAGGTATCCTGGAAATGGAGAAAAACGTATAAGCTGCTAGTTGTTGAAAGCTGCTTCGTTCTCCCCGCAACCGTCTTAAGAGTTTGCTCGGTGTCCTTATCGCACTGTCAATCGGCTTCGTTTTTCTGTCCGTCTATAGAGGAAACCTTTGCGCAACGGGTTTCGCATGGTTTTAGACGAGAAAATGTCGTAAAAGGAGTTTTGCCAGGCCAACGATATCCCGGAAAACAGGTTGTCTGAAATACTTTACGGAGAAAGGCCGGGCAAGAAGTACCGGATGAAGATCGCCAAAATCCTGGGTATCGATGACGCTGATGAAGAGTTAATCGCTTCATGAAAGGAGGTGAAATAGACAGTGGAAGTCCCGAAAATGCTGGCGCCTGACCATTATGTGCTGGATGTTTTCGTGGTCCATGGAGAGCAAGTGACAAGGCCGGTGCTGACAGTCTTGGCGGATGTCAAATCTCATTCCATTGTTAGCTGGTCTATCAACCCACAACAGCGCAGACAACATACGTGTCTTTGAGAATGAAGAAACGAAAGCCCAGCCATGCAACGCAAGAATGACGACCTGGCCTTCGACGCCACCATGCGGGCGGCGGCCCCGCACCAGGTACACCGGCGGAGGGACGAGGTAGCCATTGCCATTGAGCCCGGTGACATCCGGGAAAAAGTGCGGGAGAAACGCATCGGTAACTTCCTGCTCTTTGTGGTCGACGTCAGCGGGTCGATGGGAGCACAGCAGCGGATGGTGGAGACCAAGGGAGCCATCCTCTCCCTGCTGCTGGACGCCTACCAGAAACGGGACCGCATCGGGATGGTGGCGTTCAAAGGGAACACGGCAGAGACGCTCCTGCCGCCTACCAGCAGTGTGGAAATGGCTCATAAACTCCTGGAAGAACTGCCGACGGGCGGCAAGACACCCCTGTCCGCCAGCCTCATTAAAGCCTACGAGGTGGCCAAAGCCCACCTCTATAAAGACCCGAATGTTTCGCCTCTTTTAATCATCATTTCCGACGGCAAAGGCAATGTGAGCATGGGCGCCGATAAGCCCCTGGCTGAGGTGCGCCGGGCGGCGGAAATCATCAGGGACGAGGAAAGGATTAAGACGCTGGTCGTCGACGTGGAGAAAAACGGTTTCCTCACTTTCGGGCTGGCCCGGGAATTAGCCGTTGCCAACGTCGACGAGGTAAACCTTTTAGACGACCACATCGTGGATGTGCTTTTGGACTCGGCGGCCATGGGGGTCAATACCGTGGAGCGGGAAGGTGTATCTTTTACCCACCCGGCAAACTTTATTTTAGTGGGCACCATGAACCCGGAGGAAGGCGAGCTCAGGCCCCAGCTCCTGGACCGCTTCGGGCTCTGTGTAAACATTACCGGGATTCTTGACCCGGCACTCAGGGTAGAAGTAGTTAAGCGCCGGGCCGCCTTTGAAGAAGACCCGGAGAGTTTTTCCTTGCAGTGGGAAGGAGAAGAAGAGAAACTCCGCCGGCGAATTGTCAGTGCCAAGGCGCTCCTGCCCAAGGTACGGATATCTGACGAAATACTCTTCTTAATCGCCAAGATTGCTGTTGAAATGGGAGTGGACGGCCACCGGGCCGACCTGATCATGATGAAGGCGGCCAAGACCACGGCAGCGCTGTACGGCCGGGAGGAAGTTACCGAAGATGACGTGCGCAGTTCGGTAGACCTGGCCCTACTCCACCGCATGCGCCGCAAGCCCTTCCAGGATCTGGCCATCGACCGGGAGAAGCTCCAGGGAGTGATCGGAGGGCCACAGGCCAGCCACCAGCATAGCCATACCCATGCTCACGCCCATGCCCACAAGGCCGGACGCAGCGACCACCATCATCACCATGGGCGTTGACGTTAATCAGGATAATTGTTCAGTCAACTACTTCACTGAATCTTTACTAATCAGGCAGGTTTGAGAGGTGCCGGACAGATGATCGTGCGGTAACACGGGGTCATAACACGGGGTCAGGTCCTCAGATTTCGGATTTAGTGTTTGGAAAGCCTTGAATGGCTCACGGTCGCCGAACTGTCAGCTTCATCCAATACTTGTTTAACCCTATGGGTCCAATTACTCTGTCTATCAAGCAGTTTCCGGGTTACGTGTTCGACCGCTTCGCTTACCGACGTATTTGACCTACCCAAATACTGACCTATCTCGGACATCTTGTAGCCGACCCTTGACGCGCAGTAAATAAAGAGGCGGCGCGCCTGGACAACGTGCCGAATCTTTGTTGACTCTAGTAGCGCACTTGGAGGAAGGTTAGACAATTGGGCAACGATAGAGAGCAGGCGGTCGAGGGTAGTCTCTACGCTTTTGGTTGTGGCGCCTTTTACAGGTTGGTCAGGCAGAACAGCCTCCACTGGCTTCGCAGGCAGCAACGCATAGTCATCAATAATCCCTGTGCCAAACACGGCCATTATAGACTTCACAAGGCCTGTTTCTACTGTTCCCCTGCCCCATCCGATAGAGTAGTGACTGTGGCTGGACCACGGGTAGTCGTCAGGCTCTCGACAGAGTCCAGCTTCTACCGGGTTTAAGTGAATGTACTTAACCAATTGCAGCAGGTAAGCATCATCTTCAACAAGCAAAGCCTTGTACCGCCCCTGAAAGACGTGGCCCACATGTCCGTAGCGCCGGTTAAAGGCTTGGGTATAGCTCTGCTGCAATACATGCATCATCCCGGATAAGGGCCTGGTGCTAACCTGAACAAGAAGGTGGATGTGGTTGGGAAGCAAGGCGTAGGCGTGCAGGGTTACCCCATGTCTACTCCCGTATTTTTCAAACAACGACAGGTAGAAGTAATAGTCATCCTCGGATAGAAAGACATCTTGCTTGTTATTCCCTCGGGCTATCGTGTGGTAAATGGCGTTATCGGCGTGAACCCTTGGAAATCGCGGCACTTTGGTTTCCCACCTCACTTCTGTTTTACGTCCTATTCGCCGATAAGACATCTACTCCTTCAAATCCCAAAATCCGAGGGCCTGACCCCTAGAACCCTAGAACCCGATTCGGGGTTTACAATCCGGGGGATTGAGTCTATAATAGCCACAAATGGGCGGCCGAAGCCGCCGGAACCCGGTAACCTCGATCTGGAACGTGTGCCACGAAGGTACAAGCCTAGCCAAAAGGCGGGCCCTTCGTGGTTTTTGTTTTTGAAGGCGCTTCCTCTGTGGCCTTCTATATTTATTTTCTCTTTGAGGTTAACAACGATGAAGAGTTATTTGCTTAGACGGATTCTATACTTGCTGCCGGTAATCCTTGGGGTATCCATCATCACTTTCGGGTTAATCAACCTGGCCCCGGGGGATCCGGCGGAGATCATCCTGAGGGCTGACGGGATGGAGCCTACCAAGGAGGCTGTGGCGGTTCTGCGGGAGGAGCTAGGCTTAAACGATCCGGTCTACATCCAGTATGGACGCTGGCTGTGGGGAGTGCTCCATCTGGATCTGGGTGAGTCGTTTCGTACGGGAAATCCTGTAGCCGAAGAGCTGTTCTCTCGTCTTCCGGCCACTTTGGAGCTGACGTGCGCAGCCCTGGTGTTCATGGTTATCCTTGCTGTACCGGCCGGAATCTTATCCGCCCTTTATCACCATACCTTTGTTGACCATTTAAGCCGTCTTTGTGCCCTGTTGGGGGCCTCGCTGCCAGGTTTTTGGCTGGGGCTGATGCTTATCTACTTCTTTTCGGTGAAGCTGGGGCTTTTGCCGGTTATGGGGCGAGGGGGGTTTAGGCACCTGATATTACCGGCGGTAACGTTGGGATTTGGGATGGCCGCTGTCTACGCCCGTATCTTGCGGGCCGGCATGTTGGAGGTGCTGGGACAGGATTACATTAAGGTAGCCCGAGCCAAGGGACTGAAGGAAAAATGGGTTATTGGCCGGCATGCGTTAAAAAACGCCATTTTGCCTACAGTAACTCTTTTCGGCATGAGTGTTGGCTATCTGTTAGGTGGAACGGTGATTGTTGAGACTGTCTTTGCCTGGCCCGGAGTGGGTAAGTTTGCGGTAGACGCTATTTTTAACCGCGATTATACGGTGATTCAGGGTTATGCCTTTTTTATGGCCCTGGTTTTTGTCCTGGTTAACTTACTGGTGGATATCTCTTATGTTTTCCTTGATCCGCGTGTACGTTTGGAAAGGACGAGGCAGGGATGAGGGTGAGTAAAGCCGAACGACTTGAAGCCGTTAGACAGGGCTTACTGGTTTCCGTATTAAGGAAACTGGCAGGGGATAGGTTTGCTCTTTTGGGGCTGGGTATCATCTTAACGGTCATGGCCGTTGCCTTCCTTGCACCGTACGTTGCTAACGATCCGGTAAAGGTGGATTTGGCAAAGCGGTTGGCTCCCTCCAGTGCCCTATTCCCCCTGGGTACCGATCACCTGGGACGCTGCATCCTCTCCCGCCTGATTTACGGGACACAGGTTTCACTCCCCACTGCGGGTTTGACTTTAGCCGTCATCATGCTGATCGGCATTCCCATCGGTATCCTTTCGGGCTACTGCGGGGGAAGGGTGGACAACATCATTATGCGGGTTGTCGACGTACTGCTGGCCTTTCCAAGTCTGGTTTTGGCTTTAGTCATTGCCGGGATGCTGGGTCCGGGCTTGATAAATGTCCTGATTGCTTTGGCCTCTGTCTGGTGGGTGGAATATGCCCGGTTTGTCCGGGCTATTGTCCTGTCGGTGAAGGCAAAGGAGTTCGTGCTTGCGGCAAGGGCTTCCGGCACATCCGATGTTGGCATTATTACCCGTCATATCCTGCCTGATGTTCTCTCGCCTGTTATTGTCCTGGCGACCCTGGACATGGGCAAGCTGATCCTGGTGATTTCCGGCCTTTCCTTCCTGGGGCTCGGCGCCCAGCCGCCGGCGCCGGAATGGGGCGCGATGCTCAACGACGGCCGGCCCTACCTGCAGGCGGCGCCCCAGTTGATGCTCTACCCTGGATTGGCAATTATGACTGTTGTACTGGCCTTCAACCTTCTGGGTGACGGACTTCGGGATGCTCTCGACCCCAGGGATACGGTACGGGTATAGGGGGTAGTTTTTTGCCTGGCAACAGCGTGCTGGAGGTTTCTAACCTGGCCACTTGTTTTACCGGATCTGCAGGAGTGGTAAAAGCCGTCAACGGGGTGACTTTCGCCGTTAAGGCCGGGCAGACTTTGGGCGTGGTAGGGGAAAGCGGCTGTGGCAAGAGTGTCATGTGCCTTTCTCTTGTTGGTCTTATCGGCCCGCCGGGACGAATTGTAAGCGGTGAAGTCTGGTTAAACGGGCAAGATCTTCTTCAGCTTTCGCCAAAAGAAATCCGGCGGGTACGCGGCAGGGAGATTGCTCTTGTCTTCCAGGACCCGATGACTTCCCTTAATCCCATTCTTACTGTTGGCACGCAGCTTACCGAGACCATTGTATCTCACGAAGAGGTGTCCAAAGCAGAAGCTCGACGGAGGGCCCTGGAGCTTCTGGCCAGAGTAGGCCTGCCGGACCCGGAAAGGCTGATGCGGCGTTATCCTTTTCAACTGTCGGGAGGAATGTGCCAGCGCGTGATGATCGGCATGGCCTTGTCTTTGCAGCCCAAAGTACTAATTGCCGATGAGCCTACCACCGCGCTGGACGTTACCGTACAGGCGCAGATCCTGGCGGAATTAAAGCGGCTGCAGAAGGAGTTGGGGATGGCCATTGTCCTTATCACCCACGACCTGGGGGTTGTCGCGGCGATGGCCGACGAGGTGGCGGTGATGTACGCGGGATCGATTGTGGAGTACGGTCCTGCGGCCGAAATCTTTGCCAGCCCCGGTCACCCCTACACGAGGGCATTGTTGCGTTCTGTGCCGCGGCTGGGAGGAGAAGAGGAACTGGCGCCCATAGAAGGGCAGCCGCCGACACTCCTGGATCTGCCAGGATACTGTGCCTATCTGCCCCGCTGCCCTCAGGCGGGCGAAGAATGCCGGGTGGATAAGCCCGAGTTACGTGCATTGGGCTCAGGGCGCTATGTGGCCTGCTGTTTGGGAGGTGGGAGGTGAGAATTGGGAAGTGGGAGGTGAGAGGTGGGAGTTCGTGAGCTTGCTCCGGGTGATTGATTTGGCAAAGCACTACGGTACGGGAGGCGGTTTCCTGGCGGGTGGAAGAGAAAAGGTGCTAGCCGTGGACGGTTTGTCCCTGTCTTTGGCCCGGGGCGAGACCCTGGGTCTGGTGGGGGAAAGCGGCTGCGGCAAGAGTACCCTGGGCCGGTTGATCTTACGCCTGGAGGAGCCCACGGCGGGGAAGATTTTTTTCGCTGGCGAGGAGATCACCGCCTGGACGGGAAAGCGGCTCCGGGAGCTTCGCCAACGGGTTCAGATCGTTTTCCAGGATTCCTATTCTTCCCTTAACGGCCGTCAAACGGTGGGAGCAATCATTGAAGAACCGCTACTCAATTTTGGGGCCGGGAAAAAGGAGCGTCAGAAGAGAGTCCGGGAGCTGTTGGCGACGGTCGGCCTTGAACCTGAACTTGTTTCCAGGTACCCGCATGAGTTCAGCGGGGGCCAGCGGCAACGCATCAACATCGCGCGGGCACTGGCCCTAAACCCTGAATTCATCGTCTGCGACGAGCCTGTATCCAGCCTGGACGTTTCCATCCGGGCGCAGGTCTTGAACCTGCTGCGTGAACTAAAGAAAGAGTTCGGCTTGTCCTATCTTTTCATTTCCCACGACCTGGCGGCGGTGAGCTATCTGGCCGACCGGGTGGCGGTGATGTACCTGGGGAAGATCGTGGAGGTGCTGGCTACCCGAAGACTTCTGGATGATGCCCGTCACCCCTATACACGGACGCTGTTGGCGGCGGTGCCCGTTCCCGACCCGCGGCAAAGAGAGGTTTGCCAGGAAGTTATTAAGGGGGAGCCGCCCGACCCGGCGAAGCATCCTAAGGGCTGCCGCTTTCACCCCCGCTGCCCCGGAGCGATTGAGGTATGCCGGCGAACGGAACCTGTTTTGGAGGAGGTGAATGAGGGGCACCTAGTAGCTTGCCATCTGGATTAGTTAGACAAAATAAGGACTATTAGAAAGCAGAGGTTAACAATGCAGGGGAAAAAGGATGTGTTACTCCTTGCGACTTACGGGATGGAAATAGTG
The DNA here is from genome assembly GCA_003604975.1 of Desulforudis sp. GTDB lineage: Bacteria > Bacillota > Desulfotomaculia > Desulfotomaculales > Desulforudaceae > SURF-60. The sequence goes on along the minus strand of QZIR01000027.1, from coordinate 82,505 downwards.
GAATGCGGGGGCACTCTGGCCAAGCATGTACAAGCCGGCGCGCGAGTACATGCAGCAGTTTCCCTGGTAAGGCCCGAGAACAGGGAACAGGTACAGAGGGCGGCCCGGGTACTGGGTGTTGTAGTAAGCTTCCTGGATTTTGAGAGCGGGGAGGTACAAGCCGATTCGGTCTCAAAAAGTAAGATCGTGCGCCTGATCAGGAAAATCCGCCCGGAGGTTATCATTACACAGGATCCGGAGCATTCCTTTCTTGACCTTGACCCTGATCGCCGGGAGGCTATGGTTCTCTACATCGAAGCTATCAGCCTGGCCGCAAGAGATTGGAAAATTGTGGAATGCGGTGACTTGCAGCCGCACCTGGCAAGAAGCATCTATTTCATGACCCCGGAACGGCCGAATTGCGTGGTCAATATTGCGGAGGTCTTTGCTCTTAAGGAGCAAGCGATGGTTGAACTGACCGGTCAACTGGCCTTCACTGCCAGGATGTTCGGCAAGACGGTACCGGCGTCCGCCATGCCTTTCCTGTTGTCGGATTACCAACAGATCAAAGATGACCCCATAGAACTGGGCCGTGCCTTGCACCGCGAGATGGACAGAGCTTTTCATCTTTACCACGGTCTTCTGAGTCACTCCAGCTTTGTTCTTGCAGAGCCTTTCCGTCGCTCCGGTCGGTTCGAGTTAGAGTACCTGCTGTGATAGCTCCAACAAGCCTTAAAAAACGGCTATAAGAGGTGAAAAAAAGTGAGGCATATAAAGCAAATCGGGTTCATTTTGCTAGTTGGCATATTGGTTGCCGGGTTGGTCGGATGTGGTAAGCAAGCCAACCAAACAAAAGCAGCGCCCCAGGCCAAGCAAGAACTGGTAGTAGGCTTGGCGGCTGACGCCAACGAGTTGAAGTTTAAGGAAATAGGGATTGGTTCCCCAAATGCCAACATTTACGAGAGTCTGGTCAAGCTGAACGCTGATTACCAGGTGGAGCCGCTGTTAGCCACCAAGTGGGAGTACAAGGGCAACAATGCCTGGCGGTTTTACCTAAGGAACGGTGTCAAGTTCCATAACGGAAAAGAGTTTACTGCTGAGGCTGTAAAACAAACCCTGGAGCAAGAAATACGTCCCAGCGGCAAATCCATTCTAAAAATCGAGGAAGGCTCGGTGAAGGTGGTCGACAAGTATACTGTCGACATTGTTACCACAGAGCCTAATATGCGGGTGCCGGAGATTTTGGCGCATCCGCTCCATGGCATTAGAGCGCCGGGTTCAGATTCGGTAAAGAACCCTACAGGTACCGGCCCCTTCCGCTTTGTCGGCTATGAGAAGGATAAAGAACTCGTCGTTGAGCGCAACCCCGATTACTGGGGTACACCGTCCAGATTGGACAAGGTGGTTTTTAAGTACATTCCTGATCACAACACCCGCCTGATGGCTCTTCAGGCCGGGGAAGTAGACGTGATAAAGGAGATCCCTCGCGAAATGATCGGGCAAAGCAAGGCAAAAGGAGGGGTTAAACTGTCAACCGCCCCTCAGGGTCCTTATGTAGCCCTTTCCCTGATGGTCAATGGAAAACATCCTCACGATGTTTTACGGGACAAGAATGTACGGCAAGCAATTGGGTGGGCTATCGACCGCGAGGCGATTGTCCAGAAGGTGTGGGAAGGCAACGCGGACAGCAGCCAGACAGTCATTCCGGCCGGAATTCTGGGAGAGCACAAGAATTTGGTGAAAGGTTTTGGTTATGACGCGGCAAGAGCTAAGACGCTGTTGGATGAGGCTGGCTGGAGGCCTGGATCCGATGGTATCAGGACGAAAGACGGGAGACGGTTGGAACTGACGCTTGTTTCCGGTTTTCCTTCGGCCAGTGTATTGAAACCCTTGCCGGAAGTTTTGCAGCAACAACTCCGGGATGTTGGCATTGGTATTCAGATAATGGAAGTGGCGGATGACGGCCTCTACTACGACAGGCTTAAAAAAGGAGAGGGGGATCTCTGGTTAGAGCGAGGGAATCAGAATAATGGTGACCCCACTTTCCTGCCGGAACTTTTGTTCCACAGCAGGGGGTACCAAGGATCCACTTATGACCAGCCGTTCTGGCCAGGCGAAAAGTTCGACCGGCTGGTTGACGAGGCCAGGAGCAGCCCGGACATCCGGGAAGCCGCGCGATTGATGGCTGAGGCCATGCACGTGTTGATTGACGAGGAAAGCACGGTGGTACCCATCGCCGCGCTATACAACGTCTATGCTGCAAGGGAGAAGGTTGAAGGACTCAATCCTCATCCCGCGGATATTAACACAAGATGGGACGCTGTCTATATCAGAGAATAGAGGAAGTGCGGTATGCGTATGCAAAAAGAGGTAGAGGTAAGTGTTCCATCTGAAGGAACTACCCTGGCAGGGACGTTACTTCTACCCCATAGCGATGGGCAGTTTCCCTGTGTGATCATTGCCGGGGGAACGATGTCGCATACCCGTGACGGTGCACTGGTCAATCCTGAAAGGCGTGTGCCGCCACGTGACGCCCTGAAGCGGCTGGCCGAGAGATTGGCGGCTGCGGGCTATGCTTCGATACGGTGGGACAAGCGCGGCTACGGCGGTACTCCGCCGGGGCCGCGCCCCACAACCTATAGGGATGAGACGGCCGACCTAATGGCGATTATAAGCTTTACCCGCCAACACCCCAACATTGCGCAGTTGGTGATAGCGGGAGAAAGTGCAGGGGCTTACCTTGCCTGCCTGGCAGCAAAACGGGGCGTTCTGGCTGACGCTTATATCTTTTTGGGAGCCTTGTGCAGTCCCATTGAGGATCTGTTTGCCTATAATTACGGCCGTTTACTTGCCTACGCTACGCAAAGCGAAGCAAACCGCCGGTGGGCTCAAGGGACCTCTCCCTTCGGCCTGGCGCTTGGCGGGCATTACCAAGTGATGATTGAGGCAGCCCTGAGGGGGGAGGAAACCTATACGCTGAAGTACAGCGATCAGACGCGGGTGATGCCGCTGGCCCGGTGGCGTGAAGAACTTGCCGAACCGCCGGATGAGCAATTCCGGTACATCGTCAGTCCGGCGCTGATTCTGCACGGTGAGCAGGATATGAACGTGCCTTTGGAACATGCGGCCCGCATCGAACAGACCATAAAGGAAGCCGGCAACCATAATGTAGGGCGGATTGTTATCCCTCATGCCGACCACAGCTTCCAGGTAGCGGCTCCCGACGCGGATACCAGGATGCGGGAACGACATTCTTTTGAGAGCTTCAACCGGTCCTACAATGAGGACCTTTACACAGTGGTGAAAGCCTGGTTGAGGAAGGTTACGCCCACGGCGGCAGAAAGTAAGCACACGGCGCCACCAATGGTAAACGAGCCAAGACCGGGTAGCGTCGCCTGGCACGGAATCCGGGTGGTGAATAACATCACGGACGCTAATCAGAATCCCGGCGTAAATACCCTGGAAGGACGCATTGGGCCGCTCCTGAAAGGGGAAGGCTGCCAGGCCCATTACATTGAGATGCCGCCCGGGCTTTACTGCCCCGAGCACCCCCACCCCACCGAAAGCTTGATCTACACCGTGCGCGGCCGTTGGGTTCTAGCGAGCGGCGGCATAAGGAACCTGATGCGGCCGGGTTCACTTTTCTGGTTTGGGGCGGGTGTGCCTACCGGCTATGAGGTTCCTTTCGATGAGCCGGCCTTTATCCTGATTTTCAAAGGCCGGCGGAGCGAGGATCGCGACGAGGCGTTTTTCGAGTATCTTCGTGGGCTTGCCGGCCGGCTGGAACGGGAGCGGGCCGCCGGGCAACCATTTACGCTCAATGATTTGCCCCCTGAACACCCGGCGCGAATCTTTGCTCAGCGGGTAAGCGGGTAACACGGGGTCAGGCCCTCGGATTTTCGGATTTAGCGTCTGGAAAGTCTTGAATGGCTCACGGTCGCCGAACTGTCAGCTTCATCCAATACTTGTTTGACCTAAATGGGTCCAATTACTCTGTCCATCAAGCAGTTTCCGGTTACGTGTTCAACCGGTTCGCTTACCGACGTATTTGACCTACCTGGGACATCTTGTAACCGACCCTCGCGCAGTAAATGAAGAGGCGGCGCACCTGGACAACGTGCCGAATCTTTGTTGACTTTAGTTGCGCACTTAGAGAAAGGTCAACAATTGGGCAACGATGGAGAGCAGGCGGTCGAGGATAGTCTCCACGCTTTTGGTTGTGGCACCCTTTACAGGTTGGTCAGGCATACCAGCGTCCACGGATAGAAAGACATCTTGCTTGTTATTTCCTCGGGCTATCGTGTGATAAATGGCGTTATCGGCGTGAACCCTTGGAAATCGTGGCACTTCGGTTTACCCCCTCACTTCTGTTTTACGTCCCATTCGCCGATAAGACATCTACTCCTTCAAATCCGAAATCCGAGGGCCTGACCCTTTAATTGTAATTGATTATGGACAATAACAGGTGTGCGTATTAGAATAATTGGTAATAGTTGAGTATGCAAGGTTCCAGGTAATTTAATAAACGTCTGATCGAAACAAGTGATTCCATCACCGGTTACCGGGGGTGGAAGAGAGGGAAGCCGGTGAAAATCCGGCGCGGTCCCGCCACTGTAAGGGGATAGCGGTTCCACAGAAGGCCACTGGGTTTTTCCCGGGAAGGTGTGGAGTACGCGGTGATCTCCGAGCCAGGAAACCTGCTTGTTTCTTAGGTAGCACTGTACCCTACGCGGATAGGGGAGTGGTTGGTGTGCTGTTTTTAAGTGCATTTGCCCCTGCCGTGTAGGCAGGGTTTTGTTTTTGTTGTGTTGATTTTTGAAAGGGTGATGCGGATTGATCGGGACCCTGGAGAGTGTTTTGGGCGCCATTGCTCTGCTCGGCGTCAAGTCGGGATTGCTGTTGGGTAGTTCCGGACTGGGAAGGTCCATACTTGTTATCTACTCATTTTCCCTCGGTACGGGGTTGTGGCTTTTCGGTTTTTTGTTTAAAGACCGGGCGGCAACCCTGGCAGTTTTTATCGACAACTATACCTTTGTGGGCGGATTGCTAATGGCCGGCTTGCTGATTTATTTATCCCTTCAGGTTCCAAGCCGGAGTTGTCAGGGTGGTGGCACCAGGTTATGGGGCCTGCTGCCATGTCCATTTTGCGTGCTGGCTTTGGCGCTGATGGTGATTTTGTTGCCCCTGCCGGATGGCGGCTTTGCGCTTGATTGGGGTGTCACGTTAGCAGGGGTTTTTGCTTTGCTGGTGCTGGCGGTGAGTCTTTTGACGCGTCTTATGGCCGGAGGATTGAAGAATGCCACGCACCGCTTGTTTAACGGGTTTTTGTTTACGCTGGGTGTGATGACCCTGGCTTTTGCCCTGGTGACGCCCAATGTTGTCGCCGTACTGCAGGCGCCGCTGGAACCGCTGGAAGTAAACGCCCTGGTCGCCGGTGTGAATCTTATCCTGGCCATGGCTGTGGTGCTGAGTGGTTATTTCATCAAGAAAAAGCAAATGGGAAGGGGTTGTTGATCGGTTATGGCCATAATCCCGGGTTCCGAGTATTTAACCGCCGGATTGCACGTTATGGCCCAGAGCCTGCTCATTCCGGTTATTGTAGGCCTAATCGTCCTATTGATGCAGGCTCTCCTGCACCTGGGCGGGCTCCTGGCCGAACAGCAGCAGCGGAAAGAACACCGGGGCGCCGCTGTAAAAGAATTGCTGGATACCGACCTTGTTCCGGGAACGTTGGAACAGTGGGAGAGAGGGCTGCTTTTTCCTGCTTACATGACGGTTGTACGCGGTTTTACGCACCGGCAGGGTGAAAACCAGGCACGAAACCGCCTGATCGCAGATAACCTCTTGCAGGAAGAAGAAAGAAGGCTGGAAAGGATACTGGCCAAAACGGATCTTATCGCCCGTTTGGGTCCGATATTGGGCCTGATGGGCACCCTTATCCCGCTGGGCCCCGGCTTGGCGGCCCTGGGTCAGGGGGATCTGCAGGCCCTCGCCGCGGCAATTATTGTCGCTTTCGACACTACGGTGGCCGGACTGGCTGCCGGAGGCCTTGCTTATCTTGTCTCGCAGACCAGGCGTCGCTGGTATCGTTCTCATCTGGAGGATTTGGAATTATTGCTGGAGCATCTATTGCAGGCCGGGGGTGAAACCGTTGCTGCGTCGAAGGAAAAAACGCTGGTTAGTATCGGACGGGGATAACGATCCCCTGCGAGGTTTGGCCAATATGGTGGACGTGATGTTGGTCTTTGTCTGTGGCCTTTTAGTGGCCCTGGTTTTGTCCTGGAATTTGCAGGATATATTCACCAGCGAAATGGATGCCGCTCGTAGGCAGGAGTTGTTGCGGACTATCCAGCAGGTGGTGACCGTGGAGAAGGGCCGGGAACTGGAAGAATTACCTAATACGGGCCCCGGCTCCGGCAGTGGCTACCAGGAGCTGGGTACGGTCTATCAGGATCCGGAAACAGGCAAATTGATTATGATTGAGAATTAGGGGGAGGTTTTCTCTATGCCAGGTTTATGGCGGCACAGCCGGCAGAAATTGACGTGGATTTTGCTGCTTGTTTTTTTGCTGGGAGCTGTTCCTCAAGGTGATGCCCTGACGGCCGCGCCTAAAGAAGTAAAGATAGTGGTTGTGGCGAACAGTACCGGGTTTTTTCCGGCCCTGACCGCCGCTTACCGCGAACTGGGGGATCGGGGATATTTCTTTCAGTTACGCATCTTTAGCGGTGAACAGGTAACCGGATTGGAAGGAGAGCAAGAGCTAGCCCGGGAGTTGGAGGATGCGGATGTGGTATTGCTGCAAATGGTGGGCATGGATACCGCCGCGGCGTTGCACACGGTGGTGCCGCCGCTTCCGGACACGGTGAAAATCCTCAGCACGCAGAGCATCGAATTCCCGCGTTTGCCACGGATTGACGATTCGGAAGACGCCATACTCGGAGAATACTTTGATCAGGGTGGAAAGGAGAATATGGGCCGCCTGCTGCTTTACCTGCTGGCAGAGCATACGGAAGTGGAGGTAACTGAAGACTATACCCCGGTTAATTTACCCGAAAATTTCCTACACCACCCTGATGCCGGGCAAACCTTTGGCAGCAGGGTAGAATACCTCGAATGGTACCAGCAGTCCGGGAGGTACAGGGAAGGAGCCCCATGGATCGGCATCCTGACCTATGACAGCTTTTACAAAAATGATGATATAGAAATGTACGAAGATCTGGTTAATGCCCTGGAACAGCGGGGTGCCAATGCCATGCTGGTGTTTGCCAAGGACAAGGTTGGCGCAGTAGAGCAGTTTTTCATGAAGGGTGACAGTGCAGCCATTGATGTACTGCTGGCGGCGAGCGGTTTTAACTTTGTTTATGGCAGGCCGGAAGCCGGAGTGGAACTGTTTCAAAAGCTCGACATCCCTGTTTTTGCTCCGGTATATGCCGGCAACCTAGAGGACTGGCGAAACAACCCTGCCGGATTGTCGAATGAAGTCTACTGGCAGATCGCTTATCCGGAGTTGGAAGGCAGAATCGAACCCGTGTTGATGGGGGGAGCGGACGAACAAGGTGTCGACCCGGGCACCGGGGCTCCGGTTATCAAGAGGGTTTCCTTGCCGGACCGGGTGGACCGGCTGGCGGTCAGGGCCTTGAAGTGGGCGGAACTGAGGCAAAAGCCCAACGCGGAGAAAAAAGTGGCCCTGGTCTATTACAATTACAGCGGCGGCAAGGACGGCATCAGCGCTTCGTATCTCAATGTACCCCAAAGCCTGGCCGCGGTTTTAACCGCCCTGCGGGAGGACGGTTACCGGGCGCCGGAAGAGCTGCCCGCGGAAAAATTACTGGAGAAAATGCTGACCGTCGGTCGCAACGTCGGTAGTTGGGCTCCCGGGGAGCTGAAAAGCCTGTTCCGGCAGGGAGTGATTACCGTGGCGGTGGACGATTATCGGCAGTGGTTCCGTACCCTGCCGGTGGAGATGCAGCAGCAGGTGCTGGCTGAATGGGGACCGGCTCCCGGTACCATTATGGTTCTCGAGGACAGGCTGGTAATTCCGGGGATGGTGCTGGGGAACGTCTTTATCGGGCCACAGCCCATGCGCGGTTGGGCTGACGATCCGGACAAGATCACCCATTCGCCGAATTTACCGCCCACACACCAGTATCTGGCTTATTACTTCTGGTTACAGCGGGAGTTCGGCGCCGACGCCGTCGTCCACCTGGGCACCCACGGCACCCTGGAATGGCTGCCCGGGCGTAGCGTGGGGCTAGGCGGAGACGACTGGCCGGACGTGGTGCTGGGAGACTTGCCCAATATCTACCCGTACATCGTCAACAACCCAGGCGAAGGAACTCAGGCCAAGCGCCGTGGGTACGCCGTGATCATCGACCACCTGATCCCGCCTGTGGTGCGCCCAGAACTTTACGGTGAGTTGGCCGGGCTGCAGGAAAAGCTGGGTTACCTGGATGCGGCTGAAAACCGGGGCAAGGCTGAAAGGGTGGCGGCGCTGCAAAAGGAGATTCTGGTCCAGGTCAAAGAGAATAACCTGGACCAGGTGCTCGGCCTGGACCTGGGAAGGGATTCTTTCGCGGACGTGGTAGCCGTGCTGGATGACTACCTGGCGGAGCTGACCACGGAGCTGATGCCCTACGGCCTGCATACCCTGGGCCGGGCGCCGTCCGGCGCGGTGCTGGAGAGAATGATCGAGGCCATGATCGGTTACGACCCGGCGGTGCGCCGGGGTGCGGCGGACGAACTACGGGAAAAACTGCTGGCTACTGATCGCGAACTGGAAAGCCTGCTCAAGGCTTTGCGGGGTGAGTACGTGTCCCCCGGCCTGGGAAGAGACCCGGTGCGTATTCCCGATGCGCTGCCCACTGGCGCCAACTTTTTCTCATTTGATCCCCGTACGGTACCCGACAAGGCGGCCTGGGAAACGGGACGGCAGGCGGCCGACGGCCTGTTGCGGGAGTACCGGGAAGCTCACGGCCGTTACCCGGAGAGAGTTGGTGTAGTGCTGTGGGCCATTGAGACCATGCGCACTCAGGGGGAGACGGTGGCCATGATTCTGCGCTTGGTGGGCGCCGAGCCCCAGTGGGACCAACGGGGCCGAGTAACCGGGGTGGAGTTTACGCCTCTGGATGAATTGGGCCGGCCCAGAGTGGACGTGGTGGTGACCATGTCGGGACTTTTCCGTGACACCTTCGCTAACCTGGCCGAGATGCTGGACCAGGCGCTACGGGATACCATGGCGTTGGCGGAAAGCCCGGAGGACAATTTGCTGAAAAGGCATCAGCAGCAGGATTTGTTGTATTATCAGCAGCAGGGGCTGACGCCGGACGAGGCGCACCGGCTTGCCGGCGCCAGGATTTTCAGCGAGGCGCCCGGGAGCTACGGCACCGGCGTGGCGGCGATGGTCGAGGCTACCACGGCCTGGGAAGATCGCTCCGAACTGGCGGAGACCTATCTGAACCGGATGGGCTACATTTACGGCGTGGAGGCGTACGGGCTGGAGGGAGGCGAGGCTTTTCGGCGCGTTTTGCGGAATGTGGAGGTCACCGCGCAAGTACGGGATTCACTTTACGGCGTACTCGACAACGACGATGTTTACCAGTACCTGGGAGGGTTGAGCCTGGCGGTGAAAGAAGCAGCGGGCCGGGATGTGGATAGTTTCATTATTAATACGAGACAGGGTGGCGCGCCGCGCATCCAGAGCTTTGACCGCTTCCTGGGCACCGAAGTGCGCACCAGGCTGCTCAATCCCCAGTGGATTGACGGCATGCTGGCCGAAGGGTATTCCGGCGCTACGGAGATTAGCAAACATGTGGCCCATCTTTTCGGTGTGGACGCCACTATGGATGCGGTGGACGACTGGACCTGGCGGCAAACTATGGAAAAGTTGGTGCTGGACCCGAAGGTAAACAGCCGCCTTACCCCCTACGTGCATCAGGCGATAACCGGCTGGGGGTTGGAGGCGGCCCGGCGGGAAATGTGGCAGACGGACCGGGAGATGCTGGGCAGACTCGCCGACACCTACCTGGAGAGTGTGCTGGAGTACGGCGTGGTGTGCTGCCACCACACCTGTGCCAACGTGGTTTTCAATGAGTGGCTGGCCCAGTTTTCCAGCCTGCCTGGCGGCAAGCGGCAGGAATTCGCGGAGATATTCCACCGCGCCACGGAGAGGGAGCTGGCGCTTGGTTCCGCGGCGGAAAAACCACCGACCACTGTTTGGCGGCCAGCTTTGTTAACGGACACGGAACAAACCGGGGCCGGTGCGGGGGGCGATTCGAAAGAGGACCAAAAGGCCGCCGCTCAGCCCAGGGCTTACGAATTGCAGACCCCGGAAGATGGCCAGGGGCGGAGCGCCTCAGCTGTGAATTTCTGGGCGTTGCTGGCGGCCGCAGGGCTGGCGCTGATACTCCTGGCAGGCTATTGGTATGCTAAAAAGAGGATTTCTGATTCTATAAATTAATTCATTTCAGGATGAGTCAGAGAACCGTAACTCATTTGAAGCCAGTTTCTCTATGCGGGATGAAGCGTGGTATAATTAGCGGTGACAGGGTAAGGGGAGGGACGGGCCTTGCCGCCATACCGCCTGCTGGCCATTGACCTCGACGACACACTTTTCAACAACCAACTCGGCATCACGCCGCGAAACCGGGAGGCCATCAGGGCCGCACAGCAGGCGGGAGTAGCTGTGACGCTGGCGACCGGGCGGATGTTCCGTTCCGCCCAGCCGATTGCCCAATTGCTCAACATTACGCTTCCGATCATCGCCTACCAGGGGGCGCTTATCGCCCAACCCCAGACTGGAGACTATCTGGTGCACCGACCGCTGCCCTCCAAGGTGGCGCATTCCGTAATCAGCTTCATTAAACCGCTTGATTTCCACATAAACCTCTACCTGAACGACAAACTCTACATGCAGCAGCTAACCGTGTACGGCCGTCGCTACGCCGCCCTTTCCGGGGTGGACGCTTATCCCGTCGGGGACTTGGTCTCGTTCTTGGCTGACCGCGCGCCCACCAAACTGGTCGCCATCGGGGAGCCCCCGGAGATCGACCGCCTGCTGGGTCAGACCTTTCCGATCCTGAGCCGGGTGGTGCACCTTACGAAGTCTAAACCGCAGTTCCTGGAGTTTTCACATCCGACGGCGACCAAGGGCCAGGCTCTCGAGTGGCTGGCCGGACACTACGGGTTTAAGCGCGAGGAAGTGCTGGCCATCGGGGACGGTTACAACGATATTGACATGGTCGAATGGGCCGGCCTGGGCGTAATGATGGGCAACGCACCGGAACCGGTAAAGGCGCTGGCCGACCACGTGGCCCCGGCCAACTACCAGGACGGCGTGGCCGACACCATCGAGCGGTTTGTTCTGAACGAGTTAGCCTAGGGTGGCAAACCCACACCCACTCCTCCAGGAAGGCGTGTTATTGTGGCTCCTTACTATGTCGGGGTAGACCTCGGCGGTACCAAGATCTATACCGGCCTGGCCGATACTGAAGGCCGGTTGCTCAGCGAAGTCAAGGTCCCCACCGCGGCGGAGAACGGTTATATCGCCGTGGTCGAGCGTATAGCCTCCACCATTGGGGAAGTATGCAGCCGGGCCGGGGTATCCGCCGGTACCGTGTCCGCGGTGGGGGTCGGGGCGCCCGGTCCGCTCAATCCAGAGACGGGCCTCATTCACCTCGCTCCGAACCTGGGCTGGGAGAACGTCCCCCTGGGTAACGACCTGCAGGGATTGATCCAATTGCCGGTCCTGCTTGAGAATGATGCCAACCTCGCCGCTCTGGGTGAACACCGTTTCGGCACCGGGCGCGGGGTGAGTGACCTCGTGTTTATTACGGTTAGTACCGGTATCGGCGGTGGGTTGATCCTGAACAACACCCTCTACCGGGGCGCCGGCTTCGCCGCCGGCGAGATCGGGCATACCGTGGTAGATCCCGACGGGCCGTCCTGCTCCTGCGGCAGTCGCGGCTGTCTGGAGACCCTGGCCTCCGGGCGGGCTATCGGACGCCAGGCGCGGGAACTGATCGCCTCCGGCGGGGGCCGGGGGATGCTTACACAGGCTGGCGGAGTGGCGGATCAGGTAACTGCAGTCACCGTCTTCGAAGCGGCTACCGGGGGAGACCCGGAAGCTTTGGTGTTGGTCCGAAAAGCGGCGCGCTACCTGGGCATTGGGATCGCTAACATCCTTAACGTCCTCAACCCGCCCCTCGTGGTGCTGGGCGGGGGAGTTATGGAGTCGGGAGCGATGATCCTGGAACTCATCAATGCCGAAACCCGGGCTTACGCGCTAAGAGAGGCGTATGCCGCGGCCCGCCTGGTACCTGCCGAACTGGGCGACCGGATGGGCCTGATGGGCGCGATTGCCCTCGCGATAAGATAAAGCAACCGGCATCGGGGTAACCTGATAGTCAGAGATTGCCGCCGGAAGTGCCTGGGACCGCTCTGCGGGACCGCCTCATATTTCTTGGCGCTCAAAGGGGGTCGCCCCTCGTGCATTTCGGGAAACAGAGCTGGCGCAGTTTTGGACACGGTATCGAGCGGGAATGGCTGGTTACCAACGGCATCGGGGGTTACGCCTCCAGTACCCTGATCAACGCCAACACGCGCAAGTACCACGGGCTGCTCGTGGCCGCCCATAACCCGCCCGGCTGGCGCGTAGTGCAATTGGCTAAGCTGGACGAACGCTACTCCGCAGGGGGCGTTACCTACAACCTAGCGGCCAACGAGACGGGATACGGAATAACCGACTCCGGCTTTATTCACCTGCAGCAGGTTCGTCTTGATCCTTTTCCCACCTTCATCTACAGCTTCAGCGACATCACCTTGCGCAAGACGGTGTTTATGCGGCATGGGCAGAACACGACGGTTGTTCTGTATCAGGTGGACAATGGCCTGGAACCGGCGGTCCTGCAGATCACCCCGCTGATCAATAGCCGCGGCTATCACTTCATGACCGCCGAGGGTCAGGTCGACTTTCGGCAGCAGGTCATACCTGATGGGGTATCGATCAGGGGGCTGGAGGAGATCCCGCCGCTGCGCCTGCTGTGCGGTTCCGGATCGTACGTGCCCGGGGGACACTGGTTCAGGGGAATTGCCTACGCGGCCGAGCGGGAACGCGGGGAGCCCTGCTTCGAGGACAACTATATTCCCGGGCAGTTTGAGGTTGAAATCGGGCCGGGCAAGTCCAGGACGTTTGCGTTGGTGGCCACCGTAGATCCGGAAATCGAAGAACTGGACGGAGAAGCACTGCTGGCCGAAGAACGGGCACGGGTTAAGGCTCTCGTTGACCGCGCCGGCTACGATGATCCCTTGGTGCGGACCCTGGTGCGGGCGGCCGACGCCTTCATTGTCGAACGGCGGGCCACGGGTACCAAGACGGTGATTGCCGGTTATCCCTGGTTCACCGACTGGGGCCGGGACACGATGATCGCTCTGCCGGGGCTGACCCTGGTTACCGGACGGTTTGACGATGCCCGGGAGATCCTGCTTACCTTTGCCCGCCAGTGCTGCCGTGGCCTGATACCGAATTCCTTCAAGATCGGGGCCCAGGACGCTCTCTACAACACGGTGGACGCTTCGCTGTGGTATTTCCAGGCGGTCTATAAATTCCTCCAGTATACCAAAGATTTCAAATTCATAAAGGAGATCGTCTTTCCCGTGTTGAAGGAGATTACAGAATCTTATCGCACGGGTACCGACTATGATATCCGGATGGACGAGGACGGGCTGATTGCTGCCGGTTCACCCGATATCCAGCTTACCTGGATGGACGCCAAGGTGGGCGAGTGGGTGGTCACGCCCCGACACGGCAAGGCGGTTGAGATCAACGCCCTCTGGTACAATGCTCTGAACGTACTCGAACTGCTCTGCCGGCAATACGGCGATCCGTACCCTTATCCCGGCCTTCCGGAAAGGACCAGGGAGAGCTTCCAACGGCTTTTCTGGAATGAGCGTGAGGGTTACCTCTGTGACGTGGTGGTCAGCGAGCAGGAGCGGGACTGCCGGCTGCGGCCTAACCAGCTCCTGGCCGCGAGTCTCCCGTACAGCATGCTCAGTACGGAGCAGGGTAAGCGGGTCGTTCACCGCGTCTGGCAGAAGCTGTACGCCACCTATGGGATCAGGAGTCTCGGCCCCGACGATCCCGTGTACAGTGGGGTGTACATCGGGGATCGGGTGCAGCGGGACGGCAGTTACCACCAGGGAACGACCTGGAGCTGGCTGATGGGGCCGTTCATCACCGCCTACCGGAAGACGCATGCCTATTCGGTCGAAAGCAGGCGCCAAGCGGCCAACTTCATCCACCCCTTCCGCGATCACCTACGCGACCACGGGGTGGGCTACATCTCGGAGATTTTCGACGGCAATGATCCGGTAACCCCCCGGGGCTGTATCGCGCAGGCCTGGGGAGTGGCGGAGGTACTGCGCGCTTACGTGGAGGATGTGTTGCAAGTCGGCCCGGAACCAATTGAGAAGTGAGACCGGCGGTCAGGGGGAAGGACTAGGACAGACCGCCGTTTGCGAAGTCTGTATGATCAAACGGATAATTCGAGCAATTCTTTAGGAGGGGATTTTCATGGCCGATGTAAACCTGGATGCCGTTCAGGAACTGAAACAGCTTGATACAATGGGCATGTTTAACGCCGCCTGGGGGCTGCCGGAACAGTGTGCTCAGGCTTTTACTTTAGCCCGGGCAGCAGTGCTCCCGACCGATTTCCGGCCGGAACAGATCGTGGTCACCGGGCTCGGGGGATCTGCTATCGGCGGGGACCTGCTCCGGGTGTTCGTGGGAAACAAGATACAGATACCAGTCGTGGTAAGCCGCGACTACACGCTGCCCGCCTTTATTAACGAAAAGACGTTGGTGTTTGCCGTGAGCTATTCGGGTAACACCGAGGAGACACTGAGCGCTTACCAGGAGGCACGCGAACGCAAGGCGTTCATTATTGCGGTAACCACAGGTGGAAAACTGGCCTCGACGGCGTCCGCAGACGGGGCCCCTCTGATCACCATTCCTGGCGGTATCTCTCCCCGGTCGGCCAGCGGCTATCTCTTTATTCCGATGCTGGTCGCCCTGGAAAGGCTGGGGCTACTGCCCGATCTATCTGCTGAGATCGAGGGTCTGGTCGGGCACCTTAGGGAATTACGCGAGAAGTACCGTCCCGAGACGCCGCTGGACCATAATCCGGCCAAGCAGATGGCTCTTAAGCTGCAGAACCACATCCCCGTAATCTGGGCGGCGTCCGGTACCACCGAGGTGGTGGCACAGCGCTGGAAGGGCCAGGTCAACGAAAACGCCAAGGCCCCGGCCTACTGGAACGTCTTCCCCGAGCTGAACCACAATGAGGTGGTCGGTTTTGAGGTTCCGGAATTACTGCTGCAGAAGCTCTGGCTGGTTTTTCTGCGGAACGAAGGTGATCACCCGCGGGTGAAGGCGCGGATGAAGATCACCGAGGAGATGGTGAAGAAGGCCGGAGGCATTACCGAGATTAACTCGTCCGGGCCGACGGAACTGGCGCGCCTTTATTCCCTGATCTACATCGGTGACTACGCAAGTATGTACCTGGCCGTGCTCTACGGGGTAGATCCCGGACCGGTCAAGGTGATAGATTATCTAAAAGGAGAACTGGCCCGCATCTGATAAGCCCCCGGATTGCTTCCGGACCGGACGGTCTCTGAGGCAGGTGTGGATTGGGAGGGAGAAGGATGGACAACCGGTTAGTCATCGTCACCGGACTTTCAGGCGCTGGCAAGAGCCTAGCGATGCGCTGTCTGGAGGACTTAGGGATTTTTTGCGTGGATAACCTACCGCCCGAATTGATCCCCAAGTTTGCCGAGCTCTGCGCCCAGACCGGCGGCAAGATCCAGCGCATCGCCCTGGTGATCGACATCCGGGGTGGCCAGTTCTTCTCCGGACTGGTCGATGTCTTGGCGGAACTGCGCAAGCAGGGGTTAGAGTACGAGATCCTCTACCTGGAGGCGACCAACGAGACCCTGGTGAGGCGTTTCAAGGAGACGCGCCGCCCACATCCGCTGAGCCCTTCCGGCGAGATCGTTGAGGGCATCGCCGAAGAGCGGCGGCAGATGATGGAGCTGCGCGGTCTGGCCAACAAGATCATAGACACCTCGAACCTGACGGTCAACCAGTTAAAGCAGGAGATCGGCAACCTCTACGGTGATGAGGGCGGCCAGAACCGCCTGGCCATTACGATTGTCTCATTCGGGTTCAAATACGGAATCCCCCTGGATGCGGATCTGGTCATAGACGTGCGCTTTTTGCCCAACCCACACTACGTCCCGGAACTGAGGTCCCTGACTGGACACGACGAGAAGGTCCGTAGCTACGTGTTCGCCTCTCCGGTGACCGGTGAGTTTAACAAACGTATAGTGGAAATGCTGGAGTTCCTGATCCCCCATTATATGAATGAAGGCAAAACCACACTGACCGTCGCCGTCGGCTGTACCGGAGGCTGTCACCGGTCCGTGGCGCTGGCCAATTTCCTGGGTCAGCATCTCGCCGAGGCAGAGTACCGGGTGGCGGTACGGCACCGAGACATCGAGCGTTAGAAAGCACTGGGACCATTAGTATGGCACAACCACCCCAGATAGGTTCTTTAATTACCGCAGCACAATTCAATTGTGCATTCTTTTTGCCGCTCGCCAAATAATATCAGGCATTATCTAACGCTTGTGCTATAATATTGTTCATAGCGAAGTCCTTGCAGAGGGAGGGGCTGATCCAGCTGTCCTTTTCGGTTCAGGCCAAGGACGAACTGGCCCGTATCGAGGAGCGTTTCTGCTGCCGCGTCGCCGAACTGGCCGCACTGGTCAGGTTTAACGGTGAGGTAACCGGTATTGGTACGGCGGACAAGCGTCTGGTGCTGAGGGTGAGTACCGAGAATGCCGCCGTGGCCCGCAAGGTGTTCAAGTGCCTAAAGGACGCGTTTGAACTGCCCGCTCGGGTATCCGTGCGCCGGAAGGCCCGACTGCGCAAGAACAACCGCTACGCCGTGCAGGTCGAGGACGGGATGAATCTGGTGAAGGCACTTCCGAAGCTGGGATTGACGGCCAGCGCCGGGGCTGTTAAACCGGGCTACTACCGTAAGCTGCTGAGCCGTGACTGTTGTCGCCGCGCTTTCCTGCGGGGCGCCTTTTTGGCCCGGGGTTCCGTTTCCAGTCCCCAGTCTGATTACCACCTGGAGATCCAGCTGGACAACGAGGCCGACGCCTGGGACGTGGCCGAAATAATGCAGCGGCAGAGTCTTGACGCCCGGATCTCCACTCGGAAGCGAAAATGGGTCGTATACGTCAAGGATGGGAGCCAGATCGTGGACTGCCTGAATGTGATGGGCGCTCACGCCGCATTACTGGAGTTTGAGAACGCCCGGATTTACAAGGAGATGCGCAACCAGGTGAACCGTCTGGTTAACTGCGACACCGCCAACCTAAACAAGACGGTGCGGGCCAGTGTCCGCCAGGAGGAACTGATTCACCTGCTCAGCGACCATATGGGTCTGTATAAGCTTTCCCCGTCACTAAGGGAATTGGCCGAACTTCGGCTGCGTCACCCCGACGCCAGCCTGCGGGAACTGGGAGAACTGGCCAACCCGCCGCTGAGCAAATCCTGCGTCAATCACCGCCTGCGCAAGCTGGAGGCCCTGGCCCGGAAAGTATTGTCAGGGGAAAACGAATAAGGTGCAGTGAACAGCGTATTATGTATGCAAATGCTTCAGTTCGGTGTCATTATATGTTAAGATTGGAGAAGTGATGTGTCTTTTTCCTGTTTGATCATCCTATTTCAGGTAACTAATTAGCTGCTAATTGGTTTCATAAATTACTTGTCTTTAGTAATACTGAAAAAGGAGTGGGGGCTCATGGCGGTCCGGCTTGGTATCAACGGATTCGGTCGTATTGGCAGGTTGGTGCTGAGAGCTGCACTTTCCAGGACGGATGTAGAGGTGGTGGCGGTTAATCACAAGTCCCGCCGTCTGGCGGTGACGGAAGACTACACCAGCCGCTTGGCACACAGCTTTAAATATGATTCGGTACACGGTTGTTTCCCGGGTGAAATATCAGGCACCGGCGATACCATCACGGCCGGCGGGCAGACCTTCAAGGTCTTTGCCGAGAAGGATCCCACGCTCATCCCCTGGGGGGATCTGGGAGCCGACGTCGTGGTCGAGTCGACCGGAGCGTTTACCGACGCCACGCGTGCCGCCCTGCACCTGGAAAGCGGGGCCAAGAAGGTAATCATCTCGGCTCCAAGCAAGAACGCAGACCTGATGGTGGTCATGGGCGTCAACCAGGAAGACTATGATCCCGCCAAACACCGCGTAGTGTCCAATGCCTCCTGCACCACCAACTGCCTGGCCCCGGTGGCCAAGGTCCTGCACCGCAAGTACGGTATTGTCCGGGGCTTTATGAATACAGTCCACGCCTACACCAACGGCCAGCAACTGCTGGATATGCCCTATAAGGACCCGCGCCGTGGACGGGCGGCCGCTGTTTCGATGATCCCCACCACAACGGGCGCGGCCGCCGCGGTGGGCCGGGTGCTGCCGGAGCTGACCGGTCGCCTGACCGGTTTCTGCGTACGGGTACCGGTACCGAACGTCTCCCTCATCGACCTGGTCGTCGACCTGGAACAGAAAGTAACACCCACCCAACTAAACGAGGACTTTAAGGAAGCGGCGTCCAGCGACGAGTTCAGGGGGGTTCTCGACTACAGTGAACTGCCACTGGTCTCCACGGACTACAACTCCAACCCTCACTCGGCCACGGTTGACGGGCTTTCGACGGCGGTCATCCAGGACACCATGGCCAAGGTCCTGGCCTGGTATGACAACGAGTGGGGTTATTCGAACCGGGTAGTGGACCTGGCCCTGTACATGGCTTCCAGGGGCTACTAAATACGGAGGTCTGTCGTCAGAGGTCGGAAGTCGGAGCAGAGGATGGAATCGCCTGCGTCAATTCCCGAGAGATTAGCGGAAGTTGGTCGTCAGAGTATTACAGACCAGGCTTTCCGGTACTACGTCTGTTATGACCGTTCTTTGGAGCCTGGAGCATTTTTGTAAGCGTCGTAGAGAATGCTAATCTTATGCTGACAACTAAAGATGGGGGAAGAACTTGTGGAGAAGATGACATTGCGAGACATTGATGTCCGGGGCAAACGGGTCTTCGTACGCGTCGACTTCAATGTCCCCCTTAATGAAGACGGAGAAGTAGCCGACGACACGCGTATCCGTGCCGCTCTCCCCACCATCAGTTTTCTTACCGAGCACGGCGCGCGCGTGATCCTGGCCTCACACCTCGGACGGCCCAAGGGCAAACCGGACCTACGCTTCTCGCTCCGACCGGTCGCAGGCAGACTGTCCGCCCTCCTCGGGCGGGAGGTTCGTTTCGCCGGGGATTGTGTCGGACCCGCGGCACGTGAGTCCGTTGGCGCGATGTCGGACGGGGACGTAACACTGCTTGAGAACGTCCGCTTTTACCCCGAGGAAGAGGCCAATGATCCGGAGTTTGCTGGAGAGATGGCCTCCCTGGCCGATGTTTATGTAAATGATGCTTTTGGTACCGCCCACCGGGCCCACGCCTCCACCGCCGGTATCGCGGCCTACATCCCAGCCGTGGCCGGCTTTTTGCTGGAAAAGGAGCTCGCCTCTCTCGGAATGCTGGTCGTCAACCCGGAACGCCCTTTCATGGCCATCGTCGGAGGCGCCAAAATTTCGGACAAGATCGGGGTTTTGGAACGATTGATGAGTAGGGCCGACTGCCTGATCATCGGCGGGGGGATGGCGAACACCCTTTTAGCGGCCCAGGGTAAAGACCTCGCGAACTCCCTGGTCGAGAGCGACCGGTTGGACGTGGCCCGCGGGCTGCTGGAGAAGGCCGCCCGGGAACAGGTGGACCTGCTGCTCCCCTTGGACCTAGTGGTCGCGCCCGCTACGGACGTCCCCGACCGCCGGCAAACGGTCGATCCCGACAGTGTACCGGAGGGCTGGATGGCCCTGGACATCGGTTCACGTTCGGTTGAGCTCTTCGGCAAGCGGATCAGCAAAGCGAAGACCATCTTCTGGAATGGTCCGATGGGGCTGTTTGAGGTGGCCGGTTTTGACACGGGTACCCTGGGGGTTGCGACGGCTGTCGCCAACAGCGATGGCATCCGTATCATCGGTGGCGGTGATACCGTCCGGGCCGTAAACCAGGCTGGGCTAGCCGACCGTATGACGCATCTCTCTACAGGCGGGGGCGCCTCGCTTAAAATGGTGGAAGGGAAGAAACTACCAGGCGTCGAAGCCCTCAGAGATAAGTAGGAGAACGGACAAACGCGGGCTCGTTCCAAAGTTATTTGCGAGGTAGAGGAGGAAGGATCGATGCGCACTCCGATCATCGCGGGAAACTGGAAAATGTACAAGACACCACGCGAAGCGGTGTCTTTCGTTCAGGAACTGAAAACGGCGGTCGCCGGTGTACAGGATGTGGAGATCCTCGTCTGTCCGGCCTTTCCGGCGTTGCTCCCTTTATCCGTGGTGCTCGCCGACACCAACATCAAGCTGGGCGCCCAGAACATGCACTGGGAACCTGAGGGCGCTTACACCGGCGAGGTCTCCGCGGAGATGCTCAGGGAGATTGGCTGTACTTACGTCATCCTAGGCCATTCCGAACGGCGCCAGTACTTCGGTGAGACCGACACGAAGGTCAGCAAAAAGGCCCGGTCGGCCCTTGACGACGGCCTGGTGCCGATTATCTGTGTAGGGGAAACGATCGATGAAAGAAAGGCCGGCGAGACCCAGACCGTTATCCAACGCCAGGTACGCGGCTGCCTGAACGGTCTAAGGGCCGGCGAGGTAGCGGGCCTGGTTATGGCCTACGAGCCGGTTTGGGCGATCGGTACCGGATTAACCGCCAGCCCCGGGGATGCCCAGGAGGTCAACGCCCTGATTCGCCATCTGATCGGAGAACTCTATGATCGCGCGACGGCGGCATCCGTGCGTATCCAGTATGGCGGCAGTGTCAAGCCTGGCAATGCGGCGACCCTGATGTCCCAACCGGACATCGACGGGGCCCTGGTCGGCGGGGCCAGTTTGAAAGTGGCCGATTTTACCCGCATCATTAAGGCCACGGTTGAAACCCTAAAGCCGTGGTCATAAGTTAATAACTTAGGCGATTTTACCCGCATCATTAAGGCCACGGTTGAAACCCTAAAGCCGTGGTCATAAGTTAATAACTTAGGCGATTTTACCCGCATCATTAAGGCCACAGTTGAAACCCTAAAGCCGTGGTCATAAGTTAATAACTTAGGTGCCTGGCACCGGGAGGTCCTATGAGGATCCGGTTGGTTTTGGTCTTACTCGACGGATGGGGCCTGGCCTGCGGCTGTGAAGGGAATGCTATCGCCAGCGCCCGGACACCGAACTGGGACCGGCTCTGGGAACAGTATCCGCGGACGACGCTGATCACCTCGGGCGAAGAGGTTGGGCTTCCGCCCGGCCAGATGGGGAACTCCGAAGTGGGGCATCTGAACCTGGGCGCCGGACGGGTCGTCTACCAGGAACTGACCAGGATTTCACGTGACATCCGTAACGGATCCTTTTTTCAAAATCCGGTGCTGGTACGCGCGATGACCGGTGTGCGCGAGCACGGAAAGGCATTACATCTGATGGGCCTCCTCTCGGACGGGGGGGTGCACAGCCACATCCAGCACCTGTTCGCCCTGCTGGAGATGGCCAAGGGCCTGGGTCTGGAACGCGTGTACGTCCACCCCTTCCTGGACGGCCGGGATGTACCGCCCGCGAACGCCCTGGAGTATGTTGACGCCCTGGAGGATAAGCTCGAATCACTGGAGACAGGCGCCGTGGCCACGGTAATGGGCCGTTACTACGGTATGGACCGGGACAAGCGCTGGGAGCGGACCGCCCGGGCCTTCAAGGCCATGGTCTACAGTGACGGCATCCCGGCTGATTCAGCACGGGAAGCAGTGGAGAAGGCCTACCGGCGGGAGGAGACCGATGAATTTGTCCAGCCGACCATCATCGTCCGTAACGGAGAACCGGTGGCACAGATCGAGGAAGGGGACGGGATCATCTTCTTTAATTTCCGTCCCGACCGGGCGCGCCAGATTACGCACAGCTTTATCGACGGTGATTTCGCGGGGTTTGACCGGGGACCGGATCCCCCGCTGATCCATTTCACCTGCTTTACGGAATACGAAAGGACGATCGACGCACCGGTGGCCTTCGCCCCAGAGAGGCTTACCAATACCCTGGGCGAGATTCTTAGTGGGCATGGCCTCAGGCAGCTGCGCCTGGCCGAAACGGAAAAATATGCCCACGTCACGTTCTTCTTTAATGGTGGTATTGAACAGCCCAACCCCGGTGAGGACCGGATCCTGGTTCCCTCGCCGCAGGTGGCCACCTACGATCACCGTCCCGAGATGAGTGCCCGTGAGGTCACGGATATCTTCATTGAGAAGTTCGGGGACTACGATGTGGTCATAATGAACTACGCCAACCCGGACATGGTCGGTCACACCGGCAACCTGGAAGCAACCATCAGGGCAGTGGAAGTCGTTGACGAATGCCTGGGGCGGGTTGTTGAAGCCGTACTCGACGCGGGAGCGGTAGCCCTGATCACCGGGGACCACGGCAATGCCGAGATGGTTCGGGACGACCACGGGTGCGTGTATACGGCGCATACCTGTAACCCGGTGCCCTTCTTACTGGTGTCCGGCGAGACCCGGGGAGTCTTCTTGCGCGAAGGCCGGTTGGAAGACGTTGCGCCAACCATGCTGGAAATTCTGGGCCTTCCCGTCCCCGGGGAAATGACGGGACGGACCCTAATAATCCACACCGGTGCCGCAGGTTCAATCGGTTTCAGCGGAACCCGCCGGGGTTAAACTACTGAAAACGTGCCAAAAAGAGAAAAAGAGAATAGAGTAGGAGGTCTTGTCTGATGTCCACCTTTATCGCCGACATTTTTGCCCGTGAAATCCTTGATTCCCGAGGAAATCCCACCGTGGAGGTCGACGTCACCCTCGAAAACGGCACCCTCGGACGCGCCGCGGTACCCTCCGGAGCCTCCACCGGTACTTTTGAGGCCGTTGAGCTCCGCGATGCCGACCCCACGCGCTTCAAGGGCAAGGGGGTATCCCGCGCCGTCGCAAACGTCAATGCGATCATCGCTCCGGAGCTTATCGGGATGGACGCCGTCGACCAGCTTGGGATCGATATGACCATGATCGACCTCGATGGCACCGAGAACAAGGGTAAGCTTGGCGCCAATGCAATCCTGGCCGTTTCCATGGCCACGGCGAAGGCCGCCGCGGAGACCCTTGGACTCCCGCTCTACCGCTACGTGGGGGGTGTCTTTGGGCGGGTGCTGCCGGTACCGCTGATGAACATCCTGAACGGCGGCAAGCACGCCGACAATAACCTGGACATCCAGGAGTTCATGATCATGCCCGTGGGTGCTACGACCTTCGGTGACGCCCTGCGGATGGGTACCGAGGTCTACCAGCAGCTGAAAAAGGTGCTGCAGAAGCGTAACCTATCCACCACCGTCGGCGACGAGGGTGGATTTGCCCCTTTTCTGGAATCTCACGCGCAGGCGCTGGACCTGATTGTGGAGGCCATTGAGGTTGCCGGCTACCAGCCCGGTGAAGACATCTACCTAGCCTTGGACGCCGCGGCCTCTGAGTTTTACCGGGAGGGCCGGTATGTCCTGGCAGGTGAAAACCGGAACTTGTCGGCCACGGAACTGGTCGATTTCTACCAGGACCTGGTCGACCGCTATCCCATTATTTCCATCGAGGACGGGCTGGGTGAAGATGACTGGGACGGTTGGCAGGAGATGACCACCCGCTTACAGAATAAGATCCAATTAGTCGGAGACGACATCTTTGTGACGAATGTAAAGCGGTTGCAGACGGGCATTGACCGCGGGGTGGCTAATTCCATCCTGATCAAGGTCAACCAGATCGGCACCCTCACCGAGACCCTGGAGACCATTGATATTGCCAGGCGGGCGGGTTATACCACCGTGATTTCACACCGTTCGGGCGAGACTGAGGACGTAACGATCGCGGACCTGGCTGTAGCCTTAAACCTCGGGCAGATCAAGACCGGAGCCCCTTGCCGGAGCGAGCGGGTGGCGAAATACAACCAGCTCCTGCGCATCGAAGAAGAACTGGACGAGGTTGGCCTGTACGCGGGGCGGGACGTCCTGAAGAAACGGTGAAAATGCCCGATTTTCAAGAATTGTCGGAGATTGTGAAAAACCTGTTGAAGTCGTTGTCAGGTTGTCTTAAGACGTGCTATAATAATCCTCAGGATTTTGAAAAAAGGAGTTTTTGTGTTGCTCAAAAGTATTGTAATGGGCTTTCAAGCCCTTATTGCCATTGCCTTGATTGCCAGCATCCTGCTTCAGTCCGGTAAGAGCGCCGGGTTGTCGGGAGCCATTGCCGGCGGGGCCGAGAGCTTTTTCGGTAAGAAGAAAGGTCTTGACCAGCTGTTTGCCAAGATCACGATCGTCCTTGCCGTTATCTTCGGCCTGATGTCACTTGTGCTGGCGGTATGGAACTAGAAAACCGGATATTGAAGTCTAGTGGTTCTTTTTCTTTTTTATCCACTAACTTCAACTTACTGGTGATAAAACCTTGTTTTAAGTTAAGGAGGTGGTGGTTTCAGGCGACTCCTTAATAACGGTGGAGTACCTGGATTCCTGGTTTCATCTGGAGTTATCTAAATTTATTCGGAGGTGAACTTCTTTGGGTGAGTTTGGTTGGGTATTGTGGGCAGGCATCGGTAGTGCCGGCCTGAGCATTCTCTTCGCGGCCTTCCTGATTAGCTCGATTATGAGCCAGTCGCCTGGCAACGAAAAGATGCAGTCGATCTCCAAGGCCGTTCAGGAAGGCGCAATGGCTTACCTGAACCGTCAGTACACCACCATCGCGATGGTGGGTGTGCCCGTAGCGATTGCTTTGGGTCTTTTCCTCGGTTGGCAAACTGCAGTCTCGTTCGTGATCGGTGCTTTCTTCTCCGGTCTCTGCGGCTACATCGGCATGGGCGTGTCCACCCGCGCGAACTGCCGCGTGGCTGAAGCTGCGAGAACCGGACTGGCTAAGGGCCTGAGCGTGGCCTTCAAGTCCGGCGCCGTGACCGGTATGATGTGCGTCGGTCTCGCCCTCCTGGGTGTTGCCGGTGTGTACATGATTTTCGGCGACATTCACGCACTGGTTGGTCTCGGTTTCGGCGGCAGCCTAATCGCGCTCTTCGCCCGAATCGGCGGCGGTATCTTCACCAAGAGCGCTGACGTGGGCGCCGACCTCGTTGGTAAGGTTGAAGCCGGTATCCCCGAAGACGACCCGCGTAACCCGGCAACCATCGCTGACAACGTCGGTGACAACGTCGGTGACTGCGCCGGTATGGCGGCGGACCTGTTTGAGACTTACGCCGTGACGGCTATCGGTTCGATGCTGCTTGGCTACCTGATCTTTGGTGATGCACAGCACATCCTGTACCCGGTGTTGCTGGGCGCCATTGCGATTCTTGCTTGCATCGTCGGTGTCTTCTTTGTTCGCCTTCCCGGCAACCAGGACATCATGGGTGCCCTGTACAGAGGCGTGTGGGTTTCGGCGGTTCTGGCCCTGATCGGCTTTTACCCCGCCACCACCGCCCTGCTTGGTGACGCCACTTACTTCTATGCAGCCCTGGTTGGTGTCGCGGCTACCGTATTACTTATGTATATCACTGACTTCTACACCTCGACCAAGTTCCGTCCCGTCAAGTCGATTGCCTACGCCTCCCAGACTGGTCACGGCACGAACGTGATCACCGGTCTGTCGGTTGGTATGGAGTCCACCGTTGCCCCGACCCTGACTATCGTTGGCGGCATCCTGGCGGCCTACACCATCGGTGGCGGTGGCGACCATGGTCTGTACGCGATCGGTATCGCCTCCATGGCGATGCTCTCCATGACCGGTATGATCGTGGCCCTCGACTCCTACGGTCCGGTTACTGACAACGGCGGCGGTATCGCTGAAATGGCCGAACTGCCGGCCAACGTCCGTGAAATCACTGACGCTCTGGACGCTGTTGGTAACACCACCAAAGCGGTCACCAAGGGTTACGCGATCGGCTCCGCGGCCCTCGCGGCGATCGTGCTCTTTGCGGACTACACCCACGCTCTGGTAGAGCAGGGCGCCGAGATTGTGTTCCTGCTGAATGACCCGATGGTTCTGGCCGGTCTGTTCATCGGCGGATGTATCGTCTTCCTGTTCTCTGCCCTGGCGAACGGCGCTGTGGGCCGTGCGGCCCATTCTGTCGTGGAAGAAGTACGCCGTCAGTTCCGTGAAATCCCCGGCATTATGGAAGGTACCGGCAAGCCTGAATACGGCAAGTGCGTAGACATCGTGACCAAGCGCGCCCTGAAGGAAATGGTTATTCCGGGCATTCTGCCGGTGGCTACCACGCTTCTGGTCGGCTTCTTCCTCGGCCCCCTGGCCCTGGGCGGAGTGCTGATCGGCGTGATCGTGGTCGGTATCTTTATGGCCTGCTTCCAGAACAACGGCGGCGGCGCCTGGGACAATGCCAAGAAGTACATTGAAGAGGGTATGTATGGCGGCAAGGGCAGCCCCGCCCACGCAGCGGCGGTTACCGGTGACACCGTCGGCGACCCGCTGAAGGACACCGCTGGCCCGGCGATCAACCCGGTTATCAAGGTCGTGAACGTTGTGGCCCTGCTGATCGTCTCCCTGATCGCCCTCTAAGATCGACGAATTCACTAATTAGAACCAATCAAGAACCCCTACCGCGTCCGCGGTAGGGGTTCTTAGTACGCCCGGCATGGGTGTTGTCTATAGACCCGGGGTGTGATGTCAATAGGTAAATTATAGAATGCTTGGCTGTGGATAACGTGTTCAGGCAATAAGAATGCCCGGTCGGTGGTAGAGCAGTTAACCACCGCCATGATCCTTGAAAAATGACTTGACCCGGGGTTAGCGAATCGACCTCCCTGGTTGGTAGATTTGGCCTTCGTTCAGCAAGGCGAAGACCAGACGAATGAGCTTCCTGGCCGTCAGGACCAAGGCACGTTTGTGGTGATGATGCCGGGCTTCCGTATACTTGCGTTGATAGAAGGCGGCGTACTCCGGTTCCCGCACCCGGACGGAGTTGGCCGCCTCGACGAGGTAATAACGAAGGTTACTGACGATTGGCTAACACTCCACAGGTAAACAAAGCCCTCGGCCTCGCCTTCTGGCGAGACAAAGGGCTCAAGAGTCTAACCGAGCGATATGAGCAACTTCGTTCCACATCGTGAACCGCCGTATACCGAACGGTACGTACGGTGGTGTGAGAGGGATAACGCCGCAGGCAATTGCTGCGGCGTTACTCTACTCGATTTTATGTGGCATTGAGTTTTGCAGCGTACCTCTCCCCTTTTAGGGCAAATTGCTTATTGACATATGCCCAGATTCGGGGTAGACTTAGTTATGAGCATTAGATCATAAACAAATCTAGGAGGGATGCGCTATTGAAACTGGCAATATCGGCGGCGGGAACCGACCGACAGGCCGCACTGGACAGCTGGTTTGGCCGCTGCGCCTATTTTGTGGTTTGCGATACGGAAACCGGAGAGGTGCAGGCGGTACGCAACGAGGCTGGCGAAGCCGGGGGCGGGGCCGGGATCAAGGCCGCGCAGATTGTGGTGGAAACGGGCGCCGGGGCGGTGGTTACCGGCAACATTGGACCCAATGCGCTCGAGGTGCTGCAGCAGGCTGGTTTACGGAGCTTTGTCGCGGAGCACGGCAGGGTTGAAGAACTGGTGGATGCTTTTAAGGCAGGGCGTTTGCGGGAGATCGCAGCCCCCACGACCGGGCAGCACGGCGGGATGCGTGGCGCAGGCCGGGGCGGCAGGGGCAGATAACGTACTCAAATACAAAACATCGCAGGAGGATTGTGACTTGAAAATCGCATTTGCATCCGATAACGGCAGTGTGGCTGGGCACTTTGGTCATTGTCCGGAGTTTACCATTTTCGACGTGGAAGAGAAACGCATCAAGGAGCGGAAGGTCATCCCCAATCCCGGCCATCAGCCCGGTTTTTTGCCGCGCTTCCTTGGCGACCTTGGGGTCAACCATATCATCGCCGGCGGGATGGGACCGGCCGCGGTGAACCTGTTTAAGGAACGGGATATCGAGGTGACCATCGGAGTACAGGGACGGGTTGATGATGTGATCGAGATGTTCCTGCGCGATGGTGGTCTCAAATCCGGCCCTTCGATGTGCTCACACGGGACAGAAGGGCACAGCTGCGGGGGCCATTAACGATGATCGTAGCGGTCGCGAGCGGCAAGGGCGGCACCGGGAAAACCACCCTGTCCGCCGCGTTGGCGGACTCGCTGGAGCAGGAAGTGACGCTGCTGGACTGCGACGTGGAGGAACCAAACGCCGCTCTCCTGCTCCATCCTGAGTGGGAGGATCGCTACCCGGTACATACCCCGGTTCCGGTGTACCAGGCGGACTGTTGTACCCAGTGCGGGGAGTGCGTCTCGGTGTGCACCTACAACGCTCTGGCTAAAATCGGTGACTGGATTATGGTTTTTAACCAGCTCTGTCACGGGTGCGGAGCATGTGTTTACTTCTGTACGACCGGGTCGCTGAGTGAGGATGCCCGTGAAATTGGCAGTGTCCAGTGCGGGCGGTCCGGTCGGATCCAGGTGGTCCAAGGGTTGCTAAACCTGGGCGAGGTCCTGGCTCCGACCGTCATCAAAGCGGTCAAGCGGGAGTCCGGGGGCGCCTCCAGGGTGATCATTGACTGCCCCCCCGGCACCTCCTGCCCTGTAATCGCTGCCCTGGACCAGGTGGACTTCTGTCTCATTGTCGCCGAGGACTCCGCCTTCGGCTTGCACGACATGCAGGCCCTGATGGAGGTCCTTCGGGTGATGCACGTGCCGTTCGGGGTCATTGTGAACCGGGCGGGCCTGGGCGACGGTCGGGTGCTACGGTTTTGCCGCCAGGAGGGAGTAAAGGTGTTGGAGAGCGTCCCGTTCGACCGGCAGATCGCCCGTCTGACCGGGAGGGGGCGCCTGTTTACGGCGGAGATACCCGAATGGCGTGAGAAGATGCGCCGTGTCTGGAGTGAAGTGGAAGGGATGGTGTCCGGTGCACGAGCTGGTAGTGCTTAGCGGTAAGGGCGGCACTGGTAAAACCACCTTAGCGGCCTCCATTGGGAGTTACATTGACCGTCTGGTCTTTGCCGATGCGGACGTCGACGCCCCCAACCTGCACCTTCTGTTGGAGACCAAACTTATCGAGGAGACTCCCTTCTACGGTTCCCGCAAGCCCGTCTCCGATCTCGAAAGATGTACTGGATGTGGGCTGTGCACCAGTCTCTGTCGGTACGGGGCGATTGTAAACGGTAAGGTTGACGAGCATCGTTGTGAAGGGTGCGAGTTTTGTTACCACGCCTGTCCGGAGCAGGCGATTAGGCTGGAGGAAGCCCTTTCGGGCCACATTAATGTCTCCGGGACTAGGACAGGTCCCTTTGTGCACGCCCGGCTCGGCGTCGCCCAGGAGAACTCCGGCAAGCTGGTGAGTTCTCTTAAGAAAAAAGCCCGTGAGATCGCGCAGGATGGGGACTACGACTTCATGATTGTAGACGGACCGCCGGGGATCGGCTGTCCGGTCATCGCCTCGATTTCCGGGGCCGACCTCACGGTAATCGTGACCGAGCCGACGGCGGCGGGACTGCACGACCTGGAACGTGTCCTCGACCTGGCGGCACACTTCGAGGTACCGGCCGTGGTCTGTCTTAATAAGTACGACCTTGATCCCAAGAAAGCGGCTGAGGTTGAGCACTTCTGCCATGAAAAGGGGGTTCCCCTGGTGGGACGAATCCGTTTTTCACCGGAAGTGGTTAGTGCCCAGCTGGAAGGACGGGTGCCCGGGGATGAGAACGCCCTACTCCGGGGCCAGTTTACAAAGATCTGGAAGAACATCCTCAAGCGGTTGGACGCCTGATTCCATAATCCGCTGGTTCACCCCCCTGGTTATACGGGAGTCCTTTGGTTTCGGCCCAAAGGTACTCCCGTATCTTTGTCTACTGCACCCCTCCATCGGACCGAATAGCAGAAATTGCTGAAACAGGGAAGAATATCTGGTAGGATAGAGTTGGAACACCGGACAAGTGCCCTAAATTGGGAAACCTGTCCGGGAGTATCGAACGTGTTACAGGGGTAGGTGTAATCAAATGGCGGAAAGAGTTCCACCACATATGTGTTTTGCCTGCAGCCCCAACAACCCGATTGGCCTGAAACTGCAGTTTGAAGACGTTGGAGACACATTGAGGACCAGCTTCACGCCCCGTGAGGAACACCAGGGCTGGCCGGGCTGGACGCATGGAGGGCTGGTGACCACCGTGCTGGACGAGGCCATGGCCCAGTGGGTCTGGCGGCGCGAGATCACGGCGATGACGGCCGACCTCAGCATCCGTTTCCGCCACGGTCTCCCCCTCGGGGAGACGCTCCGGGTGGAGGCGCGGCGGGTGAGTGCCCGGGGGTGCCTGCTGGAGCTGGAGGCGGAAGGCAAGCTGGACGATGGAACGGTGATCGCCCAAGCGAAGGCCAAGTTCATGATCGTGACCCGGGAGACCGTTGCCCGGGGGTAAACCCCGACCTGGGATATTAACCTAATGCCTATGGCCTTTGCAGTTGATGATCACCTGATCTGGGCACAATATCAATGGGAGGTATCGTTTTTGAACAGGGAAGAAGCCTTGAAACTGCTGAAAAAGAACCTAACGAACAAGAACCTGCGCAACCACTCGCTGGCCGTGGAGGCGGTGATGCGCCGGCTGGCCGAGCATTTTGGCGAGGACGTCGAGAAGTGGGGCCTGGCCGGCCTGCTGCACGACATCGACTACGACCGTACCAAGGACGACCCGTACCGGCACAGCCTGGAGGGCGCCGAGATGCTGGCCGAGCTCGGGCTGCCGGATGACGTGGTTTACGCGGTAAAGGTACACAACCACATCCACGGGGATCCGCGCGTTTCCCTGATGGACAAGGCCCTCTACGCCGTTGACCCGCTGACCGGGTTTATCGTGGCCGGGGCGCTGATCCGCCCGGAGAAGAGCCTGGACGCCGTTGACGTGCCGTTTCTGGCGAAGCGGTTCAAGGAGAAGGCCTTTGCCCGCGGGGCAAACCGGGAGACCATGATGACCTGCACCGAGATCGGACTCTCATTTGAGGAGTTCCTGGGTTTGGGTCTGGAAGCAATGCAAGGAAAAGCAAAGGAGATTGGACTGTAAAACAGATGACCACCAAAAATGAGATATTAGACTATATGCGTAAGGCGGCCTACCGGCCGCTAACTGAGGAAGAACTGCTGGATGTCTTTGCGATCAAGACCCGCGGCCTGCGCAAGTTCCAGGCTCTCCTCCGGGAAATGGAACTCGAGGGCCTGGTCTACGTCACGCGTGCGGCCCGATACGGTCTGCCCGAGAAGATGAATCTGGAGGTCGGCCGCCTTCAGGGAAACGCCAAGGGATTCGGCTTCGTGATCGCGGAAAAGCCGGATCTTTCCGACGTCTACGTCAGCGCCGCGAACATGAACGGAGCCATGCACAACGACCGCGTGGTGGTGCGCCTGGTGCCCGGAAGGATCGGCAGCGCCCGGCGGCGAGAGGGAGAGGTCGTCAAGGTACTCCAGCGGGGCAACCCGACTCTGAGCGGCACCCTGCACCGTACAAAGGGCGCCGGGTACGTCGTCCTCGACGAAAAGCGCGTGCCCTACGACGTCGTGGTGAACAGCGGCAAGCTCGGCGCGGCGAAGAACGGCGACAAGGTGATCGTGGAGATTACCGACTGGCCTTCCGCGAGAAGGGGTCCGAGCGGGAATGTGGTCGAGGTGCTGGGGCGCGAGGGCGATCCCGGCGTAGACATCCTGGCCCTGTGCCGGCGTTACGGCCTGCCCGACGAATTTCCGCCCAAGGTGCAGCAAGAAGCCGAGGCCGTCCCCGCCGAAATTTCGCCGGCTAATCTTGACGGGCGGGAAGACCTGCGTGACTGGACCATTTTCACCATCGACGGAGACGACGCCAAGGACTTGGACGACGCCGTCAGCCTGATCCGGGTCAGACCGCACCTCTTCCGTCTTGGGGTGCATATCGCCGACGTCAGCTACTACGTCCGCGAGGGCAGTTTCTTAGACCGTGAGGCGGCCCAACGCGGCACCAGTTTCTATTTGCCCGACCGCGTGATCCCTATGCTGCCCCAGCGCCTGTCGAACGGAATCTGCAGTCTTCACCCGCGGGTTGACAGGCTGACGATGTCGGTGACCATGGACATCAACGGGAACGGAGAGATCGTGGACTACCGCGTTTTCCCCTCCGTGATCCGTACGGTGGAGCGGATGACCTATACCAACGTGCGGCGGATCCTCCGGGACGAGGATGAGGAGTTGATCCGACGCTATAAGGCGATGGTACCGACCTTAAAGGACATGGAGGAGTTGGCCCTGATCCTGCGGGAGCGGCGCTTCAGACGCGGGGCCATCGACTTCAACCTGCCCGAGGCCAAGGTGATCCTGGATGACGAGGGGCGGGTGAGCGAGATCCGCCGGGTGGAACGGAGCATCGCGGAGCAGATGATCGAAGAGTTCATGCTCATTACCAACGAGACGGTGGCGCGTCACTTCTTCCGGCTGGAGGTGCCCTTCCTGTACCGGGTTCACGAGAAGCCGGATGAAGAGAAACTGGCCTCCCTGCAGGCCCTCCTGCAGACGATGGGCTATGCGATCCCCGGTTTCCCGAAGGTGCGCCCCGGCGCCCTGCAAAGCGTGCTGGCGCAGGTGGTCGGGCGGACCGAGGAACGGATGATCAATGCCGTAACCCTGCGTTCGATGAAGCAGGCCCGCTACAGTCCCGATCACGCCGGCCACTATGGGCTGGCCGCCAAGGACTACAGCCACTTTACCTCGCCGATCAGGCGCTACCCCGACCTGATGATCCACCGGATTATCCGCGAGGTGCTCACCACGGGTGCCCTCGACCCCCAGCGTGTCCAACAGCTGCAGGCCGGGCTGCCGGAGACCGCCAAGCACTCGTCGGAGCAGGAACGTCTGGCCATGGAGGCCGAGCGTGAGGCCGTGGACATCAAGAAAGTGCAGTTCATGCAGGACAAGCTGGGCGAGGAGTTCAACGGCTTTATCAGTGGGGTGACCTCGTTCGGCATCTTCGTGGAGCTGGAGAACACGGTCGAGGGGTTAATCACAATGACCAACCTGACCGACGACTATTACGAGTACGAAGAGAAGAACTACCGGCTGGTCGGGCAGCGCACACGCCGCATCTTCCGCCTGGGTGATCCGATCCGGATCAAGGTGGCCCGGGCCAACACCGAGGACCGGAAGGTGGAGTTCGTACCGGTAAACGGCGCCGAGGTCATCACTCCAGGAGCTCAGCGGAGAACGGTACAGCGCCAGGAAGCCGTAACGCCGCGCAAGAAAGAGACCGGACGGCGGGCAAAGAGCAAATCACGTACCACGCCAAAGTCTCGCCAAGAAACGAAGCAGCGCGACCGCCGGAAGAGAGGTGAACGTTGATAGAATTGGAGGTGAAACCGGTAAAACCTGGCAGGTGTTGACGCCTGGCTTCGGCCGGAGTATGCTGGGTGGTGGAACCCCATCTTGCATTTGGGAAGATGAAGCATGCCCGCAGGGTTGATTGCCGTTCTGGCGGTGGGACACCTGGTGGTCGACTTGTGCCAGGGTGCGCTGCCCCTCCTGCTCCCGATCCTAAAAGAGACCTTTCAGCTGTCCTACACCGCGGTGGGGGCAGTTGTTTTAATTGCCAGCTTCAGTTCCTCCATTGTCCAGCCGCTCTTCGGCATCTTCAGCGACCGCTTTTCCTTTCGCTGGCTCCTGCCCCTGGGTTGTTTCCTGACCTGTCTCGGCTTTGGTGCGGCCAGCGTGGCGTCGACTTTCTGGATGGTACTGCTGGCGATCTTTATCGGTGGGCTTGGCTGTGCGGCTTACCATCCCGAGGGGGCCCGGGCGACCTTCTTCATCACCCGGAGGCTCCGGGCGACGATGATGTCCTTCTATTCCTTCGGCGGCAACGTGGGTTTCGGGTTGGGGCCGCTGGCGGCTGCTTTCCTGATCGCCACCTGGGGCCGCGAGGGGTTCGCGGCCGGGTTGCTGGTCCCCGGCGTCCTGATGGCCGTGGTTTTGAGTATGGCCCTGCCCGCCATTGGGCGTGAGTCGGCCTCTGTCCAATCGGCGGTCCGTCAACGGGTGGGGGCGGACGGGGGACCGCGGGAGGTACGCTGGGCGCCCCTGACCAACCTGGTAGCCGTGATTTCGCTGCGTTCCTTCATCCACGCCGGAATGACCACCTTCATCCCACTCTATTACATGAACTACATCGGGGGCAGCATCACCCAGGCCGGCCAGCTCCTGTCCGTCTTTCTGCTGGCCGGCGCCTTGGGCACTTTGACCGGC
Organism: Desulforudis sp.; assembly: GCA_003604975.1. GTDB lineage: Bacteria > Bacillota > Desulfotomaculia > Desulfotomaculales > Desulforudaceae > SURF-60. The sequence goes on along the minus strand of QZIR01000027.1, from coordinate 48,040 downwards.
GGGCCGCTGGCCGACCGCTGGGGCTGCAAGAACCTGATCCTGGCGTCCTTTGCCGCCGCCTTTGTCCCCCTTTTGGTTTTCCCGCACCTCACCGGAATCTGGATGCTCGTGGCCGTATACATTGCGGGTTATACCATCATCTCCAGCTTTGCGCCCACCGCCGTGATGGCCCAGGAACTGGCTCCGGGCGCCGTGGGCCTGGCCTCAGGCCTGGCCTTTGGTTTTGCGATCGGAATGGGTGGCATTGGTGCGATCCTGCTCGGGCTGGTGGCCGACCACTGGGGTCTACCGCTGGCCCTGACCATCATCGGCCTGCTGCCCGTTCCCGCCTTCATCCTAACCTGGCTGTTGCCGGTAACCGGGGAAAAGTCACCCGCCCGGTTAACGGAACAGGCCAACACCGCTTCCTGATTTTTTCACAGCATTAGGGCGTCCATGTAACAAACTGATTTTTCCTTGACAGCAGTAAGCCTCTCTATTAGAATAGTTTTGTGTCACTTCAATCTGGAAATACTTTGGGATAGTGTCATAACTCAGGAGGTAATAGCTTGAATACCACGTTTATGGCCAGAAAAGAAGACGTCGAGCATAAATGGTATATTCTCGATGCTGCCGGGAAACCGCTTGGCAGGCTGGCGACAGAAGCCGCTGTGATTCTGCGCGGTAAGCACAGACCCACCTTTACGCCCCACGTCGATACGGGGGACAACGTGATCATCATCAATGCGGAAAAAGTCGTACTGACCGGCAATAAGCTGGATCAGAAGATTTATTACCGTCACTCGGGCTACCCCGGCGGGCTGAAAGAGATGACCTACCGTCAGCTTATGGCGAAGAAGCCCGAAGAAGCGGTGCGCAAGGCCGTGGTCGGCATGCTCCCGCAGACGAAGCTTGGCGCCGCGATTGCCAAAAAGCTTAAGGTTTACAGTGGAGCGGATCATCCGCACGAAGCCCAGAAACCAGAATTGTGGGATAAGTAAAGGAGGGATAGACGCGAATGGCTAAGGTTCACTTTTACGGTACTGGTCGGAGAAAGAACGCCATCGCCAGGGTGTTCTTAATGCCTGGTCAGGGCAACCTGGTTGTAAACGATAAAGCCGTACCTGACTATTTCGGTCGCCGGACACTGGAGATGATCGTCAAGCAGCCGCTTGAGGTCACCGGTGCAATTGGCCGGTTCGATCTGAGGGCTACGGTTTGTGGCGGCGGAATCAGCGGACAGGCTGGTGCGGTACGACTTGGTATCGCTCGGGCCCTGATCCAGGCTGACCCTAACCTGCGCCCCGTTCTGAAAAAGGCTGGTTTCCTGACCCGCGACCCGCGGATGACGGAGCGCAAGAAGTACGGACTGAAGAAGGCCCGGCGCGCGCCCCAGTTCTCCAAGCGTTAAAACAAGTCCTGCCGAAATACATAGACCCTCCTTGGACCGCATATTCATTAGAAGAATGTGGATTAAGGGGGGTTTTGTTATGCCTGTCTGGATCGGATACTACCGCCTTGGCTTCAAGCACCTGGTGGCGGCGGGCGCTGTTCTGCTGCTGGTGGTCGGCCTGATCCGGATTTTCAGCTACACCGACAACTACCTGCAGGAGCGTACCATTTCCGCGCTGTCCTGGATCATGTCGGGCAAGGTGATCGTGGTGGATGCCGGTCACGGCGGTAAGGATTCGGGCGCACGTAACCAAGTGGTCTGGGAGAAGGATATTACGCTTGAGATTGCCGAAAAACTGGCCAACCTGTTTCGGGCATCGGGCGCCAAGGTGGTTATGACCCGGGACGGCGATTTCCGGCTCGGCACCCGCCAGCGTCAGGACCTGATCCTGCGCGGCGAACTCGCCAACGAGCACGATGCCGATGCCGTGATCAGTATCCATACCAACAGCTTCCCCGCCGACCGCAGTCAGCAGGGAGCACAGACGTTCACCCAGGTCGGCGAGGAACAGAGCAAGAAGCTTAGCGAAGCGATCCAGGCCGAGATTGTCCGGCTTCTCGGCAATACCGACCGCACACCCTGCCAGTCTGACTACCGCCTGGCCCGGACCGCGGATATGCCGGTGGTGCTTGTCGAAGTCGGTTTTCTGTCCAACCCCAAGGAAGTAAAGCTCCTGCAGGATCCGGGCTACCAGGAGAAGATGGCTTACGCGATTTATTCCGGGGTGGTCAAGTATTTTGCCGAACTGGCGATGCCGACTACCGAATGGGTGGATGAGAAGATCATCGAGACGTTTAGGCAGAATGAAGGCCAGACGATAGAAACACCCTAATTAGAGGAGAGGGCTGATAAGCGGCACGTGGCTTTGTCAGGCGAATGAGAATATGAGAAGTGTGAGGTTAGAGGTTAAGCTTTTCACTTCACTTTGATAATGTCCGGATAGGCGGTATACTGGGGGAAGGGACGAACTGCCCCGACTTCTGGTTGTAGGAGGCGTTGATTGATGTCGATGTCGATTTTGGTAGCCCGTTTGGAAATGGGTGATTTGCATTGCCGCCTGTGTTGTGACGGTAAGCGGGTGTTTTTGGAGGACGCTGTAGAGGTGATCACATCCAGGGTGCAGCCGTACCTCGAGCGCGACCTGGAGTACAAGAGCAGTGACTGGGTAGACGGTAAGGAAGTGAAACAGGTTCACACCGCTGTACCTGGTACGGCAGAGCACTTCAGCGCCCTGGTCTGGCATTACATTCCGCACCGCGCCAAGGTAGGGGTTTCCGTAATCAAGAACGAAGGTGAAGTTCCCTTTGAAGAGCGGGCCGAGATTCTACGCGACGACCTGTAAAGACGTCAGTTACTTCTCAGGCTGGTCTTCCTCCCGATTGTGGTAGGGGACCGGAATAAACTGAACCGAGGGCCGACGTTGACCCGGCTGGGGATATAGTTCCATCAGGCGATAGATTTCCCGCATCAGACCTGTGGTCACTGGCAGACCCAAGTCTTGCAGTCTTTCGGAGGTGATCGGGAAGTCGTGTGTCCACTGGCCGCTGGTCAGGGTCCGGGTGACTTCCCGGGCGTTGTCGACGTCCATCTTGCCCGCGATTAGGTAGAACACGAAGGCTTCTACCTGGAGTAACGCCTTCGAGGCAATATCGGCAAGGATCAGGGTCTGGTCACGGACTCGTTCCTTGCCTTTTTGGCGCACGGCCTCTAGAATAGAAGCTGCGGGATAATTACCGAGTTGGGGATCTACGGGCCCTAAAACGGCGTTTTCATCCATGATGATTTCGTCGGCGGCCAGGGAGATCATTGTGCCGCCCGACATTGCGAAGTGCGGCACGTGCACGGTGACCTTGGCCGGGTGCTTCAGAAGAGCCCGTGAGATCTGTTCTGATGCCAGGACCAATCCGCCCGGGGTATGCAGTACCAAATCGATCTGCAACTCGGGCGGAGTCAGGCGGATCGCGCGCAGGATCTGTTCGGAGTCTTCAACGTTGATGTAGCGTGTAAGCGGAATGCCGAAGAGGCTGATCAGTTCCTGCCGGTGGATCAGGGTGATTACGCGAGAACCGCGTTTTTTTTCGATTTCTCGGATCAGCCGGAGTCTGGCGGCATTGATGTTACGTTGCCGAAACATCGGCACCAGGGTGATCAGGATGAACAGGATCCAGAAGACTTCAAAAAAGGAAAAGGTCAAACTGATCGCCTCCCGTTTCTAGTCTTTGCCGTCGTCAACTGTTTCTTGTGTATCCTGGCCTATTATTAAAAATAAAGATTTTTCCCGAGTTTATTCCAGGAAGGAGTGTTGCCCCAGATGTTGCCCATTTCCAAACTGTACTCAGCACAGGCCTTTGCGGAAACCAACCGGCTGTTTGATCAGTTAGACAAGGTCTATGCCAAACTCCCCATGACTACCTGTAAGAGGTGTGGGACTTGCTGTTCCGATCCGCCTCCGGCTACGATCGTCGAGTTTCTGAATGTCTATCGCTACGTGCGGGACAACCTTCCGGAGCGCCACAAGGAACTGGTACGGAAGTCGGCCGAGTTCTTTTTCCTGGACCTGGTCAAGGTGGAGATGCGCTGCCCCTTCTTGAATGAGGAGGACAACCGGTGTCTGGTCTACGAGGTGCGGCCGTTCAGCTGCCGCGCATACGGTCAGTTGACCGAGGATGAATTCAACAAGCGCAACACAACCCGGATGCTTGGTGAGATTTCCGAACACTACTGGAAGGAGTTTGGCTTCAGCCTGCCGCAGGAGGTCCTGGACTTCAAGCTCCCCTACTGTCCGGATGTGCAAAACCCGGAGGGCAAGGTGGACGGCGAGCTGGTCGATGCCGGACTGGTTTACCTGCTGGAGCAGGACGCCAAGATCGTCCCCGCTCAGATTGTGTATGAACAGGCCACGCTGATTCCGCTGGCCTATCATATGGCGATGACGGCCCTGGCCGACGGTATCCGGGCCAAGCGTCCGGAAGTGATGAAGGAATACCTGGAGAAGGGTGAGAGCCCACTCCTCGAAAAGTTCCTGGATCGCACTGAACGTTTCAAATTCTAGCGGCCGCTGTCTAAAGTGACGTGAGAAGTGTGAGGTTAGAGGTGGGACGACTGTTTAATCCAGGCTTGTTTCTGAGCCCTCTGCGAGGACAACGGTCTTAGATGAGTATTATTCGGGTGAGGTAGACGGATGAGTCTGGAACTCCTGTTTATTACCGCTTTCGTCGTGGGTTTGACCGGTGCGATGGCCCCGGGGCCGTTGCTGACGCTGACGGTGGCTGAAGTGGCCAGGCGCGGTTTCTGGGCGGCCCCCCTGTTAATGGTCGGTCACGCTATCCTGGAGGGGGCGCTGATCATTGCCCTGACGCTGGGGTTGGCTGCTTATCTGGTTCTGAATGAGGTAACGGGTGCTATTGCTTTGTTGGGCGGGGCATTCCTGGTCTGGATGGGTTATACCATCGCCCGCGATGCCATAAAGAACCGGATCAGCCTCGCTTCCACCGAGGAAGCGACGGCGGCGCTAGACAAGATCACGCGGGTGCCGATGGGGGCGCCAAGGCTTATCGGGCTGGGCATCCTGACCAGCGTCTCCAATCCATATTGGTCCCTCTGGTGGGCCACCATCGGCCTGGGTTACATCACCCTGTCGCTGGAGCGGGGCACGGTGGGATTAACCGCCTTTTTTACCGGACACATCCTGGCCGACATCTTCTGGTACGGACTGATCGCGGCAGCCATCGTGGGCGGGCGGCGGTTCTTTACCCCGGGGATCTACCGCGGTGTGCTTATTGTTTGCGGTGTTTTCCTGGTCGGTCTGGGCGGCTACTTTATTCACAATGGGATGATCCGCTTTGGCCTGATTTGATCTGAAGTTGAAGTCATAGACTAGAATAGCAAACGGCCGGAACCGGGTAGGTTCCGGCCGTTTGCTATCCGTTGGTGCCTTACGTATACGGTTCTTTCTAAGGTTAGTTCTGGGTCACCGTTACCGTTCGGGTTGAAGGATCCCAGTCAACCCGGGTGTCCAGGTTTTCGCTGACGAAGCGCAGCGGAAGCAGCACGCGGCCCGAGATTAGCAGCGGCTGTACGGAGGGGTTGGCTGGGTCGCCCCGTACCGTTTGCCAGAAAATCGTCTGACTTATTTCGACAGGTGGGGTTAGACCCCGCAAGAGGCCTGGAAGAAGGGATCTCCGATCCGGTGGTAAATACCTTATTCCTAGGGTAAAATATAACTGCGATTTTGGTCAGGGGAGGTGTACAGATATGCCTATCGTCTGCTACGGGATTGTCCCGCATCCGCCGATAATGGTGCCCGAGGTCGGTGGGCCTGAGGCCCGCAGGGTGAAGGACACGCAGGACGCCCTGCTGGAGCTGGGACGCCGGATTGTGGCCAGCGGAGCGGAGACGCTGGTGGTCATTTCACCGCACGGTCCGGTCTTCCGGGATGCGGTCGGCCTGAACGTGGCGGTGCGCGCAAAGGGTAACCTAGGTCATTTCCGGGCCCCGGAAGTGGAGTTCGACCTGGAGACCGACCAGGAGCTGGCGGCCACGATCGCCATGCTCAGCCGGGCCCGCGATCTTCTGATTGCCAACCTGGAGGAGCAGAGCGCCCGTCGGTACGGGGATGCAGAACTTCTCAGGCTCGACCATGGCGTCACGGCACCGCTTTACTGGCTTCGGAAGGCTGGTGTTGACGCCCGGATCGTGGAGGCGGGGATGAGTTTCCTGCCGCGTAAGAAACTGTACACCTTCGGCCAGGTGGTGCGGGAGGCGGTAGACGAACTGGGGCGCAAGGTGGCCCTGTTGGCCAGCGGCGACCTTTCCCACCGGATCACCCCAGATGCCCCCGGCGGTTACAGCCCGCGGGGAGCGGAATTCGACGCCGAGATGGTGGAGCTGATCAAGCGGGCAGACTCCCGTGGAGTAATCGACATTGACCGTGATTTGGCCGAGGATGCGGGAGAGTGCGGTCTGCGCCCGATAATAATGATGTTGGGCGCCCTTGAGGGATACGCCTGGGAGGGTGAGGTGCTCTCCTACGAGGCCCCCTTTGGCGTCGGTTACCTGGTCGCGGAATTGCGGCCAAAGGAAAAAGCGGATGAAGCCGCCCTGAACGAGACCTTGCAGGAGGAGTACCACCAGGCGCAGTCAGACTACCGGAAGCAGGAGAGCTACCTGGTGCGCCTTGCCCGGCAGCGCCTGGAGAACTACGTCCGGGGCATTCGCAAGATGCCCGACCTGGGCGAGGTACCCTCGGAGTTTCAGAGGCCGGGCGGCGTGTTTGTATCGATCAAGAAGGACGACATGCTCCGCGGCTGTATCGGGACGATAATGCCCACAAAGGATTCCGTAGTCGAGGAAGTGCTGGAGAACGCGATATCGGCCGGCACCCGTGACCCGCGTTTCTTTCCGGTGAGGCCGGAGGAACTAAACGAGCTTGACTACTCGGTGGACGTGCTTGGCGAGCCCGAGCCGATCAGCGGATTGGATGAGCTTGATCCTAAGAAGTACGGGGTCATCGTTTCGCGCGGCCGGCAGGTGGGGCTACTGCTACCGGACCTGGAGGGCATCGACACGGCCGAGGAACAGGTCGAGATTGCGCGGCAGAAGGCTGGTATCCCGCCGGATGCCGAGGTTGAACTGGAACGGTTCCTGGTCACTCGCTACAAGTAAATCGGCAGTACGCTGCAGGGAAACAAGGCGTGCGACAACGGGATATTAAAATGATAATTGAAGGATTAAAGATGCGAAAAGCACGTTTCTATAAGACCGAAGACGGCAAGGTCCACTGCCAGCTCTGTCCCAACCAGTGCGTAATCAGGGATGACCAGACCGGCATCTGCCGAGTCCGGAAGAACATCGGGGGTGAGCTGTTTGCCACAAACTACGGGCAAATCACCTCCTATGGGATGGACCCGATCGAGAAGAAGCCGCTGTACCATTTTTATCCCGGGCACGAGATCCTGTCCGTGGGCACGGTGGGCTGCAACCTGCACTGCCAGTTCTGCCAGAACTGGGAGATCGCCCACGGCAGCCCGTCGACCGTCGGCGTAACCGCGCGGCAGGTGGTTGACCTGGCCCTTTCCCAGAAAGACCGGGACTGTGTAGGCATTGCGTACACTTACTCGGAGCCGTCCGTCTGGTACGAGTTTGTATACGACTGTACGGTTTTGGCGCACGAGGCCGGCCTCGCCAATGTCCTTGTCACCAACGGGTTTATCGAGTCGGAGCCGCTGGAGGCCATCCTGCCCTACATAGACGCTATGAATATCGATGTCAAGGCCTTTACGGATAACTTTTACCGAAAGGTCTGTAAAGGCGGCCTCAAGGCCGTCCTGCGCACCGTTGAACTGGCCGTGCCCCGCTGTCACGTGGAGCTGACCACCCTGCTGGTCACCGGGCTGAACGACGAGCCGGAGGAAATAACCGCCCTGCGCGACTGGATCGCCTCGGTGGACCGCTCCGTTCCCCTGCACCTCTCGCGCTATTCGCCCAAGTACAAGATGACGGACCGGCCGCCGACGCCCATGGAGACGATGCGCCGGGCGCGGGAGATTACCTTGGAGAAGCTTTCCTACGTCTACCTTGGTAACGTGTGGGATGACGAAGCGGGGGATACCTTCTGCCCGCAGTGCCACAAGAAGGTCATTGACCGTACCGAGTTCTTGGTCCGGAGCCTGGCCCTGGACGCCGAAAACCGTTGCACATACTGCGGATTCCAGCTGAACATCGTGGGCGAGGCCCGGAGTTCCGATCCCCTACGGGGGTAAGCAGCCGTCGGTGAGGACGGCAAGTATCTAATCAGTTAGCAGGAATACGACAATTTACCTCGAAAATGATGAAGCGGGGGAGTATCTCCCCCGTTTACCGTTTCTGTTCACCGGTTGGTTATTGCATTATTATACAGTGGTTTGTATAATTATAAACATTGGTTTTACGGGGGGATCGACGTGATCAATGTCGGAATTATCGGCGCTACCGGATATACCGGGGCCGAGCTGGTGCGGCTGCTGGGACGCCACCCGCAGGCCAAACTGGTAGGGCTCACCTCCCGTACGTACCGCGGTGAACCCTACTGGCGGGTTTACCCGCACTTGAATGATTATGTGGATTTAGACTGTGAGGAACTTGATCTTGTCCAGCTAGTTAGCCGGACTGACGTGGTTTTCACTGCTTTACCGCACGGCCATTCCATGGACGTGGCCCGTGAAGTGCTCAGGCAGGGCAAGAAGCTGGTAGACCTGGGCGCAGACTTCCGGCTCAGACAGTCGCGTGTCTACGAGCAGTGGTACGGTGTTACGCACACCGCTACCGAGCTGCTGAATGAGGCCGTCTATGGTTTGCCGGAGCTCTACCGCGAGAGCATCACGGAGGCCCGCCTGGTGGCCAACCCGGGCTGTTACCCGACGGCATCCATCCTGGCCCTGGCCCCCTTGCTATGCAAGGGACTGGTGTACCAGAACAGCATCATTGTGGACGCCAAGTCGGGTGTCTCCGGCGCAGGTCGGCAGTTCTCCCTCAAAGGTCACTTCGCGGAGACCAACGAGAACTTCCAGGCGTACAACGTGGCCGCCCACCGGCACACCCCGGAGATTGAGCAGGAACTGAGCCTGCTGGCCGGTGCGGAACTGCTGATCAACTTCACACCGCACCTGGTACCGATGACCAGGGGGATCCTGGCTACCGTTTACGTGAACCTGAAGAACTACTTTGACCGGGAAGAACTTTACACCGTCTTTGCGGAGTTCTACCGTGACGAACCCTTTGTCCGGGTGCTGCCGCCGGGGGTGCTGCCCCAGACCAAAGCGGTGGCTGGCTCAAACCACTGCGACATCGGGATCGTTTCGGATTCGCGAACCAATCGGGCAATCATTCTGTCTGCCATCGACAACCTGGTAAAGGGGGCTTCGGGGCAGGCGATTCAGAATATGAATCTTTTATTCGGGCTGGACGAGACCACCGGCCTGATGTATCCCGGCCTTTATCCGTAGTAGCAAAAAGGAAAGCGCACCAATAGGAAAGTGTGATCGAGGAGGCCATGTTTTGAACAGTTCACCATTTACATACATCGAGGGTGGGGGGGTAACCTCACCGCAAGGCTTCACCGCCAGCGGTGTTCACGCCGGCCTGAAGAAAAAGGATATGGATCTGGCGGTCCTTTATTCCGAGGTTGGGTTTGCCGTGGCCGGAGTCTTTACCACGAACCGGGTCAAGGCCGCGCCCCTGCTGGTGACCATGCCCCGCGTAGCTGGCGGCGTCGCCCAAGCTCTGGTTGTGAACAGTGGTAACGCCAACGCCTGTACCGGCGAGGAAGGGCTCGAGGACGCCCACGAAATGGGCCGGCTGACCGCGAACCTTCTGGATCTGCCTGAGGACCGGGTGCTGGTGGCTTCGACCGGCGTGATCGGGGTGCGTCTGCCGGTCAACCGGATCGGGGCCGCGTTGCCGTCGGCGGTGGCCGGGTTGAGCAGGGACGGTGGTTCCGACGCCGCCTGCGCGATTATGACCACCGATACCGTACTCAAGCAGGCAGCCGTATCTTTCACCCTCGGCACCCACAGAATAACCGTAGGCGGAATGGCCAAGGGGTCGGGGATGATCCACCCGAACATGGCCACCATGCTTGGTTTTATTACTACTGATATTGTGATCCGTCCGCAGCACCTGCAGGAGGCACTTCGTTACGCCAGCGAGCGTTCCTTCAACCTGATCAGTGTGGACGGGGATACCAGCACTAACGATATGCTCCTGGTCCTGGCCAACGGGCTGGCCGCCAACGATCCGGTGGAACCGGATACGCCGGAGTTCGAGCTGTTCCGGGAGGCCCTGACCACGGTTTGCATTGAACTGGCGAAAAAGGTGGCCCGTGACGGGGAGGGCGCCACCTGTCTCCTGGAGGTGCGGGTCAAAGGTGCCCCCACTGAAGAAGATGCCCGTAAGGCGGCCCGGGCGATCTGCGCTTCAAGCCTGGTGAAGGCGGCCGTGTTCGGCCGGGATGCCAACTGGGGCCGCGTGATCTGTGCGGCCGGGTATTCCGGGGCGGACTTCAATCCGAACTCCTTTGACGTCTACCTGGGCGATCTGCCGGTTGCCCTGGCGGGGCGCGGGCTCAGCTTTGACGAGCAGTGGGCCACTGCCATTCTGGAGCAAGACCCCGTAGTCGTGACCGTGGACCTACACTCCGGCGGGGCCGGGGCCGTAGCCTGGGGCTGCGACCTGTCCTACGACTACGTGAAAATTAACGCCGCGTACCGCACTTAAGAGAAGTGAGATGTGAGAGGTTAGAGGTGAGACAGAGAAGGGAACCGGAAGAGAAAGGGAGAGAAGTGGGAAGTGTAGGTTGGAAGTGGGATGGCAGAAGAGAGAGAGCCGGAAGAGAGAGGTTAGAAGTGAGAATAGGGGACAAATCCCCCTGGTTGGAGGTAGTTGCATATGACACTGACAGCTATTGAAAAGGCCAACATCCTGGTCGAGGCGCTGCCGTACATTGAGAAGTTCCACGGTAAGATCGTGGTCATCAAATACGGCGGTCACGCCATGGTTAATGACAAGCTCAAACAGGCCGTGATGACCGACATCGTGCTGATGAAGTACGTCGGCATGCATCCCGTCATCGTCCACGGGGGTGGACCGGACATCAACGACATGATGAGGAGACTCGGCAAAACCACCGAATTCGTCAACGGCCTCAGGGTCACCGACAAGGAGACCATGGAGATCGTCGAGATGGTGCTGGTGGGCAAGGTGAACAAGGAGATCGTCGCCCGGATCAACCGGCTGGGCGGCCGCGCGATCGGGCTTTGCGGCAAGGACGCCAATCTTTTCGAGGCCCGGAAGAAGGTTGCCGAGATGCGGCGGGCGAACGGTACGCGGGAGGAGCTTGATATCGGCTACGTCGGAGAGGTCTCCGCCGTGAATCCGGATATTGTGGTCACCGCTTTCAAGGAAGGGTACATCCCCGTGATCGCTCCGACCGCAGTCGGAACCGACGGGGAAAGCTACAACATTAACGCCGACTACGTGGCCGGAAAGCTGGCCGGGGCGCTGGGGGCGGATAAGCTGGTGCTGCTTACCGACGTTGAGGGTATCCTGACCCGCAGGGACGATAAAGACTCCCTGATCTCGGTACTGAAGATGAGCAAGGTTGAGGCCTTGAAGAACGCCGGGGTAATTGCCGGCGGGATGATCCCGAAGGTCGACGCCTGTCTGGACGCCCTGCGCGCCGGGGTAAACCGCACCCACATCCTGGACGGCCGCGTGTCCCACGCGATCCTGCTCGAGGTGTTTACGGACGAAGGGGTCGGCACCATGGTGGTCAAGTAGGCGCCAGAGGAGACCCACTGGGTTCATTGGGGGGAAGGGTAAACCGATGGGAAATCAGAAAGAGATCATCGCGCTGAGCGATCAGTATCTAATGCGCACTTACGGGCGCCTGCCACTGGCATTGGTCAGAGGACAGGGCCTCAATGTCTGGGATGCAGACGGCAAGCGCTATCTGGACTTTGTCTCCGGCCTGGCCGTCGACTCCCTGGGACACTGCCACCCACGGGTGGTGGCGGCGATCCAAAACCAGGCCTCACAGTTTATGCACTGTTCAAACCTGTACCACATTGAGCCGCAGGCCCGCCTGGCCCGACTGCTGGTCGAGAATTCAGCTCTGGACCGGGTATTCTTCTGTAACAGCGGGGCCGAGGCGATCGAGGCCGCCATCAAGCTGGCTCGCAAGTACGCCAAGAAGAAGCACGGCCCCGAACGGTACGAAATCATCTCCGCTTACAATTCCTTTCACGGGCGGACCCTAGCGGCCATCACCGCCACCGGACAGACCAAGTATCAGCAAGGTCTGGAACCGCTGCCCGAAGGATTCCGATACGTCTTCTTCAACGACCTGGATTCCCTCCGGTCCGCGATCGGTCCGCATACGGCCGGTATCCTACTGGAACCAATTCAGGGCGAAGGCGGGGTCAACGTGGCGGACCAGAAGTACCTGCAGGGGGTGCGCCGCCTCTGTGACGAGCACGGACTGTTGCTCATCCTGGACGAGGTACAGTGCGGCCTGGGCCGTACCGGACGTCTGTTCGCTTACGAACACTTCGGGGTGACCCCCGACATCATGACGCTGGCCAAGGCCCTCGGCGGGGGCTTCCCGATCGGGGCGATGCTGGCAACGGAGGAAGTTGCGTCGGGTTTCGCCCCCGGTGATCACGCCTCCACCTTCGGCGGGAACCCGCTGGCCTGCGCCGCCGGACTGGCTGCGGTGCAGACCATCATCGAAATCAACCTGGTGCGGCAATGTGAGCGGGTGGGAACCTATTTCCTGAGGCGGTTACGGGAGATGCAGGACCGGTACGGTTTCATCAAGGAGGTTCGGGGCAAGGGGCTGCTCCTTGGGATGGAATTGACCATCAAGGCCGGCGGGATTGTGACACGCTGCCGCGAGCGGGGACTTTTGATCAACTGTATCGGCGACTATACCCTGCGCTTCATTCCCCCCCTGATTGTGACCGAAGCGGATGTGGACGCCGCGCTGGACGTTCTCCGGGCGGCGCTGGATGAGGAAAGCGAGGGATAGTCATGGCGAATTTACGGAACCGCGATCTCATCTCCATGCGGGATCTGACGGCCGAAGAGATTGGGAATGTCCTGGTTACCGCGGCGAAACTGAAACACTTGCAGAAGTCCGGACAACCCCACGCGCTGTTGCCCGGCAAATCCCTGGCCATGATCTTTCAAAAGCCCTCTACGCGTACCCGTATTTCTTTTGAGCTGGCCATGTTCCAGCTCGGCGGACACGCGCTGTACCTGAACGCCGGGGACATCCAACTGGGCCGGGGCGAGACCATCGCCGACACGGCACGGGTGCTCTCGCGCTACGTCGACGCGATAATGATCCGTACTTTTAAGCAATCCGACGTGGAGGAACTGGCCCAGTTCGGTTCGGTTCCGGTCATCAACGGCCTGACCGACCTGGAGCATCCCTGCCAGATCCTGGCCGACCTCCTCACCATCCAGGAGCGCAAGGTACGCCTGGCCGGACTGAAGGTGGCCTGGGTCGGAGACGGCAATAACATGGCCAATTCAATGATGCTGGCCTGTGCCAGGCTCGGTATGAACATCACCCTGGCCACCCCCGAGGGGTACGACCCCGACCCGGAAATCGTGCGTGCTGCTCAGGAATACGCGGCTCCCACCGGTGCTTCCGTCGTCCTGACCAGGGATCCGGCTGTCGCGATGACCGGCGCCGACGTGGTCGTGACCGATACCTGGGCGTCGATGGGGCAGGAGGGTGAGTACGACCAGCGGATCAAGGCCTTTCAGCAGTACCAGGTAAACGAGGCCCTGGTGGCCCTGGCCGACCAGGACTACGTCTTTATGCACTGCCTCCCGGCCCACCGGGGGGAGGAAGTGGTGGACGAGATCATGGACGGGCCGCACAGCGTGGTCTGGGACGAGGCCGAGAACCGGCTACATGTGCAGAAGGCGCTGCTGGCTTTAATTCTGGGTGCTGAAATATAAAGGAATAACGAGGTGCACTACGAGGTATTACCGATGGTAAGTGCACGACAACGATATGCAATTCGTGAAAGGAGCACACCGAAAAGATGCCCAAAGTGGTACTGGCCTACTCCGGCGGACTGGACACCTCCATCATCATCCCCTGGCTCAAGGAGAACTACGGCTACGATGTAATCGCCATGGCGGCCGACCTCGGCCAAGGTGAGGAACTTGAGCCTGTTCGCGAGAAGGCCTTCGCGAGCGGGGCCGCCGGCGTCTATATTGAAGACGTCAAGGAAGAGTTCATCCGGGAATACATCTTCCCTTATCTTAAATCCGGCGCCATTTACGAGGGGAAATACCTCCTCGGCACATCCGTGGCCCGCCCGCTGATCGCCAAGCGCCTGGTCGCCGTGGCTGAAGCCGAGGGCGCCGTCGCGGTGGCTCACGGCGCGACCGGTAAGGGCAACGACCAGGTGCGTTTTGAACTCACCGTCAAGGCCCTAAACCCCGACCTGAAAATCATTGCTCCCTGGCGGGAATGGGACATCCGCTCCCGCGAACAGGCTATCGACTACGCGAAGGAGCGCGGTATCCCCGTGCCGGTGACCAAGGACCGCCCCTACAGCATGGACCGCAACATCTGGCACCTGAGCCACGAGGGCGGTGACCTGGAAGACCCGGGTAACGCCCCGCCGGACGACCTCTACCTGATGGGCGTCACGCCCGAGCAAGCACCGGATAAGCCCACCTACGTGGAACTGGAGTTCGAAGAAGGCACGCCGGTCAGACTTGACGGCCAGGCCGTCGGCCCGGTGGAACTGCTGGAGAGACTGAATGAAATCGGTGGTGCGAACGGCGTCGGCATCGTGGACATGGTCGAGAACCGCCTAGTCGGGATGAAGTCCCGCGGCGTCTACGAGACCCCCGGCGGCACCATCCTGGTGGCCGCCCACCGCGAGTTGGAACTGCTCACCCTGGATCGGGCCACCCTGCACTACAAGGACCAGATGGCCCTGCGCTACGCCGAGCTGGTCTACGACGGCATGTGGTTTGCCCCGCTGCGCGAGGCCCTGGATGCCTTCATCAACGTCACGCAGAAGACCGTCACCGGCCGGGTGCGCCTGAAACTCTACAAGGGTAATTGTGTTCCCGCCGGAGCCTGGTCGCCGTACTCCCTGTACAACCAGGACCTGGCCACCTTTGAGGAAGACGAGATCTACAACCAGAAAGACGCGGAGGGCTTTATCAACCTCTTTGGGCTGCCGCTCAAGATCCAGGCCCTGATGCGTAAGAAAGCGGGATTGAAGTAATGGCACAGCTCTGGGGCGGGCGGTTCGCCAAGGGCAACGACCGCCTGGTGGAAGAGTTCCACTCCTCACTGTCCTTTGACCGCCGGCTCTACCGGCAGGACATCCGTGGCAGCATCGCCCACGCCCGGATGCTCGGGCGGGTCGGCGTGATTACTGAAGAGGAAGCCGGCCAAATTATCGCCGGCCTCGCCGTGATCCTGGCCGATATAAAGACCGGGCGGGTAGAGTTTTCCCCGGAGGTGGAAGACATCCACAGCCTGGTGGAACAGGAACTGATCAAGAAGATCGGGATCCTGGGCAAGAAGCTGCACACCGGACGCAGCCGCAACGACCAGGTCGCCCTGGACGTACGGATGTACCTGAAAGAAGAGATTCGCAAGGTCCAGGACCTGCTGCAGGAGTTACGGCTTACGCTTCTGGACCTGGCTGAGCAACACGTGGACACGGTGATGCCGGGTTACACCCACCTGCAGCGGGCTCAGCCGGTCACCTATGCCCACCACCTGCTCGCCTACTTCGAGATGTTTGGCCGTGACCGGGAGCGGCTCGAGGACTGCTACCGCCGTACCGATATCATGCCGCTCGGCGCCGGAGCGCTGGCCGGCACCGTCTTTCCCCTGGACAGGGAGTCCGTCGCCCGCGAGCTGGGCTTCGCCCGGATCAGCGAGAACAGCATGGACGCCGTCGCGAGCCGCGACTTTGCCATCGAATTCTGCGCTGCGGCCTCGATTATCATGATGCACCTCAGCCGGTTCTGCGAGGAGATCATCCTCTGGTCGACCGCGGAGTTCGCCTTCATTGAGGTCGACGACGCCTACGCCACCGGATCGAGCATCATGCCCCAGAAGAAAAACCCGGACATGGCCGAGCTCACCCGGGGCAAGGCCGGGCGGGTCTTCGGCGACCTGCAGGCCCTGCTCACCCTGATGAAGGGCCTGCCCTTGGCCTACAACAAGGACATGCAGGAGGATAAGGAGGCCCTCTTCGACGCCGTGGACACGGTTAAGAAGTGCCTTCTGGTCTTCGAGCCCATGGTCCGCACCATCCGCGTGCGGCCGGACCGTATGGCCCGCGCTGTCCGCGGCGGCTTCACCAACGCCACTGACCTCGCCGACTACCTGGTACGCAAGGATATGCCCTTCCGCGAGGCCCACGAGATCGTCGGTAGGGCGGTAATCTACTGTATTGAAAACGATAAAGACCTGGAAGCGCTGACCCTGGATGAATTCCACGGCTTTTCCCCGGCTATCAGAGAAGACGTCTACGCCGCAATCAGCATCGAGAACTCCCTCGCCGTGCGGAGAGTCTACGGCGGCCCGGCACCCGAAGCTGTCCGCCAGGCCATCGCCCGTGCCCGCCGCACGTTGGCCGAGGAATAAAAACTCTTGCTCGAAATGGCCTGAATGAAGAAGGAATTACTGACGTTGTGCCGAACGTTAACGTGCCGGTGACAAGAAGTCACTCGAATCTATTGCCTCTGTGACAGAATTACAAATGGACTGAAACCACGGAGGTTTCGCCCGTTAAGTAGCGGGGGGGGGGATGCAGCCGTGGTTTTATTTATTTTTTTGATAGAAGGAAGTAACAAATCTTTCGAGTATTAATAAATACAATTAAATATTTACCAAGTTTACGGTGAAAAGGTGCCCTTCGGGGAGAATAGGGAAGTCCGGACGGAATGCCTCGCAGCAGGGTTCTGAAACGGCGCGGACCCGCCACTGTAGTCGGTGAGTTTTCTCAGTGTTGCCACTGGGCTTTGCCCGGGAAGGCTTGAGTGAAGCGATGAACCGTTAGCCAGGAGACCTGCCTTTTTACTCTTGCTTGGGGATGATGGAAAAGTCCTCAACCTTTAAAGGTTGAGGATTATTGTTTTAATGAAAAGGGAGGGACAAGATTGACGCGGTTAGGCAGAGCTTTAAAGGGAGAAATAACGCCTGAGATGAACAAGGTGGCCTCGATGGAGGGTGTTTCTCCTGAATTTGTGCGGGACGGGGTTGCCGGAGGCACCATTGTCATACCCCGCAATATTCGCCGTAATAACATTGCCCCGGTGGGCATAGGCACGGGTTTAAGAACCAAGGTAAGCGCAAGCGTCGGCCTGTACGGAAGGAAAGCAACATTTTCGTCCGAGTTGGCTAAAATCAGGGCTGCGGTTGAAGCCGGAACAGACGCAATCATGGACTTAAGCGTAAGCGGGGATATTGACGCCATGCGCCGGGAGGCGCTTGCTTTAACCCCCAGGCCGGTGGGAACGCTCCCTCTGTACCAGGCCATGGCCGAAGCCGGCGAAAAATACGGCTCCTCAGCGAAGATGAAAGTGGAAGAACTTTTCGAAGTGATTGAGCGTCATGCCGCAGACGGAATAGACTTCCTGGCCCTGCACTGCGGCACGACAATGGATATTGTGGAGCGGGCAAAGAAAGAAGGAAGGATTGACCCCCTGGTAAGCTACGGAGGGTCGCATCTTATCGGCTGGATGCTGTATCATCAGGCGGAAAACCCGCTGTACACATACTACGACAGAGTCCTTGAGATTGCCCGCAGGTACGACGTAACGGTCAGCCTTGCGGATGGCATGAGGCCGGGCTGCCTTGCCGATTCCCTGGACGGCGCTCAGGTGCAGGAACTGGTGGTCCTGGGCGAACTGGTCAGGCGGGCCAGGGAAGCCGGGGTGCAGATCATGGTCAAGGGTCCGGGCCACGTGCCGTTGAACCAGCTCAAAGCAACGGTCACACTGCAAAAGAGCCTGTGCAAGGGGGCGCCGTATTTTGTTTTCGGCCCGGTGGTTACGGATGTAGCGGCGGGTTACGACCACATCAGCGCGGCCATTGGAGGCGCCATCAGCGCCTGGGCGGGCGCCGAGTTTTTATGCTACGTTACTGCTTCCGAGCACCTCGGTCTGCCCGATGTCGACCAGGTGCGGGAAGGAGTGGTGGCGGCGCGGATTGCTGCCCACGCCGCAGACCTGGCCAGGGGGCTGCCGGGGGCCGCGGAATGGGATCTTAAAATTTCACAGGCCAGAAAGGTTTTGGACTGGAAGAAACAGATTGACCTTGCCCTGGACCCGGAGCGGGCACGAAGGCTCCGAAGAGAGAGAAGCGATGACGCATCGGAAGGCTGCGCCATGTGCGGGAAGTACTGCGCCATGAAAGTGGTTTCGGAATATCTGGGCACCGCCCGGCAAACTTGTTGAGAAAGGGTGATAGATATGACACAGGTTTTAGCAGCCCGCGCGGGTAAAGTTACCCCTGAAATGGAAATGGTGGCCGCCGGTGAAGGCCTGGACGTCAACCTGATTCAGGCGGGAGTTGCCGCGGGGAGAATTGTTATTCCCAGGAATATCAACCGTAAGCAGATCAAGGCGTGCGGAATCGGGCAGGGGCTGCGGGTGAAAGTAAATGCACTTATCGGCACGTCCAGCGACCGCGATCGGATTGAGGTGGAAGAAAGAAAGCTTGCCATTGCGGAGGCTGCCGGCTGTGATGCCGTTATGGATTTGAGCACCGGCGGGGACATTGACGGCATGCGGAGACAAACCCTGGAGAAGGCCGGTGTGCCTGTGGGGAGCGTGCCCATTTACCAGGCTGCCATTGAAGCCATTGAAAAACGGGGCGCCATCGTGGGCATGACCGCTGAAGACATGTTCGATGCCGTTGAAAAGCAGGCGGCGGCAGGTGTGGATTTCATGGCCATCCACTGCGCCTTGAACGTTGATGTTATTAAGCGCCTTCAGGCAAGGGGCCGGGTTACCGACGTGGTCAGCAGAGGTGGGGCTTTCCTGACGGGATGGATGCTTCACAACCAAAAGGAAAATCCCCTGTATGAGCAGTTTGACCGACTGCTGGCCATTTTAAAAGAATATGACGTGACCCTGAGCCTCGGCGACGCCATTCGTCCGGGATCCACCGCCGACTCCCTGGACGGAGCCCAGCTCCAGGGCCTGATTATCGCCGGCGAACTTGTGGCCAGAGCCCAGGCCGCCGGTGTCCAGGTGATGGTTGAAGGTCCCGGGCACGTTCCCATGCACCATATTGAAGCGACGATGCTTTTGCAAAAGCGCCTGTGCGACGGCGCGCCTTACTTTATCCTGGGAACGCTGGCCACCGACGTCGCGCCGGGATACGACCACATCACGTCTGCCATTGGCGGGGCAATTGCAGGAGCCGCCGGCGCCGACTTCCTCTGCTACGTGACACCGGCGGAACACCTGGGCCTGCCCACGGAAGAAGACGTAAGAGATGGTGTTATGGCAGCGAGAATTGCCGCTCATGCCGCGGATCTCGCCAGGGGTGACAGGAGGGCCTGGGAAAGGGATCTGCAAATGGCCCGCGCCAAGGTAGCCCTTGATCTTGACAGGCAGATCAGCCTGTCAATAGACCCGCACAGATCACGGGCAGCCCTGGGAGAAAACGGGGAAGAAGAACGCCTGTGCGCCGTTTGCGGGAACGACTGTGCCGCACAGATTGCCGCCAGATATTTCGGCATTGCCTGATACGCGGTTTATTTCGCTTCGTGGTCTATCCTTCGTCGACCTTAGTAGTTGATTATCTTAGAGATTTAGGTAAGGACTACCTTCAATCTCTATTATAAGGGATTTCTCTTTGTCTTGTCGCTGAATTACGCTGTTTTTCGCCATCAGTTGATTGACAAACACATGGCATATTTGCAACGCTACTGCTTTCTCTATCGTCTTGAAAGCCATGCCACGGTTTTTCAACTCGTATCGACGGTGGAGGGGCGCTTGGAACCGGACCGCGATGCGGTTGACTTGCTGCGCGCATGTTTTCCGGGAGGCTCTGTTACGGGGGCGCCCAAGGTCAGGTCGATGGAGATTATCGAGGAACTGGAACCGGTCAGGCGTGGTGTGTACACCGGGGCTATAGGCTACCTGGGCTTTGACGGCAATGCCGATTTGAGTATCGTGATCCGGAGCATGGTTTGCCATAAAGGTGAGGTACACTTCCACGTCGGGGGAGGCATAACCATCGATTCTGATCCACAAGCCGAGTATCACGAAACACTCGACAAGGCGAGGGCTCTCTTACGGGCACTGGGAGTTTCGCGACTGGAGGTGGACGGGTGGAGACTTTAGCGTGCATCAACAGGGAGATATTGCCGGCGGCGGGAAAGCTCATGGATGCCGATAAAGAATTAGTATTCATCGGCGGGTGAAAGGCCAATACGCCTTATGCAAAGTTCAAGCAGCAGTTTATGAAGTTAATCGGTACCACTTTGATGATAAGCGACGGTCAAGCAGTAAAATTTAGTTCCACCCGTCTTAAGAAACACTACACACTTCTACACAGGCTGTTGGCCGTTTTTTTATTGTCCCCGGATTGGTATGCGGTTATCATAACTACCACAACTTCTGGCTGTTGGGCGTAGGCAAGGCGGGAGGGAAGCAAAATTGGGTAGTGAGCGCCATACTTCGGTTGATGAACATACTCGATCAATTCTCGTTCCCCACATCGGGCGGCAGGGCGCCTTTGTGGACGCTCTGCATGATGTGCAGCAGGCTTTCGGTTACCTGCCTGAGCAAGCGTTGCGGGTGTTGGCGGACGAGCTAAAGCTACCGCTGTCCCAGGTCTGGGGGGTTGCTTCCTTCTATGACCAATTTTACTCGGTGCCACGGGGTCGAAACATTGTCCGTGTCTGTACCGGAACGGCGTGCCAGGTTCGGGGAAGTCAGGCTGTGTTGCAGCGGCTGGAGAGTGTTATGGACCTTAAGAACGGTGAAACAAGCGCCGACCGGGCCTTTACCCTGGAAACCGTAAACTGCGTGGGCTGTTGCGGGCTGGCGCCGGTGGTCGTCATAAACAAGAAGGTGGTTCCAAACCGTGACGTGGAGCGGGTTATCGGAGACCTGCCGAAGGGGAACGAGGGTGATGAATAAACTGGCAAGTGCGGCGGACCTGGCCGCGCTGCGCGCTCGTCTGATGGCGGAGCGCCAACCCGGCTGCAAGACGGTTAAGGTATGTACCGGTTCCGCCTGTCGTTCGGCTGACGCGCTTGAGGTAGCACAAGCGTTGTCGCGGGAACTCGCGCAGGCGGAACTCCCGGTAGCCGTCGAACATACCGGTTGCCAGGGCCTTTGTCAACTCGGCCCGCTGGTAACCGTGCAACCGGAAGGGACGTTTTATGGACACGTTGTACCCTTTGATGCGCCGAAGATCGTGGACCTTGCCGTAAAGCGCGGCCAGTTTGTCAGCCACCTTGCATGCCCGCACCCTGAAACCGGGCGGCCGGTCCGATCCGCCGACGACCTGCCGTTTTACAGCAGCCAAACGCGGTTGGTGCTTCGCTATTGCGGCATGATCGACCCAATGCGGATTGAGGACTACATTGAGGTAGGAGGCTACGAGGCGCTGGCCCGGGTGCTGCAGGAAATGTCGCCCAAGGACGTTATTGCAGGCGTTAAACGGTCCGGGCTGCGTGGACGCGGCGGCGCCGGCTTTCCGACAGGACAGAAATGGGAAGGAGCGCGAAAGGCTAAGGGTGGGCGCAAGTTCGTCATTTGCAACGCCGACGAGGGCGACCCCGGCGCCTTCATGGACCGCGCCCTGCTGGAAGGGGATCCGCACGCCGTCCTGGAGGGGATGATCATCTGCGCGTATGCGGTGGGCAACTGCCGCGAGGGCTTTGTATACGTCCGCGAGGAGTACCCTCTGGCGGTCCAAACCGTCGGCACGGCGATCGAACAGGCTCGTGCAATGGGGCTGCTCGGCGAGAATATCCTCGGCAGCGGCCTGGATTTTGATATCGAAGTCCGGCGCGGCGCGGGAGCTTTCATTTGCGGGGAATCGACGGCGTTGATGTTTTCTATCGAAGGAAAACGCGGTATGCCCCGTGTTACACCGCCCCGCTCCGTCGAGTCGGGATTATGGGGTTGTCCTACCTGCTTAAACAACGTGGAGACCTTCGCCAACATCCCCTTAATCATCAACCGGGGCGCCGACTGGTACGTAACGTACGGCACCAGCGGGTCCAAGGGCACAAAAGTCTTTGCCCTTTCAGGCAAGGTGAGGTATACCGGCCTGATTGAGGTGTCGATGGGGATCAGCACCCGTCAGGTGGTATTCGATATCGGTGGAGGGATCGAAGGAGGAAAACGGTTCAAGGCGGCTCAGATCGGGGGTCCCGGCGGCGGGTGCGTACCGGAGGAACACCTCGACCTGCCGATTGATTTTGAATCGTTGGACGCTATCGGATCGGCCATGGGCTCAGGCGCTTTGGTTGTTGTGGATGAGACTGTCTGCATGGTGGATTTCGCCCGTTACTTTTTGCAGTTTACCCAGCAGGAATCGTGCGGACAATGCCCGCCGTGCCGCATCGGGACCTACCAGATGCTGCGTATTCTGGAGCGCATCGTGGAAGGCAAGGGGAATGAAGGAGACCTTGAGCGGCTTGAAGATCTGGGCCGTCTCATCAGCGAGACATCCCTCTGCGGACTCGGTAAGGTCGCTCCCCGGCCCGTGCTCTCCACGCTCCGGTTCTTCCGGAGCGAGTACA
The DNA here is from genome assembly GCA_003604975.1 of Desulforudis sp. Classification (GTDB taxonomy): domain Bacteria; phylum Bacillota; class Desulfotomaculia; order Desulfotomaculales; family Desulforudaceae; genus SURF-60. Next base: position 25,300 of record QZIR01000027.1, on the reverse strand, counting down.
TGTCCCACATTTTTAAAAAGCACTGTCCGGCAGGGAGTTGTTCGGCGTTGAAACGTCTCGTGATCGGGCCCGATTGTAGCCAGTGCGGTCTTTGCGTGGAGGTGTGCCCACAGCACGCTGTTATCGAGAAACAGGATGGCTTCACCATCGACCAGGTGATCTGCGTCAACTGCGCGGCGTGTGTAACGGCTTGCCCGATGGAATGCATCTTAGAAGATACCGGGGAGGGAGAACCGAATGAAAGAAACAGCGCCGATCACCCTGACCATTGACGGCCGGGAAATCACGGTAACGCCGGGAACGACGATTATTGAGGCCGCGGCCGCGGTTGGAATCGACATCCCCCACCTTTGCTACTGCCCGGGACTAAAAAGCACAGGATCCTGTCGCCTGTGTATCGTTGAAATCGAGGGGCTTCGCAGCCCGGTTGTCGCCTGCAAGCGGAAAGCCACGCCGGGAATTGTCGTGCATACAGACAGTCCGACAATCCGGGAGGCACGCCGTTTTGTGGTGGAACTCCTGCTGTCCCGGCACCCAAGGGAATGTCTTGCTTGCGACAAGAGCGGCACGTGCCAGTTGCAAAGGTATGCCTATGAATTGGGGGCGCGGGCCGACCACTTTCTTGTCGAATATCCGAACCATCCTGTTGACGACGGCAACCCGTTTATCCTGCGCGACCCTAATTACTGCGTTTTGTGCGGCCGCTGCGTCCGGATCTGCCATCTGCAGGGCGCCGGTATCCTTGACTTTATCGACCGCGGCCTGAAGACAAAGGTAGGGACGCCGTGGGACCGCCCGCTGGATCAATCGGGTTGCGACTTTTGCGGCAGTTGCGTTGAAGTCTGCCCCACGGCAGCCTTGATAGAGCGGCAGCAGCGCGGTCGGGGCAGGGAATGGGAACTGCGCCGTTCCACGTCCGTCTGCGGTTACTGCGGCGCCGCCTGCGCCGTTGATATGCACCTGAAAGGCGACGAGATCGTACGGACCAGCACCCCTCAACAGGTGGATTACTTGTGTGCGCGGGGCCGGTTCGGATGGGCGCATCTGTCTCATCCGGAGCGGTTGACCATGCCGCTGGTAAGGGAGAACGGAACGTTGGTGACGGCCGATTGGGCCGAGGCCCTGGACGCCGCGGCCAACGGGCTTACCGCGGTACGGGGACAATGGGGGCCGGGTTCTGTCGGTGGGATCATCGGAACCGGCGTATCCAATGAGGTTGCGCACGCGTTTCAACGTCTGATGCGCGCGGGGTTAGGCACCGATAACCTGGATACTTCCCTTGGTTTCAAGGGATTGGATGTGCTACGGGACATACATGAGATTTATAGCGGAAAGCGGGCTACCTTGGAAGACATCGCCGGCGCCGATGTGTTGCTCGTGATCGGGGACGCGGCCCGGCGCTCGCCGGCAATCTGGCCAAAGGTTAAGCAGGCGCTCGCCAGCGGCGCAAGCCTGATTTATGTGGGCTTCTATCACGGTCGGTTGGCCAAGGCGGCATCTGTATGGCTGCGATCGCGTCCGGAAGCGGCGGAAGCGGTGCTGCATCACATGGCGGCCACGCTCCTGCGGCTTGATGAGGGTGGCAGGCTACCCGGCCGGCGTTATGGAGATTTCCGCAACTATAGAACAGCCCTCCAAAGAGCCTTGACAAAGCCTGTTCCGGATCCTGAGGGGCCGGATGAAAGCGACCTTATTGCCGCCTGTACTTTTTTTGGCGACTTGAGCCGTAAAGCGGTGGTAATCTTTGCCGTGGACGGAATAACCCGCGGTACGGCCAGCGCTGCTGTCAACCTCGCGTATCTTACCGGAAGAACCGAACGGGCGGTTTATCCTGCGGTTTCGGCAGCCAACGCGGCCGGGATTCTGACCGTATTGGGCAACGGCAAAGCACCCGCCGAATCTGGCTCTCGCGGAACGCCGCTGTTTGCCGGCAAAACCCTCGTACGGGGTCTTTACGTACTGGCGGAGGATCCCCTGTCCACCTTCCCGGACTCGGAACGGTGGCGGGAGATGATGGGAAAACTGGACTTCCTCGTTGTTCAAGATATGTTCCTGACCCCGACCGCGGCGCTTGCTGACGTGGTCCTACCCGCTTCCAGCCATGTAGAAGAAGGCGGTAGTTTTATCAGCGCGGCAGGCCAGCTGGTACGCTTTGATCGGGTAATACCACCCGTGGGAATGGGTAATCCGGAGATCCTGGCGCAAATCGGCGCTCGCCTGGGGATCCCGCGGCTCCGCGACGTTAATGATCCGACGGCGGAGATCGAGCGCCTCGCGTCCAATTGTACGGCGCCGGGATCCAAGCCGGCACTGTTCGCGCCGTCCGTCAGCCATTTCGTCGTGGAGGATACTCCCGGAATATCGCTTGTGGGGTATGCCTCCTGCTTCCATCCCGTCCATGATGCCAAGCTGCGGCGTAGCGGTTTCGCAGAGCTGGAACCGTATGACGGGGACGGCATTGCCTTATCGCCAGAAGATGCGGAGGCATTGGGGATTGTGGAGGGAGTGGAGGTTGTAGCTCTGTCGCCTCACAGTCAGGTCTCTGCCAGGGTGAAGATTGACAACGGACTGTTGCCCGGCGTCGCGCTTGTTTCTCCGGACGCCCCGGTGGCGTTAGCCTTACTCGGCGGTTCTTGGCCTCTGGGTCCGGTGCCAATCCAGTTAAGCGTTACGACGACTTGAAGAAGGGGATGAAAAACGGTGAAAAGGGAGGACCAGTTTACCGACTGCCAGGCAAGCCGGCAAATGATCGCCAAGGCGTCCCGTGATGGTACCGTTACTATCTTTGACCAGATCCGGGAACGTAAGGTTTGCAAATTTGGCGCGGACGGCAGTTGCTGCCGGATCTGCTATATGGGCCCCTGCCATGTCAGGGAAGAAGGTCCCGGGGCCGACACGGGCATTTGTGGAGCCACCCCCGCCACCATCACGGCACGGAACTTTGGCCGGATGATTGCCGCCGGAACGGCCACTCACAGTGACCATGCCCGGGAGATCGTGTTGACTTTTCTTAAGATACTCGACGGTGAAGCGACCGGTTACACCATACGTGACCCGGCAAAACTCCGGGAACTTGCGGAAGTTCTCGGAGTTTCCTCGAATGGTGATACCAAAGAACTGGCACGTAAGGTGGCGGAATCTCTGCTTGCCGAATTCGGCAAGCAGGAAGGGGAATTGATTTTCCCAAGCCGGGCTCCCGCCAAGCGGCAGGAGATCTGGCGCCGTCTCGGGGTTGTCCCCCGCGGCATTGATCGGGAGATCGTGGAGATGCTCCATCGTACCAGCGTGGGTGTAGATCAGGATTTTGAGCACTTAATGCTTCAGGGGATGAGGGTTGCGCTGGCCGACGGCTGGGGCGGCTCGATGGCCGCGACCGAACTGCAGGACGTCCTCTTCGGAACACCTTACCCTTTACGTGGAAAGGTTAACCTGGGTGTCTTACGGGAGGATCACGTCAATATCGTGGTTCATGGGCATGAGCCGCTGCTGCCTATGGTTATCGTGGACATGGCCCGGGACGAAGAACTCCTGTCCAGGGCGCGAAGTGTCGGAGCAAAGGGGATCAACATCGCCGGTATTTGTTGCACCGCCAACGAACTCCTGCTCCGTAAGGGCATTCCGGTGGCGGGAAGCGTCCTCCAGCAAGAACTGGCCATCGTTACCGGCGCCGTTGACCTCATGATGGTCGACGTCCAGTGTGCAATGCAGGGTTTGGCCAATGTTGCGGCCTGTTACCACACGGAGCTTGTCACCACTTCGTCGCGGGCGCGCATCCGGGGGGTCACCCACGTGGAGTTTCATCCGGAGCATGCCGAGGAGACGGCGCGAGAACTTATTCTCAGGGCGATCAATAACTATTCTCGGCGTGGTATTGTGGAGATTCCGCGGGAGGAAATGGATATGGTGGCGGGGTTTTCCCACGAGTCCATTCGTTACATGCTTGGCGGGAGATTCCGTACCGGCTACGGCCCGCTTAACGAAAACATCATCAACGGCCGTATCCGGGGGATTGCGGCCCTGGTGGGCTGTTCCAACCCGCGGGTACGTGATGGGTACCTGCATACCACCGTGGTGAGGGAGCTGATCGCCAATAACGTGCTGGTGTTGACCAGCGGTTGTGCGGCTATCAGCTGCGCCAAGGAAGGACTGCTGGTGCCCGAGGCCTCCGACCTGGCGGGTTCAGGACTGCGGGAGGTTTGTGAAGCGGTAGGCATGCCGCCGGTGTTGCACTGCGGTTCCTGCGTCGATAACAGCCGCCTGCTGGTGGCGGCGACCGAAATGGTGCGCCAGGGCGGGCTTGGCGACGATTTGGCCAACCTGCCTGTTGTCGGGTGCGCTCCTGAGTGGATGAGCGAAAAGGCGATAGCCATCGGCCAGTATTTCGTTTCCAGTGGTATTACCGTCGGCTTTGGCGTCGGATTCCCGACCCTTGGAAGCAAGGAGTTCTCCAGTTTCCTTTTTGAGGGTATCAGTGCGCTCACCGGGGGTAAGTGGTTCTTCGAGCCCGATCCAATGGCGATGGCGCGCCGGTTGATCGAGTACATCGATGCGGCCCGGCGGGCGCTTGGGATCGAGCAGGCAAGGGAAAGAGTTTTGTTTGATATGGAGATGCGGCGGCAAATCGCAACCGGTTAGCCGGTCGAAGCGCCGGATGGGGGTTTCACCGGGGCGCCGTCCGGATAGCGGGCGGCGCCTTTCTTAAAACGCCCGTGGAATGGATAGGGAACAAACAATTCTGTAGCGAGGAGGTTCAAAATGGCGGCACACATCTTGGATGGGAAGGCGATAGCAGCTCAAATACGATCGGAACTGGTTCGGGAAGCAGGGTCTTTCGCCGCGCAGCGGGGGGCGCCGCCGGGGCTGGCGGTGGTGCTGGTCGGGGACAATCCGGCGTCACAGACATATGTGCGCAACAAGGAGCACGCCTGCCAGGAGGTGGGTATCCGGTCAACGGTACACCGTCTGCCCGCTGACACCCAAATGGATGATCTGCTTCGGCTTCTTGATCAGCTTAACGGAGACGAAGGCATTCACGGCGTTCTTGTCCAACTGCCCCTTCCGGACCACCTGGACGCCAGGGCGGTAACGCGGGCTATTAGACCGGAAAAAGACGTAGACGGTTTTCATCCCCTGAACGTCGGGAAGCTGCAGATCGGCGAGCCTTGCCTGACGCCGTGCACGCCGTCCGGGGTTATCGCCATCCTCGAACGGTCGGGTATCGATATCGCCGGGCGGCATGCCGTTGTGATCGGCCGCAGCAACATCGTAGGCAAACCTACCGCCTTGTTGTTGTTGCAGCGTCACGCCACCGTAACCATTTGTCATTCCCGTACCGTGGATCCTTCATCCGTGACCCGGCAGGCGGATATTCTCGTGGTGGCCGTTGGTCGTCCGGGGATGATCACCGGCGAGATGGTTAAGGAGGGGGCGGTGGTGGTGGATGTGGGAATCAATCGTGTGGACGGACGCCTGGTGGGAGACGTCGACTGGGATAGCGTCGCCCCGCGTGCCGTGGCCATCACTCCTGTTCCCGGTGGAGTCGGCCCGATGACCGTAACCATGCTCCTGGCCAACACCATTCTCGCGGCGAAATCGCAGGTAGCCGCATCAACCAGCATATTGGCGACCTGAATGGCGGCTGGTCACGGGCGGAACGATTTTTTGTTTCCTCAACAGGCGTAACTGTATTTCAGCTTATCAGACCGGCGATTAACGGCTAAGTTGTTGGTCCTTACACGTATTAAAGGTATGCTTACACCAATAACTTTGGCCTGCTCGCGATTTACTACCATCGAAGGGGGGGATGACCTTGTCCAGGATAATTGCCACGGCGGCTATTCGGGGAGCGCACAGCATTATACGTCGGGCCGAAGAAAAGCTGAAAAGCGCCATGGAGATCCTGGGTGCGACTCACCCCGTGGAACTGCCCAATACCGGGTACTACCTTCCGGTCATTTATGGCATTACCGGGCGGAAAGTGACCCGGCTTTCCGAGATAGGGCCGGTCCTGGCCCTGGCGAAAGAACTTCTTCCCCCGTTGCCGGCGGAAGCCCGCTGGACCCCATACCTTGGACCCGTGCTTGACGCCGGGATGGCCACGCTGTTTGCGGAGGAAATCATCGAGGCTCTCAGGTATGTAACCGGGCCCTCCCCGGTCGAGGGTATCTGGCTGGGTGCGGCTGACGACGTAATCCTGAGGGAACGCGGGATCGAGTTCGTGGACGGACGGGCGCCGGGGTTTGCCGCCGTGGTGGGTTCCGCCCCGGATGTCCCTACAGCGGTAAAACTAGCCCGCGAAATGCAGCAGAAAAGCCTTTACGTTTTCATGGCGGGGCGAGCCGACGGAACCAGTTTCGCGGAGCAACTGGCCGGCGCCGACGTCCAACTTGGTTGGCCGACGCGCCTGGTTCCCTTCGGGGAAGAAGTTTGCGCCCACATTTACTCCCTCGGATTCGCCACGCGGGTGGCCCTGTCCTTCGGTGGCGTAACGCCGGGCGACTACCGCCGGGTGCTGTCTTATAACAAAACCCGGGTCTTTGCTTTTCTTCTGGCCCTGGGTCCGGTGACCGACGAATGGTATGCCAATGCGGCGGGAGCGATAAACTTCGGTTTTCCGGTTGTTGCCGACACCGACATCCCCGAAATCCTGCCCTACGGTATTTGCACCTATGAACATGTCGTGGCCCGTGTGCCACATGATCGTATTGTGGCCAGGGCGGTGGAGGTGCGGGGACTCAAGGTGCCGGCAGCCGATGTGGAAGTGCCCGTGGCCTTTGGTCCGGCCTTCGAGGGAGAAATCATCCGGCGGAATGAGACCTTTGTGGAGATCGGCGCCGGCCGGTCCACGGCTTTTGAACTGCTCGTGACACGGCCGATGGGCGAGGTGGAGGACGGCCATGTCCAGGTCATCGGGCCCGATCTCGATGAGGTGAAAGAGGGCGATACTCTTCCCCTGGGTCTGGTCATTGAAGTGGCCGGGCGAAAGATGAAAGAGGAGTTCGAACCGGTTATCGAGAGGCGTCTGCATTATTTCGTCAACTACCTGGAAGGCGTGGTCCACATCGGCCAACGCGACATCGTCAGAATCAGGGTGTCCAAGAAAGCGTTCGCCGCCGGCCTGCGCCTGCAACATATCGGGGCGGTGGTGGCCAACAGGGTCAAGGCCGAGTTCGGCTCGCTCGTCGACAAAGTTCGGGTCACGCTCTACACTACGCCCGAGAGGGCGCTCGCGGAGCAGGAAAAGGCTCGATCCGTCTACCGGCGGCGTGATGAGCGCCTCGATGCGCTAACCGATGAGGCGGTCGACGTCTTCTACACCTGCAGCCTCTGTCAATCGTTCGCCCCGTCTCATATCTGCATTGTAACGCCTGAACGTTTGGGGCTCTGCGGGGCGGTGAACTGGCTCGACGCCCGGGCGTCATATGAACTCAAGCAGACCGGGCCCAATCAGCCTGTCGCCATCGGAACGTGCATCGACGAGACGCGGGGGCAGTACAGCGGCGTCAACGCCGCCATGCAGCGCTACACCCAGGGCAAGATCACGTCCCTGAGCCTTTATTCGATGATGGAGGACCCGATGACTTCGTGCGGATGCTTTGAAGCTATCGGTGCCGTTCTGCCGGAGGCTAACGGGATCTTTATCGTTAACCGTGAGTACACGGGGGATACACCTCTGGGGATGCGGTTTTCTACCCTGGCCGGCATGGTTGGCGGCGGAGAACAGATTCCCGGCTTTATGGGGCTGGCAAGGGCATATGTCATCAGCCGCAGGTTTATTCAGGCCGACGACGGTCTGGCGCGGGTGGTTTGGATGCCGCGCCAGCTTAAGGAGTTCCTCCGGGAGGGCCTCATCCGCCGGGGGGCGGAAATCGGCGTTCCCGATCTCATCGATCGCATCGCCGATGAAACGGTGGGCACTTTGGTGGACGAGATTCTACCCTTCCTGGAAGAGACACAACATCCCGCCCTGAGCATGGAACCAATTATGTAGGCACCAAGGAGTGGCGTACGATGGCGTTAACCGGACTCCAGATTTTCAAGCTATTACCGAAAACAAACTGCCGGGAATGCGGGTTTGCAACGTGTCTGGCTTTTGCGATGGCCCTCGCGGCCGGCAAGACTTCTCTGGACGACTGCCCGCAGGCGTCGGATGAGGCCCGTGAGACCTTGGGCGCGGCCGCTGAACCCCCGATCCGCCTGGTGACGGTGGGCCAAGGTGAGTATGCCGTCGAGCTGGGGGGCGAACTTGTCCTCTTTCGCCATGAAAAGACATTTTACCATCCGACGGCGGTGGCCATCGAGGTCCGGGATGATTTGCCCGAGGCCGAACTGACGGAACGGTTGCGCGCCGTTCAGGCCCTTTCATTCGAGCGGGTGGGGATCACCATGCGCATTAACTCGATTGCAATTCGCCAAACCGGTTCGGATTCGGCTTCTTTTGTGAAGACGGTGGAATTGGTCCAGGCGAACAGCCCGCTGCCGTTGACCCTGGTGACCCAAGATCCCGGGGCGATGCGCGCGGCCCTTGCCATTGTGGGTTCAAAGCGTCCCCTTCTCTGGGGTGCTGCCGAGGCGAACTGGCGGGAGATGACAGCTCTGGCCAAGGAGTACGGCTGCCCGCTGGTCGTCACGGCGGGGGATCTCGCTGGCTTGTCCTCGCTCAGCGAACAGGTGACTGGCAACGGCTATAAGGACATTGTATTGCACGTGCCTGCGAAAGCTGCGGGAGATGTCCTGCGCGCGGCAACCGCAATAAGACGGATGGCTATTAAAAAGCGGTTCCGTCCCTTTGGGTTTCCCGTTCTCGCTTCGGTTGGCGATAACCGGGACGCATACCTCACCGCCCTAACGGCTGCAACGTGCATTGCCAAGTACGCGAGCATGATTGTGTTGGATACCGTTGATCCGGCAGTCGTCCTGCCGTTGTTAACCCTCCGCCAGGACATCTACACCGATCCGCAAAAGCCGATCCAGGTCCAGGCAGCCTGCTACGCTATCGGCAATCCCGGTCCGGACGCCCCGGTCCTGGTAACCACCAACTTTTCGCTTACCTATTTCTCGGTGGGCAACGAGATCGAATCGAGCAGAGTGGGTGCCTACCTTGTGACAGTTGACACCGACGGTACCTCCGTCCTTACGGCCTGGGCCTCCGGCAAGTTCGGCCCCGAACAGATAGCCGAGGCGCTCGAGAAGACGGCCATCGGGGAAAAGGTGGAACACCGGAAGGTAGTCATTCCGGGCTACGTGGCGGTGCTAAGCGGGCGGCTGGCAGAGCTTTCGGGCTGGGATGTCCTAGTCGGACCGCGTGAAGCGGCGGCGCTACCAGGTTTCCTGCGATCTTATACTGCCAACTAAATGGCAGATGCTGGATGGCAGTTTTTTCAGGGTTTACTAAGGCCAGATGACACGGTTTCTCAGCGATTATTAATGGGCTACAGGCTAATCTGAAGGGGGCGCGATGAGGTGGGATTTAGAATCGCGGTAGCGGGTAAGGGTGGATCAGGCAAGACGACGGTCGCCACGCTTGTCATTCGTTACCTTATCCGTCGCGGTCTGGGGCCGGTCCTGGCAGTGGATGCCGATCCGAACGCCAACCTCGGTGAAGCGCTGGGGGTAGCCCCATGCGCGGACTTGATGGAAATCCTGCGTCAGATTATTGGCCCTTCCCAAGGATCGGGAGGGATTGATAAGGTTTCCTACCTGGACTTCCGTGTACGGGAGGCGTTGATGGATGCCGACGGCGCCGAGGTGGATCTTGTTGCTATGGGGCGCCCGGAGGGCTCCGGCTGCTACTGTTATGCCAACGCCATGCTGCGCGGGGTCATGGAGAGGCTGGATAAGAATTACGGTTACACTGTTTTGGATAATGAGGCCGGTCTCGAACACCTGAGCCGGCGGACGACCGATCTTGTTGACCTGCTCATCGTTGTTAGCGACAACAGCGTGCGGGGGGTGCGTTCCGCCGGACGGGTGGCGCGGGTGGCAGCGGAACTTGGGTTACGGATCAAGCGCCAATGCCTCCTTGTTTGCAAGGCACAGAACAAGCTCAGTACGGCTTTACGTGAGGAAATCGCCGCGACCAACCTTGATTATGTGCGGGTGTTGCCATATGACGCTCTTATTGCCGAGCATGACGCCGGCGGCAAACCGCTCTTGCATATTCCCGCAAATGCGCCGGTAGTACGCTGCTTCGAGCCCGTGATGGATCAGTTGCTTCAGCAAAGCACGAATTTACAGTAAGGAGGGAGAACTGCCGTGTCCTTTGAGCTTCACCGCGAAAAGTTTCCGTGCAGGATCAGTGAGGTAGAAATCGGGGCCGGCGTTGCGGGGAACGGGCAGCGATTCCTTCAGGTGGGCGGGGCGTCCACCCTGCCGTTTCTAAGTTTTGACGGGCCGTCCGGGCATCTGCCCGTGATAGGTATGGAAGTGTGGGACGTAGTCCCGGAACTCTGGCCGGCGCCTTTGGAAAACATTTTCGGCCCGGTGGCGGGCGATCCGGTGGAGTGGGCGCGTCACTGCGCCCGGGAGTGGGGAGCGGAGTTCATCTGCCTGCGGCTGCGCGGCGCCGACCCCGAACTCAGCGACGCTTCTCCGGAAGCCTGTGCGACGCTGGCCCGGGATGTCCTCGATGCGACAGGCGTACCGCTGGTTGTGTTGGGGTGCGGCAACGACGCCAAGGATAACGTCGTTTTGCAGAAGGTCAGCGAAACCTGTGCTGGCCGGCGGTGCCTGATCGGGCCCGTCACCAGCGACAACTACCGCACGATCGCAGCGGCCGCCATGGTCAACGGACATCTGGTTATTGCCCAGAGTCCGGTAGACGTCAATATGCAAAAACAAATCTGCGTTTTGCTTAATGATTTAGGAGTACCGCAAACGCAGATTGTCATGGACCCGACAACCGGAGGGCTGGGTTACGGCCTTGAATACACCTATTCCGTGATGGAACGGGTGCGCCTGGCGGCGCTCCAGGGAGAATCAAGCCTGGCGTTACCGATGATTGTCTTTTGCGGTTTTGAGGCATGGCGGGCCAAAGAAGCCAAGACCGGTCCGACCGACGGGGTCGTGCAGGGTGTGGCTTGGGAGGCTCTTACGGCCGGGACCCTTCTCCAAGCGGGGGCGGATATGGTGGTGATGCTTCATCCTGAAGCAACCCGTGTGGTAAGGGAGCACGTTAAGGTGTTAGCAGGGGGAGAGATGGCTTTATGATTTTGATCGGGGAACGAATCAACGGGCTTTTCCGCGATGTGGCCGAGGCTATTCAGGCGAAGAATCCTGAACCAATCCAGCGGCTTGCCGTGACCCAGACCGAAGCAGGCGCGACCTATCTCGACATAAACACCGGACCGGCCGTGGCTGACCCTGCAGCTGTAATGCCGTGGTTGGTAAAAACGGTGGAAGAAGTCGTAGATACCCCCCTGTGTATAGACGCGGCCAAGCTCCCGGCGATCGAGGCCGGGCTTAAGGCAGTCACCAAGAGCCGGCCTATTATCAATTCAACGATAGCCGAGCGCGAACAGCTGGAGAAATACCTTACGATGGCCAGGGACTACGGGGCATACCTGATTGCGCTAACCATGAACCGGCGAGGCGTATCAAGGGACGCGGCCGACCGTCTGGCGATGGCCATGGAAATTGTAGTAACAGCCGACGAACTGGGTTTTTCCGTAAGTGATCTGTTTATTGACCCTTTGGTACTTCCCGTAAATGTTGGCCAGGAGCATGCCGTGGAGGTTCTCGAGACCATACGGCAAATCAAAACGCTGGCTGATCCACCCCCGCGGACGGTGGTCGGTTTAAGCAACGTCTCGCAAGGCTGTCCCCACCGCTTGCTGCTTAACCGGACTTTTGCGAGCATGGCCATGGCCTCCGGGCTTGACGCCGCCATTGCCGACGTGTTTGACACCCAGTTGGTAGAAACGGTTGCCGCCGGGCGTGTCCTACTTAACAAGGAGATATACAGCGACGCCTTTCTCCAGAGTGTCAAAAAAATGTCCCCTAAGTAAACCTAGGTGGAGGGGGGTTGGAAGTTGAGTTTTGAACCAAAGATTCTTGCCTTTTGCTGTCACCACTGCGCCTACGGCGCGGCGGACCTCAGCGGCGTGCTCCGCCTCCAGTACCCGGTTAATATCCAGATTATCAGGGTGCCTTGTTCGGGCCGCATCAGTGAAGAACACATCTTAGACGCTTTTGTCAAGGGCGCGGACGGGGTTTGTGTAGCCGGGTGCCTTAAAGGCAACTGTCATTACCAGAGCGGAAACCTGCGAGCGGGAAAAAGGGTCGAGATTCTGAAAAACCGCCTGGCGGACATTGGTATCGAGCCTGAACGGCTGCACATGTTTTACGTTTCGGCAGGCATGGGGGCACCGTTTGCCCGCTTTATGGCGGAACTGGTGGAGACCATCCGCGACCTTGGCCCGGCGTTTAACGGTCAAGAGCGGGAGGGAGGGGAACAGCTTGATTCTCGCACGTCCTAAGACCGTTTCGTCAATTCTGGCACTGGTTGGGGGAATGAAGTCACTGGTGGTGGCAGGGTGCCAGGAGTGTGTGACGGTATGTCAATCGGGGGGGCGAAAAGAGGTTTCCTGTGTCGCGCAGCTTCTTGAGATTGCCGGCAAGAAGAGGGGCTTTCCGTTTGAAATCGCTCAGGTTACCGTTTTCAGGCAATGTGACAACGAGTGCCTTGTGCCGCTGGATGCTTTGATGGAGAAGGCAGATGCGTGCATCTCTCTGGGTTGTGGGGTTGGAGTGCAGTTTATCGCGGAAAGATACCCGACCGTGATGGTCATTCCTGGGGTTGACACCGTTGGCGGAGGGGGCACGGTGATGTCTGGAGTATGGGAGGAACGCTGCGCCATGTGCGGAGAGTGTATCCTCGCGGAGACCACCGGCATCTGTCCCGTGACCCGTTGTGCTAAGGGACTCTTAAACGGCCCGTGTGGCGGGTCGGTCGACGGCAGGTGCGAAGCCGGCACGGACCTGCCTTGCGCCTGGGAGATGATTTACCATCGCCTGAAGAAGCAGGGGCGTCTCGATAGCCTGAGGAGGATAAGGCCGCCGAAGAACTGGGCTCATTCCGGTTCAGGAGCAATGCGCAAGGTGATTAGGGAGGAAGTAATGCCATGTCTATCGGCCCTGCCGCTAAAGTGATTGAGGCCCGCACCGGAAGCAGGCTGGAGAAGGTCCTTAGGGCGGGTCACTTTGCAGTGACTGCCGAGATCGGGCCGCCCAAGGGTGCTGACGGGCGCAGGATTCAACAGCTGGCTGCTTTGGTAAAGGACTATTCCGACGCGCAGAACCTTACCGACAACCAGACGGCGGTCGTGCGACTTTGCAGCCTTGCGGCCGCAGTACACGTTTTGAACAGCGGTGGGGAACCGGTACTGCAGATGACCACGCGGGACCGTAACAGGATTGCCCTACAGTCTGACCTCCTTGGAGCGGCAAGCCTGGGCGTTCGCAATGTATTATGCTTAAGCGGTGACCACCAGCGCTTTGGCAACCACCCGGAGGCCAAAGGCGTGTTTGATCTTGATTCCGTGCAATTGACCGCAACAGTGAGGCAAATGCGGGAAGAGCGGCTGTTTATATGCGGTGAAGAAATAAAGGCTCCCCCGCGGGTTTTCGTGGGGGCCGTGGAAAACCCCTTCGCCGGTCCCGTTGAGCTTCGCGTGCTCCGCCTGGGTAAAAAGGTGATGGCTGGTGCCGAATTTATTCAAACACAGGTCGTTTACGATGTTGAAGGCTTTGCTCGTTGGATGGATACTGTATGCGCTGCGGGTTGGCACAAGAAGACCTTCATTCTGGCCGGGGTTACCCCGCCGAGGTCGGCCGGCGCTTTGCGTTACATGAGCCGGATCCCAGGGATGAAAGTGCCCGAAGAACTGATCCGCCGTATGGAGAAGGCCTCTGACAAACTCCGGGAAGGTCAGCGCATCGCTTTGGAAATTATCAATCAGGTCCGGGCCATAGCAGGAGTCAGCGGCGTACACATTATGGCTATTAACTGGGAAGAAGCCGTGCCGGAGATTGTTAGCATGGCAGGGCTTTATCCCCGGCCATAGCTCGGTTAATCCTATTTACAGTTTTACAGTAGGGGGGAGAGAAAGACTATGTTACCGGACATCGAAATCGCCTGCAGCGCCAAGCTAAAGCCGATAGTGGATGTGGCTGCCGATCTGGGTCTTGGAATGGACGACATCGAGCTATACGGAAAGTATAAGGCCAAGGTAAGTATGGATGTTTGCCAACGAGTGAAAGATGCCCCGCGGGGGAAGTTGATCTTTACAACGGCCATTACGCCGACGCCTGCCGGAGAGGGGAAGACATGCACCGCGGTCGGTCTTACCCAGGCTTTGGGTCGTTTGGGTAAGAAGGTCATGCTCTGCCTCAGGGAGCCGTCGCTGGGCCCCACCTTTGGCATCAAGGGCGGAGCGGCCGGCGGGGGGTATTCACAGGTCGTTCCCATGGAGGACATTAACCTGCATTTTACCGGTGATCTTCACGCCATCTCCGCAGCGCACAATCTTCTGGCGGCGGTGATAGACAACCACCTTTATAACGGCAACGAGCTGCAGATCGATGCAAGAAGGATTGTTTGGCCGCGTGTACTGGATATGAATGACCGTGCATTGAGGAATATCGTGTGCGGTTTGGGCGGAAAAACCGATGGCGTGCCGCGGGAGGCCCGCTTTGATATCACCGTGGCCTCGGAAATCATGGCCTTGATGTGCCTGGCAGAAGGGTTGGATGACTTCAAGGAGCGCGTGGGCAGAATCCTGGTCGCCTATACCCAGAGCGGGGCGCCCGTGTTCGCACGGGAGCTTAAAGTGGCCGGGGCACTGGCGGTCCTGATGAAGGACGCCTTGAAGCCCAACCTCGTGCAGACCATCGAAGGCCAGCCGGCTTTCATTCACGGCGGCCCGTTTGCGAACATCGCGCACGGCAACAACTCCATCATGGCGACTCGTACGGCGCTTGGGCTGGCGGATTATGTGGTCACCGAAGGGGGCTTCGGCTCCGATCTTGGGGCTGAGAAATTTTTTGATATCGTGTGCCCCTATGCAGGCTTCAAACCTGACGCGGTAGCCCTTGTAGCTACCGTCCGGGCACTGAAGCTGCATGGCGGAGTGGCGCTGGCCGATGTCGGGCGCCCCGATCCCGAAGCCCTCAGGCGCGGGTTGCCCAACCTTGACTGGCACGTGCACAATATCAGGCATAATTTCGGCCTGCCGGTGGTAGTGGCCATCAACAGGTTCCCCACTGACGATCAGTCCGAGTTGGAGCTTATCAAAGAGCATTGCCTGGAAGCAGGGGTTCCCGCAGCGGTTTCCGAGGTCGTTGCACGCGGCGGGGCCGGAGGCGAAGAACTGGCGACAAAGGTACTGGAGATCATCGACCGCAATGAAGCTTCGTATAATCAACTCTATGATTGGGACCTGCCAATTCAACAAAAGATTGAAATTGTGGCACGCAAGGTCTACGGGGCCGACGGCGTCGCCTACACCGATCTCGCTGAACGACAAATAGAGGACTTTGTCCGTCTCGGCTTGGATCGTTTGCCGATTTGCATAGCCAAAACGCAAAACTCGATTTCCGATAACCCCAAGCTCTTGGGCCGTCCCACAGGCTGGAACCTGACAGTGCGTGAATTGCGGCCCGCAAACGGGGCGGGGTTCCTGGTGGTATTGGCGGGAAAGGTCATGACAATGCCCGGCCTGCCGAAGATGCCGGCGGCGGAAAAGGTCGATATTGACGCGCTTGGCAACGTAGTGGGGCTTTTCTAGAGTTCGCTTGCGATTTGGGGAAAGGAGGTGAAGGCGGTGCGGATAAAGGCGCTGATTGTGGATGACGAGCATCCTGCGAGGATGGAGTTACGCTATCTGCTTTCTAAACATGAATGTATTGAAGTCATCGGTGAAGCGACCAACAGTATCGATGCTTGGAAATTGATCAACGCGGTTGATTACGACGTGTTGTTTCTTGATATCGAACTGCCGGGCATGAGTGGAATGGAACTGGCGGCCAGGCTGAGACAGTTGCCCAATGCGCCGCGCGTGGTGTTTGTTACGGCATTCCAAGAACACGCATACAAGGCGTTTGGCTTAAAGACCGTTGACTATCTTCTTAAGCCCATCAGCGATAGCCGGTTGCGGGACACCGTTGCCCGGATTCAAGAGGTATTTGAAAACGAGTCCTGTACCCTGAAATGGTTAATAGGCGGGCGGAACGGAGTGGCGGTACCAGTTGCTGTCGAAGATATCGTTTATGCCTATGCCGCAAAAAACCGTACCTTTCTCTGCACCCGTACCGACCGGGTATGCGTAAGGTATACCCTGGAGCAGTTAGGACAACGCTTGCCCAGCGACCGGTTCTTCCGCTCGCATCGCGCATACCTGATTAGCATCGATCAAATCAAGGAGATCCGGCCGGACGTCAACGGTGCTTACTCTATAGTGATGAACGATGTCGCCAACAGTGTGGTCTCCGTTAGCCGGGGCCGCGTTCAAAGTCTGAAGGAGCGCCTGGGGCTGATGGGGGGACGGCTGCGTACAAGTGGCGGTGCATATCCACGTAAGAAACAAGGAGAAGAGGGGTAGCCGATATGGATACGGGATATACGGTAACCGACTGCGCTGAGCGCTTACGCAAGCTAGCCGACGAACGTACCTGCGGTCAAGGTCGGCAAGTTAAGCTCTTCTGTCTGCCCTGCACTCTGGCGCTGGAACCGGCGGCGGATGTTGTGGAACGCATTGTCAAGGGCTGTGCGACCGAAGCCGATCAGGATTTTCTACGGCAATGTTATAGTCAGGTGCCGATGATTGCTCGCTGCCGTTTCGGCCGCAACGTCTGGGATGGGGTGGCGAACATGCTTGAAGAAGCTTGGGATGCCATTAGTGAGTATGTCGAAAGAAAACATTGTCCGCCAGGGCTCTGTCGTACTCCGTCGCTCTTTCGGATAGACCCGGAGAGATGTGTGATGTGCGACCTCTGTGCTGATGTCTGTCCGGAAGACGCCATTGTGGGACGTCCCTTTGTCGCCTACCGAACCGATAACAGCCCCTATAAGATACTCACCCACAGGTGTACCGGTTGTGGTCTGTGCGTTCCCGTGTGCCCGGAAGACGCAATTGCCGGGTTGTCGAATGGCGGTATTGAACAAAATGACCGCATACCATTCACTACGTCTAACTGTCGTTAGTCCAGGTCCTCGGGTTTTTCATCCCGAAGCCGTTGTGCCGAAGTTGTTTACTCCATACAATACAAGCAAATAAGACACTCAGTGTTACTGGCAGCAAGAGGTGGAATTAACCACCGGGGAGCACTGTGGAGAAGAGCGGACCCCCCTGGGCAGGGATATTTTACCTGTTCCAGGCGTTGTTTTTATATACCGGTTTCGGTGGGAGGGATCGACGTTGACCGTTCATCGAGTGCGAACCATATGTCCCTACTGCGGGGTGGGTTGCGGGCTTTACCTCCTGGTTGAGCAAGGACGTATTGTCGGGGTGGAGGCAGACCCGGAACACCCGGTGAGTCGGGGCGGACTCTGCCTCAAAGGGTACTATGGGTATAACCATGTCGGCGATCCGCGTCGGCTTCAAACCCCTCTTATCCGGAAAGACGGGATGCTGGTCCCTGCGACATGGAACGAGGCCTTGAATTTTATCGCGGAGCATTTGATCAGGGTGCGCCGGCAGGATCCGGACGCCTTTGCCCTTATCGCTTCGGCTAAGGGCACTAATGAGGATAGCTTCGCGGCACAGAAATTTGCCAGGGTGGTTATGGGCACCAACAATGTCGACTGTTGCGCCCGCCTTTGTCACGCCCCCTCCGTCGCCGGTCTGGCGCCTACGCTGGGTAGCGCGGCGACAACCAATACAATCGAAGAGATTGGTAGCGTCACCGAGACCATTTTCATCATTGGTTCAAATACTTCCGAGTGCCACCCGTTAGTAGCCGCACACGTCATTAAGGCCCGAGAACGAGGGGCCAAGCTGATTGTAGCCGACCCAAGGCATACCGAAATGGCCGCCCGGGCGGATATCTGGCTGCGGGTGCCGGTAGGGGGGAATATTCCTCTTATTAACGGCATAATGCACATCCTCGTGCGCGACGGCCTGATTAATACCATTCGCGTCAACCGGATGGCTGCCGGCTTCGACGCCCTTGCCGCAAACCTGGCCGAGTGGACACCGGAGCGGGTAGAAAATATAACCGGTGTTCCGCGGGCGGACCTGCAGGCTGCCGCCCACTTATACGGAAAAGCATCAACAGCGGCGATTCTTTACGCGATGGGGGTCACCCAGTTCGCCAACGGAACGGACAATGTGCTGGCCCTGGCCAACCTGGCGATTATTACCGGCCACCTTGGCAGGTCCGGAACCGGTCTCTTCCCTTTACGCGGGCAGAACAACATCCAGGGTACGTGTGACATGGGCTGCCTGCCGGACTTTTTGCCTGGATACGTGCACGTCGGCAGCTCGCCAAAGCAAACGCGTTTTAGCCAGGCCTGGAGCGTAAAACCCCCATCGAAACCCGGCATCAGAGCTACCGAGATCAGTGAAGGCATTATGCAAGGGAAAATCCGGGTTCTCTACGTCTTTGGCGCAAATCCCGTCTTAAGCGGGCCGGACACGGGATACTTGATGAAGGCATTGGAGCGGCTTGATCTTTTGATCGTGCAAGACATCTTCCTGACGGAAACGGCCCGCCTTGCCGGGATTGTGCTCCCCGCCGCCTGCGCCGCTGAAAAAGACGGTACCTTTACCAATACCGAGCGCAGGATTCAACGCGTACGGATGGCCGTACCGCCTCCGGGTGATGCGCGGCCCGATTGGCGGATCTTCAGTGAACTTGCCCGGGAAATGGGGTCCTCGGCTTTCCCCTATCGCTCACCGGAGGAAATCTGGGGGGAGATACGTCTTTTAATCCCTGAAAGGTTCGGCGGAGTTGCTTACAAGAGGCTCGATGACGGCTCCGGTATCCTTTGGCCCTGCCCTGACGAGGCGCACCCGGGAACCCCCATCCTATACTCCGACAATGTTTTTCTCACGCCCTCAGGAAAGGCGCAGTTAAAACCCGTTCCCATTGATCCGGAGCAAACGTCTGTCGGTATTGTCGAAAAGCCGGATAAAAACTACCCCTTTGTGCTGACGACCGGCCGGCGCGTTTATCACTATCACACCGGCACCATTACGCGTAAGGAGTGGGTCTTAAGCCAAATGGGCCCCGAAGAACTGGTGGAAATCAACCCTGAAGACGGCCGCCGTAAAGGGATTGGCAACGGCGATCTGGTCCATGTTTGCACGCGCCGCGGCTTAATAAACGCCAGAGCTTGGATAACCGATCGGGTCCCCCCCGGAACTATTTTCATGACGTTTCATTTTTGGGAAGCGCCGGTCAATGAATTGACCGGCCGAGTCCAAGACCCGGTTTGTGGAATCCCCGAACTCAAGGCGTCCGCAGCCGACATTAAAAGCATATCCTCCGTGGATGCCCGGATGATCCGCCGCCAAAAGAAAGAACGGTATCTGGTCAGCCTCGAGGCGCCGGTCAACCGGCAAATGTAACGAAGGGGGATTAAAGTTCGTGCCCAGGCAATTCATCATTCCGGACAAGGCAAAATGTCTTGGCTGTTGCACCTGCCTTGCCGCCTGTATGTTGACCCATAGAGAAGAGGGTGCCGTGCCGTGCCCGCGCCTGTTTCTCACTCCGACAGCACAGGGAAGCGTTCCACTGCAATGCCGCCAGTGCGATCAGGCGCCCTGCGCGGAGGTCTGCCCGGTACATGCCTTTGAAGTTCAGGGTGAGGTTGTTGTACTTAACGAGAAGAAATGTGTGGGCTGCGGGATCTGCGTTCTAGCCTGTCCCATCGGCTGCATCGAAATCCAGGCCGCCCGCCAGACAGCCGCCACAGGCATAACACTGACAACCTCGATTCTTCTCCCTCTTACGCGTAGCGAGCAGGACGAGAAGAAAATGAGGAAAATCGCTGTGAAATGCGACATGTGCTATTTCCGGCCCGAGGGCCCGGCCTGTGTAAAAGTTTGCCCGACGGAAGCTTTAAGACTGGTGGACGAGGAAGATATCCGCTTCTGGAACTTGCAGCGCCGCCAGGCCTATGCAAGTTCAATCGGATTTCAAGGAGCCGCCGAATAGGGAGGAGGCCTGGTGGCAATGGCCGAAAATCCGCCCGTTATCAACCATCTTCAGACCCGGCCTCAGCCGGTTTATCGCCAGGACCTGTGTATTGCTTGCGGCGCCTGCGTCGGAGCATGCCGGGCGGGCGCCCTGACTCTAAAACCGGATTTTGAAAAAGCCAGGGTCATCTGGCGATTTGTCCCCGAGGCCTGTACGGGGTGCGGACGCTGCGCCCGTTATTGCCCTACAGGAGCTATAACAATCACTGCTCCCGGCCATTTACATGAATATTTTCAAATAATTCGCCGTTATTGCCCTACAGGAGCTATAACGATCACTCCTCCCGCAGATGAATTGACGCTGTCCAAGGCGGTCAAAGAAACCAGTTTTCCGTTACAAAAATGTTCGTGTTGTGGCAACCACTATGCTTCGGCGTTCGCAATCGCCCACCTGGCAACTTTTCTGCCAGACACTTTTCTCAGTACTTGTACCGCCTGTAGACGTTCAAAAACCGCACATTCTTTAACGCTTCAGCTTCTGAAAATCCACCCGCCAAATAGTCTTGCAGACGTCCCTGTTCGGGATTCCGGTAGCTTATTTAAATCGCGGGTCTCGTATAGAACAGAAGGCAGCAAAAGGGGGAGAGCCCGTTGAAGATTGCGATCGCCGGGAAAGGCGGGGTAGGAAAAACAAGCATCGCCGCGGGGCTGATAAGACTCTGGGCTGAGGACGGCCCGATTTGGGCGATTGACGCCGACCCGGATGCCTGTTTGGCCGCGGCTTTAGGGATACCGGAGTCCGCCGCCGCCGGGTTAAAACCTTTATCCGCGATGCGCGCGGTGATCAGGGATCGTGTCGGGGGTGACGGCGGATACATGGTGCTTAATCCGCAGGTCGAAGACCTTTTGAACAGGTACGCGCTCGTACGGGGAAACGTGCGCTTCGTGCGCATGGGCGCGCTCAAGAAAGGCGGGGCGGGTTGCTATTGCCGGGAGAACGCCTTCCTTAATGCTATCTTGACCTCGGTCCTCATAGATAAAGAGGAAGTGACCGTAGTTGATCTGGCGGCTGGCATTGAGCAGTTGTCGCGGGGCGCCGCCAAGGGTGTGGACAGAATGGTAATCGTCTGTGACCCGACACGGGCTGCGGCGGCGACAGCGCGGAACATCGCTGCGATGGCTTTCGATCTTGGCATCAAGAAGGTGGGTTTTGTAGGCAATCGCGTCCGGACTGTGGATGAACAGAAGTTCATCAAGCAAGCCGCCGCTGAACTGCCAGTGTGGGGTTACGTGGGCAGGTACGAGGAGTTTGCCGGGGATATGTCCAGAGAGGAATGTGCGTTGGAACTGCCGACGGGTTTCATGCGCGACTTGGGGAAAGTCAGGGAGATACTTTTACAAGTATAGCAGGTCGGACTGGTTTCCCCCGCTAGTTAAAGTTCGGAAGAAAACCATGCGCAGCAACGGATCTGAACCGGGTGATGTCTGAAGATATGGCTAGACGTGGTTATGAGCCAAGGGGGGGGGGGTTAAACCGTTGACATGCAGGGTTACCTTCATCCCGGACAACCTTACGGTTGAGGCGGACAAACACGAGAGCCTGGTTACCCTGGCGGCCCGGGGCGACATCTTTCTGCGGGGGGCCTGCGGCGGTGCCGGTACCTGCGGCCGCTGTCGCGTTTTATTGGTCTCGGGAAGTGTGGTTGTCCGCGGGGAAGGGGACGTCCATTCCCCGGTGGAGGTTTTGGCCTGCCGGGCATGTCCCGTGACGGACGTCGTTATCGAGATCCCCGATAGCGCGCGGCTGGGCAGCCACCGCGTGCTGATCGAGGAGCATGGCCGCGGAAAGCTGGATGAAGCGCCTGTAAGCAGCAAGGTTGCCCTGGCGCCTTTGTACGAGTCGGTAGAGCTTACGATGACGGCTCCCACCTTGGACGACGCGAGGGACGATTGGAGCAGGCTGCAGGCTGAACTCCGGAAAAAAGCCCCTGGCATGAACCCTTTAATGACGTTGGGCTTTGCCCGAGACCTTCCGCAGGCTGCCCGTAAGGGGAACTGGCGCGTCGCGGTGGATTTGGCCCATGCCGGGCCGTTCACCGAACTGGCCGGCATCAGTACGGCGGGAGTGTCCTCCCCGAGGTTCGGCTTGGCCGTCGACCTCGGGACAACCACGGTAGCTTGCCAGCTGGTAAACCTGTCGGACGGGAAGACGGCGGCCTCGTCCGGGACCTACAACCGTCAGGCCGCTTTCGGCGACGACGTTATCTCGCGGATCATCTACGCCACAGAAGAGCCCGGTGGTCTCGCGAGGCTTCGGCATGAAGCGGTGGCGACAGTCAACAGCCTCATCGAGGAGATGGTTAAAGAGGCAGGAGTCGGGTACGGTGACATCCGGGCCGTCTATGTCGCCGGGAATCCCATTATGACGCACCTTTTCCTGGGCGTCGACCCGGCCTATCTCAGGCTTGAGCCTTATGTCCCGGCGGTCAATTCCTGGTCGCCTGTACAGGCGGGGGAGTTAGGCGTCCGCGTTCATCCCCGGGCATGGATTCACTGCGCTCCGGGTGTGGCGAGTTATCTTGGTGGCGATATCACGGCCGGCCTCGTTGTCGCGGGTCTGCCAGAAACGGATGAACTGACCCTGTTTGTAGACATCGGAACCAATGGAGAGATGGTGCTGGGGAACAGGGACTGGCTTGTCGGATGCGCCTGTTCGGCCGGCCCTTCCTTTGAAGGCAGCGGGATCACGAATGGGATGCGGGCCGTCGACGGGGCCATTGAAATGGTCGGCATCAGCAGCGGCGGATACGAAGTCTTTTGGCGCACGATAGGGGCCGTACCGCCGCGCGGCATCTGCGGAACCGGTCTCATTGACGCATTGGCCACCCTGCGCGAAGCCGGGGTGATTGACCGGGGAGGCCGGTTTGTAGCCGGGCTGGACACGCCCCGCCTGCGCACGGGACTTGAAGGGCGCGAGTTTGTGCTGGCATGGGGCAGCGAGTCGGGTTACGGGCGCGACATCGTGCTTTCGGAGGCGGACCTTAATAACCTGATGCGGGCCAAGGCGGCGGTTTTTGCCGGCATAAGGGTCATGCTGAACGCCGTCGGATTGGATGCTTCGGATATCCAGCGGGTTCTTATCGCCGGGGGGTTCGGCAGGTACCTTAACCTGGCCCAGGCTGTTGCCGTCGGTATTCTCCCCGACCTTCCGGTTGATCGTTACAGCTTTCTCGGCAATACCTCCCTTAAGGGCGCAAGGCTTGCCCTGCTGTCGCGGGAGGTCCGGGACAAGGTGGAGGAAGTGGCGTACAGCCTGACTTACCTCGATCTGAGCACCGGGACGAGTTTTATGGATGAGTTTATGTTGGCCCTCTTCATCCCGCACACCGATATGGGGTTATTCCCTTCGGTGGTTGGTCAGGGGGGTGACTGAGTTGTGAATTGCCGTAACCGGAAAGGACGTACGGGGGAAAAGACATCGGATGATGAATGGCAGATGGAATAATAAGATGATATAATTGTTCCCAAGTGATTAAAGTCCGCCCATGGATATCGGGAAAGACACAAGCTCACAGTGCTAGAATCGATTAGATAAAGACGACCCAATCTCTTCACGACTGTATGGAAGCCACTTGCTTTGGCGCACTCCTGAACCAGGTTGCGGAACAGTGCCTGGACGGCTTTTGGTGCAAGATCCCTCAGTCTCCGAGATAGCTGTGCGTGACTGATTGATTCGAGTTCAATCGCCTGGCTAAGCCGATCATCATTGAGGCTCCCACTGGTATTGCGTAATCCCCGGAGCTGCTCCAGTTGGGCATCGGCTACAAGTTGGATCAGATTTATGGTTGTTAGTTTCTTGGCGCGTATGCAGGGTAAGACATAAGGGGGCCTCGCTTTAGGGTTCAGGGGTGTCGGTGACAAAACGTTAGGCGTAAGTGTTTATCAGCATCACCGCGCCGATACCCACGAAGACGGTGAGGAAGAGGTTCTTCGTCCGGATGGCCACGGCAAAGCAGGGCAGGGCGGCCAGCAGGTAGTGGTTTGACAGGGAGATGTCAAAGGCGCCGCCGCGCAGCAGCAGCTCGGGGGTCAGCAGGGCGGCCAGCACCGCCGCCGGCACGAAGCGCAGCCAGCGGATCAGCCCTTCTGGAATGGTCCGGTTGGCGAGCAGGACCAGCGGGGCCATGCGCGGGAGATAAGTGACCACACCCATCCCCAGGATGATCAGGATCGTTTCCGACATTTTTCCCACCCCGATGCCACCGTGGCGGCGATGACCGTCGCCAGGATGATGTTCCAGTTTCCCTCGATCAGCAGCGCCAGCAGAATGGACAAACCACCGGCCAGCACCGCGGTACACAGCATGACGTTGTCTTTAAGCATGATCACCAGGAGGCAGATGAACATCGCCGGCAGGGCGAAGTCCAGGGGTAACTGGTCCAGACCGGGAATCAGGGTTCCGGCCATGGCCCCGACCAGGCTGCCGGTCACCCACGATGAATAGCTGGCCAGGTTTACGCCGTACATGAAACAGTGGCCGCGTCGTGTATTGGCGAACTCGGTACAGTTCACGGCGAAGGTCTCGTCGGTGACGCCGGTGCCCAGGAGCGCGAGAGAGCGGAATCTAAGGCCCTTCAGGAAAGGGGCCAGCGAGGCGCTCATCAGCAGGTGGCGCAGGTTCACCAGGAAAGTGGTGAAGATCATCGTGAACGGGCTCATGGCCGCCGCGAACATGCCCACGGCGATGAACTGGGACGCCCCCGCGTAGAGGAAGAGGGACATGGCCATGGTCTCCCAAAGGGTTAACCCCGCCTCACGCGCCAAGACCCCGTAGGCGACGGCGATCGGGAAATAACCCATCATCACCGGCGCCGCCTTGGCCACGCCGGCTGTAAACTCATTGACCGGAGCAGCAGTATTGACCGAGGTTTCCCTGAGTGTTTCCGTCCGCAAGTAGATGACTCCTCATGCTATAACTTTTGCTATTTTATCATAATCCGGGCAGCATTTCACCCGCCAATTGCCGCCAGTGTGGAACCAGCCATCCTTTTCGGCTTTTCTAACCTCACTTCCCGCAACAATTATAACTAGGGCGCCTTTAGAGCCTTGAAGTAGCTTGCTTTATCGCGGTTTTCGCCTTGTATTTCCCCCTGCGAATAGTT
>QZIR01000012.1 GCA_003604975.1 Desulforudis sp. | reverse complement strand
CTGATCACATCTGCTAGTTGCCGCTCACGGTCATAATCGGACAACATTTCCTCGCGTTCCGGGTTAACCTTTGGTCAACTGACCGATTTGCCGCGTCAGTTCATTTATTTCGGCCTCGTACTGCTTGCGCATTTTCTCCGTTTCACTGGCGCCTCGGGTAAAAAGGCCGGGAAGGTTATCGATAGCTTCTGCCTGACCCGGATCCGGGAAAGCCTGGCCGTCAGCACCAGCCGCTGGCAGCGCTGGTGGCGGGACTTCAAAACCCTGCTACGGGAAGAACCGGTACAGCAACCTCCGGAAGTACTCACCGCCTGGCGGGAACTCGGGTCCCAACACCGGGACCGGATCCGCATCGACCCGGAAGAGACACCACCCCGGAGCGCAACCGATCCCAAGACCTTTTACGAACTCCTGCGCTACCGGCACGGCCACTCCCCGGCGGCGGCCGAGACCTTGCTGGACGAACTCTACGACCTCGCCGCCCATGAGCCAGCCGGCAAAAAACTGGCCGAATGCGCGATGGAGATCATGCCCGATCACGTACATTGTCTTCACCGGAAGATCACCAACCACGCAGTCTGTACCATCCAAGACGCCAAAGGCCGGGTCTTGGCTTCGCTGTTTATCAGCGGAGCCAGAGACAACCACCTTAGACAGCGGCGTTTGGAACAGGTTGCTAATCTTCAGGCCAAGACCCGGATCATCCCCGAGGGTGAGTCTTTCGCGGTAGACCTCTGGAACAAAAGCGCCTTTTGGTGTTTCAATTGCGTATGTGGTAGAATATAGGTAATACACGGGTGCATTAGTGCCGAAATCCGAGGGTTGGCACCGAGAACTGTTGGAGCAGATGACACTTGACATACCGTCCAAAAGGCCGGCGGTAATTGATAAGGAATTGGCACTGGAACTTGAGCCATATTTAAGCTTTAGGCACTGATTCCGCAACCTGTATGGATATGAGCTTGAGTGGGCCAGGTTGGAACCCCTGGTCAATAACCTGGGAAAAACCCTGCAGGTGTTCGAGGATGCAATCAACGAATTCATGGATATCATGTCTGAGATTGTAGATGAACAATGAAGCCATTGTTGAACGTGTGGAGTTATCCACAAAAGTAGCCTGTCCCCTTTTTGGAGGAGCATTAATGTCTACAGGTCAGGTAATCGCCCGGGCTACAATCATCGTGATGATCATGTCGGGGCTCTCGCGGATCTTGGGGCTGGGGCGGGAGACGGCGATTGCGCACCGGTTTGGGGCGACCAGCGCCACCGATGCCTACCTGGTGGCGTATACTATACCGAACATCTTTTACGGGGTGGCCGGCCTGGCGCTGGCCACCGTCATTGTGCCGATCTTCGCGGAGTATGTGGCCAAGGGGCAGCGCGAGGAGGCCTGGCGGCTCTGCAGCCTGGTGACGAACGCGCTGGTGATGTTTACAGTGGTCGCGTCTCTCTTGGGGATGCTGGCCGCGCCGCTGATCGTGGGGGTGCTCGGGCAGGGGTTCCCGCCGGAGACCTACCGGCTAGCCGTGCAGCTGACCATCTTCATGCTTCCTTCCATCGTCTTCTTCAGCCTGGCCGGGCTCTTTATGGGCATCCTGAACGCGAACAACGTGTTTGGTATCCCGGCCTTCGGTTCGGCGGCCATGAACATCGTGATCATCTTCGGGGCCCTGGTGCTGGGCAAGTACTACGGCGTGTATGGCTTAGCCGCCGGAGCGGTAGGCGGTGCGGCGGCGATGGCCCTGATCCAGGTGCCGGTGCTGCGCCGGGCCGGTTTCCGCTACCACTTCATCTTTGATTTCCGCCATCCCGAGGTAAAGCGGGTGCTGTTACTGGTGTTTCCGCTGACCCTTGGCCTCTCTGTGAACCAGATTTACCTGATGGTGGACTGGGTGCTGGCCTCGGGCCTGACCGAGGGGAGCATCGCGGCCCTGAACTATGCGAACAAGCTGATCCAGCTTCCCCAGAGCCTTTTTGTGCTGGCCATCTCCACGGCCATTTTCCCGACACTTTCCAAGCAGATCGCCGAGGCCCGTCCGGCGGAGATGGCTGAGACCCTGCGGCGGGGCATCAAGGTGGTTCTGATGCTGACCATCCCGGCCGGTGCCGGCATCCTGATCCTGCGTGAGCCGATCGTGACGCTCCTTTTCCAGCGGGGCGCCTTCGACGCCCGGGCCACGGAGATGACCGCGGCGGCGCTTCTCTTCTTCTCCATCGGGCTGGTCGGGCTGTGTATGGTAATGATCCTGAGCCGGGGCTTCTTCGCCATGCAGGACACGCGCACTCCGGTGATAGTCACCCTGAGCACGCTCGTGGTCAAGTTCGGGGCCAGCACCGCCCTGATGGGGCACCTGGCTCACGCCGGTCTGGCCCTGGGCACCTCGATCACCGCGCTCCTGAACATGTTCATTCTAGCCTTTCTTTTAAATAGACGTCTTCCCGTGTTAACTAGTGACCTCCTGCGTTTCCTCGGTGGGGTGGTCGCAGCCGCTCTTGTCATGGGCCTAGCTGTGCACTACGCGGACGCCTTCCTGGCCCAAATACTGAGCGGGGGTGGGACGGTCCTCCTGCTCCGGATTATTTTGGACATATTCTTAGGCGGAGTTGTTTTCTTCCTGGCAGGGTTTTTACTGCAGCTTGACGAATTACTTAATGTATTTCGTTACGGTCGTTCCATGCTCAGGGCGAGGGTGAGCGGTTTCTGAATTAGGGCAAGGTAATGAACATACGTCAATTAGTTATGAGATTCTGCTAATTAAGTTGAGGTTAATGCCTTGATATTGCCGGATCATTTTGTTAGAATAAGATAAAAAATTCGGACAAGGTTAGCGGGGCAGGCACCAATGGTGTTGTTTCGTCCTTTTTTGCTGTTTGATAAACGGCTGGTTGATTAACAGGTTTGGGTTTGGGTTTAGATCTTATGCTACCTTGCCTGAGAACGGAAAAATCGAATGTGTGGAGGTGAGTGGAAAACACATAAGGCGTTCTAGCACTTCGCTAAACTTTCCAAGAAAGAAGGGGCGGGAATGGAGAAAACGAGTTTTGAACCCAAAATCATCGGATTTCTGTGTAACTGGTGTAGTTACGGCGGAGCCGACCTCGCCGGTGTTTCCAGGCTCCAGTATCCACCTAACGTGAGAATCGTTCGGGTAATGTGCTCCGGCCGTGTCGATCCGACGTTCGTATTTAAGGCCTTAAGTGACGGTGCCGACGGTGTCCTGGTGGCTGGTTGACACCCCGGTGACTGCCACTATGTTAGTGGCAATTACAAGACGATGCGCCGTTTCAACCTCATGTCCACGGTCCTTGAACAGCTCGGCGTAGAGAAAGAGAGAGTACGCCTGGAGTGGGTGTCCGCGGCGGAAGGTACAGTATTCGCCAAGGTCATCAATGAATTCACCGAAGACCTAAAGCGGCTTGGCCCCTTCAAGGAAAAGAGCCGGGTTGCTGCCGGGGGGGAGGGTTAAGATGAGTAAGCTGAAACTAGCCTCCTACTGGGGCGCAGCCTGTGGTGGTTGTGACGTGGCCATCCTGGACATCCACGAGAAGATTGTGGATCTGTCCAACGCGGCGGACATCGTGTTCTGGCCGATTGCCGTCGACTTTAAATACAGTGACCTCGAGGCTTACGAAGACGGTTACATCGACGTCTGCCTCTTCCACGGCGCGGTTCGTAACTCGGAAAACGAACACATCGCCAAACTCCTTCGCCAGAAGTCCAAAGTTATGGTCGCTTTCGGATCGTGCGCCATCTCGGGCGGGATCCCGGGCCTGGCGAACTTTAAGAAGAAAGACGACATTTTTGCGCGTGCCTACTTTGATAGTCCCTCCACGCAGAACAAGGAGAAGGTCTTACCGGTACCCGTTCTACAGATGCCCGAAGGTGAGATTGATATCCCGGAATTCTACAAAGACGTTAAGTGTCTGGCCGACGTCGTGGACGTAGAGTACTACATGCCAGGCTGCCCGCCCACCTCGGAACAGATCTGGAACGTGGTACTGGCCATTGTGACCGGCCAGCTGCCGCCGGCGGGCTCGTTCGTCGGTTGCGAGGACCGGGCGCTCTGCAACACCTGCAAGCGCACCAAGACCGACAAGAAGATCAAGAAATTCGTCCGTCCGCACGAAATCATCGTCGATCCCGATCTGTGCCTGCTGGAACAGGGCTTGGTCTGCATGGGACCGGTCACACGGGCCGGTTGTGGCAACCAGTGCACCGGTGCGAACACTCCCTGTAGCGGTTGCTACGGGCCCCTGTCGGGTGTGGTTGATATGGGCGCCAAGTACATCAGTGCCTTGGCCTCCGTCGTTGATGCCGACTCACCGGAAGAGGCGGACAAGATCATCAGCGAAGTACTCGACCCGGCGGGCACGTTCTATCGCTATGGTTTACCGGGCTCGCTGTTAAGGAGGGCTAAGTAGATGAAGAAAATCACCATTGATCCGATCACCAGGCTGGAGGGTCACGGGAAGATCAACATCTTCCTGAACGACTCCGGCGCCGTAGAGAACGTATACTTCGCGATTCCGGAACTGCGCGGCTTTGAGAAGTTCTGCGAAGGACGTCCGGCCGACCAGGTCCCGCAGATCGTCAGCCGCATCTGCGGTGTCTGACCCACCGCTCATCATTTGGCCTCGGGTAAGGCCATAGATATGGTTTACGGAGTAGAACCTACGCCGACGGCGAAAAAACTCCGCGAGCTCTGCTACTCTGCTCATATGATCCACAGCCACATCGCGCACTTCTACGCCCTTGCGGCGCCGGACTTCGTGATGGGCCCCGATGCTGATCCGTCCGTCAGGAACGTCTTGGGTGTGATCGGTAAGGTCGGTCTGGAGATCGGTGGCGAGGTCATCAAGCACCGCGCCTACGGTCAGAAGATCCAGGCGATGCTCGGCGGCAAGGCCACGCACCCCGCGTGGACTAAGCCCGGCGGCGTGTCCAAGGGCCTCACGGAAGAGGAGCGTAAAGAAGTCGAGGAAATGGCGAAGTCCTGCGTGGGATTCAGCCAGTTCTCGCTGAAGCTCTTCGAAGACGTCGTACTCAAGAACAAGGCCTACGTGGACCTGATCCTGAGCGACGGTTACAAGCTGGTCACCAACTACATGGGTCTCGTGGACGAGAACAACAAGATCAACTTCTACGACGGCAAGGTCCGTGTCGTGGATACCGAGGGCAAGGAACTCTTCAAGTACGGGCCGCGTGAGTACCTGGAATACGTCGCGGAACACGTGGAGCCGCACAGCTACCTGAAGTTCCCGTACCTTAAGAAGTTCGGCTGGCAGGGTCTGAAGGAAGGCCCGGGTACCTCGATCTACCAGGCCGCTCCGCTGGCCCGCCTGAACGCTTCGGACGGTATGGCCACTCCGCTGGCACAGGAACACTACGAGAAGTTCTACGCGACTCTTGGCGGCAAGCCGGTACATCACGTCTTGGCGGCGCACTGGGCGCGGTTGGTTGAGCTCCTGTACGCGGCCGAGCGCTTGCTCGAGCTGGCCCAGGATGAGGAAGTCACCAGTCCCGCCATCCTGAACATCCCGACCTCCGTACCGAAGGAAGGCGTGGGTATCCTTGAGGCACCGCGCGGCACCCTGACGCACCATTACGTCACCAATGAGAAGGGCATCGTCACCGCGGCGAACCTGATCGTCGGCACCACAAATAACAACGCCCCGATCACCATGGCCATCAAGAAGTCCGCGATGGCGATCATCAAGCCGGGTATGGAGATCTCCAACGGCCTGCTGAACATGGTCGAGATGGCGTTCCGCTCCTACGACCCGTGCTTCAGCTGCGCGACACACGCCATCCTGGGTGAGCTTCCGCTCCAGGTGAACGTGTATGACTCCGAAGGCGAGTTGGTCAAGCAGATGCAGAGAGAGCTGATGTAGCTCTCAAGCCTCTTATAACCATAGACTCTTACGCGAGGCCCTTTCGGTTCATCCGAAGGGGCCTCGCTTTTTGTAACGCCGAACTTCCATCTCCAAGAAAGAGGGTTTCTGGTAACTGTTGTCGTAATAATGATGAATGTGGTATTTGCGGAAGGATGTTGTCATCTTTTGAGTAAGACAGGCGTGGTACGGGATCGACCGATTCTTCACCTGAACTTGCGTCCCTTTATTGTGATTGGACTCTGGACGATCCTGTTCAGTTCTCCCTTTTTCCGCGGCCTGTTTTTCCAGCCGGAACTGTTGACAGCGCACATGCTCACCGGGGTGGTGTTCGCCCTGTGTGTATACGACCAGATCTTGCGCCGTGAGGTCGACTTCAGGTTCTCCGGCCTGGAATGGGCGATGCTGGCGCTGGTGGCGGCTTATGCACTGTCCCTTTTTACGGCGATACATATCCGGCCGGCTGTCGGTGAGTTGCTGAAGGTTATTAACTACCTAATGATCTTTTGGATCGCCTTTCGGGTGGCGCGTACGGAGCGTGATCTGGACCGGGTTTTACTGGTTACCTATGTCGGGGCACTCGGGGTGGCCCTGGTCGGTGTGCTCGCGGCAGTTAATGTGTTTGATTTCCCGGGGGCCTACGTGGGCAGCCGCATCTATTCCACGCTCCAGTACCCCAACACCCTGGGCATCTTCCTGGCGATGATGAGCGTGGTCGGGCTGGCGCTCAGTGTAAAGACCGAGCGGCTGCTACCGAAGCTCCTGTTTGCCGTGGGCGGGGCCTTTTTGATTACCGTTGTCCTCGGGACCCAGTCCCGCGGGAGCTGGGTGATCTATCCTTTTCTTCTGGGCGGTTTTGTGGTCGCGATGCCCGACGCCTACCGCTGGCGGGCGGCCTACCATATCCTGATCCAGGTGGGTGCGGGGCTGTTTGCGGCGAGGGGCTTTTACGACTCCCTGAAGGCGGGAGAACCGACGGTGGCGCTGTGGTACTTGGGGGGTGGGCTGGCCATTGCTTTGGTGCTCCAGGTGCTATACCACTGGTTGGGTATTTGGCTCAACCGGGAAACGGTGGCGGAAAACACCAGGCGGCTAGTAGCCATGGGCGGTGTGGGCTATTTTGCCGTGGTCCTGGCTTTATACCTGATGTACGCTGCGGCGGCGCTGCCTACGACCACCGGTGAGATGTTAGCGGAAGATGTCGGTTTCAGGGCCGAAAAGATATCCGGGCACGATGCGAGCTTCCAGGCCCGGATAATGTGGAGCCAGGATGCTCTGCGGATTGTACGGGACTACCCGGTAACCGGTGCGGGCGGCGGTGGATGGAACGCGCTGTACCACCAGTACCAGTCCTATCCCTACTGGTCAACCGAAGTACATAACTATTTCTTTCAAACATGGGTCGAAGCGGGGACGATTGGGTTCCTCGCGGTGCTTACCGTATGGGGCTTTTTCATCTACCTGCTGGTTCGTCTCTGGCGTTTTGGGACCCGCAGCGGGGTGTGGGTGTCGACCTGGGCGGCTGCGGTGGCCGTGCTGGGCCTGGGTGTGCACAGTGCTTTTGACTTTGACTTATCCATGGCGGCGATGGGTTTTATGCTCTGGGCCTATTTCGGGCTGGTGCGCGGCGGCACCGAGCTGGCTATCGCCGAGGCACGTGATCCAGACGGTGCGGAAGGGCGCCGGCATAAGAAGGATAAAGGTTCAGACCCGGTACCGGTACGTCCGATACGGTTAGTAACGGTGGCCCTTGCCGGTACGTTTCTGGCGGCGGTACTCGTATTTCCGGCGGCCAGCTTCTATTCTGCGGGGAAGACCGGTGCGGAGGGGGCGCGGGCCATGCTGCAGCAGGATTTCGATCAGGCGGCAATGCTGTTACAGGGAGCGGCTAAGCAAGATCCCTATACGGCTTCTTATCCCGGTGACCTGGCCCAGATTTACGCCGTGAAGGCTTTGGCTGAGAGTGACGCCTGGGCCTACGAGGAGGCCATACGCTACGCCGAACGGGCCGCCAAGCTGGAGCCGTACGGTATCCAGGTACGTTCTACGACCCTGAATGTATATAACATCCTGCGTCTGCCTAAACGGGCTGTTGCGGAAGCTGAGGCCTTACTGTTGACCAATCCGCTGATGATGTCCAATTACGAGATCTTGGCTAGGTCTTACTCGGCTGCTGGCCGGTTTAGTATTGAACAGCATGATTTACCGGCCGCACGGGAATATGTGCAAAAGACCATTGACCTGCCGGAGCGCATTGAGGGTCAGGCCAGACTGCTAAGGGATAAGCATGCCGGTAGGTGGCTAAAGCAGGCAGAGAATAGCGCAGTGTTAAAACTGTCAAGAGGACAGGCGTATTTCTTAATGGGAGAATACGAGTTGGCGGAGGAGCTTTTGCAGGGGGCGTCAGCGAAGAAAGAATTACAATTCGAGTCTGAGCTTTGGTTGGCTGCCCTTTATGTGAGAGTAGGGGAAGGGAAGAAGGCACAGGAGATCCTGACCCGGTTGGAAAAGAAGAACGATGAGGCCCAAAGGCTGTATGCGGAAGTGTTAGCCCTACCGTTGCTGTAATTTAGGTGGTAAGGGGAAATTTTTTTAGTGAACGAACAGAAAAAGGAACAAGTGTTTACCGAGGACGTAGTCGACCTCAGGGTGGTATTTAAAACCCTGTACAAGTGGCGAAAGGTGATCGCCCTGGGCACATTCCTAGCTGTTCTGACCAGCGGGATCCTGAGCTTCTTCGTTTTGCAGCCTGTATACCAGGCAAAGACGCTGCTGATGGCGACCCAGGCTGCGGACCGGCAACGGGTCGTGGAGAGCGGTGGGCTGGAGGACGTAGTGGGTAGCCTGTCGCGGATTCCGGTGATGACGATGAGCACCTACGTGGGGCAGATCAAGAGTGAAGCCCTGATGCAGCGAGTGATCAGCGAGCTTAAGCTGGATTACCGGCCGAGTACCCTTTTGGGGATGGTTAACGCTACCGTGATCAAGGACGCCAACCTGATTGAAGTGAGTGTACAGCACGTCGATCCGGAACTGGCTAGGGACATCGCAAACTCCATTAGCACACAGTATCTCTTAATGTTATCTGAAAAGAACGAGGAGCAGATGACCCGTTCCGTGACCTTCCTGAAAAAGCAACGGGACGAAACGCTAAAGGAGTCGGAGATCGCCCAGGAAAACCTGAAGAATTATGAAGGCCAGTCGCGCAGCGTGGCCGTCCTGGAGAAGGAGTTTACGCGGAAGTCGGAGGATTTGGCTAAGTATCAATCGCAGCTAAACATGTCGCAGGTGGAACTGCGGCAGATGAACGCCGGTGTGGCCCGGATGGAGGATGAGCTTACCACCACTTCACCGACGGTGACTATGGAGAGAGTAACGGAAGACGGAACGATTGTCACAGTGCAGGAATCGAACCCGGTGTACGTGGCGCTGTCTCAGCGCTTGAGTGAAAGACGGGCGGCCCAGGCGGAGAAATTTGCGGAAGTCGATGCGCTTACCCAGCTTATCTCTCAACTGGACGGGGAAACCGAGGCCCTGGTGGCCGAACTTACGGAGAAGCGGGCTAAGCTGGAGCGACTGCGGGACGAAGTGAACCGTCTGCAGAACACGGTCAGCTTGCTGGCACAAAAGGCGACTGAAACGCAGATCGCCCGGTCCATCGACTTGGGCCAGACTTCGGTGGTGGTAATGTCTCCGGCCAATACTCCGACTTCTCCGATCAAACCGAACAAGCAGCTGAACATAGCGATCGCCTTCGTCCTGGGAATGATGGTGTTTGTGGCGCTTGCGTTCCTCCTGGAGCACCTGGACTACACGATAAAAGCACCGGAAGACGTGGAACAGCACCTGGAACTGTCGGTCCTCGCGGTAATTCCGGTGGTCAACGCCAAGTCGGCGCGCCAGTCCGGTTACTGATCCAGGCCGGTAGGATTGATAATGTAATGGGAGAAAGCAGAAATGATTAAGGGCAATGGAAACGGAAGCTACGTTGATCTGATTGCACAAAAACATCCCAAGTCCGCGGCCGCCGAAGCCTATCGCACTTTGCGCACGAACCTGGGATTTGCCGCTCCTGACCATCCGGCCAGACTAATAATGGCGACAAGTGCCGGACCGGGGGATGGAAAAACATCGACGATGAGCAACCTGGCGGTGGTATTGGCTCAGACCGGGCAGAACGTCTGCCTGGTAGACTGTGACCTGCGTAAACCGCGCATACACAAGGTTTTTGAGATAGATAACACGAGGGGTTTAACCAATGTCCTGCTGCAGAACGCGGTCCTGGACGAGGTAATTATTCCTGCTGAGACGGCTGGCCTGTTTCTCTTTCCCAGTGGACCGATTCCGCCAAATCCGGCGGAGCTGATCGGCTCTGAGAAGATTAAGGATCTATGGCCTCAACTCCTGGAACGCTATGACTACGTTCTAGTCGACGCGCCTCCTGTCCTGGCTGTTACGGACGCCTCTCTCTTGGCGGGTCAAATGGACGGGGTAATCCTGATTGTTAAGTCCGGAACCAGCCGGGTTGACATGATCCAGGACGCCAAGGCTCAGCTGGTCAAGGCTAATTCCCGTATCCTGGGGGTGGTCCTCAACCAGGTGCGGATGTCGCAGAAAGACTACAGTTATTATTACTACTACCATGGCAAGAGCAAGGAAGACCAGATCCGTCTATAAGTTCATTTATTGGGTTCGATGATGTACCTAACGGTCCTAAACAAAGTGAAGTAAATGATTACGCCGATGACCCCGCCGATAACGTCCAGAAACACATCGGCGGTGTTTGCCGTTCGGGCAGGGTGAAATGACTGGCGGTATTCGTCACCGACCGCGACGGTGGTCAGGATCAGTAGGGTAAGGAAAAAGGGTTGCCGCTTAACAGTATGGATTAAGGCTCTGAAGATGAGGAATCCAAAGCCCAGGTAGACCAGGACGTGTAAACCCTTGCGGAAGTAGAAGTTGGCCTGGCGGACGGTCTCATGGCTGAACGCGTTGAGGTCAATGCCAAAGAGTTTATTTACGACCGGAACCAGGTACGGAATGTCGGTAATGAATATATGGGGAAGCGACGATAAGTAGGCCAGCAGAGCCAGCCAAACGAATACTGGAAACCAGAAGTAGGATAGGCGTAGCACGGGTTTTACAAGGACTCCTTTCAGACTGCCTTAAGGATATCTCGTAGTCTACAGCGTATCATCATTATGGTTTCTAGATCAAGGCAGTGATTACAAAAGGTGGGTACTGGGTTGATCGATTTACACGCACACATTTTACCCGGTGTGGACGACGGGGTTAAGGATGACGCCGAGGCGGTGGAAGCGGCCCGGCAGGCGTCAGCCTTCGGGGTGGACTCGATTGTAGCGACGCCGCACGTTATCCCGGGCGTGTTTGTGAATAATCGCAGTGGGATTCTGGAGGCGGTAGCCCGACTGCAGGGTGTACTGGACAACCAGGAGGTGGCCGTACGTGTATTTCCAGGCGCAGAGTATTACGTGGAGCCGGATCTCCCGAAGAAGCTGGCGCAGGGGGAACTCCTTACGGTGAATGACCGGGGGCAGCACGTCCTGGTGGAACTGCCGATGCAGAATGTGCCCGCCTACGTGGATCAGGTACTCTTTGATCTACTGGTCCGCGGGGTTACTCCTGTGCTGGCCCATCCGGAGCGGAACCGGGAGTTAGTGGACGATCCCGGGAAACTGTACCGGTTGGTACAAAAGGGAATACTGGTGCAGGTTACGGCGGGGAGCCTGCTTGGGATGTTTGGACGGGAGGCGCGTACAGCGGCGGAGTTTTTTGTCCGGCAGCGGTGGGTGCACTTCTTGGCCTCCGACCTACATGGAGCCGGTGAACGACTGTTGGCTTTAAAGGAGGCAGTTGAGAAATTGGCTGGGTATGTTGGGAATGAGGGGGCAAGGATGCTGGTGGAGGAAAACCCGCGCTGTGTATTGGTGGGTGAGCGGGTGGATATAGGTGAACTGCTACCTTTTGAGCGACGACGGGGAGGATTGTTCAGTACCTTAATGGGTCGCATAAAGTCTGGACGTTAAGAATAAAAAAGGATTGTCACTAGCTGACAAGCTATGGTAAAATCTGCTTGAGTGGGGTAAATATGCCCCGACTTCCATCCTGCTCAGGAAGGAGGTGAAAAAGGTAATGGGCAAATTGTATGCGAATAGGACATTCCTGGGCAACATCGCTCTGGTGGTGTTCTTCGCGTTCTTGGTCAGCCTAACCTTCGGAATGTTTGCACCCCAGTATGCACAGGCTTCGGCTCAGATTCAGGCTTCCGAAGACCGTACAAATCTCAAGATAGACTCAACCATCAGTATTACCCCGCTCACTACAGGCAACTTCAGCAGTGTCTGGTTTACACTGAAGGACAGATATACTGGAATCAGCTACAAAACAGTGTACGCGGATCAAGTCACTAGTCCTTCGGTATACGAGTCAGGCTATGCGTTTGTGTATGCGTGGTATTACAGTTCCTTTGGTCTGAGCTATCCTCGAGATGTGCAGCTGGTTGTGTACCAGAGTAGCGTACCACTGGCTTCCGTTGATATCACCATAAGGGGGCCGGTTCCAATCAGCGGCGGTACTCCGGCACCAGCGCCGGCACCGACAGACCCGGATAAGACGATCATCAGCGACAAGTCTGTTGAGAAGCAGACCACGACCACTCCGGACGGGAAGACCGTGGAGACCTTTACCGTCAAGACCGACGTAACCACTGAGATTACGAAGGCCAAGACGGAAGGCAAGAAGACGGTCGAGATCCAGGTGAGCAGTACGGCTACAGCTACTGCCGTAATCAACGTTCCGAAGGAAGTCGTGAAGAGCGCGGATGGTCTAAACCTGGCGATTACCACGCCGAACGCTAACCTCGAGCTGCCGAAGGCGCTGGTCGCAGCTCTGGCTGCGGCGAACCAGGATCTATCGATTACCGTGGAACGTGGCGATGCGGCTACCACCCGTACCGCTATGACGGGTGTTCCTGGGACGCAGGGTGCTACGGTACTTGGTACACCGACGGTAATTAAGACGGCGATCAAGGGTAACACCACCGTAACCTTACCGCTGACTGGTATCACGATTCCAGCAGATGCGGTGGCACGGAAGGCTTTCCTTGACAGCTTAGCGGTGTTCGCAATCCACAGCGATGGCGAGAAGAAGATCATCGGTGGCACCATCACGTACGATGCTGACGGGAATCCGACGGGTATCAGCTTCCAGGTGGATAAGTTCAGCACCTTTGCGGTAGTCAAGGTCACCAAGGCAAAGAAGGTTATCAAGCTTACCATCGGCGAGACCCAGGCTGCCGTTGACGGCAAGCCGTACGCTCTGGACGCTAAGCCGTTTGTGAAGGCTAAGGTCAACAGGACGCTGGTACCGGTGCGCTTCATCAGTGAGGCTCTCGGCGCCGAGGTGGACTGGAAGGCTAGCACCCGGCAGGTAGTGATCAAGGACGGTGCTGACATCGTTCTGACCGTTGGATCCAGCAAGGTCCAGGTCAACGGACTCGATAAGACCCTGGATTGCCCGGCCGTAATCGTTAACAGCCGTACATTCGTTCCGCTGCGGTTCGTCAGTGAGACATTAGGTGCCAAGGTCGACTACGAAGCCAAGACCAAGCAGATTACTATCACCAGGTAACGTAGCAACAGACTAAATACTCATTAGCTTACCAAGGGACTCCCCCGGGACTTGCTCCACGGGGGAGTCCTTCTGTTTGTTTATTGAACCGTTGTTTTTGACAGCAGAGGATATGAATTATTTGGCGAAGAATGATAAGATGGGATATGTGATGAGATGCGGATATCGTCGGATTATGATCAGGGGTGACATTTTTGGCCGTACCGAAGATTGTGGTTTTGGCCTGCGGAAACATCTTTGCCGGGGACGACGCCGTCGGGATCGAGGTCATGCGGGAACTGGAGCGGGAAGGGCTGCCGGCATCCGTCACCGTCGTAGAGGCTGGAGCGCCGGGCCTTGGCATGCTCGACCACATGTTTGGATTCGACAAAGCTGTTATAATAGATGCGGTGGTCGGTGCCGGCGAACCGGGTCGGATTGTACGCTGGCGTGAGGACGAGATCCCGCGCAAGATGGCACCCCCCGTCTCGGTACACGACATCAGCATCCGTGACGCCCTGGAGTTCGGGCGCAAATCGGTACCCGGGATGCTGCCTTCGGAAGTGGTGGTCATCGGGGTGGTGGTCGCCCAGATGGAGGCCTGGCACATGGGGCTGACGCCCGAGGTGGCGGAGGCCGTCCCCGGGGCCGCCCGCGCCGTACGGACCGAGATCGACCGCTGGGTGCCAGGCACCTAACTTATTAACTTATTAAGAGTTTGTGGGTATTTATAAGTTAGGCTACTTTTTTGGAGAAGAAGGCTGTCTCAATTCCTATGTAGTGTTGTTGCTAGTAGTTTCAGTAAGGTAAAAGAGTAGCCTGTCCCCTCTAAAGGATGGTTTGAATGCACGAGGTAGGGCTGATGACCGCGGTGTTTGAGCAGATCACCGAGTCGGCCAAGGCCAATAACATTGACCGGATTACCAAGGTGAAGCTGGTCCTGGGGAAGATGAATGGGGCCCTGCCGGACGCCTTGGAATTCGCCTTTGAGATCCTAACCCCCGACACCATGTTTGAGGGAGCGGTCATGGAGATCGAGCAGGTGGACATTACAGTGGAGTGCCCGAAGTGCGGGGCCGAGTCTGCTGTTGGCAAGATCGCCTACTTCTGCCCGGAGTGCGGCGCGCGGGCGCGCGTCAAGAAGGGGCAGGAATTCTATATCGACTACTACGAGGGTGACGAAAGGAAGGAAGATTCCGTTGAAGGTAGTGATGGCGCAAAGGATTCTGCGGGCTAACGACCAGGTTGCGAAGGAAAACCGCGAGCGCCTGCAGAGGCTGACCACCGTCAACTTGATCAGTTCACCCGGCGCGGGCAAGACCACGCTCCTGGAGAAGACCATCGCGGCCCTGAAGGGTGACGTGGTGATCAGCGTCGTCGAGGGGGACATCTACACCACCCGTGACGCCGAGCGCATCGCCGGACAGGGGGCGGATGTGGTTCAGGTGAACACCGAGGGCCTCTGCCACTTGGACGCGAACATGGTCGGGCGCGCGCTGGACCACCTGAATCTGGCCGGTACGGACCTGATTGTAATCGAGAACGTGGGGAACCTGGTCTGCCCGGCGGAATTCGACCTGGGTGAGGACTACAAGGTTGCGGTCTTGAGCGTGACCGAGGGCGGAGACAAGCCGGCGAAGTACCCGCTGGTGTTCCGGCAGTCCCACGCCGCGGTGATCAACAAGAGCGACCTGATCCCGTACACGGACTTTGACCTGGAAACCGTAACCAGGGAGATCATGACGATCAACCCGGACCTCGAAATATTCGTCATCTCCGCCCGTACGGGCGAGGGACTGGAAAAGTGGTGCGCATGGCTCAGAGACAGGGTGCGCGAGAAGAAAAACTAGAGAGCAAACGCCATTACCGGATCACCATCAAGGGCACCGTGCAGGGGGTGGGGTTCCGCCCCTTCGTCTATAACCAGGCTTTGGCCCACGGGCTTACGGGCAGCGTCTTGAACGCCGGCCGCGGCGTGGTGATCGAGGCTGAGGGACCGGCGAGTGCGGTGGACGGTTTTATCCGGGTACTTCGAAACGAGCCGCCGCGTCTGGCGCGGATCGATTCCTTCGCAACTGAGGAACTGCCCCTGGCAGACTATGCCTCTTTTGACATCATCACCAGTGCCGGGGGAGACGACATCGAGGCCCTGGTACCGCCGGATGTGGGTCTCTGCCCGGACTGTGCGCGGGAGACCTTTGACCCCACTGACCGACATTTCGGCTACCCGTTTACGAACTGTACCAACTGCGGGCCGCGCTTCACGATCGTGCGCGACCTGCCTTACGACCGGCCGAAGACCTCAATGGCCGTTTTTCCGATGTGCCCGGACTGTGCGCGGGAGTACCGGGACCCGCTGGACCGGCGCTTCCACGCCCAGCCGGTAGCCTGCCCGGTCTGCGGGCCGGACGTAGAGTTTACGGATGCCGAGGGCCAAGTGATGGAGGGTGACTGGCGCACCCTGTGCTGGGACGCCCTCGGGCAGGGAAAGATCCTGGCCCTAAAGAGCCTCGGCGGCTTCCACCTGGTCTGCGACGCGCGGAACCCGGAGGGGCTGCGCACCTTACGCCGGCGCAAGGGCCGAAATGCGAAGCCCTTTGCGGTCATGTGCCGCGATTTGGAGATCGTCAGGCAGTACTGCCTGGTGGACGAGGCGGAGGCCGAGCTGCTACGCTCGCCCCAGGCGCCGATCGTGGTCCTGCAGCAACGGGATGAGTACGATTTACCTGTTGAGCTGGCCCCGGGCCTGAAGTCCCTGGGGGTGATGCTGCCCTATACGCCGCTGCACCACCTCCTGTTCGGCGGTCCCTTCGATATCTTGGTGATGACCAGCGGCAACTACAGCGAGCTGCCTCTGGCCAAGGAGAACGCCGACGCCCTGGGCGAGCTGGCGGGGATCGCGGACTACTACCTCTGGCACAACCGTGAGATCGTGAACCGCTGCGACGACTCGCTGGCCGCCGTGGTGGACGGGGACACCCTGCTGTACCGGCGTTCCCGCGGCTACGTGCCCTCGCCGGTAAGTGTCCCGTTCGAGGCCGAACGGGTGGTACTCGGGATCGGCGGCGAGATGAAGAACACCTTCTGTCTTCTGAAAAGGGACAAGGCGTT
Organism: Desulforudis sp.; assembly: GCA_003604975.1. GTDB lineage: Bacteria > Bacillota > Desulfotomaculia > Desulfotomaculales > Desulforudaceae > SURF-60. The sequence goes on along the minus strand of QZIR01000012.1, from coordinate 84,077 downwards.
TGTCAGTCAACATGTGGGCGAGTTGGACAGCGTGGAGGGGGAAGATAACCTCTTCTCGAGCCTCGTGGGCTTCCAGCGGCTGCTGGGGATCGAGGCCGAGGTCGTGGGTTATGACCTGCACCCGGACTACCGTTCCTCGCGCCTGGCGGCGAGGGTGCCGGCCGAAGGCCGTTACGCGGTGCAGCACCACCATGCGCACCTGGTTTCCTGCCTGGCGGACAACGGTGTGGATGAACAAGCCATCGGGGTGATCCTGGACGGGACCGGGTACGGCGGGGACGGGACGCTCTGGGGTTTTGAGGTCCTGACCGGGGACTATACCTCGTTCAATCGCGAGTATCACCTGGGCTACGTGTCGCTGCCCGGCGGTGAGCAGGCGGTGCGGAACCCCTGGCGCACGGCGGTGTCCTACCTGCACACCTACCTGGGTGCAGAGGCCGGAGCGCGGGAGGCCGCACGGCTCTTCGAGGACACCGGCCAGGAACTGGCCATCGTCCAGCGGCTGCTGGAACGGGGGTTTAACTGCCCGCCCAGTTCGGGCTGCGGGCGCCTGTTTGACGCCGTCTCCGCCCTGTTGGGGGTGTGTCGGCAGGCCAGCTATGAGGGACAGGCGGCGATTGAACTTGGAGAACTGACCTTGGACCCTGAAGAGGGCGCCGGGGTGGGGGCCTACCCGTTCGTCATCGACGGCCAGGTGATTTCCGCGGAGGGTGTCGTCCGCGGTATCTTGGATGACCTACAAAAAAGAGAATCCCGGGAGATCATTGCCACAAGGTTTCACAACGCGATTGTCGAAATTATTCTGGAGGCCGTACGGCGGGTGGCCGCGGCCACCGGGATCCGGACGGTCGCCATCAGTGGCGGCTCCTGGCAAAATAGATACCTGTTTGCGCGTTCCAAGAAGGTTTTGCCCGAAGCCGGTTACCGCCTGTTATACCACCGGAACGTTCCGGCGAACGACGGTGGGCTGTGTTTGGGGCAGGCCGTGATAGCTTATCGGAGGTGGAGAGAGGAATGTGTGTAGCTGTTCCGGGACAAGTCATTGAAGTGAATCCAGAAGAGAACACCGCTGTAGTCGAGGTTTTCGGCGTGACCCGCCGCATCAACACCATAATGGTCGGTGAGGTCGAGATTGGCGAGTACCTGATTGCCCATACGGGGTACGCCATCGAGAAACTGGATCTGGAAGAGGCGATGGAACGACTGAAGCTATGGGAGGAGATCCTGAGATATGCAGATCCTGGACAGGTTTCGTGACCCGGAGGTCGGCAAGGCCCTCCTCGGCAAGGTTACCGAACAGGCTAAGCAGGTAGCGGAGCGCCTGGGCCGCCGGGCTGTTTTTATGGAAGTCTGCGGTACACACACCGTGGCTATCTCCAAGGCAGGGCTCAGGAGCCTTTTGGGCGATTACATCGACCTGCGGAGTGGTCCCGGCTGTCCGGTCTGTGTGACCGACTACGGTGACATCGACCGGATGATCGCCCTGGCGCGCACGCCCGGCGTGAGCCTAGGCACTTTTGGGGACATGATGCGGGTGCCGGGTAGTTATACCTCGCTGGAGAAGGAGAGGGCTGTCGGGGCCGACGTGCAGATCTTCTATTCCCCGGCCGACGCCGTGGAATGGGCCCGTAAGCACCCGGACCGGCAGATGGTCTTCCTGGGCGTCGGGTTCGAGACGACCGCACCTGGCATCGCTTTGAGCATTCTCCAGGCCAAGACCCAGGGCGTGTCCAACTACAGCGTCTATACCTCGCACAAGCTGGTCCCGCCGGCGATGCACGCGATCATGGCTGACCCGGAGCTGAGGCTCGACGGCTTCATCCTGCCGGGCCATGCTACGGCAATCGTGGGCCGCAACGCCTTCCAGTTCGTGGCCGACCAGTACAACCTGCCGGCCGTGGTCACCGGGTTTGAGACAACGGACATCCTGGACTGCCTGCACAACCTGGTGGACCAGCTGCTCCAGGACCAGGTCCGGGTGGACAACGGCTACTCCAGGGTGGTTAAGGACGAGGGTAACGTCAGGGCTCAGGCTCTGATGGAGCAGTTCTTTGAGGTGGCGGACGTCTCCTGGCGCGGGTTCGGGGTGATCCCGGGCAGCGGCATGGTCATCCGACCTGAGTTTGCCGCCTTTGACGCGGCGAAACGGTTTGACGCGGTGGTGCCGGAACCGCGCATCCCGAAGGGCTGCCGGTGCGGCGATCTCTTAAAGGGGAAGATCAACCCGCACGAGTGCCGGCTGTTCGGTACGGCGTGCACGCCGATCAACCCGGTCGGGCCGTGTATGGTATCTTCTGAAGGCGCCTGCGCGGCATACTATCAGTATGATAGAAGGCTTGGCAAGTAGGGCTGTTTCTAGGAGTAGGTGCCAGGCACTTAACTTATTAACTTATAGGTCTGCAAGTTGCTGGGTGATAAACCCGGATCCAAACGATGATTTTATGTTTTGATTTGGCATATGAAGGTGGAGATTTAATGTCCTCTGACATCATCCTGTTAGCCCACGGTGACGGTGGCAGACTGACCCACGACCTCGTCACCGGGCTTTTCCTCAAGTACCTGGGTAACAGTCTGCTCGAGGGGCTGACCGACGCCGCCGCGTTCAAGGTCGGCGAGGGCCGGATGGCCCTGACCACGGACTCCTTCGTGATTGACCCACCCTTCTTTCCCGGCGGGGACATCGGGAAGCTCGCGGTCTGCGGGACAGTCAACGATCTGGCGGTGAGCGGAGCGCGTCCGCTCTACCTGACGGCTGGTTTCCTGATTGAAGAGGGGTTGCCTTTGGCCGACCTGGAGCGGGTGGTGGCCTCGATGGCCCAGACCTGCCGCGAGGCGGGGGTGCAGGTTGTGGCCGGAGATACCAAGGTGGTGGGCCGCGGCGGGCTAGACCGGATCTTTATCAATACGGCCGGGTTCGGGTTGATCCCGAACGGTGTGGACCTGGGCTACCACCGGATTGCGCCAGGAGACCTGGTGCTGGTAAACGGGAACATGGGTGACCACGGGATGGCGGTACTGACGGCGCGGGAGGGTTTCGGATTCGAGCAGGCCATCCTCAGCGACTGCGCGCCCCTACAGGGGATTACCGGGATGTTGGCCGAAAAACTGCCCGGGGTGAAGCTGATGCGCGACCTGACGCGTGGCGGTCTGGCGACCTCGACGAAGGAGATCGCTTCCTCGGCGGGTTGCGATATCTGGCTGGAGGAAGCATCGATCCCCGTAGACCCGGTAGTGAAGGGCGCTTCCGAAATGCTCGGTGTTGATCCATATTATATGGCCAACGAGGGGAAGTTCCTGGCGATCGTCGCGCCGGAGCAGGCCGAGGAGGCTCTCCGCCTGATGCGCGAGCACCGTTACGGGCGAAACGCCCGGATCATTGGCGAGGTGCGTCCGGGCAAGGGCGACTGCTACCTGAAGACCGCCCTCGACGGCACCAAGTACCTGGATATGTTGGCGGGAGCACCGCTCCCCCGCATTTGTTAGCTTAAGTGTTCTGGAAAGGGCAGGAAATCAGGTTTGCACGGCGAATGCTCTTATTAGTTACCAGGAGAAGGTGAAAGTCGTGGCTGAAGATAAAGTGTTACAGGAGATTCTAGGCCGGCTCAAATCCCTAAGTGATGAAGTCAAAGGCTTAAGTGGAGAGGTAAAGGAACTAAAACAGGGGCAAGCCGACTTAAAACAGGGGCAAGCCGACTTAAAACAGGGGCAAGTCGGCCTAGAGCAGGGGCAAGCCGACTTAAAACAGGGGCAAGTCGGCCTAGAGCAGGGGCAAGCCGACTTAAAACAGGGGCAAGTCGGCCTAGAGCAGGGTCAGCAGTCTCTGGTCAACCAGGTTGCTGGTTTGGAGCAGGGTCAGAAGGAACATACCCAAATCCTGAGGGCACTAGAGGAGCACGCCCAAGTCACTCGGGCTATGGTGATCCACCACGACGAGATCCTAAACTACATCCAGGGGGACATTAAGCACCTAAAGAATGAGGTTAGTGAGATCCACGATAAGGTTGATGACCTCGAGCTTAAAGTTGACTATGCTCTCGGTGAACTGGGCAGACACGAAGCGGAAATCCAGATTCAGAAAAGACGGGTAAAGTAATCAGAGTAGATTTATCGCTAAAGGGAAATGAAACAGTTAAGCCGGGCGTATGCCCGGCTTTTGCACATCTGAAAGTAACTAGAACTTGTTTATGACCAGCCCCGTACTCAGCTTGGGGTAGAAGTAGGTGGACTTCTGGGGCATCTTCTCCCCGGCCTCCGCTACCGCCACAAGTTCATCCACCCCAGTCGGATTCATAAAGAAAGCGAACGCGAACTCTCCCCGGTCGACTTTCTCCAGGGCGCCGGCCTCCTCCCGCGTGTACCGGATCAGACCCTCGTCGGTGCGCTCTGCGCTTCCGATACCTAGGTACTTCTCCAGGATGAGGCTGTGCAGGATGGTGACGTCCAACCGCCGCCAGGCAAGGGACTTGTCCGCGGGCATCAGCCCGTCCAGGTCCGCCCCCGGTTTCAGAGAAAGCACAAACAAGCAACCATCACCGGTGTAGAGGCCAAAACTGCCCTTGCCCCGGGTTTCCAGGTCATCCAGAAAGAGCGTGAAGTTTTCCGGTTCCACGGAGGCGGGTGTGACTTCAAACAGGTTGCCGAGTTCGGATATGAGCGTTTCCGGTGCGATGCCCTGCGGGTTTTGCACCAGGCGATGGGTGGGCAGCACTACGAGGCCGGGGTCGTAAAGGTTTACGAGCACCATCAGGGTGTAGTTGTGCAGACCCGGGCCTCCGACCTCCTGGCTGTAGGCGAGGGCGGTCTCGTAGCGGTGATGCCCGTCGGCGATGAAGATGCGCTTCTGCTCCATTAAGCTGATGATCGGGTTGATCACGGCATGGTCGCGGACGATCCACATGCGGTGGGTCTGGCCGAGCTCATCGGTAAAGGACACGTCGGGATCATTCTGCATGGCCTTCCCGATAATAATGGAGCTGACCATTTCTTTTTCCGGGTAGATGCCGAAGATCGGGCTGAAGTTGCCCCGGCAGAGGCGCATCAGCTCCAGACGGTCCTTCTTGTGTTTGGGCAGGGTCTCCTCGTGCGGGAGCACGACCCCGCTTTCGTAAGGCTCAACGCGCACGCCACAGAAAAAACCGTGCCGGGCGTAGGTCTTGACGTGTACGGTGAACTGCTGTTCATACAAGTAGAGGCACTGCTGGGTATCCTGCACCAGCACCTCGTCGGCGATCCAGCTGGAGAACGTCTCGCCGGCCCGCGTATAGCGGTTGTTCTTGGCGTCGTCCGTGGGAGCGGTCTTACCATATTCAAGCCGGATTACGTTATAAGGGTTCCGGTCGTAGTAGCGGTTCTGGGCAGTTTCATCAATAACGTCATAGGGAGGGGTGACAACCTGGGCGAGATCGGGTACGACCCGGGGGTTGTAACGAACACCCCGGAGGGGAATGATAGAAGCCAAAATTGCTGCCTCCTCGTACAATGGTCTGTCCCAATTATAACGTCAATCAAGAACGCGTGGCCAACCTTTTTTCCTCTATTCAATGGGCTTCTCCCGAGGCGACCGCATCTAGGACCATCCTATCACCGGGTCCGAGGCTAGGCCGGCCCGCCTTCCAGGTCCGGCTTCCGGGTCCAGCGCTCACTGTCACGCTCCCGGTATTTAGCCATCATCCGGCGCCAGGCCTCTTCCAGGTTAATGTTCAGGGCGTTGGCGTAGCAAACCAGGATAAACATAATGTCGGCCAGTTCCAGCGCGATGTCCCCCGGGGGTTCGCCTTCCTTCTTGGGTTTCTGGCCGTAGGCGTGGTTGATCTCACGGGCTAGTTCTCCGACCTCCTCGGTCAGACGGGCCAGCATCGTCAGCGGATGCCAGTAACCCTCCTCGAACTGTCCGATCCAGGCCTCTACGTCCTGCTGCATCTCCTTCATGTCCAAACCGGTTCACGACCTTTCCGCACGTGCCGCATACGGCTGTAACTCTCCGCTCATTCTAACAGGCGGCAAGCCTGCCGGTCTAGCAAACCCATGCATCATTTGGGCATAATTGTCCCCCGGGGCACGTACTAATTAGGTAAAGTTTGTCTCTGGAGGGGATTTGCATGCGCTGGATCGTCTTACCGCGGGGTCGGGTCTGGGTAATCGCGGCCGCAGTTCTGCTGGTCTTTGTTGGGGCCCTCTTTGTGTTCCGCGGCTGTGTCAGCAGCGTAAGCATCGACAAGGAAAGCTTCCTCGCGGAGAGCCTGGAGACCACCAAGGCGGCCCAGACCTATCGCTACCGTATCGACTCCCGCCTGGGCGGAGCCGACCGGGAAACGGAGTACCTGAGCAAGATTGAAGGCGAGTATGCGGGTGCGGACCGGGTCCATATCAAGGGCACGCTGGCCAACAACCCGATTGAATTCATCCAGGTGGACGACACCACTTATATGAGGGACCAGATCTCGGGCGCGTGGCTTTCCCTGCAGGGCAACCGCCTCGCCCAGACCGAGCTCTTCATCACGGAGCTGAATCCGCTGGCGGTCTTTGAATTTAAGGACATCCCCGTCTCCGAGTTCAAGGGGCAGGACGGGAAGTACCAACTGATTGAGCTCAAGCCGATGGTGCAGAACCCGTATCTGGATCTAGCCTTCACCGACTTCACCTACAAGATCTGGGTGAACCCCCGGGATAAACGGATCGCAAAGACCGAGATATCGGCGGTGAGTAAGAGCAACGAGAAGGAAACGCTGGACATCTGTATCGAGTTCAAGGACTATGACAAGGAGATCAGCATCCAGCCGCCGCAGTAAAGGTGCCTCACAGTCTGTTCGCGCCCGTAGTGCGACAGTAAACGCTTCCCCTAAGAAGAGGAGTGGCCGCCCCACTCCTCTTCTACTGTCTCCCGGATGGTAGGAGCTTTTCGCACCTTCCAATTTCATCCAAGGTCCCTCTTGGTATAGGACAGGGAAGGTTTTTGGTGGAGTATGCAGAATTGAGAAGAATAGCCTGGATTTGTGTTAGAAGCAAGAGTATGGCAGCGCTTCCCCTAAGTTACTAACAAAGACATATCTATTGGGAAGGGAATATTCAAGGATGGTTATAAGTGAACAGCACGATTGTGTGGTGGTGATTATCGCCGGTGGGGTGGGAACACGCTTCTGGCCGCTGAGCACACCGGAAAAGCCTAAACAGTTTCTTACTCTGTTTGGTCACCGTTCAATGCTACAGGGCACTTATGATCGCATTGCCGACCTGGTTACGCCCGAACGCACGTTGGTGCTTACCAACGACCGGTATGTCCCCCTGGTACGCGAACAACTACCGGAAATTCCAGAACAGAACATAATCGGTGAGCCCATGCGGCGGGATACGGCCGCTGCCGTAGCGCTGGCCGCCTTTTTGTGTCGCCGCCGCTTTAGTAACCCGTCCATGATTGTGTTACCAGCCGACCACATGATTCAACCAGTCCGCGAGTTTCAGAAAGCGCTTCTTTCGGCTGTGCAGGCTGCTTTAAGAAACGGCGCCCTGTACACTTTCGGCATTAGACCTGAGTATGCGGCTACCGGCTACGGTTATCTTGAACGGGGTGAACAGATTATGGAAGACGGCGGTTGCGGTCACTTCAGACTCCGCCGTTTCAAGGAAAAACCAGATAGAGCGACGGCCGAGAAATACCTGGCTGAAGGCAGTTTTTTGTGGAACAGCGGGATGTTTGTCTGGACGACCGACGCTATTCTCACCGAGATTGAGAAGCATTTACCGGAGTACATCTGCCACTTCCGGCCGTTAATGACATATGACGGTACACAGGATTGGCCGAATGCACTGCATAAGGCCTTTACCGAGGTCCCTTCGATATCAATTGATTATGGGATCATGGAAAAGGCTTCTGACGTGCGGATCGTGACGGCGCCTTTCTCCTGGAGTGATGTCGGTGGGTGGCCGGCCGTGGAGGCCTTCCTGGAGAAGGACAATCAAGGCAACGCCTGTCGGGGGGAGGTCAGGGGACTTGATGCTAGTGCGAATCTGGTGTTCAGTGAGGATACTGAGGAGGTCATCACGATCATCGGCGTAAACGACTTAATCGTTGTCCGGTCGGGGAAGAAAACCCTGATTGTTCCGCGTGAGCGGGCTGAAGAAGTAAAGAAACTCGTAGAGTCCCCCATTACTATTGGGTAAGGGGAGGCGAACAGCAAGATGGAACCGGGGTTGAAACAAACGGAAGCGCAGCGGTGAAATCAACCAGAAGGTTGCGAATCCTTCTGAAAGCCATTGCGTGCGTCCGGGAAAAATACGAGGGTCAGGCGGTTTGTGTAGACGAGACGGATGGGGTGAGCCTAGAATTCGAGGATTGGCGGTTCAACCTTCGTATGTCCAATACGGAGCCTGTTATCCGGCTGAACGTGGAAACACGCGGTAACAAGTTCTATTGCAGGAGAAGACATCAGAGATCCTAGGCACGATTGCCGGGGTTTCAGTAATAGGTATTCCCTTTGCAAAACCCGGGTTTCCTTGACATTCACCGTCTTTCGCCATTCATTGACACTAATCTTTGATTCTTGGTATAATAGGCCATATTTTTCAGGAATCATCCTGCCCGAAACGGGGGCTGTGAGCCTAATGCACCAGGATCTGGAGCGTAAACTGGTATCCGCGTCTGACATCCAGGCTAGGGTGGCCGAGATGGGGCGCGAAATTGCCAGGGACTACGCTGGCAAGGATCTGTTATTGGTCGGAATTCTGAAGGGGTCGACTATCTTTATGGCCGACCTTGCGCGTCAGATCGATATACCGGTAGCGATGGACTACATGGCGGTGTCCAGCTACGGCCTTTCCACCACCTCTTCGGGGGTGGTGCGCATTTTGAAGGATCTTGAGGAAAGCATCGGAGGCCGGCACGTGCTGATCGTGGAGGACATCGTGGACACGGGTCTGACCCTGAACTATCTGGTGGAATCACTGCGTACGCGCGGGCCGGTCACGGTCAAGGTCTGCGTCTTGTTGGACAAGTTTGAACGCCGTAAGGTGGACGTCGAGGTCGACTACCTCGGGTTTTTGATTCCCGACGAGTTTGCCGTGGGCTACGGCCTGGACTACCGGGAACGATATCGTAACCTGGCGGACATCTGGGTTCTTAAACCTGAAGTCTACACCAAACAGGGGGAGTAGGGGTGCAGTTCGGACACGATTTTGTGATCGTCCTTGATTTCGGCGGGCAGTACACGCAGCTCATCGCCCGACGGATCCGCGAGTGCCGCGTCTACTGTGAGATCCTGCCCTACCATACGCCGATAGCGGAACTGGTGGCGCGGAAGCCGCAGGGGATTGTGTTTTCGGGCGGGCCGTCGAGCGTGTACCAGGAGGGCGCGCCCCATGTGGATCCCGACATCTATGAGGCCGACATCCCGATTCTGGGTATCTGTTATGGAATGCAGTTGATGGCCTTCCAGCTGGGCGGGAAGGTACGACGTTCCGAACAGCGGGAGTACGGCAAAACCACCCTGGAGAGCATTTCCGGGGATCTTCTGTTTAAGAGGCTCGCGCAGCGGGAACAGTGCTGGATGAGCCACGGGGACAGCGTGGAGGCGGCGCCGCCTGGCTTTGCGAGCACAGCCCGCACGGCCAACGCTCCCGTCGCCGCGATGAGCGCGCCGGACCGCGGACTATACGCCCTGCAGTTCCACCCCGAGGTGGTGCACACGCCGGGCGGGAAGACAATCTTGGAGGATTTCCTTTATGGAGTCTGCGGCTGCAAGGGTGACTGGACGATGGCCTCCTTCCTGGAGAGCGCGGTGGCGCAGGTCCGGGCCGAGGCCGGGGATGCGGGCCAGGTGCTCTGTGCGCTGAGCGGCGGAGTCGATTCGTCGGTCGCGGCGGCCCTGGTGCACCGGGCTGTGGGGGATCGTCTGACCTGTGTGTTTGTAAACCAGGGCTTGTTGCGTAAGGGCGAGCCGGAGGAAGTCCAGCGTGTCTTCCGGAACCAGTTCAACATGCATTTAGTCTATGTCGACGCCGAGGAACGCTTCCTGGACAAGCTGGCCGGGGTGACCGATCCGGAGCGAAAACGGAAGATTATTGGTACGGAGTTCATCCGGGTTTTCGAAGAGGAAGCAGCGAAACTCGGCCAGATCGACTACCTGGTGCAGGGCACCCTGTACCCGGACGTGGTCGAGAGCGGCACCACCACGGCGGTCGTGATCAAGTCCCACCACAACGTGGGCGGCCTGCCGGAGGACATGCAGTTCAAGCTGATCGAGCCCCTGAAGTGGCTCTTTAAGGACGAGGTGCGCGTGCTGGGTGAGGAACTCGGCCTGCCCGAGGAGATCGTCTGGCGCCAGCCCTTCCCCGGTCCGGGCCTGGCCGTGCGCATCCTGGGTGAGGTTACCCGGGAGAAGCTCGACGTGCTGCGCGAGGCCGACGCTATTGTGACCGACGAGATTCGCAAGGCTGGGCTGTACCGTGAGATTTGGCAGTCCTTTGTGGTACTGCCCTCAATGAAGAGCGTAGGCGTGATGGGTGATGAACGTACTTACGCCTATACCGCGGTGATCCGGGCCGTGGACAGCGCGGACGGGATGACCGCTGACTGGGTGCGCCTGCCCTACGAGGTGCTGGAGAAGATCTCGTCCCGTATCGTGGGTGAAGTGAGGGAGATTAACCGGGTGGTTTACGACATCACGTCCAAGCCGCCGGGTACAATAGAGTGGGAATAGAGAACAGGTTCTTTCACTGGAATCACATTATATAGGAGGGTCCGCAAGTGACAAAACCACTGGTAGGCATCGTGATGGGCAGCGACTCCGACTTGGAGGTAATGAAGAAGACGGCCCAAGCCCTGGACATGCTCGAGATACCCTATGAGATATCCGTAATTTCGGCTCACCGGACGCCGGAACGGGCTCTGGAGTACAGCCGGACGGCCGCGGAACGCGGCCTGAAGGTGATCATCGCCGCAGCCGGAATGGCGGCGCACCTGGCCGGGGTGATGGCGGCGCATACCACGCTCCCCGTGATCGGGGTGCCGATCAAGTCCGGGGCGTTGAACGGACAGGACGCCCTCTACTCGACCGTGCAGATGCCGCCCGGGGTGCCCGTGGCGACCGTGGGCATTAACGGGGCGAAGAACGCCGGTATCCTGGCGGCGCAGATCATTGGGGTGGGTGATGCGGAGGTGCGCCGGCAGCTGGAGAGCTTTAAACGGGATATGACGGCGGAGGTAGAGGCGAAGGACGCGAAGCTCCAGTCTCTGGGCTGGGCGGAGTACTTGAAGCAGCAGTAGCTATTTGTTGTCGCCGGGTGATAAGCTCAGAACCACTAGATGATAGTATTGAGGAGCCTTGAGAGATGATCGATCGTTACACCCTTCCGGAAATGAGGGCCATTTGGTCAGAGGAGAACAAGTACCGGAAATGGCTTGAAGTAGAGATCCTGGCCTGCGAGGCTCTGTCCGAGCTGGGCCAGGTACCCGCCGAGGCTGTGGAGGGGATCAGGAGTCGCGCGGACTTTAAGGTCGAGCGTATCCTGGAGATCGAGAAGGTCACACGGCACGACGTGATTGCGTTCCTGACCAACGTCGGTGAGTACGTCGACGAGGAGTCCAAGTACATTCACCTCGGGATGACCTCCTCTGACGTCGTCGATACGGCGCTGGCCGTACGAATGGTTGAGGCCGGGCAGCAGATCTTAACCCGCCTTAAAGAGCTGTACAAGGTGCTCCTGGAGAAGGCCGTGCAGTACCGCGACACCCTGATGATCGGCCGTACCCACGGCATCCACGCTGAGCCGATGACCTTCGGCTTGAAGATGCTGCTCTGGGCCGCCGAAGTAGAGCGCGACATCGCCCGAATGGAAAAGGCGGTTCAGGAGGTGGCTGTAGGTAAGCTCTCCGGCGCCGTCGGCACCTATTCCACGCTTGATCCTTTTGTTGAAGAATACGTCTGCCAAAAGCTCGGCCTGACACCGGAGCGGGTGGCCACACAGGTCATCCAGCGTGACCGGCACGCCGCCTATATGACCACAATCGCCGTGGTCGGGGCCTCGCTGGAGAAATTCGCGGTCGAGATCCGCAACCTCCAGCGTACCGACATCCGCGAGGCCGAGGAACCGTTCAAGGCCGGGCAGAAGGGCTCGTCGGCCATGCCGCACAAGCGTAACCCGATCGTCTGTGAACGCATCTCCGGCCTGGCCCGCATCCTGCGCGCCAATGCCATGGTCGCCCTTGAAAACGTGGCCCTCTGGCACGAGCGGGACATCTCCCACTCCTCAGTGGAACGGGTGGTCATTCCGGACAGCACGATCACCCTCGACTATATGCTCTTCCGGTTCACCGGGGTCATCCAGGACCTCCTCGTCTATCCCGAGAACATGAAACGCAACCTGGAACGCACGCACGGGCTGGTCTTTTCACAGCGCGTGCTCCTGGCCCTGGTCGAGAAAGGCCTGAGCCGGGAAAAGGGCTACGAGATCGTCCAGCGTAACGCCATGCAGTCCTGGCAGTCCGGCGAACCGCTCAAGGAGCTGCTCCTGCGTGACGCCGAACTGACCCAGCACCTGAGTGCGGACGAACTGGACAAGGTCTTCGACTACGGCCACTTCACCCGGCGGCTGGGCGAAGTCTATGGACGCTTCGGGTTGGATTAACTGAAGGCAAGCCGCATCGACAATTTTCATACAGGAGGAGTCACCAATGGACAAAGGTGAGTTTCTTTACGAAGGCAAGGCCAAGCGTATCTACCGTACCGCAGACCCCAACCAGTACATCGTCTCCTACAAGGACGACGCCACCGCCTTCGACGGCCAAAAAAAGGGCACGATCACCGATAAGGGTGTCGTCAACAACCTCGTCTCCGCCCACTTCTTCAAGCTGCTCAAGCAGGAGGGCGTCCCCACCCACTTTGGCGAACTCCTGAACGACCGGGAGATGGCGGTTCGCGCCGTGCGGATCGTCCCGATCGAACTCGTGGTGCGCAACGTCACCGCCGGCAGCCTGGCCAAGCGTCTCGGCCTCGAAGAGGGGATCGAACTAGACGAACCGGTCGTAGAGTACTATTATAAAAGTGACGAGTTGCACGACCCGCTGATCAACTGTTCGCACATTCGCCTGCTCAAGGCCGCTACTCCCGAGCAGCTCACCGTAATGCGGGAGATGGCCCTTAAGGTTAATGACTTTCTCAAGAAGTACCTGGATGTACGCGACATCATCCTGGTGGATTTCAAACTTGAGTTCGGGATTACCGAGAGTGACGGCCGTCTGATCCTGGCCGATGAGATTTCCCCGGACACCTGCCGTTTCTGGGACAAGCACACCCGGGAGAAACTCGACAAGGACCGCTTCCGCCGTGACCTGGGCGGAGTGGAGGAGGCTTATCAGGAAATCCTACGCCGCCTGCTCGGAGACCGTTAATAGAAACTTCCGCTTAGGGCCTGTTGACGTTTCGCTGACGTATGCTGGGATAGGAGTTGGGCTGAAACAAAATGAGCTTTGACCGGGATAAACCGCGTGAACATTGTGGTGTTTTCGGCATCTACGGCCCCGGGCTCGATGTGGCCCGGCTTGCCTTTTACGGGCTGTACGCCCTGCAGCATCGGGGGCAGGAGAGTGCGGGGATCGCAACCGCCGACGGCTCCCAAATCCACCTGCACAAGGGGATGGGACTGGTTCCCGATGTCTTCAACGAGTCAGTTATCTCCAAACTGAAGGGTCACAGTACCATCGGGCACGTCCGCTACTCCACGACCGGTTCCAGCCTGGCGGTAAACGCCCAGCCCCTGGTGTTCAGTTATGCCGGCGGCCGGATCGGTCTGGCCCACAACGGAAACCTGACGAACATCTGCGAGCTACGGCAGCAGATGGCTGCGTCCGGAGCGGTGTTTCAGACCACCACCGACAGCGAAGTAATCGTGAACCTGATCGCCCGGCACAGCCAGCACAGCCTGGAGGAGGCCCTGGTCAAGTGTATGATCGACATCAAGGGCGCCTACTCGCTGGTGATCCAGACTGAGAACAGGCTCCTGGCCATGCGCGACCCCTTCGGATTCCGCCCCCTGTGCCTGGGCAAACTGGGTAATGCCTGGGTGGTGGCCTCGGAGTCGTGCGCGCTGGACACCATCGGCGCCGAGTTTATCCGGGACATCCAGGGCGGCGAGATTGTCGTAATGGACGAGAACGGTCTGGTCAGCATCAACGCTCTGGCCGGAAACCGGCAGGCCCACTGCATCTTTGAATACATTTATTTCGCCCGCGCCGACAGCCGCATCAACGGCTTTAACGTCAACCGGGTACGCCGGATGATGGGCGAACAACTCGCCCGCGAGTATCCGATTGAAGCCGACCTGGTCCTACCGGTACCCGACTCGGGGATCCCGGCGGCGCGGGGTTACGCTGACGCTTCGGGGATTCCCTTCGAGGAGGGCCTGATGAAGAACCGCTACATCGGCCGGACCTTCATCCAGCCCGCCCAGCACCTGCGCGACCTGGGGGTACGGTTGAAGCTGAACCCGATCCGCGAGGTGCTTGAGGGGAAACGGGTGGTCCTGGTGGACGATTCCCTGGTGCGGGGTACCACGAGCAGCAAGATTGTGAAGATGCTTCGGGATGCGGGGGCTACCGAGATCCACCTATGCCTAAGCTCCCCCCCTGTGACCTGTCCCTGCTACTACGGGATTGACACTTCCAACCGGAAGGAACTGATCGCGGCCCAGAAGAAGATTGAGGAGATTCGCCAGTTTACCGGCGCGGACAGCCTGAATTACCTCAGCCTGGATGGCCTCTTGGGTGTTTTTGGGGAACGGCGGGGGGATTTTTGTACCGCCTGTTTTGACGGGGACTACCCCGTAAAAATGCATGAGAAAATGAATGGGAAGTTTGCCCTGGAAGGGTGAGCCGTTTGACTGAACCGAAAAAAGGCCTGACCTATGCCGAGGCTGGCGTGGACATCGAGGCGGCCAATCGGGCAGTGGAACTGATGCGTCAGTCGGTCCGCCGCACGCTGCGGCCCGAGGTGTTGACGGACATCGGCGGATTTGGCGGGCTTTTTGCACTGGATACCAAGAAGTATCGGGAGCCGGTCCTGGTTTCCGGGACGGACGGTGTGGGCACGAAACTGCGGGTGGCCTTCATGGTGGACCGGCACGACACGGTCGGAATCGACCTGGTGGCGATGTGCGTGAACGACATCCTGGTGCAGGGCGCCGAGCCGCTCTTTTTTCTGGACTACCTGGCGGTTGGTAAAGTTGATCCGGAGCGGGTGTCCGCTGTGGTGGAAGGGATCGCGGAGGGCTGCCGACTGGCCGGCTGTGCCCTGATCGGCGGGGAAACGGCGGAAATGCCCGGCTTCTACGCCGCCGAAGAATACGATATGGCCGGTTTTGCCGTGGGTGTGGTGGAACGCTCTCGCATCGTGGACGGAGCGGCCATCCACGAGGGAGACGTCCTGCTGGGTCTCGCGTCGTCGGGGCTGCACAGCAACGGGTTTTCCCTGGCGCGCAAGGTCTTGCTCGAGATCGGTGAACTGGATGTGGACAGTTACCTGCACGAACTGGGCCGGACGATAGGGGAAGAGCTGCTGGTACCCACGCGGATCTACGTGCGGTCGGTGCTGCCCCTGCTCGGTGAGTTCACCGTCCGCGGAATGGCTCATATCACTGGCGGGGGGATTACCGAGAACCTGCCGCGCATTCTGCCGGCCGGGCTCAAGGCCGTCGTCGACCGCGACAGCTGGCCGGTACCACCGATCTTCGACCTGATCCGGGAGATCGGCAACGTGGCCGCGGACGAGATGTACCGGACCTTCAACATGGGGATCGGTTTTGTCCTGGTGGTGCCGTCCGACGAAGCCGACGCCGTTACAGACCGCCTGCGGGCCCAGGGTGAGCAGGTCTTTCGCATTGGGCAGATCGCGGACGGACCGCGTGTTGTGGAGTACAAGTAAGGAAAATTCCCTGCAATCAGGAGAAGATATATGGAAGTCAGGGATAATCACTGGGGTTTGCTGAAGATCGGCGTACTGGCCTCGGGGCGCGGGTCTAACCTTCAGGCCATCCTCGACGCCACCTTGGACGGACGGCTGGAGGCCGAAGTGGCGGTTGTCATCAGCGATAACCCGAACGCTTATGTCCTGGAGCGGGCGCGGATGAACAACATCCCCGCCTTCGCGGTCGAACTTGGCGGGAAGCCGTCCAAGCAGGCCTACGAGGAAGAGATCGTGCGGGTTTTACGGGAGCACGAGGTCGGGCTCGTTTGCCTGGCGGGCTACATGCGCATCGTCACACCGGTAATGCTGAAGGCCTTCCCCAACCGGATGATCAACATCCACCCTTCGCTGCTCCCGTCTTTCCAGGGGTTGCACGCTCAGGGGCAGGCCCTGGAGTACGGTGTCCGCTTCTCTGGATGCACCGTCCATTTCGTGGACGAGGGTGTGGATACCGGACCGATCATTATTCAGGCCGTGGTGCCTGTGCTGCAGGATGATACCGAGGATACCCTTTCGGCGCGCATTCTGGAGCAGGAGCACCGCATCTACGTGGAGGCCGTGCGCCTCTATGCGCAGGGCAAGCTGACCATCAAGGGACGGAGAGTCTTTTACGAATAACCGAATGGAATGAGCCCCAAAGGAGGCGGAACGAATGAAGATTAAGCGTGCGCTGATCAGCGTGTCGGACAAGACCGGGCTGGAGGAGTTAGCCCGCGGGCTGCATGCGGCAGGTATCGAGCTGGTTTCCACGGGAGGCACGGCGGCCGTCATTGCCCAGGCTGGTATACCCGTGATCAAGGTCTCGGACGTGACCGGGTTCCCGGAGATTCTCGGCGGGCGGGTGAAAACCCTGCATCCCCGCATTCATGGTGGAATCCTGGCCATGCGTACCGATGAACACCTGGCCCAACTGGACGAGCACGGCATTACGCCGATTGATATGGTGGTGGTCAACCTTTATCCCTTCAAGGCCACGATTAGCAAAGAAGGAGTCTGCCAGTCCGAAGCGATTGAAAACATTGATATCGGGGGCCCGGCCATGATCCGGGCCTCGGCCAAGAACTTCAAATACGTGGTTGTGGTCACCAACCCGGTTCGCTATGACCGGGTGTTGGACGCCGTAAAGAAAGACGAAGTCACCGAAGAACTGCGCATGTCTCTGGCCCGTGAGGCCTTCGCGCACACGGCCCACTACGATTCGGTGATTGCCGGTTACCTGGGTCACTGCGACCAAGCCGGGAAGATGTTCCCGGTGGAGATCTCACTACCTTTCGAGCTGGTCCAGCCGCTCCGTTACGGGGAAAACCCCCACCAAAAGGCCGCCTTTTACCGTGATCCCCGTCGTTTCGGGGCTTCGGTGGCCAACGCCCGCCAGCTGCACGGCAAGGAGCTTTCCTACAACAACATCCTGGACCTGAACTCCGCGCTCGAACTGGTGCGGGAATTCGAGGAGCCGACGGTGGCGATCATCAAGCACAATAATCCGAGCGGCGTGGCCAGCCGCGAGGCGCTGGTCAAGGCCTACCGCCTGGCCTATGAGGCCGATCCGGTGTCGGCCTTTGGTGGCATTGTTGCGGTAAACCGCGCGGTCGACGGGCCGACTGCGGAGGAAATGAGCAAGATCTTCCTGGAGGCGGTAATCGCCCCCGGGTTCAGTGAAGAGGCCCTGCCGATCCTGACTAAGAAGGCCGGAATCAGACTCCTGGAGACCGGTCCCTTCCACCTGATGTCCTACGACTGGTATGATCTGCGAAAGGTGAACGGGGGCCTCCTGGTGCAGGAGGCGGACCGTAAGGTATTTAACCGGGATGACTTCCGGGTGGCGACCAAGCGCCAGCCCACCCCCGATCAGCTGGCCGAACTGGACTTTGCCTTTAAGATTGTGAAGCATGTCAAGTCCAACGCCATCGTGGTCACGGCTGACCGACGACTGCTGGGTGTCGGGGCCGGACAGATGAACCGGGTTGGTTCGGCGCGCATCGCGCTGGAGCAGGCCGGGGAGCGGGCGAAGGCCGCCGTCCTGGCTTCCGATGCCTTCTTCCCGTTCAACGACACCGTCTTGCAGGCGGCCGAGGCCGGCATCGCGGCGATCATTCAGCCGGGCGGTTCGGTACGCGACCAGGAGTCCATCGACACGGCGGACGAGAAGGGCATCGTGATGGTGTTTACAGGCATGCGTCACTTCAAACACTAGATAGGGGTAGATAGGTGCCAGGCACTTAACTTATTAACTTATTGAAAGGGTTTTACCATTAGCGGGGGAAAAGGGGAACAGCCTCCAAGTCGATAGGTATCAGGAGTAATCTAAAAAGTAGCCTGACCCCTTTTTTAAGAAATTTTAACTTTTTAAGTTTGACCCCCTAGGAGGAACGATTGATGAAAGTACTGGTGGTCGGAGGCGGCGGGCGGGAGCACGCCCTGGTCTGGAAGCTCGCCCAGGGCCCCCGTGTGAAGAAGATTTATGCCGCGCCGGGCAATGCCGGGATCGCACAGCAGGCCGAATGTGTGCCGATCAGCGCCGGGGACGTCGAGGGCCTGTTCGCATTTGCCAAGGAACAGGGGATCGACCTTACCTTTGTCGGACCCGAGGATGCCCTGGTCAAGGGGATCGTGGACCGGTTCGAGGCGGAGAACCTCCGCATTTTTGGTCCCCGGGCCGCCGCTGCCCGGCTGGAGGGGAGCAAGACCTTCGCCAAGGACCTGATGCGCAAGTATGAGATTCCCACGGCGGAGTACCAGACCTTCACGGATTACGACAACGCGATGGCCTTCGTGTGGGAACTGGACACGCCGTGTGTGGTTAAGGCTGACGGGCTGGCTGCCGGTAAGGGCGTGATCGTGGCCGACAACGATTCCGAGGCGATGGCCGCCGTGAAGGAAATAATGCTCAACCGGGCCTTCGGGGACGCCGGGGATAAGGTGGTTGTAGAGGAGCGTCTGGCCGGTCAAGAGGTGAGCGTGCTCGCCTTCACCGACGGAAGGACGGTGGTTCCGCTACTGGCCGCCCAGGATCACAAACAGGTCTTTGACGGCGACAAGGGGCCGAACACCGGCGGCATGGGGGCCTACTGTCCAGCTCCCATCTATACCCCGGAACTGGCCCAGACGGTGGTGCCAAAGATCCTGGAAGCCACGGTCACGGCGATGGCCGCGGAGGGCTGCCCGTACTGTGGTGTTCTCTACGCTGGGTTAATGATCACGGAGAAGGGCCCCCAGGTGCTTGAGTTTAATGTCCGCTTTGGTGACCCGGAGGCCCAGCCGCTCCTGGCGATGCTGGAGACGGACCTGGTGGATATCGCGGAGGCCGTGATCGACGGTCGCCTGAACGAGATAGAGATCCGGTGGAAGCCGGGCGCGGCTGTCTGCGTGGTGATGGCGGCGGGTGGTTACCCTGGGAGTTACGCCAAGGGAAAACCGATTGAAGGAATTGAAGCGGCTGCTGCCGGCGGGGATGTGGTTGTGTTCCATGCCGGGACGAGACTGGACGGTGACCGGGTGGTGACTTCGGGTGGGCGCGTGCTGGGTGTGACCGCCGTGGGGGAGGATATCCCGTCGGCCATAGGGAAGGCCTACGAGGCCGTGGGCAAGATCCACTTTGAGGATATGTACTACCGGAAAGATATCGGGCATAAAGCTGTAGGAGAGAGTTGATAAGCTACGCGTGGCTTTGTCATGCTTCCGCCGTCCGGTTAAAAAAGGGGTCTGACCCCTTTTTTAATTTGATTGATAATTTCCTAATGAAAAACCGTTCCTGGACCGGCTGCGTCATTAGTAACAGGAGGTGCTGCTACGATGCAAAAGATCCGGTTACTGGTCCTAGTCCTGTTCGCGATTGGCGTTTTGGTTGCCGGATGTTCGGCTATTGGTGGAACTTCGGAGAATCCTTCACTGCCGAACCCGCCGGGAATGGGTGAGGGGGAACATCTGATTTATCCTCAGCCTGTTATAGAAACGATTGAGACGGTTAAGGCCATTCACGCCGGTGTCGCCGTGGTTGAGAACAACGAGACATTTATCATCGTCAGCTACGGTGAAAAACCCACGGCGGGGTATGAGGTTCGAATTGTGGACGTCCAGACCGAGGGTGAACGGGCCGTGGTTACCGCCGAGCTGATTGAACCGGACGGGATGGTAGCACAAGTCATCACCTACCCGTACGCGGTGGAGGTACTCAAGGGTACCTTCAGCGACGTTGAGTTCCGCGACGCCGGCGGGGAGTATTTCCCCCAGGTTGTGGGATGGGTAGGGCCCCTTAGCAGTTTGGAACGCTCGGACAACATCGTGGTTAGTTCCTTTGGAACGGTTCCCAACCTGATTTACGTCATCGGTATCGCACGCGTATTTGAGGGCACGGTGAACTACGAGCTGCAGGACGCCAGCGGGAATGTTCTGAAGAACGGCTTCACCACCGCCGCCTCGGGCGGACCGGACTGGGGCTTCTTCGAGGTCAAGATCCCGCATCCGCCGGCCGGAATCGCGAAACTGGTATTGTTCCAGGAGAGTGCCAAGGACGGTTCCAAAGTGGACCAGGTAGAGCTTCCGGTCAAGCTGAGCACCTGATAGGGAAGCGCTTCGGGAAGTCTTCCCGGATGAATTGAGGCACAAAACGAACAAGAGGTGGGACGGCCAACGTGCCATTCCACCTCTTTTCCTTTAGCGATCCTTTTTCTTGTTCTCGTCACGCGGAACAGAGCGCGGGGTTCAGCAGCCGCCCCCACCGCGCGGTTTCTGGGTTCCCGCGTCACCGAAAATCTTCTTCAGCATCGATTTCAGCACGCCGCTTTTTTCACCGGACACGATCAAGACCTCCCTTTGCGGTTCTCACTAATAGGTTTACCACAGATACGTCTAGCTCTGCAACTAGAACGGTGTGCGCCGGGGATGTAATAAAGGCGTTAATCAGTCCGACAGTTGATAACATAAAACCCTACCTTTGGCTCATACCATGTAACGAACCCTTGGAAGGGGGCAAGATGTGTGGCGAGCGCAAGGATCTTTGCCAACGAGGTGACCGAGGAAACGATCTGTTTCTCAGCGGTTGTCTCCGGGAAGCCGAAGTTTGCCGCGACAGACCTCGGTAACCAGTTTCACGTAACCATTATCAGCGCTGAAGCGGTATCCGAACCGGATCCGCATGTAAAGCTTCACTACATAATTTCCCTGGAGTACCGGTTCAAAAATGGTTTTGACTATTGTCATATTGAGGAAACCGGGTCGGCAGCCTTTCCGGATGAGGCTCGGCAGAGCACGTGCCGATTGTCTGTTATTGACGGTAAGGCCACCCTGTCCAATATTGTTATTTCCGACGGACTTCTTAAATGTTTTTTAAACATTGACTTCCTGGTCAGATTCTGTTCAGAAAGAGTAC
This sequence comes from Desulforudis sp., assembly GCA_003604975.1. Lineage (GTDB taxonomy): Bacteria > Bacillota > Desulfotomaculia > Desulfotomaculales > Desulforudaceae > SURF-60. The sequence goes on along the minus strand of QZIR01000012.1, from coordinate 62,759 downwards.
TAAACGTACTTCTTGCGGAAGAACTGGTGACCTGACTATACAAGCCAGGTGTAATCACTTCCCCAAATATCCAGTGCCCCGAGCCTGCAAGTCTCCCAACTAACTCATTCGTTTTCCCGCCACTTGATCAGGTTTGGTTTGGGATCCAGAATGGATTCATACTGTTTCAGGATGCCGTACTTCCCGTCAGGATCCGCCTCTTTATAGCGGGTATACTTTATCTGCCGGTCTTCTGTGGTAGCCCATCCGAAGTGTTTTAGCCTCAGGTTCGACACGGCCGAGGGCAACAGGGTTACGTTTTGCGGAAAACGACCGCAATGCAGTGGTGTCTCCAGCCACTGATACGGGAACTTGGACTGGTACCGGACCAGGAACGGAGCATAGCGCAGGTGGGCGTTCCAGAATTCATCCTCGCGGTAATGCTCCATATCCCAGAAGTCATATAACCGGAAGCCGATGACGTCAATATGGGGTTGGTTAACCAAGGTTCTGATCTCCGAAACAACCCGGTCTTCAAACACCTCGTCCGCATCCAGGCAGAGGATCCATTCGGCTGAACTCTGGACCGCGAGCTCCCAGAGCTGCTGGCGCAGGTTGATCTCATTTCCAAACCCCGGGGACTGGTTGACGTGAATGAACGAGGGAATTCCTTGCAGCAGCTCACGACAGACCTCGACGGTCTTATCGGTACTGGCGTCATCCAGGATAACCGCCTCATCCACGTACTGCGCGGCCTGTTGAAGCACCGCGGGCAGGTAACGGTCCGCTTCGTTCCGTACCAGCATGGCCAGCGTGATCTTTTGGGGACAGGCCTTGACCACCCGGGGGTGCCCGTTAAAAACCGAGTTAATCACGGGGGACTCCCGGCACCCCTCACGCTCCAGGCCCGACTCGTACCGGTCGATTTTCCAGGTTTCTTCGTTAATCATTTCGAGCCTGATCTCCCTGGTAACTTCGACCCGTTCCCCGTTTTTCGAACCCCTAAGGTTAAGCTCAATGGTTACATTACACTGATCCAGGTTATCATTAAATTCAAGCCGGGAAATGCTTGGCAATTCGGCTCTCAGAATGCTGGTTTTGGATGATGTTGAAAGGCCTTCGCGGAAGCGTAAAAATGCTTTCCAACCCCGTTCCGTGAACCTGTTTCGGTAACCATTTAGGTCTGTTTTCTGTCTGAAGTCAATGCTTTCAAGTTTCTCCAGGGTTTCCTTAACCATGGACGTAATTTCTGAAGAATTGGAATCCATACTCATTTTCCGAAAGGACTCAAGGTACTCGGGAACGCCGTCTAAATCGCTTTCCCGGTAGATATGGTAGGCGGGGAAGCAGGTGTCCACAAACAGTTCGAAGCCCAGGGCCACAGCCCGGATACAGAGGTGCCGGTCTTCACCGATGAAGGACAAGTTGTAGATTTCGTCAAAGGAAACCCCGCTCTCCAGGGCCTTCAGGGTGAACAGCGTACAGGCACCCAGTCCCCCTACCCTGTATACACCGGGCCTGTGCAGCATATTGAAGAATTCAAAGACCCGGTGTCTCTCCTCCTCATTCGAGATCTTTTCACCGCGGGCCAGCTTGCAAATGGTATAACTGTCCGAGAGCCACACCTGAGGCATGGGTACGGCATTAGGGCGCCATTTTGTCCAGAATATTTCGGAGATGATGTCCTTACCGATGGCGATTAAGCGGACCAGCGTGTCAGGGTGCAGAATCAGGTCCGAATCCACAAGAAAGAGGTAGTCATATCTCTCCTGCTTGCAGTGATTGATAAGCATGTTCTTGTTGCGGGCCACGCGCCAGATTAGGTTTTCGTTCCAGTGGTGGTGCATTTCGTCACGGTGAAAGGGCTCTCGGCGTTCACCACTATCTCTAACCGTTACTTTGGACCGCAGCGGTCGGAAATTCAGCAGCAGGTGTGAGGCCTGGGGATCGTCGTTGTCGTCGATAAACATGTAGTCAATAATGAAGTCGGGGGTATTCAGGTTGCGCAGGGAATCGAGATAGTATTCCAATATCCGGGGATCTTGCCGGACAGTTGTTCCAACGAGGACCTTTTTCACATCTAACACCTCAGTTAAGGGAGAGTTTCCTCAAGGGTGAGTCTTCAGGCAGCGGCTGAACGGCATGCCAAAGATATCTGGTCAGCAGGAGATCAATAGACTCGGTGATGACGGCATAGTTCCTGGGTGGGGTTTCGCTTTTAATCAGATCACCGGCTAGGGCAAGATACTTCAGGCTTTCCTCATACCGCCCCATTTTTGCCAGGCATCTGGACACTGTCGAGACACTGGGGGTATTCAAAAGACCGTTCTGTTCCAGGAACCGTTCTATGGGGACGGACAACTTATCGCGGATAAAAACGATACTCTCAATGGCCTGTTCAAAAGCACTGGGAGTGCCAACCGCCTCCAGGAAAATCTCCAGGGCGCGGTTAACATCTCCCTTCTGCGCATAGATGGTGCCGAGGGAACACTTTGCCTTGTATTGTCCTGTTCCCGGGGTTGCCAGGTATTTTTCCCAGGGAGCGTCTCCCATCTCCAGGCAACGCTTGAAAAGCTGTTCGGAGACCTCGATGTTCCCGCGCATGAAATGGGCAATCGCCTGCAGGTAAAACAGATCCGTGTAGTCGGGGTATCGTATTGTGGCCCGTTCCAAAACAGTCAGGGTCCGGGCCGGATTCCCGGTGTTGATCAGGGACATGCCGAAGTAATAGAAGAAATCCGGAACGCCTGCCCACTCTGTATCCCCGAGACTGGATGCAAAGTAGCTGGCCGCTGACTGAAAATCCTGCCTGGAGAAGCATTCCACGCCCAGGGCGTAGTCCCGCTGCCGGGGGTCGTGAGCCATTCCTTCCCTAATTGTCTCCAGCTTCCACTCTCTTTTCCGGGCGATATGTGTATCCGGGGCCAGGTAGTGCAAGTGGTGGATGCTGATATCGGCAGCGGTTAAGCCAGCACCAGACCCCGGGATGAAAGGGATAATTTCCTCCAGGACCGCTCCCTGGAAGCGGTACCGGTCCTTCCGAAATAACCGGCACGATCCCTTGAAACAGCAGTTCGTTGTGGACAGATTCCGGTCAAGAAAGGTGCATACGCGCAGCAGGTAGCCATCGTGCCTGGCATCCTTAATCAGGTCGACGATCCTTTCTCTGCTCTGGTCCGGCAGTACCTCATCGGCATCGAGGATAAGGACCCATTCTTCACCCGCTAGGCTGACCGCGAAATTCCTGGTGTCCGCGAAATTGTTATTCCAAGGGAAACTGTACAGCTTGGCCCCCATCTGGTAGGCTATCGCCGGGCTCCTGTCCGTCGAGCCCGTATCGACGAAGATGATTTCCCTGGCGATTTCGTTGACGCTTTGCAGGCATTGATAGGTCTGTGCCGATTCATCCCGGCCGATAATGCAAACGCTTAAGCCCGGATACTCCTTGTTTATCACGGAGGTTTCCAAAATGGGCATCAGGTTTTTGGTCGAAGACAGGTAGTAAACGTTCTCTGTTGGATACCACCGGGGAGGCGGGGGCATGTTTGAGTACCGCTCCAGGCAGACCTTAGCCTTGGAAAAGCACCCACACTTGAAATGACAGAAGGCCTCGAGGTAAAACAGGTCGTTAAAGTCGGTGTAGATGGTCTGATAGTACTGTAACTGCTCGATGGCCACCCGATACCGGTTCAACGCTATGAGAGTGGCAATCGTGCGTTTTACAAGGATCGGTCCGAAGGCCTGACCGGGTTTGGTCAAGTCGAGGGCCTTTAGGTAGTTTTCCAGGGCCAGCTTCTGTTCGCCCAGGCGAAGGTACTCCGTGCCCAGGTTATAGAGGAAGAAGCCGTCCCTTTTCTCTTCCGGATAGCTGTTTAAGATTTCCAGGTTCCGGTTAATCTTGGCCTTAATGTTATTGGTGTTGGGGTCGTAGCCGTGATGAATAATTGTAACGTTGATGTTCGCGATACTCCGAATACCATATTGTTTAATTATGGCGGGAGCGATCTGCTCATGTATTCTGCCTTCGAACCGAAAGGATTTCCGATTTCTAAACAGGCGAATACTGGGGGATGTTAGCTGAAGATTGTTCTCTGTGGTGTTAGTGACCAGGACAAAGTAGCCTTCGTATGTAATGCTTTGGATGGCTTCTCTCAATACCGGACCGCTTGCGAGGTCCAGCTCTTCATCGCAATCCAGAAAAAGGATCCAATCCCCGGTGGCGTGCTCCAGGGAGATGTTGCGGGCGGCACTGAAATCGTTGTTCCAGGTTTCCTCGATCACCTTTGCCCCCAAGGTCCGCGCAATCTCTTTGGTATTGTCCGTTGACCCCGTATCAACGACGATAATCTCATCTACAAAACCCTTGGCACTGTTAATGCACCGGGCAATGCTATCGGCCTCGTTTTTGGCGATCATGCAGAGGCTGAGGGTTCTGGTTGGCATCCCAAAACCTCCTTTAACCGGTAGAGTTTCTTCCTGAGGGACGTAAGTTTAAACAGAGCCGTGCGCAAATCGGGATCTCCATCATCCAGGCTGATTGCACTGGCAATCAGGGCCAGACAATGGTTTGTCAGTTGTTCGAGTACACTTGCCACGTACCGCTCTTCCCCGGGGGACCGATGATGGGCTTCAAGATAATACCGTAGGGATCGGTTATTGAGATTCAGCTTGGCGCAGGCGGTTCCGATCAGATAATAGGCCTCTGCTTTCTCCAGACAGCCATCCAATGCCTTTTCCAGGAGCAGTTTTGCCTTTTGGTAGTGGCCTTGGGCCAGAGCGTGTCTCCCCACAAGGTAGTAGGCTTCCCCCAAACCGTTTGGCCCGCTGAGCATCATTCCGATAGCCAAAGCCAGGTCAGTATCCCCCAGGGTCAGAACCTCCACGGCGATATCCATGGCTTCATTCTGTAGTCCTTTCATCTGGTTAACATCGAACAAATGTTTATGGTTGCCGTTGAGAATCAGGGCATTAATTACCCGACAGACAGCCACGACCGGGCTGTCCGGGAGGTCAAAGCCCGAAATCTGCTCACCCGCGTCCTTCCTGGGATGCTGCAGCCACGTCGCGATACATATTTGCCGCAAAGCATCTTCGGCCAGGGGAGAATCAGGAGCAATATCCTCTAATACCTCGATGGCTTTAGCGTAGCGGTTAAGTCGAATCTGGCACTTGGCTTTGAGGAGGCTAATCTCAAAATTAAAACTAGGTTCCCGATCGATACGGTTAAGGCATTCCTCATATTCTTGAAGGTAGAACAGAAGCTGGATGACGGTCCACCGATCAGCCCCGGTCTTATGTTCAAGGAAACCGGCAATTTCAGCCCCTGACTGGTTCTGTTTCTGCAGCAGAGTGCAGAGCCGGGAGAATAGCCGGAAAGACGGCTTTCCGGCCAGAGCCTTCACAATACAGGCTACAGCCTCGTTAAGGTCTCCCTGGCGTGTGTGGATCTCGGCCAGGTTCTCAAAGGCCATATATCCGGTGACACCTTCGGTGGTCGTGTAGTCCGGGGGGGTATGGGTAAAGCTGGTAGACTTAAAAAAGCTTACCTTGGCCTGAGGAAGCATCCCCAGCTCCCAGAAAACCTGCCCCTTTAAGAAATACAGGTCCGGGTAATCAGGGAAGAGTGCCAGTGCCTTATCCGCCAAATCCAGGACCGTGTTGTATTCACCGAGGTCATACAGGCAAAGTCCGTAGTTCCTGTACAGGACCGCTGCAAACCCGGTACCCTGGTCCAGGTGATTCAAGGCAACTGCATAGTGATCACGGGCCTTTTCCAGGTCTCCCAGGGTATGATAGCTTGCCGCGAGGTTATAGTTGTTAAAGGCGTCCGCGGGGTTTTTTGCCAGCGCTTCCCTTAATAAAGAAATGTTACGCAGTGTCTTGGTCCGGCGTTCGGCAAAATCACGGATGTAGCCATAATGCATTATGCTTAGGTTGGAGTGCTTGATTGCGGCTCCGCAGTTCTCCCTAAGGATGGCCGGCTTGACCTGTTCATGAATTGCTCCCTCAAAGCGGTAGGCCGGACGGTTTCTAAACATCCGCAGGTTCAGGTGCCGGGTACTTGGACCGTTCTCCGTGCTACTGACCGGACTGACCAGGGTAAAGGTCCAGGCCTCTACATCCGGCGTACCGGCCAATACCTTAAGGTTTTGGGCTGTTTCCAGAGGCAGTTCCTCATCGGCGTCCAGGACCACTATCCAGTGACCGGTAGCGTGACGCAAGCCTTCATTTCTGGCTCGGGAGAAATCGTTCTCCCACTTGGAATGGACCACAAGTGCTCCGTAAGCCCTGGCGATCTCCGGGGTGGTATCCGTCGAACCGGTATCAACGATGACTATTTCGTCCACCCAGCCGTATGTGCTTTTCAGACAGCGGTCTAGATTCCTTTCCTCATTCCGGACAATCATGCAAAGGCTGATTGTGTTTTCCATAATTTGCATGCATACACCTCGGTGTGAACTGATTGGTTGACAAGGGAATCCCTTTGTAACCTAAAATTAAAGATTACGATGCATGTTTATTACCTGATCCTACAACTTATGAAGCAGAAGGGCTGTTCGTTACTTCTGCAGTGGGGATGTCTTAAAGCTTGCAGTTCAATGGATTTGGTAAATGCCACCAAAAAATGGCTGTCCCAACTTCACTATTACAGTCACACCCGGGCCAGGAAGCCATATATTGTAACCAAAAACAAGAGGAGGGAAACCAGAAAAATGGCCATTAGAAGGCTTTGTGTTGACGAGGTTACAACCGTTGCTTCTTCGTTTACAGCAACGGCCACCTGCACGACTCCGGCAAATACCCCTGTAGCCGCAGGTGATGAGTGTGCCGTGGCGGTTTACAACATCGCGGTGAACTTTGGTGCTACCCCCCCGACGCTGTCGTTTTCTTACGATGCCCAGTTTGAGTATCAGTTTTCGCATCAGGGAGTGACATTCCAGGATTACTGCAATGCCATGGGGAACAGCGGTTCCATCACCCTGCCGACCGGAACCACCCTCTGCTGCAGCGCGACAGTACCCAGTGTTACCTCTTCTTCCAGCTGTGGCAGCATAACCACTACCTCGACCTTGGTCAGCGGTGACATTACCTTGGCCTTTACCGTTGACAATCTTTGCACCCAAACGATCATCTGTGTCGACGATACCACCTGCCCCTAGTCTAGGCAGGACGTGCGAAGCCTTTATCCTTGGCGATGAAGGCTTCGCATTTTTTTAAGGACAAGTCCTTTAGAAAGCCGTGTTTTCTAATCGTGATGGGTATAGTTTTCATTCATAATTGATGCCTTGTAAGTTTCTTTCTACTCCTGCATTGGAAATATACTGTTCCTCGCACTAGTAAAGCTAGGCGAAAGGAGGCTTGGCTTTACTAGTCTTGGAATTCCCAATTTACCTGTTGACTATCCAGCTCCCCCGGCAGTATAATTGGCTCGACAACTATATTATTAAATTATAATATAGCCGTAGAGAGAGGAGTCCTGACAAATGATTGATATTCTGGTCGCCCCCCTGCTGGGCGGGTACTACGAGATCCTGGAATACCTGTCCGCCCACGTGTTGACCTGCCTGGTTCCCGCCTTTTTCATCGCCGGAGGGATCGCCGCCGTGGTCTCCACGGGGTCTGTGCTACGCTACATCGGACCAACCACTCCGAAGCCGCTTTCCTACGGGGTGGCCTCCGTGTCCGGAACGATCCTGGTGGTGTGTTCCTGTACCATTCTGCCGTTGTTCGCGGGCATTTACCGCAAGGGGGCGGGCCTGGGTCCGGCGGTGACCTTCCTGTTTGCTGGTCCGGCGATCAACCTGCTGGCCATCGTGCTTACGGCCCGTAAGCTGGGCCTGGACATCGGGGCCGGCCGCGCACTGGGGGCGGTTGTCTTTGCGATCGTGATCGGCTTGATCATGGCTTTCCTCTTCCGGCGCGAAGAGGCCGCCAAGGCGGCCCGGGAACAGGCTGCGGCCCGTGACTTCGCCGCGGGGATGACCGAGGACGGAAAACCGCCGTTCCAGCTGGTTGCCTTCTTCGGGCTGCTGGTGGCGATCCTGCTGGTCGGCACCATGCAGATCGCGCTGGTCCTGAAGATCGGCGGACTGGCGTTGCTGCTGGGTGCCCTTGTCCTGGTTGTGAACCACTGGTTCGAGCGAGATGAAATCAGGAACTGGATGATCGAGACCTGGACGCTGGTCAAACTGATTGTACCCATCCTGCTGGTCGGGGTGTTCGTCGCCGGAGTATTGAAGGTGGTCATCCCGGAGTACTGGATCGCCTACTCCGTAGGCGGTAACGGGTTGCTGGCCAACCTGATTGCCTCGGTGGTCGGCGCTTTGATGTATTTCTCAACCCTGACCGAGGTGCCCATCGTTAAAATGCTTGTTGATCTGGGGATGGGTAAGGGACCGGCGTTGGCGCTGCTCTTGGCCGGACCGGCACTCAGCCTGCCGAACATGCTGGTCATCCGCAACGTCATGGGAACGAAGAAGACGGCTGTATACATCCTGCTTGTAGTCGCTATGGCCACCGTCTCGGGGTACATTTTCGGAAACTTCTTCGCATAAGTTAATAAGTTAGGTGCCTGGCACCATTAAGGAGGTTGTTTGTTTTGATGGATATCAAGGTTTTTGGTCCGGGTTGTAAGAAGTGTCATACCGTGCTTGCGGAGGTAGAGATGGCGGTCAAGCAGACGGGTGTCGATACCACCATTGAGTACATCACGGACATCAACTCTTTCGCGGACTACGGCGTCTTCCTGACACCGGGACTGGTGATCAATGGCCAGGTCAAGGTTTCGGGAAAGGTACCGAAGCGTGAAGAGATCGTACGGTGGATCGAGGAAGCTCACGTATGAGACTGGGGATGGTGGCGATTTGCCGGACGGTGGATGATCTTTCATGAGGGGGTGAGGCCTTGCTAAAGAAACTGTTTGGAAAAGACGGGAAAGAGAAAGAGAAGATTACCCAGGTGAAGATTGGCGGGGTAAAGGTCGGCATCGCCGGAATGGATGAAACCGTCGAGGCGGTAGCGAAGATGGGCCTGACTTCCGATACGGATCTAGCCCGGGAGATATTGGACCGGGTCAGGGCCATAAACTACGTCCCTGATGCCGCGCAAGACGAGTATGCCAGGGACCTCGTACGCTTCTACAAGGTCCGGATGGGGTTGCCCGTAGAGCAACTTCCTTACGAAGGTATTCCCGGGCTGGTGGAGATCAAGGTGCTGGGACCGGGCTGCCATCGCTGCCGTCAGCTGGAGAAGGACATTCGCAATCTCCTGGAAGAGATGAACGTGGCGGCGGACCTGGAGAAGATCGAGGACGTCAACGAGATTGCGGAGTACAATGTCGTGGTTACACCTGGCCTGATCATCAACGGTGAGGTGAAGATGGCCGGGAAGGTACCAACGAAAAGGCAGCTTAAGCAGTGGATTGAAGAGGAGGCCAACACCTGATTCGGCGAGCTTGAAGTCGCTGTATTTGTTTCATCATACCCGCATTCCCGCTCCAAGCTGGAGGACTGCGGGTATTTTACTTAGCATAGAGTATCACTACGATACCGGGAGCGGCTGGGGCAGGCTGTCATGCAGACGATCATTGTTTGACTGGTTATCTGACCGGATCATATAATTAGAGTGTCCCGACCGTCTGCCCTATTCGACTACTTAACCCGTGACCGAATAATCCGGGAACAGGCGCCGGGGCACCGGCACTAATTCGACCGTTTGGGGTAAGTCATCTTGGAGATATTTGAAGTTCTTGTGCTGCTGGACCAGGTTTCACTCGGGATTCTGGTGCTGGTGTTCGCCGGGGGCGTAGTTAGTGCCATCAGTCCCTGTACCGTACCGGCAGCTCTTTTTTTGGTCGGTTATGTGGGTGGTTCCACTGAAAAGGGGAGATGGCACGGCATTCTCCTGTCGTTATATTTCATTCTGGGCCTGTCGTTCACGTTGGGGTTTTCCGGGGCCGCGGCGGGCTGGTTCGGCGGTCTGTTCACGGAAAGCGCCGTCCTGTACTACATCACCGGTGGAATCCTCCTGCTGCTTGGCTTGCACCTGACGCAACTGATCAGGCTTCCCAGCCTGCCGTCCGTGACACCTCGGCTGACCGCGAAGGGCGGCCTGGGTGCCTTCATCATGGGCGTACCCTTTGCCTTCGCCTCTTCCCCGTGTACCGCCCCGGTGACAATGGCCATCCTGGCCTGGGTAGCCATGCAGGGTGAGCCGGCGCTGGGCTTTCTACTGATGTTGGCCTTCGGTTTAGGGCGAAGCCTGCCGATCCTCCTGGCGGGTTCGTTTGCCGGCGTACTGCGGCACTGGGACCGCCTGGAGGCCTGGAGCGGGGTCCTGCAAAGGGTCAGCGGACTGGTTCTCCTAGTCCTCGCGCTCTGGATCTTCTGGATCGCCGGCGGGCTCGCGGGCGGGTGATAAGCCGGGACGGCAGAAGGCCTGGGTGGGCCTTGGTGTCAGCGCCCCGCTACGGGGGCTTGCGGAGGCGGCAACCTTGCGCGGGAAGCGGTTCATGGTGCGCAGACAGATCCGGACCAGGATGAGCATCAGGGGGACTTCGATCAGCACCCCGACCACAGTGGCCAGAGCGGCTCCGGAGGCCAGCCCAAACAGGGTGGCGGCGGTGGCGATGGCGACCTCAAAGTGGTTCGAGGCCCCGATCAGGGCGCTCGGAGCAGCATCCTCATAATAAAGCCCGATTAATCTGGCGGCAATGTAGGTAATGGTGAAAATAACCAGGGTCTGGATGATCAGGGGGACGGCGATCATCCCGATCAGCAGGGGCTGCGCCAGAATGACATCGCCTTTGGATTCCGGAAGGCCTGGACGACTTCGCTGAAGTCGATCTGCACCATAATCGGGTACATCATGCCGAAGAGCAGGAAGGCGATGGGGATGTTCACCTGGGCAATCGACATTGCATTCAGCAGTTCAGCCGTTCTTGGGAAAAGGGCGCCCAACCCGATGCCCACCGCCATACTGAGGAGCACCCACAGGGTCAGGTATTTCTGAAAGAACCCCAACGGCCGCGCCTTTTCGAGCTGGCCTTCCCCGGAGTCCACTGCTTTCGCCATAACTATCATCCTCTACCAAAAGTAGTAACGCGCCTCCCGGCCTTGTGCCGGTGAGCCGGTTGGCCGACCACATTGCTTAGTGTTTCCGCAAAAGATCATTGTATAGCTGGGATGCCGTTCCTTTGATGGTGGAACAATCTGAATCGGCCATATGCGGAGGCAATTGGCAGTGGGCACTAACTCCCGGAGCAGTCTCGTTGCTAGTTGTTTTCTAGTTCATTATCATTGACTACTACGGGACGGAGCATATATAATCAGTCTAATGCTATATTGTAAAATCCTAATAAAGCTTGAGCGGTGGGTAAGACCAGGCGAATTAAACCTATAGTAACCGTGTTACAGATGGCCAAACGGAAGGGGAATGAGGAGTATGGCCCAAAAAGAGGGTGTTGCCCAGGTAGTTCTTGCCACCTGTTCCGGTGCCTCCAATACCGGCGCGGTTACCGCAGCCGCGGGTGACTTGGTCGTGGCGGGTGTGGCCGGATCACACCTGATCTGTCTGCCGGCCCTGGCTCTTGGGCGGGACAAACCCATCAAGCGTATTCAGGAGGCGCAGGCCGTGGTGGTGATTGACGGGTGCGCCGTGAGGTGTGCCAGTGCCATTGTCCGGGAGCGTACCGGCCGGGAACCGGATCTGAGCGTAGAGGTCGTCCAGGATTTCGCCGTAGAGAAGAAAAAGGACCGGGATTTTGATCCCGAGTTCGCGCGGAGGGTGGCCGACAGGGTGTTGGGCGGACTCTCCGGGTAATAAATCAAATTCGAACTTGCCGAAGGAGGTTGTTGGGATGTGCGTAGCTGTACCCGGGCGCGTGATCGAGGTGGACAAGAAGAATAGTCAGGGGCGGTAGTCCGGGTCTTCGGTGTCACCCGTTCTGTGAACACTATGCTGGTGGGAGAGGTGTATGAGGGAGACTATCTTATTGCCCACACCGGATATGCCATCGAGAAGCTCGACATTGAGGAGGCTAAGGAGCGCTTAAAACTGTGGGAAGAATACCTCGCGTATCTGAAACTAGAGACGCAACCATCCCAAGCACAATAATCTATGACCGCAGGTATCTAACCTTCCCTGGTTGACAGTCCCAGGAAGCCCGCCACATAATGCAACTATACCTTGCCCATCAATGCATAGAGGGGGGATATGGTTGAGCCGCGTGGACTACACCAACCGTGAGTATTGGAACGGTATTATCAAAATGAGCCTCTCCAAGTTTTTTATTTTGCGGGTATTGTACCGCGAATCAATGCACGGGTACGAAATCGCCCAGACCGTGGCCTCTGTCACGAAGGGCTGCTGTACTCCCACCGAGGGGACGATTTACCCCGTTCTCCGTGAGTTCGAGGACGGCGGTTATGTTACCGCCTCCACGGAAATCGTCAACGGTCGTGAACGGAAGGTCTATACCCTCACCGCCAGGGGCCGTGAGGCCTTTGAGGTAGCGGTTGACGCCTGGCAGGAGGTGACCGGTTACATCCTGAAGGCGGTTCAGGTACCGCAAGAGGGGAGATAAGCAGCCCACTGGCAGCTGTTGTTCTATGTTGGGAGAGTGAGCAGGCTTATGGAAACCGCCTATCTGATCGATACCTTGACCTTTTTCCTGATCATCATGGCCGAATTGACCGTACTTTTTATCGGTATCAGCTTCCTGGTTGGGCTGCTTCAGGAATATGTCCCGCCGGAAAGGATCAGGACTATTCTTGAACGCCAGCGCAGAGGCGTGGGTAATGTGCTTGGCGCTGCCTTTGGGATGGTCACCCCATTCTGTTCCTGTTCCACGATTCCGATCCTGGTCGGGCTCCTGAACGGGGGTGCGCCGTTCGGGGTGACGATGTCCTTTCTGATCGCCTCGCCGCTGTTAAACCCCGTGATCGTCGCACTCCTCTTCGTCCTGCTGGGTATCAAGACCACCGTTGTCTACATCGCGGTCGTGTTCACCGCAGCGGTACTGAGCGGGATGATCTGGGAGCGGCTTGGGTTTGCATGTGAATACAAGGGCGTGGAAATCCAGGGGGGATGCTGCGGCGGGGGGGCTTCATCGGACAGCACTAAAGACACCACCCGTGAGCGTTTCCGGAGAGCTTTTGGAGGAGCAAAAGCCCTCTTCCGGCAGGTGTTCGTGTACCTTCTGCTGGGTGCCGCCGTCGGTGCCCTGATCTACGGTTTCGTCCCTCAGGACTTCGTGGTGCGGGTGGCCGGCGCAGACAACCCGCTGGCCATTCCGCTGGCGGCCGTGATCGGAATCCCCATGTACATCCGGGCGGAGACGATTATTCCGGTCAGCTCCGTGCTGATTAGCAAAGGGATGGGCATCGGTGCGGTGATCGCCCTGATCATCGGCGGGGCCGGGGCCAGTATTCCGGAACTGCTGCTACTCTCCGCCATCTTCCGGCGGCGGCTAGTGGCGGCCTTTGTGATCACCGTGCTCACTGTTGCCATTGGCGCCGGATACCTGTTCCAGTTCGTGCAGGCTTCGCTGTAGAGGGTACGCTCACCAAGCGGTTTCTGATTGATTAGAAAAAAAGGAAAGGATTCAACATGGGGGAGTTTGGGAAAAGGCCTAAGAAGGGAAGGAGAACAGTATGGGATTACACGGATTCAATGGACTGCCACCGGTGCAGATAACCTACTGCGTGGAGTGAGGCTATCTCCGACACGCCGCCGGTCTGGCGGCTGCCATCAGAGAAATCGGGCTAAAAACGGAACTGGTTGAGGGACACAACAAGATCTACGAAGTGACTGTGGGCCACAAGATCGTCTACACCAACGACAGCATATGCGGTCGCATACCCACGGACGAAGAAGTGATACGGAACCTAAGGGAGTACATGGCTTCCAGAGACAACCAACAAGGAGGAGATAGCGTGGAACCTAAGCGAGTTGACACATGTGGGTGCAGCTGCACGGGCAATACTGCCGAAGAGGGCCAGGGTTGCTGCCCATCCCCGCTGGGAGCTTCCTAACCCAGTACCGAAAGTGGGATCGGGACCAGGCGCCTGGACATCGAGTTCCTATATGTTGACCTGAGCGTGTGCACACGCTGCCAGGGGACCGAGAACAGTCTGAAAGAGGCTGTGACCGAAGTGGCCCGCCTTCTAGCAGCCACCGGCGTGGAGGTTAAGGTACGCAGCATTCACATCCAAACCGCCGAACAGGCCCTGGAGCAGAGGTTTGTCAGTTCACCCACGATCCGGATCAACGGCCGCGACATCCAGCTTGACGTGAAGGAGAGTCTGTGCGAGTCCTGCGGGGACCTTTGCGGCGAGGACGTGGATTGCCGCGTCTGGGTCTACCAGGGCAAGGAATACAGCGTGCCGCCAAAGGCCATGATCATGGATGCCATCCTGCGGGAGGTCTACGGGGGATCTATCCAGCCACCTCCGGAAAGAGACAGTTTGCAGGAGCTGCCGGAGAACCTGAAGCGTTTCTTCGATGGGGTCAGCAAGGATCGGCCCTAAGCGGGTCGCTATTCGTTGCTGAGTAGGGATTATCCCATACGAACGCCCGGAAAAGGGAGCCGGTGTGATTACTGACGTCCTTGTTTCTGTGGAACTATCAGTCAAGTATCAGAGCAAAAAGATGCTGCCAAAACCCTAGATACCCTGAGTCAGGAGAGGATGTACTGCCTTATCGGAGTGGGGGCTCACTTACCTTCGTTTGTTGAGGCTTCCAGGAAGGCAAAGAAGTGCGTGGCCATCGACGGGTGTGGGATTGGCTTTGCCCGGAAAGCCCTTGAAAACGCCGGCATTTCACCGCGTGTTTACGTCACGGTTACGGAGTTGGACCGAGACTGGTAAGGGCTGCGTATATTCAATCCCTGTGAAATAGACAATAAGTCCAACCAAGCTTATGGGGGGATTTGAGTGATGAAGAACATTGCCATCTTTGATCCCGCGATGTGCTGCAGTACGGGGCTTTGCGGCCCGAGTCCGAACCGGGAGCTGATGAGGGTGGCTGCGGATTTGCAGCGACTGGGCAACCAGGGTGTGAAGGTCAAACGGTATAACCTCTCCCAGGAGCCACAGGCCTTTGTTGCTGAGAAAGAGGTGCAGAGGCTCCTGAATGAAAAGGGTGCGGACGTCCTGCCGGTGGTTCTGGTGGACAACGAGGTACGCCTGACCGGGCGCTACCCGACTAGTGATGAGTTTGAAGCATGGAGCAAGGAGTGAGGTTCGTTGGACGCTACACGCTACCTGTTTTTCACGGGCAAGGGCGGCGTTGGGAAAACATCCGTGGCTTGTGCAATGGCGATGAACCTGGCCGATGCAGGTAAGAGAGTCCTTTTGGTGAGCACCGATCCGGCATCGAACCTGAATGATGTCTTTGAAACCGAAATCGGTCAACAGCCGACGGCAATAGCCGGAGTTGACGGCTTATGGGCGCTTAACCTGGATCCCGAAGAGGCCGCCAGGGAATACCGCGAGAAGGTCATCGGCCCCTATCGCGAAACGATGCCGAAAGAGGTAGTCGCGTCTATGGAAGAGCAGCTTTCCGGCTCATGTACGCTGGAGATCGCGACCTTCTCCCTCTTCACCAGTCTCTTGTGTGATACGGATGGTGAGTCCGACTACGACCATGTTGTCTTCGATACGGCACCCACCGGTCATACGCTACGCTTGCTCGCCCTGCCCAAAGCCTGGTCCGGTTTCCTGGGTGACAATGTGCACGGCGCGTCCTGTATCGGGCCTGTGTCCGGGTTGGGGGAAGAACGGCAGAAGTATGAGAATGCGGTGTCGAGCTTGAGTGACATCGGCTTTACCACTCTCTTTCTGGTGACGAGAGCCGAGCCTTCGGCCTTGGCGGAGGCGGCCAGAGCAGGAAAGGAACTGCAGGAACTGGGCCTCACCAACCAGCGACTGGTGATTAACGGTGTCCTGACGACCACCGGAGAAGACCGTGTGGCTCAAGCCTTCAAGGAGCGGCAGCAGGAAGCCCTGGACCATATACCGGCGGCGATCAGGGGGTTCCCGCGCCTGGTGGTACCGCTGCTGCCGGTACTGCCGGTGGGATTGGCCGGCCTGCGCATTCTGGCCGAGCAGATCCGGGAGGGCCGATCGGATGTTACTCACCTCGGGCCGGGACAGAGTCCGAAAGCCCCTGCCTACGCCGAAGAAGAAGCAGGCAGCATCAACGCTCCGCAGGGATTGGATGCCATACTGGCGGATCTGGGCGCGCGTGAGAAGGGCGTGGTCCTGGTGATGGGCAAGGGCGGGGTCGGTAAGACAACCGTCGCCGCGGCGATGGCGCTGGCCCTGGCGGAGCAGGGGCACCGTGTACACCTTTCCACCACCGATCCCACGGCACACCTGGAAATTACCCTGGCGGGCGCTCAACGGGGTGAAGAAGAACGGCTGTCGGTCAGCCATATTGATCCGGCGGCCGAGGTCACGGCTTACCGTGACGAGGTCATGCGTACGGCCGGGGCGGAGTTGGACGAGGAAGGCCGGGCACTCCTGGCCGAAGACCTGGCCTCTCCCTGCACCGAAGAAATCGCTGTTTTCCGGGCCTTCGCGCGGGCGGTGGCCAAGGTGGACGAAGGCTTTGTGGTTTTGGACACCGCACCGACGGGACACACCCTGCTCCTGCTGGATGCGACCCAGGCCTACCACCGGGAGGTAGAACGGAACACCGGCGGCGTACCGGAGGAAGTCCGGATGCTCCTGCCCCGTCTGCGGGATCCCGAGCTGACCCACGTCCTGGTGGTGACACTTGCCCAGGCCACACCGGTTTTAGAGGCCTCCCGACTGCAGGA
Organism: Desulforudis sp.; assembly: GCA_003604975.1. Classification (GTDB taxonomy): domain Bacteria; phylum Bacillota; class Desulfotomaculia; order Desulfotomaculales; family Desulforudaceae; genus SURF-60. Next base: position 45,958 of record QZIR01000012.1, on the reverse strand, counting down.
TGACCTGCGCCGGGCCGAGATCGAACCGGCCTGGTGGATTATCAACCAGACCTGGACCGGGGTTCAGGCCAGCGACCCCGTCCTCACGAGCCTGGCCCGGGCTGAGGGCCCGTGGCTGACCAAGGTCATTGATGAACTGGCTCCAAAAACGGTGTACATTCCCTGGCAGATCGAAGCGCCTTTGGGAAGGCACGGTCTCGAAGAGCTGTTTTCCACAGCCCTGCGGGATGATGCCCGTTTCGGCCCGCCGGACCGGGCCAAGCCTCCGGGTGCGGAAGTCCTCACGGACTGGAATCGGCTGTAGCCCGATAAATAACCCAAAAAACCCGGCTCTCCTCGAGAGCCGGGTTTACAATCGTGCGCCAAGGACGTCTAGGAAGAAGCGATTTCCCTGCTTGATTCGGGCTGTAGCTTGACCTGTGATCCCACGTGCCGTCCCGGGAAAAGCTTGTCACGGGTGGCGCGGGCAAACCAGACCAGAGCCAGCATCACCGGTACCTCGATCAGCGGGCCGACCACAGTGGCCAAGGCCACGACCGGGTTGAAGGCGGTGATGGCGATGGCGATGGCGATCTCAAAGTCGCGGCCGGTGCTGTTGAAACCGGCGGCCACGGAGTCTTCATAGGTAAAGCCGAGCTTCCAGCAGGTAAGGTAAACGACCCCGAACATCACCCAGAAGAAAATGGTCATCGGTACAGCCATGAGCAGGATGATCTGGGGCGACTCCAGAATCAGGTCGCCTTTCAGGGCGAACATCACGATCAGGGTGAAGAGCAGGCCGATAATGGATAGGGAGTCTAGGTAGGGCCGGAACCGTTCAAACCCTTCCTCGCCCATACGGCCCACCCCGATCCGCCGCGTGAGGAAACCGGCCAGCAGGGGCAGGCCTAGGTACAGCAGCACGCTGTAGCCGACGACCAGCACGTCAAACTGGACATCACCCAATAGGAGCTTGGCGTACACCGGGATCAAGAGCATCTGGATGATCGAATTGATTGCCACCAGCACGATGGCCAGGGCGTTGTTACCCAGCGCTAGGAAGGTGAACACGATGACCATCGCAATACAGGGGGCTAACCCGTAGATGATGAGACCGACGTATAAGTCCGGGTGGTTGGACAGGAACAGCTTTGCCAACAAGAACATAAAGAAGGGGGCGACGGCGTAGTTGAAAAACATCACGAGTAGCAACTGCTTCGGTGAACGGACGGCCTTGCCGAGATCCTCGAAGCGGATCTTGGTCATGGCCGGGTAGATCATTAGAAACAGTCCGATAACCACGCCCAGCGCCAGGAAGTTGGGCAGAGTCCACACATATTCGCCGCGGGCGATTTGGGCCAGGGCGTCGATCGGCGGGGTGAGTTGGAACTCTGAGATCCCGTACTGCTTCCCGATCAGAATGCCCACACCCATGCTGACCAGTACGAATACGGGCAGCAGCCGGAAGTCCTGAAGTCTTTTGAGAATCGCTTGCACTAGTCATTCCTCCCACTATCTTTCTAAAACGGACAGCCGGATAGGCTGTCAATGCTAGTTCAACATATTTAAATATTATAACACGATCATAAGCTAAGACCTCTTGATTGTCAATCTACCATTTAGTCAGCGAAAAGAAAATGAAAAGGGCACAGTACGGCTGACTGTCAAATGGCGGGGTTGTATTGCTCACGCCCAGCATTACCGGCCACGGGACTGAACGGCGGGATCTCCGCTGTATGAGTTTGACGCTGGGCAACAGGAACCGTATAATGAATCAAACATATTAGAGTGTGTCGATACATAGAATAGGGGTGGCAGCCTTGCGGGCGATGGTGGAATACCTTAAGGCTCTCTCGGACGAAACCAGGTTACGGATCATTCAGTTGCTGTCCGGTGGTGAAAAGTGTGTCTGTGAACTGGTATATGCTCTTAACATGAGCCAATCCGCAGTTTCTCACCACCTGAGGATTTTACGGCAGGCGGGATTGATTCGGGATCGGCGTGAGGGGAAGTGGGTTTTTTACGCCATTGAGCGTGAGAACTTCCTACGGGATCACCAGCGTTTTGCCGATCGGTGCGTTAAACCCGTGGAAGGTTTGGTCGAGCCTGAAGACCATAGTTTGGGATGTGAACGCTGTCGCCGTTTGGAAGGACGGGAGAAAGGGATTCCTAGCATCGAACAGTAGCTTATTGTTCAAAAATTGGCACGATTGTGGTATTATTAGTTAATAGACTATCAATTACCGGAGAAAGAGGGGGTGGCGGTCCAGACAAGTCCCGTTTTGTCGCTGGATAGGTGAAGATATCCAAATATGTTTATGCACCATTCTTATTCCTATAATCAGGAGGTGTGCGCTATTGACAGCTACTGGCGGACGCTCCTTCACTACCCTGCTCAACCGCTCCGCCGCCGAACACGGCCACCTTTGCCCCGGCCAGATAATCGGTGTGCGTATGGCCCTGCTGGGCCTAAAACTCATCGGTCTCGAAAACCCCGACGAATTGCATCAGCTAAAGAAGCTTATTGTTTTTGTGGAGATGGATCGTTGTGCCGCGGACGCCGTCCAGACGGTCACCAACTGCCGTCTCGGTCGTCGTTCACTCAAGTACCGGGACTATGGAATCATGGCGGCTACCTTTGTAAACCTGGCGACCAGTAAAGCGGTTCGGGTGGTGGCCCGGGAGGATTCGCGTGAGTTGGCGGCCTGAATGTTTCCGGACATTTCCCAACCGTATGCACGGGAATTGCGGGCTTACCCATTTATGAGCGAAGCGCTGTTGTTCAATGTGTACCGGGTGGAAGTTCCGCTTACGTCCACGATGATGCCGGGACCGACGCGATCCAAGACGGTCTGTACCCACTGCGGCATTGTGGTACGGGACGGGTGTGAGGTTTACCGTGAAGGAAAGGCCTTATGCCGTCCCTGTGCCGGAGACGGGTACTTCATTGAAGAGAAGGGCTTTCGTGTCGGAACCATAAAACACGCTCCGCACGGGATTGACAAAGGCGCCCATAAAGACCAGGACCATGGCCGTACACGGGGCGATTCCGAGCAGGATCAGGCCGGCGATATATGAAGAGGCTTCTTCGAATGTGAAGAACGGAGCCCAGATAACGTGAAAGAACAGCCAGGCGAAAAAGAGCATGGTAAAGGGTTTTACACCCCAGTTAATGATCAGCGTAAGCGCTACCGGTTTGGGGTTCCGGAAGGCCTGGACAATCTCGCTGAAATCGATCTGTACCATAATCGGGTACATCATTCCGAACAGCAGGAAGGCGATCGGGATGTTGACCTGGGCGATAGACATCGCGTTAAGAACTTCCGCGGTCTGGGGCAGAAGCGCCCCCAGGCCGATGCCGACGGCCATACTGAGCAGTACCCACAGGGTCAGGTACTTTTCAAAGAACCCCAACGGTCGCCCCTTTTTGAGCCTGCTGTCCCCGGAGCTTATAGCTTCCGCCACACCGCATCATCCTATCTGAGTAGGGCCATGCATTCCGGTTCTTTCGCCCGGTGTTGATTCGATCAATTCAATGCTATTCTTTCCGGCAGCCCGGTCAGTATTGCAGGTGAACGGACTTTAGGGATGGACATTCTTGTCATTGCGGGGTTTTTTGTTTTAAAGGAAAGTATTATAATCTTATTATTGAGTCCCCACAGGTGATCAGGAAATCCACTTTTCCCTTTGAGCGAAAGGAAGTTCTTCATTGATAAGAACCATCGAAGCCGGCAACCCCGAACTCCTCAGGTTGATCAAAAGGGACTTTACGGCGCCGGAGGAAATCGTGATCCAGGTCGACGAGATTGTGTCGGCGGTGCGGGAGCGCGGTGACGAGGCCCTGTGCACGTTTACCGAGCGCTTTGACCGGACGCCGGTCCAGCCCGCCGATCTGCGGGTGAGTGAAGAGGAAATCAAGGCCGCCTACCGGATGGTGGGGGACGAGTTCCTCGCCGCGATCCGCCTGGCCAAAGATCGGATCTACGATTTTCACCGCAAGCAGCTCCCGCCGTCCTGGCTTGATGCGGAGGACGGGGGCTACTTGGGCCAGGTGATCAGGCCCGTGGAACGGGTCGGGGTCTATGTGCCCGGCGGGACGGCGACTTACCCCTCATCTGTCCTGATGAACGGTGTCCCGGCTGCGGTTGCTAGGGTCAAAGAGATTGTAATGGTGACGCCACCTTCGGCGGGGGGCAGGATCAGCCCGTATACGCTGGTGGCGGCCGCCGAAGCGGGAATCACGGAGATCTACCGTGTCGGCGGAGCTCAGGCGATCGCCGCGCTGGCCTACGGCACGGAAACCATCCGCAAGGTCGACAAGATTACCGGGCCGGGGAACATTTACGTGACGCTGGCCAAACAGCAGGTCTTCGGCCAGGTGGACATCGACATGCTGGCCGGGCCGTCCGAGGTGCTGATCATCGCCGATGGTGAGGCCAATCCGGTTTACGTGGCCGCCGACATCCTCTCCCAGGCTGAACACGATATCCGCGCCCAGGCCGTGCTCCTGACGCCAAGTTGGGAACTCGCGGGTTTGGTACGGGATGAGGTCAAAAGACAGCTCGCCACACTCGGGCGGCGCGAGTTGCTGGACCAGGCCCTGAAGGACGGGGCGATGATCGTGATCACGCGCGACCTGGACGAAGCCGTGGGTCTGGCCAACCGTTATGCCCCGGAGCACTTGGAGCTGATGGTGCGGGACCCCTTTGAATGGCTCGGCCGGATCAAGAACGCCGGCACTGTGTTTCTGGGTCCCTACGCCCCGGTGTCCCTGGGCGATTACGTATCCGGTCCCAACCACGTCCTCCCCACGGGGGGTACCGCCCGCTTCTTTTCCGCACTCGGGGTGGACGCTTTTATTAAGCGGATTAACGTCGTATCCTGTTACCGGCACGGGATCGCCCGGATCGGCCCGGCGGCGGTGCACCTGGCGGAGGTGGAGGGACTTTCGGCCCACGCCCGGGCCATTCAACTGCGCCTGGAGGAAGGAATTAACGATGAAGAATGATATTGCCGGGCTGGTGCGGCCGGTATTGCGGGACTTGGTGCCCTACCACGTTCCGGTTCACACCGGGGTTGTGAAACTGGACGCCAACGAGAATCCTTATGATTTTCCACCCGAGTTGCTCACCGGCATTTTCGAGCGGGTGGACGGCCAGACCTTTGTGCGTTATCCCGACGCCGAGGCCCGGGAACTGCGCGAGGCCATCGCCGCCTACACCGGTTTGTCTGCGGAGAATGTCTTTGTGGGAAACGGTTCGGATGAACTGATCCTGAACCTGTTTCTGACTTTCGCGGTTGGCGGGCGGGTGTTGATCGCCACGCCGACTTTCGGGATGTACCGGATTCATACGGTGATCGCCGGTGCGGAGCCGGTGGCGGTGAACCGGGATCCAGATTTCGCTGTGGATCCGGAACGGTTGCTCCAGGCTGCGCAGGAGGTCCCGGCGAAGGTAATGGTGCTGTGCTCCCCCAACAATCCGTCGGGCAACACCATCCCGCCGGAGACCGTCGAGCAGGTTCTGACCGGGTTCGACGGGATCGTGGTCCTTGATGAGGCCTACTTCGAGTTCTGCGGTAAAAGTAGCGTTTCGCTGCTTGGGCGTTATCCGAACCTGGTGGTGCTGCGTACCTTTTCCAAGGCCTTCGGCCTGGCCGGACTACGGGTGGGCTACATGCTGGCGCATCCGGACGTGATTGACGCTGTGTGGCGGGTGAAACAGCCCTTCAACGTCGACGCTTTTGCACAGCTTGCCGCCAGAACGGTCCTGGAGAACCGGTCTTTGTTTGCACCGCAGATCGAGGTGCTGATGCGGGATGGCGCCGCCTTGTATGAGCGGCTGCGCCTGCTCCCCGGGGTCGAGGCCTACCCGACCGAAGCGAACTATGTCCTGTTCTGGACGCCGCTTGACGCACAGACTGTCTACCAGGGACTGCTGGCCCGCGGGGTGCTGATCCGCGACCTGGGCGGTCCCGGACTGGAGCGCTGCCTACGGGTGTCGTTCGGGCGACCGGAGGAAAACACCAAGTTTCTCGAATCCTTGGAAGAAGTACTGGGGTCAGGCTTAAGTTTTTAAGTTTTCGGTCGAAGCCTTGGGGTCAAACCTTTAATATTTTTAATAACTCGATAAAATTTGGGAAAAAGGCTGTGTGTATTGAGAAGCCGAACCTTATGGAGGTGCAGATGTATGCGCAAGGCGGAGATTCAGCGACAAACCGGGGAGACCGACATCAGGCTAACCCTGGACGTGGATGGGACCGGTGGCTGCCGCCTGGATACCGGAGTACCCTTCATGGAGCACATGTTAACCCTGATGGCTAAGTTCAGCGGGTTTGACCTGACCTTAGACGCCCAGGGGGATCTTCAGGTAGATGCCCACCATACCGTTGAAGACATCGGTATCTGCCTGGGTGAGGCGCTGGTCCGGGCTCTCGGGACCAAGGAAGACATCCGCCGGTTCGGGCATGCGCTGATCCCGATGGACGAGGCCCTAGTACTGGTAGCCATCGACCTCAGCGGGCGCGGTTTCATGGTCTTTGACGGGCAGCTGCGGACAGAGCGCCTCGGAGGCTTTGAGACCGAACTGGTGCCGGAGTTCCTGCAGGCCCTGGCGATGAATGGCCGCTTTAACCTGCACGTGCGCGTGCTGGCTGGCCGGAATACTCACCACATCATCGAGGCGGTGTTCAAGGGCCTGGGCCGGGCGCTGGGTGACGCCGTGGCGGTCAACCAGGGGAAGGGAATTCCGTCCACCAAAGGGGTTATAAACTGAGTCGCTATAGAACCATACGGCACTGGGTTTACCCCCCGGCTCCGGTGCTCCGCTTCGACCGTTCTAAACTAGGTTCGGTGCGTGGCTACGTCTCCTGTGGATTGTTCGCGGCCGCCTTTTGCCGAGTGGACGCTGTCGCGGTCTGGATCAGTTTTGAAGCGGAAGCGCCCGCGAACGTCCTCGTCGACGGCCACGCAAGCCTCACCGTCGTTAAGAACGGTTTCCTGAAGCTACGCAAGTCGCCGGTTAGGTAAACCCAGTCCCGCCTGTACCCTTGCATTACTACGACTGGATAGGTGACAAACTTGTATATCGCCATTATTGACTATGGGATGGGCAACCTGCGCAGCGTGCAGAAGGGCCTGGAGACAGTCGGCTGGCAGGCCGAGATTGTCGGCGACCCGGAAGGGGTGGACCGGGCGGACGGGGTGATCCTACCCGGCGTCGGAGCCTTTGCCGACGCCATGCGCAACCTGCGCGAGGCCGGGATGGTGGACGCCATTTACCGGGCCATCGACGAGGGCAAGCCTTTCCTGGGGATTTGCCTCGGCCAGCAGTTGCTGTTTGAGCACAGCGAGGAGTTTGGCTTGACCACGGGGCTGGGGGTGTTTCCGGGAACAGTCCGCCGGTTGCCGCCCGGCCTGATCGTGCCGCACATGGGTTGGAACGAGATTGAAATCCGGCAGCCGGTACCGCTCCTGGACGGGGTAACGGAAGGCGCACGGTTCTATTTTGTACACTCGTACTTCGTGGCCCCGTCCACGCCGGAGGTGATCGTGGCGGAGACCGAGTACGGGATCCGGTTTGCCTCCGTTGTGGGGCGTGAGAACGTCTTCGGAATCCAGTTTCACCCCGAGAAGAGTAGTAAACTCGGGTTAAACATCCTCAACAACTTTGGTAAGTGGGTGGCAAAATGCTGATTCTTCCGGCCATTGACCTGCGCCAGGGCCGATGCGTGCGCCTGTTTCAGGGACGGGCTGATATGGAGACGGTTTACAGCAACGACCCCATGGCCGTAGCCCGGAGCTGGGAGGCGCAGGGCGCCAAGATGCTGCACGTCGTGGACCTGGACGGGGCCTTCGGTGGATCACCGCAGAATAAGGCTGTGGTACAGGCGATTACTTCTGCTATCGGCATCCCGGTACAGCTGGGCGGCGGTATCCGGAACACAGAAACGATTGAAGAGTACCTGGCTGTGGGCGTGAGCCGGGTGGTGCTGGGGACGGCGGCTGTGACCGATCCCGGTCTTCTACGCCAGGCGGTGACGAAGTATGGGGAGCGGATTGTGCTCGGCCTGGACTGTAAGGACGGCAAGGTCTGCGTAAGCGGCTGGAAGGAGACGGCGGCCCGTGACGGCCTGGATTTCCTGCGCGAGGCCGAGGGTATCGGTGTCCGGCGGGTGGTGTTTACCGACATCCGGCGGGACGGAACGCTTGAGGGGCCAAACTTCGAAGCCATCGAAGAAGTCTGCCGCCACACCGGGCTGAAGGTGATTGCCTCCGGTGGGGTGTCAAGCCTGGAAGACCTGTGCCGCCTGAAGGAATTGGAGCCGATTGGGGTAGAGGCGGCGATCGTGGGCAAGGCCTTTTACGCCGGCAGCTTTACGCTTGCCGAAGCCCTGGGGATTTAGGCCCTAAGACTAATTCAGCGCTGAGGCGGGTCTGGGGTTTGCCACCCGGCGAATTGCGGATCTTAAAGGTCGAAGCGGAGCACCTGAGTCCGGGGGTAAACCCGGACCTGCCTTGAGTAATTTGAAGGAAAAAAGTATTGAAGGATGATGCCAGTGCTTGCCAAGCGGATTATTCCCTGCCTTGACGTGAACAAGGGCCGGGTGGTTAAAGGTGTAAACTTCGTCAACCTGCGTGACGCCGGTGACCCGGTTGAGTTGGCCGCGATGTACGACCGGGAGGGCGCCGACGAGGTGGTCTTCCTGGATATTACAGCCTCGCATGAGCAGCGGGACATCGTTGTGGACATGGTGCGGCGGACCGCCGAGAAAGTGTTCATCCCGTTTTGTGTGGGCGGCGGTATCCGCTCCGTGGATGACATCCGAACCATCCTTTCGGCGGGGGCCGACAAGATCGGGATGAATACCGCCGCCGTGAAGAACCCGAACCTGATTGCTGAATCCGCCGAGAAATTCGGCAGCCAGTGCATCGTGGTGGCCATTGACGCCAAGCAGGTCGGCCCTGGACGCTGGGAAGTGTACGTCCATGGCGGACGCACCCCCACCGGTGTGGACTGCCTGGAGTGGGCCCGGCGGGTGGAGGAACTGGGCGCCGGTGAAATCCTGCTTACCAGCATGGACCGGGACGGTACCAAGGACGGCTATGACCTCCCGCTCACCCGGGCGGTAAGCGATGCGGTGCGGATTCCGGTGATCGCCTCGGGCGGGGTCGGCACGATGGAACACATCGCCGAGGGCCTGACCGAGGGCGGGGCCAGCGCCGCGCTGGCGGCCTCCATCTTCCATTTTGGTGAGTATTCAGTACGCGAGGTCAAGGAGTTCCTCAAGGAAAGGGCAATTCCGGTAAGACTGTAAGAGCCTGAAATGGGTGACTTTTGCCCTCATCTTTGATAGAGTCTTAGTTAAATCACTTACGGTTTGGGGACAGGGGGTAGAGTTGTGGCTTTTAACGTAGACAAGATCAAGTTTGGGCCGGACGGCCTGGTGCCGGCCATTATTCAGGACGTACGTACGGGAACCGTGCTGATGCTGGCCTATATGAATGCGACCGCCTTCGAGAAAACGCTCTCCAGCGGTGAGACCTGGTTCTGGAGCCGGAGTCGGCAGAAGCTCTGGCACAAGGGTGAAACTTCCGGACACGTACAGAAGGTGGATGAGATCTTCTACGACTGTGATGCCGATGCCCTGCTGATTAGGGTGGAGCAGACCAACGCCTGCTGTCATGAGGGATATTACAGCTGCTTCCACTACAAGATCAATCCCAAGGGTGGGGTGGCGATCGTTGGCGAACTGGCTTTTGATCCTAACCAGGTGTACGGGAAGATGGCCCCGAAAGAAGAAGCGGCGACCAACGAGGTGAAGCCGGTACGCAGGGAATGTGACCTGACGTCGGCGACGTGCGGCGTACTGGATGAACTGTTCCAGATCATCCAGGCACGTAAACAGATGCGTCCACCCGGCGCTTACACGAGCTACCTGTTTGATAAGGGTATTGACAAGATCCTGAAGAAAGTCGGCGAGGAGACCGCCGAGGTGATCATCAGCGCCAAAAACAATAACCGCAGCGAGATTGTGTTTGAGGTTTCGGACCTGATCTATCACATCCTGGTGATGATGTGCGAGAAGAACATCGACCTGCAGGACGTGCTGAACGAGCTGCAGGACCGACGCAAGTAACGTACCGGAGAAGCCGCGGACCGACCCGCGGTTTTTTGCAATACGGAGGAAACGATGGATTTTGCCGATCAGTTGAATCCCGCCCAGGCGACCGCCGTGAAGTTCGGTTCCGGACCGCTATTAGTGCTGGCCGGCGCCGGCAGCGGCAAGACCAGGGTTTTGACCTACCGTGTGGCCCACCTGGTGGAACACCGCGGGGTCGATCCGCGCCAAATCCTGGCCATAACCTTCACGAATAAGGCCGCCCGCGAGATGCGCGACCGGATCGGGCGTTTGGCGTCCGCCGCCGCTCCCGCCCTTTGGGTGTCCACCTTTCATGCGGCCTGCCTGCGTATCCTGCGCCGGCATATCGAACTCCTGGGTTACAACCGTAATTTCGGGATTTACGATGAAGGCGACCAGCAGACCGTGGTCAAGGAGTGCCTTAAGGAGCTCTTCCTGGACCCGAAGCGATACCCGCCGAACACCTTTTTAGGCGCGATTTCCTGGCAGAAGAACCTGTTGGTTACGCCTGAAGCTTACGCTCGGACCGCTGACGGGTATTTTGAGGAGAAGGTGGTCAGTGTCTACCGGGCTTACCAGGAGATGCTGGAACGGAACAACGCCCTGGATTTTGACGACCTGTTGATGCTTACGGTGCGCCTCTTTCAGGAACAGCCGGACGTACTGGCGTACTATCAGGAGCGTTTCCAGCACGTTCTCGTGGACGAGTACCAGGACACTAACCACGTCCAGTACATGTGGATTCACCACCTGGCGGCGAAACACCGCAATCTTACAGTGGTGGGTGACCCTGACCAGGGCATCTACGGCTGGCGCGGCGCAGACATTAACAATATCCTGAATTTTGAGCGGGATCACCCCGATGCCAAGGTGATCACGCTAGAGCAGAACTACCGTTCCACGACCACCATCCTGGATGCGGCCAACAGCATTATCCGGCACAACACCGAGCGCAAGGAGAAAAGGCTGGTTTCCATGAAGGGCCTTGGAACGCCGATCACCCTGTTCAGGGCTGCGGACGAGATCTTGGAGGCCCGGTTCGTGGCCGAACGGATCCGCAGGCTCCACCGCGATGAAGATATCCCCTACCGCGGGATAGCCGTCCTATACCGGACGAACGCTCAGTCCCGCATCCTTGAAGAAGTCTTGCTGCAGAACGGCATCGCCTACACCATCGTCGGCGGGACCCGTTTCTACGAGCGTAAGGAGATCAAGGACACAATGGCGTACCTGCGGGCGATCGTCAATCCCGCGGACACGATCAGCCTCTCGCGGATTATCAACACCCCACGGCGCGGCATCGGGAAGTCATCCCTGCAGCGGTTTTTTGCGTACGTGCAGGAAACCGGGATCACCCCCACGGAGGCCCTGCTGCGGGCCGGTGAGATCGACCTGATCTCGCCGAAGGCCCGGCGCGAGATGATCAACCTGGGTGAACTGTTTCAACTGTGGCGCACCCACGAGGGTAGCGTTACGGAACTGGTCCGGGACGTGCTGGAGAGCACGGGCTATCGTCAGGAACTGCTGGCCGAGAAGACGGTGGAAGCCCAGACGCGTCTGGAGAACCTGGACGAGTTCCTCTCCGTAACTCGTGCCTTCGATGGCGGCACGGGAGGCACCCTGGACGAGTTCATGGGGGAGATCGCTCTGTTTACCGATCTGGACAGCCTGGATGACCGTTCGGACCAGGTGACCCTGATGACGCTGCACAGCGCTAAGGGGCTGGAATTCCCGGCGGTCTTCCTGTCAGGTATGGAAGAGGGGGTATTCCCGCATTCACGCGCTTTTTCGGAACCAACCCAGCTGGAAGAGGAGCGCCGTCTCTGTTACGTTGGGGTCACCCGGGCTGAGGAACGGCTTCACTTGACTTATGCAACCAGGCGTACGCTTTACGGAAATACGGTATACAACCAGCCGTCGCGGTTTTTGGCCGAGATTCCGGGGGATCTGATTGAGGGCCATGCCGCCGAAAAGAGCGTGTTGACGCCGGAGCCCGCTACCCCGGTGGTTGGGAGCTTTAAGGTGGGCGAGAAGGTCTGGCATCGCAAGTGGGGACAGGGCACGGTCGTGATGCTGGAAGGCGAGGGTGACGACGCCCGGATCACGGTAGCCTTCCCCGGGAAGGGTGTCAAGACCCTGCTGCTGATGTATGCTCCGTTGGAGAAGGCCGGCGAGGCGTAGGAGACCGTTGATAAACTTCGCTTGGCTTTGTCAGGCTTGTCGCCCAGTGCTCACGTACGTTCTAAGTACGCTCCGCCCCTGTGCGACTTCGCCTTCCTCGCCATACTCGTTTCTGAACGGCCTCCATGCTTGTATAGTTCTGGTGGAACATATAAGAGATCTGCAGGGCTTTCTTAGAGATTTACCCCCGGGTCTCCTGGGTTAAAATAGTAGTATGTCCATAGACTGATTCCACTGTCACGTACGTGTTCGCTGAAGGCAGGCACGAGAGAAGCGTACCGGCACAGAACGTTTGGGATGGCAGATGACCCGCTTACTGATTGTTATCGCGCTTACGAGCGTGATTCACCTGATCAACACCCTGATCTACAGTGTCCGGCTCTCGGGCGTCAGGACCCAGCGCTTGGCCACGGCAATTTCACTCTTTAACGTTATTTTTCTAATTTCCAGCACCGCGAACATGATCCAGGCGCCACTGCTGTCGGCCATCGTCGAGCGGTCGATTAACACTGCCCTCGGCGGGGTGGCCGTGCCCGGCCGTCTAAACGAATTCGTGGACACACCGGCCTACCAGGTCCAGTTAGGCCTGCTGGCCGAGGACATCCGCCTGGTGATCCTGGCGGCGACTCTGGGGACGATAATCGGGGCCCTGATGATCCCCACCTTTGTCCGCGTGTTCTCCCGGCTAATCTTGATCTTTGACGAGATCGGCTCGGTGCCGCGGCTGGTCCTGTTGATCCTGTTCTCGCCCCGGCGACTCCGCAGGGCGATGGACTATGTTCAGGTGCCCAGCATGTCCGAAATTCGCCGCACGGCGCATGAACGGATCGGGCTGCCGAAGGGGTTCCTGGTGTTCAACGTCGTGGTGACCGGGATCTACACCACCGGAGTGCTGTCCGCGCTTTACGCCGGGGCGCTTTTCCCAGACTACCGCTCCACGGCGGTATTGCTTTCGGCGATCGTCAACGGGTTCGCTACAGTGCTGCTGGCGACCGTTGTGGATCCGACGGCGGCGCGGATCACCGACCAGGCCATTCGGGGCGTCAGGCCGGAGCGCGATGTCCAGATGATGGTCTTCTGGCTGGCGGTAAGCCGCTTAGCCGGGACGGTGCTGGCGCAGCTGTTGTTTGTGCCTGCGGCGCTCCTGATCCGCTTCGTGGCGCAACTCATCGTATAAGCACTTGAGGGGTAAACCCAGCCCCATATAATGCTTTGGAACTTTTCTGGTTGACAGGCAATGATAACATCACAAGGGCAGGGATGGTTCAATGGAGCTGAAGGACACCCAGGCGCGGGCCGAGGAACTGCGCGGGCAGATCAATTACCATAATCACCGCTACCACGTGCTCGACGACCCCGAAATCAGCGACGCCGAATTCGACGCCCTGATGCGCGAGCTGATAGCCCTCGAGAAAAAGTGGCCAGACCTCCGTACCGCCGACTCCCCTACGCAGCGGGTCGGCGGGGCTCCGCGGGAAGGCTTTGTGACCGTACGCCACCGCCTGCCGATGATCAGCCTGGCCAATGCCTTTGACGCCCAAGAGTTAAGGGATTTTGACCGCCGGGTGCATGCCGTGCTGCCCGGCGAGAAGGTGGCATACGTGATCGAGCCAAAAATCGACGGGCTGGCCATCTCCCTCGTCTACGAGGACGGTGTCCTAGTCCAGGGGGCCACGCGTGGAGACGGTGAAACCGGCGAGGACATCACGCCCAACCTGAAGACGATTGGCAGCATCCCGCTCCGTTTGCACCGCGACATCCCCGGGGTTTTTGAGGTGCGCGGCGAGGTTTACATGCCCAAGGAGTCTTTTGCACGCTTGAACGAAAGACGCGAAGAGGCGGGTTTACCCCTGTTTGCCAACCCGCGCAACGCCGCCGCCGGTTCGGTTCGGCAACTGGATCCGGCGATCACGGCACGGCGCAACCTAGCCTTGTTTGCCTATGCGCTTGGTTTTGCCGAAGCCGTCAAAGTGAAGACGCATTATGAAGCGCTGGAACTGCTGTCTGACGCCGGCTTCAAGATCAACGAACACACCAAAGTCTTCTGGGGCATCGAGCCGGTCATTGAACACCTGCAAGAATGGCAGGACAAGCGATATGATTTGCCCTACATGATCGACGGGATCGTGATCAAGGTCAATTATCTGGACCAGCAGGAACGCCTGGGGGCGACCATGAAGAGTCCCCGCTGGGCGGTGGCTTTAAAGTTTACGCCCGAACAGGCCGAAACTACGGTGGAAGGCATCATGATTACGGTCGGCCGAACCGGTGTTCTTACTCCGACGGCCGTACTCACCCCAGTCCGGGTGGCCGGCACGACGGTGAGCAGGGCTGGGCTTCATAATGAAGATATCATTCGCGAAAAAGACGTCCGGATTGGCGATCGAGTTATAGTACACAAGGCCGGTGATATCATTCCGGAAATCGTAAGGGTGCTGCCCGAGCACCGGGACGGCCTAACCGCGGTTTTTTCAATGCCCCAAACCTGCCCGTCTTGTGGTTCCGAGGTACTGCGACCCGAGGGCGAGGTGGCCCTGCGCTGTATGAATATGGCCTGCCCGGCCCGTCTGCGAGAAAGCTTGATTCATTTTGTTTCGCGCAGTGCAATGGACATTGTGGGTGTCGGGCCATCCCTGATCGACCAGCTTCTTGCTCGTGGTCTGGTCCAGGACGCCGCCGACCTCTACCGGCTGTCTCACGAAGACCTGCTCAGTCTCGAGCGCATGGGGCCCAAATCGGCCCGCAACACGTTGGAGGCAATTACGAAAACCAAAGACAAACCTTTATATCGGCTGATTTACGGTCTGGGTATCCGGCACGTCGGTGAACGGGCGGCCAAGCTCCTGTCCGGGCATTTCGGTTCGCTTGACCGCCTGGAAAGTGCTTCGACAGAGGAACTGAGCGCTATTCCGGAAATCGGTCCGGCCATTGCCACGAGCGTTCGCGAGTTTTTTGCCAGGGACGAGAACCGTAAGGTAATCACGAGGCTTAAAGAGGCCGGTGTACGGACGGAGGAAGGGCTTACCCAGACTAAAAAGCCATTAAGCGGTAAAACCTTCGTCCTTACGGGCGGACTGGAATCCCTAACCCGGCCGGAAGCCACGGAACTGATTGAGAGCCTTGGTGGACGCGTGGTTTCTTCGGTAAGTAAGAATACCGATTATGTAGTTGTAGGCAAAGATCCTGGCTCAAAATACCATAAAGCAGTGAAGCTAGGAGTAACAATTTTCCAAGAAGCCGACTTCAGGAGCTTCATTGAATCAGCGCTGAGGTAACAGCTAACGAACTATTTCAGAACCCTTGATATTACTAGGCCCTGCCCTGGACCATTCTGGATTCTGATCATGAAAGCATGGTAGTAACAGTTGTGGTGCCGGCGCACCTGCAGGTGCTTTTGCAAAAGCACGTTAAAAAAAAGGCGGCATGCTTCTGGCAGGAATGCTTATCGGTCGCGGCGAACTCTTACCGAATTACCTGAACATTTGCGACCCCAGGGGAGTAAGCAAGGGATGGGAGCTCGCCGGCCAGTTTCATCGAAGGGGGCGGTAAAAAAACAGATCGCAGATTCTGTCAAGGATAGGAGATGTCAGAAACGTTTAAGTGTTTACGGGATGGGTAAATACTCCTGATTTAAGCACGAGGCAGCGCTCTTGTTTCTGTCTCTTGTCAAATGCTGGTTTCACAATAGGGGGTTAAGGTGATGGGCGAGAAGGAAGCCGGGCAAGCCCGTTTTCCGGAGCCGACTAGAAAGGGCGAGATAATCCTAAGACTGTCGGAATTTGAGTTCCCGCCTATGCAGGACGTGCTCCTGACGGGAAGAAAAGCACCGATCGGCCCGGAAGCCGTAAGGAGGATGGTGGAGGCGCTTTCGCCGGAGCAGTATGAAATTATCCGCCTGGAGCATCCGTTGTTCGACGCCGTGGTCCTAAAGAAATCTTTGCTTAAACTCCTTCCCAGGGAGAAACTCTTGCCGATCATCCTGGAAGAAGGGGAGAGGGTGGCGACCGAGAACACCATTGTCAAGGTGCATGTCAGCGTTGTTATCCATGTGTCCCGGGCGGTGGAACTTTGATGCGCGTGCAAGACATAATGAGTCAGCCGCTCGTGACCATTTCTTCTGACTGGTCCGTCCGGGATGCGGTTGAGCTGATGGACCGGATGAAAATCGGGAGTTTGCCGGTCGTGGAGGACGAGCGGCTTGTTGGCATCGTTACTTCCCGGGATGTGAGAGGTGCCCACCCCAACCGGCTGGTGGCCGATGTCATGAGGATGGACGTGGTAACCGTTACGCCGGAGAGTTCTCTTTGGGAAGCGAAGGAACTCTTGGAGCAACACGGTATCGAACGTCTGGTTTTAGTGGAGCGAGACTCTCCGGTGGGTATCGTGACGAAGTCACGCCTTTACGCCGAACTCGGTAAACACGTCGACAGCCTGACAGGCCTTGAGCGGGCGGGGTTGCTGCAGAGAAAAGCGGCAGAGTTACTCAAGCAAGGCGAAGAGATCACCGTCATTTTCCTTGACCTCGATGATTTTGGCGTTATCGACAAAGAGTACGGGCACGTTTTCGGTGATGAAATCCTGATGCTGGTGGCGAAGACCTTGAGAGGCTTAATGACAGACGATGTGGACTGCCTCTGCCGTTATGCAGGCGACGAGTTCGCCGTTGTAACCGCCAGGCCCTTGGACGAAGCAAAACAGCTCGCGCTGCGCATGGTCACCGCGCTCAGGACGGAAAGTTGGCCGCGTGGCGTCAAGGTGACGGGGTCCGCCGGTGTGGCAGGTGGACGGCGACACCCTGGGCGCCAGGCAGGGAACGAAATCTGCACCGTAAGCGACCTTATCAGCATGGCCAGCCTTGCATCCACATCCGCGAAGAAAGACAGAAAGCCGGTAGTCGTAGCCGGGAAGGTGGAACTCACCGAAGAGGTTTCCTAGGTTTTACGAGATCTCTGTTTACGGGCGAACTTCTCAAGACGCCTCGAGAACTTTCCTTAGGCCTGCTTATAACAGAATGTTATACTGCTTTGGAAAACCCTTGCCAAGGACCTTTTTCTTTATTTATTTGCTTGTCCATATGTCCAACAGCAGGCGTAGGACATACTCTGATTCCACGCACAGGCTATGGGTCACACACCTTGCACGGCTCATACCCCTGCCTGATCGCTTCCTCCAAGCTTCTGAGTTCCACCCTGTTCTGCGGGCTTATCCTCTGCGCCACTGGCAGTCCGGCAGGTAGAGCTTCTTTGTCCTGGAGTTGCCTACAATATTTGCCGTAGGCTCCGACGCTGCCGCTGTGCCCCACAAACCTTTTTCCGCTTCCCTGGCTTCGCGCTGAAGCTCAAGAAATAAGTCTGCGTATTTTACATTGCGCGGAATCGTTATAACCTGCGCATAGCCGCCGATCAGCAGCCAGGCCTTGAACGTATGCTTCTTTACCGTAGACCGGTCATCTGTGGTCGGTTCCTCCCAGACGTAAGCCAGCAGTCGCCCATATTTGTCGCGTTCCTTGGGCGTCCAGCTCCGAAGCCTTGATACATCTAGGGTTCCAGAACGATTAGTATTTACCTGTCATAAACCAAATATGCCCGGGGCACTCTGAGTTCATAAAGGGGGGAGAGAGAGTGCCTCGGATAGAAATAACCAGAATACGACGCCTAGGTGCCATTTTTTTTGCAATTTTGCTCGTTTTTGCCTGTTCCAGCCCTGTGTCGCGTAGTATTTACGGCCTGCAGCCCCGCCAACACGTGCTGGTCGGCGATTCTCTGGATCTATCCCTGAATATTCCACCAAGCCTGCTCAAAACGCTTATCATTCAAGCGGACCGGCCTAATGCTTTAAAGGTAGTCCGTCCCGGGGTGGCGCCCATCGTTCAGTCCACCGGAGAGTTTAATGTCAGTATTAAGTTGTTTGGAATCATTCCGCTTCGCCACGTTACGGTAACCGCGGTACCTGAGATCAAGGTAATTCCCGGGGGCCAGTCTATCGGGGTCATGCTGAACAGTTCCGGGGTAATGGTTGTCGGCGAGGCGCCGGTCTTTGAGGAATCCGGTCGGGAGTCCAATCCCGCCCGCCGGGCCGGGATCATGCCCGGTGACCTGATTACCCAGATTAACGGTCGTTCAGTCTCCAGCGAGGCCCAGGTTCGCGAGACCATTGAGGAACTCGGACGCAACCACAAAGAAGTCGTTTTGACGGTTAAACGAAATCACCGGACCTTCCGGACCAAATTAAAGCCACTCTATTGTCAGGAAACAGGACGGTACCGTATCGGCATTATGATTCGCGACGGTGCGGCCGGCGTGGGAACGTTGACCTTCTACGAACCGGAATCGGGTTGCTATGGCGCCCTGGGCCATATGATTACGGACAGCCAGACCATGCGTCCCATTGAATTGGCCGACGGCAAGATTGTACTCGCCGACATCCAGGGGATCCGACCTGGCCGGCGCGGCCAGCCGGGTGAGAAATTGGGCAGCTTTGCGGACGACCAGATGTTGTCCGGCAACATCAATAACAACAGTAGCTGCGGTATCTTCGGGGTCCTGGATGAGCCTCTGCAAAACCCGCTCTTCGGACGGCCAATCCCGGTGGCCCTGCTCAACCAGACCAGAGTTGGTCCGGCCAAAATGTTGACCGTTATTGACGGTCAGCGTGTGGAAGCCTTTGACCTGATCATCGAAAAGATTCGTCCCGAGTCTGTGCACGATGGTAAAGGTCTGGTTATTTGTATTGTGGACCAAAGATTACTCGAAAAATCAGGTGGAATCATCCAGGGCATGAGCGGTAGTCCAATTATTCAAAATGGTTTTTTGATTGGTGCCGTGACCCATGTTTTCGTGAATAATCCAGCACGCGGCTACGGTGTACCGGTCGAATGGATGCTCCGTGAGTGCGGTCTTCTGAATACAAGTATTGTTCATGAGCAGGCCAGTAATATTGGTCAATCGACACCAAAACAGCATTATCTATGTCGAATTGTCGTATAACGTGTAAAACACTAGAAATTAATGTAATCACCAAATTTCTTTCTGCCCTCAGCAGGAAATCATTACCTTCCGTCGAAGCTTAAAACAATGGGGAGTCTAATTAGAATTGGAGGGCGGATATTCAAAATGCTAAGGGAAGAGATAAGGCTTTTAATTGCCGATGATAACCGGGAGTTTTGTGAAACCTTAAAAGAGTTCATACAAAGTCAAAACGACTTTGAACTGGTTGGTGTAGCCTATAACGGTCTGGAGGCTATCGAACATATTGAACAGCACCGTCCGGACGTGGTCGTACTGGATGTAATTATGCCGCATTTGGACGGGATCGGGGTGCTGGAGAAGATGGCCTCCGGATACATAAACCATCGGCCCAAAATAATCCTGTTAACGGCCTTTGGACAACAGAATATGACCCAGCGTGCGGTAGATCTTGGTGCGGATTACTATATCCTAAAGCCATTCGACTTCTCAGTGCTCGCTACCAGGGTACGGCAACTGGCCGGCGGGGTAAGTGTCACCCCGTATGTATCGGCGGTAAAAGAAAAGAACCTGGATGTATTGGTTACGAATATTATTCATGAGATGGGTGTTCCGGCCCATATTAAGGGTTACCATTACCTGCGTGACGCGATTCTGATGGTGATCGACGAGATTAATCTACTCGGGGCGGTAACTAAAGAACTCTACCCGATGATTGCCCAAAAGTTTCATACCACCCCCAGTCGTGTAGAGCGGGCCATCCGCCACGCCATTGAGTTGGCCTGGGACCGTGGTAACGTTGAAATGATGAATAAGTTCTTTGGTTACACGATCAACTTGGAGAGAGGCAAGCCCACCAATTCAGAGTTCATCGCCATGATTGCCGATAAGCTTAGAATCGAAACCAAAGTCAGTTAAATGGTGTTTCCGGAACGCTTGGCTCGTCTAAAACAAACCTCATAATTCTAATTACTATGTGCTAACACAAAAAGCCTGGCACGGCAAATAGCCAGGCTTTAGTGTTACGCTAAATGCCAAGCACAATTAACCATTATTGCCGAGCCTTTTTAAACATACTATACTGGTGAGGGTGAATTGAAGATCAGGAAGGTTTGGTACCATGACCATCATCAAGGGGCGCTCCAGGGTCGACCGGCGGACTAAAAACCTGGTTAAAAGGCTCGAACCTCAAGACATCGCTGTCATTGCGCATGACGGTATCGATAAGCTGGCCGCCGAGGCGCTTGTGGCGACAAGAGTGCGCGTAGTCATCAATTGCCTGGAATCGATGAGCAAAGACTACCCCAACAGTGGTCCGGGTATTTTGCTGGAAGCCGGTATCCTGGTTATCGATAACGTGGGGCTCGACGTGTTAGAGCGGATTCAGGAAAACGATGAAATCGATATCGTCGGTTGCCGCGTCTATAAAGATGGAGAGATTGTCGCGCAGGGCACGATCCTGGACAGCGAGATTATCAACGAGAAGGTCGAACTGGCCCGCGCCCGGATGGACGAGGTGTTGGCCCGGTTCGTGGACAATACTCTGACCTACGCCCGGCAGGAGATCAGTTTGGTTTCAGGGAGCCAGATCCAGTATCCGGAGATCAAAACGCCCTTTAAGAACCGGCACGCCCTGATTGTGGTGCGCGGGAACAACTACCGCGAGGACCTCCGAACCATTCATTCTTATATTCGTGAGGTCAAGCCGGTCCTGGTCGGGGTGGACGGCGGCGCCGACGCCCTCCGGGAATTCGGCCTGAAACCGGACATCGTCATCGGGGACATGGACAGCGTGAGCGACGAAGCCCTAAAGGATGCCGGGGAGATCATCGTCCACGCCTACCAGGACGGCCGTGCGCCAGGTCTGGATAGAGTCCGGGAACTGGGGCTGGAGGCCAAGACCTTCCCGGCTCCGGGGACATCAGAGGATATCGCTATGCTACTGGCTTACGAGAATGGCGCGGACTTAATCGTAGCCGTGGGAACCCATTCCAACATGCTGGATTTTCTGGAGAAGGGCCGAAAGGGGATGGCGAGTACCTTTCTCGTCCGCCTGAAGGTTGGTTCGCTCCTGGTGGATGCCAAGGGCGTTTCGCAGCTGTACAACGCCCCTGTTCAGTCCAGGCATATCGCCAAGATTGTCCTCGCGGCGTTGCTGCCGGTGGCCGCGGTGGTGGGCCTAACCCCGGCGACCAGGGAGATTGTAAAGCTGATGTACATTCAACTGCGCGTATTTCTGGGGATTTGAGGGAATTCTAAATGATAATTGACTTTCGCTATCATATCGCTTCGCTTGTCGCCGTCTTCCTCGCTCTGGGGATTGGTATGCTTATCGGAAGCACGATGCTGGACGAGACCGTTTTCACCGACAGACAGGACCAGATTGCCGAACGGCTGGAACAGCACCTGACCCAGCTACGCCAAGAGAATGAGGAAGTCCGGGTACAACTGGCGGCCCTGGAGAACGAGAACGTTTTCCAGCGGCAGGTCTCCCGGGATTTTCTGCCCTACCTGGTAGCCGGACGGCTAGATGGTATGAAGGTGGCGATTATTGAGACCAGTACCTACCCGCATGAGCAGGATCTGCGGCCGCTGCTGGAGTTGGCGGGTGTTGAGGTTCAGTCGCTGACCACGGTGAACAACAACTTTGCTGTCACCGGCCACAAGGCTGAAGTCCTGGCTCACGCGCAGTGGGTGGACATGCCGGACAAGCAGCTGGTAAAAAAACTTGCCACCACCACGGCCGAGATGGTGTTAGCGGGACCGACTGAATTCACGGACTATATGATTCACGAGGACTTTCTGACGGTTACCGGTGAATACGGGGCGCCCGTGGACGCCGTGATTTTCATGGGCGGCAGCCACGACCGGGAGATTCTTCCGGTGTCCGAGGTAGACCTGCCGATGTTGGAGTACTTTACGGCCCGGGGGATCTCCACGTTCGGTGTGGAGGAGAGCGTCTCCGTCGGGTCCTATATTAAGGAGTACCAGCGCAAGTGCCGAGCTACGGTCGACAACATCGACACCGCGGCCGGGCAGTTCTCGTTAATCATGGCGATGGCCGGGCGGGAAGGGCACTATGGGGTAAAGGAGACGGCGCAGAGGCTACTGCCCGCCTTCGACCACTAACATAAGAGGAGAACGCTGATAAACTTCGCCTGGCAAAAGGGATGTGAGAAGTGTGAAGTTAGAGGTGAGAGATCCAACTTCGCACCTCTCACTTCTCATATGCCCATACGTGCCCGAGAAAGTATCAATGGAGAAGATAGTATGACCCAGAGAGTCAGTATCGTGATCCCGGCCTACAACGAGGCTGATACCATTGAGGCCACCGTCAGGGCGGCCCTTTCCATTCCCGAGGTCGACGAGGTACTGGTCGTAGACGACCATTCAGGGGACGGGACGGCGGAGGCGGCCCGCGCCGCCGGCGCTCGTGTGTTTTCATTGCCGCGCAACAGCGGTAAGGGAGCGGCGCTTAATTACGGCATCCGCCAGGCAATAGGCGAGGTGGTGGTGCTGCTGGATGCCGACCTCGGGGTGAGTGCCGCCCAGGCGCGTAAGCTGGTGTTGCCGATCCTGGCCGGGGAGGCTGACGTCTCCATCGCCCGCTTTCCCCGGGCCCGGCGCAAGGGCGGTTTTGGCCTGGTCAAGGGCCTGGCCCGTAACGGCATCCGCTACTTCACCGGGCTGGAGATGCAGAGTCCCATTTCCGGGCAGCGGGCGCTACGCCGGGAGGCCCTGGAAAAGCTGGTCCCGCTCGCCGGGGGCTACGGGGTTGAGGTTGGCATGACGGTGGACGCCGCCCGTTTTGGCTACCGGTTGATCGAGGTCCCCGTCGAAATGACCCATAAAGAAACCGGGAGAGACGTCAGGGGTTTTTTGCACAGGGGGAGGCAGTTTTGGGATATTGCCTTCACCCTGTTAAAGTGCTATGTTAAGTACTATGGAAAAAACCACAGTCGAATGGTAAGGTGACCACGGTGCACAATATCTTGTTTCTCGTGCTGGGTTTGATTACCGCGCTTGTAATCCTCCCCTTTCTCATGGAAATGATCACGCGCTCCGGGTTTGTCCGGCCCAACTACCGTGGTGTACAGATTCCGGTGGCGGTAGGCCTGCTGTTTTTTTTGGTGCCCCTCTTCGTACTCAGTATCACCTACCTGGTTGCCGATCTCGAGCCGTACCGTACTCATATGCTGGTGTTTCTTTTTGTAATCGGGAGTATGGCCATCCTCGGTCTTATCGACGACGCCTTTGGTTCACGCCGGTCGACCGGGCTGAAGGGACACTTTCGCCAGCTGCTGCGTGGGGAGTTGACCACCGGTGCGCTCAAGGCCCTTGGCGGCCTGATGGTGGCCTTCCTGGCAAGCCTGACGACCGCTCCGCTGAACCACATCATGGTTAACACCCTGATCATCGCCCTTGCGGCCAACGCCCTGAACCTGTTGGACCTTCGCCCCGGGCGGGCGGCCAAGGGGTACCTGGTGGCTGCGGCACTGCTCTTGGCGATGGCTTGGGCCAATCCCCTGCTGGTTTTAACTGCGGTAATGACCGGGGCCGTGCTGGCCTATTTCCCCTTTGACCTCAGGGCTAGGGCCATGATGGGGGACAGCGGTTCGAATATCCTCGGCGCCTCCCTGGGCCTTACCGCCGTCTGGGTGCTGGATCTGCCGGCCAAGGTCGGGGTACTGGTCTTCCTGATTGGTTTTCACCTCCTCACCGAACGTTACTCGCTCACCGAAATCATCTCCCGCAACCGTGTACTGCAATTTCTGGACCGCCTTGGCCGAAAAAGAGAGGAATTTACCGAAAAGTAGCGAAGGAATTGAGGTTAATGGCTAATTTTCCGCCCGTGCGCAGGATTAGTATCTTTGTCGGAAATCTCGGTAGTGGAAAGACGGAGCTGGCAATCAACTTTGCCCTGGGCCTAGCTGGCGCCGGGCGCTGGGTGGCGTTGGTTGACCTTGACGTCATTAACCCCTACTACCGTACCCGTTACGTGAAGCAACGGCTGGAATCCCTGGCCGGGCTCGAAGTGGTCTGCCCGGCCGGCGAGCTCTTACAGGCCGATGTTCCCGCGCTCTCACCAGCCATATACGGGGTGTTTGCTGATGTGGAACGCTGGGGTGTGTTTGACGTAGGCGGTGACGATGTGGGGTCCACCGTGCTCGGCCGGTTCCGACCGCATCTTCCGGTCGGTGACAGCGCCGCCTTTTTTGTCGTCAACTCCTTTCGCCCGCGCACAAACACGGTGGAAAAGGTCATCAAAATGGTGCGGGACATCGAGCGAGCGGCCCGGGTGTCAATTGACTACCTGGTGAATAACGCAAATTTGGGATCGGAAACCGAACCGGCGATGGTGGCCGAGGGTCACAATCTGGTTTTGAAGGCGGCCAGCGAACTCGGCTGTGGGATCGCTTTTGCCGCGGCGCGTCAGGACTTGGCGACCGGCGTACAGGAGCTTCTGCCGGGGGTTCCCGTTTTGCCGCTACAACGGTTTATGCTTCCGCCCTGGGAAAGAAGCGAGGAATAGACGGGGGACAGGAGGAAAACGGCTTGGCACTGGTAATGTTTGATGAAGAACGCTGCAAGGGCTGCTCCCTTTGTGTTGAGTTCTGTCCCAAAGAAATCATCGTCCTGAATAAGCGGATCAATGCTATGGGCTTTCATCCCGCTACGGTGACGGACTTGGAGAAGTGTATCGGGTGCTCCCGATGCGCTCTGATCTGCCCCGACGTGGTGATCAGGGTGGAAAGGGACTGCCCGCAGGAAAACGTGACCGGCGAAACGGAGGTGCCGAACGTATGCCCAGGACATTAATGAAAGGAAACGAGGCCTTTGGCGAAGGAGCCATCCGGGCCGGGTGTCGGCACTTCTTCGGCTACCCGATCACCCCGCAGTCGGAGGTGCCCCACTACCTGGCCAAGCGCCTGCCCGAGTGCGGGGGGGTCTTCCTGCAGGCCGAAAGTGAGACCGCCTCGATCAATATGGCGTACGGAGCCGCGGCGGCCGGCGCCCGGGTGCTGACGTCCTCATCCAGCCCCGGAATTAGCCTAATGCAGGAAGGGCTGTCCTATCTCGTAGGATCAGAACTGCCGTGCGTCGTGGTGAACGTGATGCGGGGCGGTCCCGGCCTGGGCAACATCGCCCCGGCCCAGGCCGACTATTACCAGGCCGTCAAGGGCGGCGGGCACGGAGACTACCGGGTAATGGTTCTGGCTCCGGCGTCCGTACAGGAGATTATCGAGCTGATGGAGACGGCTTTTGAGCTGGCCGACCAGTACCGGAACCCGGTGATGGTCCTGGGGGACGGCATCCTGGGCCAGATGATGGAGCCGGTCGACCTAGACGGGGAGGGGATATCCTCGATCCCGTCCAAACCGTGGGCCGTTACCGGCACCCAGGGGCGGACCACCCGCAATATTGTCAATTCGATGTGTATCGTACCCGAGGAGAACGAGGCCGCCAACCTGCGGCTCGCCAATAAATACAACAAGATCAGGCAGAACGAACAGCGGTGGGAAGAATACCTTGTTAACGATGCCGAAGTGATTCTGGTGGCCTTTGGGACCCTCGCCCGGGTGGTCAAGGCGGTTGCCGACCGGGCACGTGACGAGGGGATCCGGGCCGGGGTGATTCGACCGGTCACCCTCTGGCCATTCCCGGACCAGGCCTTTGAAAAGGTCATCAAGTTTGCGGCCAAGAGATTTCTGGTGGTTGAACTAAACCTGGGCCAGATGCTGGAAGACGTCCGGTTGGCGGTCAACGGCCGGCGGCCGGTGCATTTCTACGGCCGTCCGGGCGGGGTCGTGCCTACCGTCCGCGAGGTAATGGAGAGACTAAAGCAGACGTCGGAGGTGACTGACGGTGGCGACCGTATTTGAACGTCCCCGGGCTTTGACGGATAAGCCCTTTCACTATTGCCCGGGGTGTACGCACGGGATTATCCACCGGCTCGTGGCCGAGGTCGTTGACGAGTTGGGGGTCCGTGAGCAGACTGTCGGGGTTGGCCCCGTGGGTTGTTCCGTCTTTGTCTACGAGTACTTTAACTGCGATATGGTCCAGGCCGCGCACGGCCGCGCGCCCGCTGTGGCGACCGGAATCAAACGGGTCCATCCGGACCGGTTTGTGTTTACCTATCAGGGGGACGGGGATCTGGCCGCGATCGGCACCGCGGAGATTGTACACGCAGCGGCCCGCGGGGAGTTGATCTCCACAATATTCGTGAACAACGCCATTTTCGGAATGACCGGAGGGCAGATGGCTCCCACCACGCTGATCGGTCAAAAGACAACCACCACTCCTTTTGGCCGGGATGTCCGGGCCAACGGATTCCCGTTGCGTGTTGCGGAGATGCTTAGTACCGTAGAGGGGGCTGTCTACGTGGCCCGGGTCTCGGTGCACAGTCCGGTGCACGTAGCGCGGGCGCGAAAGGCGATCCGGAAGGCCTTCGAAATACAGCTGCAGGGACTCGGATTCAGTCTCGTTGAGGTGCTTTCGACCTGCCCCACGAACTGGGGAATGACTCCTGTGGAGGCGCTCAAGTGGCTGGAGACGAAAATGATTCCTTATTACCCCCTGGGTGAATTCTGTACACCTGGTACGGGGAGGCAGGACAATGATTGAACAGGTACTTATAGCAGGGTTCGGGGGGCAGGGGATTATGTCCACCGGCCAGTTGCTGGCCTACGCCGGGATGATGGAGGGCAAACACGTCGCCTGGATCCCCTCCTATGGTCCGGAGATGCGCGGCGGGACCGCTAACTGCGGGGTGACCGTTTCGGACACGGAGATCAGCTCTCCGCTTGTCACCGAACCGACCGCCCTGATTGTAATGAACCATCCTTCGCTGGAGAAATTTGAAAAAACGGTACTGCCAGGGGGGATTATCCTGACGAACAGTTCCCTGGTGCACCGGGTTTCCAGGCGTAGTGACTTGGGTTTCCTGGCTGTTCCCGCTAACGAGATTGCCGAGGAATTGGGAAATGTCCGCATCGCGGCCAACGTGGTGCTGGGCGTGTTTATTGGTTACAGCGGTGCGGTCAACACCGAGGCGGCGGTGGCCGCCCTGGAGAAGGTACTGCCCGCTCGCCGGCACAAGCTGATTCCGATGAACAAGGCCGCCCTGGAACGCGGAGCGGCCCTGGGTCTGGCCTATCGCCGCGAGAAAGCCGCCTACGGTTAAGTCGGGAGGAGACGGGTTGATGATTAACAGGCGACGTCTTGTGGACACCTTTATGACTCTGGCCGGCATCGACAGCGTCTCCCGCCGGGAACGGGGTGTCGTCGATCACCTGGCCGTACGGTTAGGTGATCTCGGTCTTGAGTATACCGAAGACGGAGCCGGAAACGTGATCAACGGTACCGCCGGGAATATCGTCGCCCGCTTGCCCGGCACTGTTCCCGGCCCAACGCTGCTTTTCTGTACGCATATGGATACCGTCGAACCGGGAAACGGGGTCAAACCGCGTGTGGAAGGCCATGCTATCCGTAGCGGGGGCGACACCATCCTTGGCGCCGACGATAAGGCCGGCATGGCCGCCGTGCTGGAAGCGGTCACGGTTTTGAAGGAGCAGGGGCTGCCTCACCCCAAGCTGGAACTTGTTTTTACCGTGTCCGAGGAGATCGGCCTGCTGGGCATCAAGGAGATCGATTTCGGCAGATTGGAGTCCGTGATGGGTTTCGTGCTGGACAGTGACGGTA
Source organism: Desulforudis sp. (assembly GCA_003604975.1). Classification (GTDB taxonomy): domain Bacteria; phylum Bacillota; class Desulfotomaculia; order Desulfotomaculales; family Desulforudaceae; genus SURF-60. The sequence continues at coordinate 17,990 of QZIR01000012.1, read as the reverse complement.
CACCCGGAAAAGTCATCACGCGGGCGCCGTCACAGGACCGTATTGTCGCCACCGTGGTCGGGCGTGCGGCCCACGCCGGCATCAACCCGGAGGACGGGGTTAACGCGATCCAGGCCGCTGCCAGGGCGATTGCCGACCTGCCCCTGGGTCGTATTGATGAGGAGACAACAGCAAACATCGGGGTGATCCGGGGCGGTCAGGCCACCAACATTATCCCGGAGCGGGTGCATCTCGAGGGCGAGACCAGGAGCCTCGACAATAACAAGCGGCGTTCCCTGACCGAGCACATCTGCCGGATGATGACCGAGCGGGTGGAAGCGGCCGGGGCGCAGATCAAGATTGAAGTAGAGCAGATCTATTCCTCTTTTGCGTTAGAACCCGACACCCGACCGGTGCGGATGGCCCTAAAAGCAGCGGCCAATGTGGGACTGGTCGCCGCCATCGAGCAGACCGGCGGGGGCAGCGACGCGAACGTCCTGAACGAACACGGCATCCCCACGGTGAACATTTCGACCGGGATGCGCAAGGTACACAGCACAGAAGAGTATCTCTTAATTGAAGACTTAGTCAATACGACCCGGCACGTCCTGGAGATCATCCGCCTGGCGGGCCTGAACAAGGAGTGAACGGCGTGCAGTTTACCAAAATGCACGGGCTGGGTAATGACTTCATAATCGTAAACGCCCTGGACGGTTTTAGGGCGGCCGATCCGGCAGCGCTGGCCCGGGCCACCTGCGACCGACGTATGGGTGTCGGCGCCGACGGGCTGGTCTTTATTCTTCCTTCAACCGAGGGCGACGTCCGGATGCAGATTTTCAATTCAGACGGCAGTGAACCAGAAATGTGCGGCAACGCGATCCGCTGCGTGGCCAAATACCTTTTTGAACGCAGGTTGGTCGACAAGACAACGATCACCGTGGAAACGCTGGCCGGGCTGATCGTGCCTGAAATTCTGCTTGGCGTCGATGGCCAGGTGTCTGGGGTACGGGTCGATATGGGTGAACCACGGCTAGAGCGCGCGGAAATTCCGATGGCGGGGCCTGCCGGTAAGGTCGTCCTGGAACCACTTGACCTTGGGGACCTCGTATTACCGGTCACGGGGGTTTCCATGGGGAATCCGCACTGCGTGATTTTCCTGCCGGATTTGGACCAGGTTGATTTTGAGCGCCTGGGTCCGTTGGTGGAGAAACATCCAGATTTCCCGGCCCGGACGAACGTGGAGTTTGTCTCGGTGGCGGATCCCGGGCAGGTTAACGTCAAGGTTTGGGAACGGGGTGCCGGACCAACCATGGCCTGCGGCACCGGGGCCTGCGCGGTAACCGTGGCCGGGGTGCTGGCCCGTTGCACGGACCGCCGGGTTAAGGTCTGCCTGCCGGGCGGTGTGCTGGACATCGAATGGGCCGAGAACAACCACGTGTATATGACCGGACCGGCGGAGGAAGTGTTTGAGGGCACGATGAGACGTGAGAAGTGAGAGGTTGGAAGTGAGAGATTGAAGTCAATCTGGACTCGTTGAGGGCTCTGTAATTCATATATAAGGAGCGTGTTTGAGTACCTATGAAGTTTGTGGAAGCAGAACGGATCCGCAATCTGCCACCCTACCTGTTTGCCCGTATCGAACAGCTGATCGAGCAGAAGAGAGCGAACGGGGTTGACGTGATCAGCCTGGGTATCGGTGATCCGGACCTGCCTACGCCGAAGTTCATCATCGATGAAGCGGTGAAGGAACTCTACAATCCGCCCAACCACCAGTACCCGTCATCCGCCGGGATGCTTAGTTACCGGGAAGCGGTGGCCTCTTGGTATAACCGCCGGTTTGGCGTTGAACTGGACCCGAAACGGGAAGTCGTCTCCCTGATTGGCTCTAAGGAAGGCATCGCCCACATCCCCTGGTGCTACTGTAATCCCGGCGATGTGGTGCTGGTCCCGGATCCCGGATACCCCGTCTACGGACAGGGCACCATCCTGGCCGGTGGAATACCCTATTCGCTGGCGGTGACGCCGGACCGCGGCTATAAACCGGATTTTGGCACGGTTCCCAAAGACGTGGCTCAGAAGGCCAAGATCCTGTTCATTAACTACCCGAACAACCCAACCGCCGCCACTGCCGACCTCGCCTTTTTTGAAGAGGTCGTGGCCTTCGCCCGGAAGTACGAGATCCTGGTCTGTCACGACGCGGCCTATTCCGAGATCGCCTACGAAGGTTACAAACCGCCGAGTTTTCTAGAGACGCCGGGGGCCAGGGAAGTGGGTATCGAGTTCCATTCTGTTTCCAAAGCCTACAATATGACCGGCTGGCGTGTCGGCTGGGCGGTCGGCAACGCCGACGCGGTGCAGGCGCTCGGACGACTCAAGACGAACATCGACTCCGGGGTCTTCCAGGCCGTACAGTATGCCGCCATCCGCGCCCTGACCGACCCGCAGGGTGATCCTACCGAGCTGTGTGCCATCTACCAGGCGCGGCGCAACCTGGTGGTAAATACTTTGAACGAAATCGGCTGGAACCTGGAGAAACCCAAGGCTACCTTTTACATCTGGGCGCCGGTACCGGCCGGGCACACTTCGGCCAGTTTTGCGGAGCTGGTGCTGGAGAATGCCGGCGTGGTGATCACGCCCGGAACCGGGTACGGCGCCGGGGGCGAGGGTTACTTCCGGATCTCCCTGACCCTTTCCGAACAGCGCCTCAACGAGGCCATGGAACGCATCCGGAGTGCCTTAAAGTAGTGCAATCCTAGATCAGACCTAGATGCAAGTACATTTTTTGAGCAGGAGGTAGTCAGGCTTGGAACTGGCGAGACGGGCCCGGGGGATCAGCCCATCTCCGACACTGACGATTGACACCCGGGCCAAGGAAATGAAGGCGGCAGGCGCCAATGTAATCAACTTTGGTGTCGGGGAACCGGACTTTGACACCCCGGAGCACATCAAGGAAGTAGCGGTATCCGCGTTGCAGGCCGGAATGACCAAGTATACCGCTGTAAGTGGCATAATAGAGCTTAGAAGGGTGATTGCCAAGAAACTGCAGGACGAGAATGGGCTGAGCTACAAGCCCGAGGAAATCATCGTCTCGGTCGGGGCCAAGCATTCGCTCTACAACGCCTTTCAGGTACTGTGCCAGGAGGGTGACGAGGTTGTTCTGCCGGAACCCTACTGGGTAAGCTATCTCGAACAAATCAAGCTGTGCGGCGCCCGTCCGGTGCTGGTGAAAACCACCCTGGAGAACGGGTTCAAGCTTACACCGGATCAACTGAGAGGCGCGATCACGCCGCGAAGCAGGCTGCTCGTCCTGAACAGCCCCTCCAACCCCACCGGGGCCGTGTACAGTCGCCGGGAACTGGAAGGGTTGGCCGATGTTATTCTGACCAGCGGCATCGGCGTGATTTCAGACGAGATATACGAAAAGCTGGTCTATGACGGTGAGGAACACGTCAGTATCGCCTCGCTCGACCCGAAACTCAAAAAGCGTACCGTAGTCATCAACGGTGTTTCCAAGGCCTACGCCATGACCGGATGGCGCATCGGGTACGCAGCAGCCCCCTTGCGCGTCACTAAGGCCATGACCGACCTGCAGAGCCACAGCACCTCGAACCCGACTTCGATTGCACAGGCGGCAGCGGTATCGGCGCTGGCGGGTGACCAGGAAGCACTGCAAGAAATGCTGCGTAAGTTTGCCGAACGGAGAGAGTATATTCTGGAGAGGCTCACCGCGATTGACGGGGTCCAGTGTTCCCGTCCGGGCGGGGCTTTCTACGTGTTCCCGCACGTGGGAGCATTCTGGGGCAAGCAGTACCGCGGCACCGAAATGAAGAGCGGTACAGATCTGGCCAGATTGTTACTGGAAGAAAGGCAGGTAGCCCTGATCCCCGGGATCGCTTTCGGTGACGATGACTACATCAGGCTGTCTTACGCCACTGATCGGGAGACTATCCGGGAGGGGCTGGACCGGATCGAGGCGGTATTGAAGGAACTTCGGTAAAGGTTTGATGAACTAAAACCAAAATCGGAAGGGATTTCATTTTTTTGCTAGAACCTTATGGTGTGGAGTTGGAGGTTTTCGATTGCTAAAGAGTATGACCGGCTACGGCCGGGGAGAAGCGCTGACCGGGAACAAGAAGTTTACCATTGAATTGAGGGCGGTGAACCACCGTTACAGCGAGGTGGTCCTGAGGCTGCCCCGTTTTTTGATCGTGCTGGAGGACCGCATGCGGCGGCGCATCCAGTCCTACGTCCCCCGCGGTCGCGTCGATGTTTATTTAACGATTGAGGACGGTACCGAGCGGAATCGAACGGTAAAAGTTGACAAAAAGCTGGCCCTAGCTTATTATGGGGCAATAACCGACATCCAGAAGGATCTGGGGTTGTCTGGGCAAATTAGCGTTGAGCATATTATTGCTCAGCCGGAAGTTTTTAGCCCCGAGGAGACCAGGGACAACCCCGAAGAATGGTGGCCAGCCCTGGAGCAGGCCCTGACAGCGGCCTGTGACGACCTCGTGGGGATGCGGGAGGCCGAAGGCGCGTCACTCCGCTCAGACCTTGAGGCAAGGCTGGATCGTCTGGGGACTCTTTCTACCGGTATCCGTGAACGTGCTCCCGAGGTGGTGAATGCCTATCAGGCGCGACTGACCCAGCGCATCCAGGAACTTATTCGGGATATTGATATTGACCGTGTTCGCCTGGCCCAGGAGGTCGCCTACTTTGCTGAACGCTGTGATATTGCCGAGGAACTCGTTCGCCTAGACAGCCATTTCGCCCAGGTGCGTGCCTGTTTGAACGGGTCGGGAGAACCCGTAGGGCGTCGCCTGGACTTTCTGGCGCAGGAGATGTTCCGGGAGATCAATACTATCGGTTCCAAGGCTCAGGACGAGGTAATTATGGCGCTGGTCGTTGAGTTTAAGAGTGAACTGGAGAAGACACGGGAGCAGATCCAGAACATTGAGTAAGGGAGGATCTTACTAATGGATATCAGACTGATCAACATCGGGTTTGGGAACATCGTGTCGGCTAACCGCATTGTGGCTATTGTCAGCCCCGAATCGGCGCCCATCAAGCGGATCATTACCGAGGCTCGTGACCGGGGGATGTTGATTGACGCCACTTACGGCCGCCGTACAAGGGCCGTGATCATCACCGACTCCGATCACGTTATTCTTTCGGCCGTCCAGCCGGAGACCGTGGCACACCGTTTGGTCAGTAAGGTGGAGCAAAGCCAGCAAACGGATGAATAGGCACGGGAGGGTCGGCTTGTGCGGGGCATCCTCGTAGTAATATCCGGTCCCTCAGGCGCGGGTAAGGGCACCGTCTGCCGGGCCCTGATTAAATCGTTGCCTGATGTCCACCTCTCTGTTTCAGCCACGACCCGCCAGGCGCGAGCCGGCGAGATCGACCACGTGCACTACTATTTCATTACGCGCACGGAGTTTCAGGAAAGGATCGCCCGCAGGGAAATGCTGGAATGGGCCGATGTTTACGGCGATTTCTATGGTACCCCCCGCGAGCCGGTAGACCGCATCCTGAATCAGGGCCGGGATGTCATTCTGGAAATTGACGTCCAGGGAGCTCTGCAGATCCGGGAACAGATGCCGGAGGCGGTACTGGTCTTCCTGAGTCCACCCTCGTTTACGGAACTGGAGAGGCGGCTCCGAAAGAGAGGGACCGACACGGATGAACGAATTGGGCAGCGTCTGGACTGGGCGCACCGGGAGCTTAGATCATTTCCCTCGTATGATTACGTCGTGATTAACGATCGCGTGGAAGCTGCGGTGGAAAAAATAGTTGCAGTAATAGTGGCTGAGAAATGTCGCACGAAACGTTTTCAACTTCTGGACTCGAACCCGTACACTTAGAGGTTCCGGTCCTGGCTTCGATGCAGGGGGATCAAATGATGATGAATCGTCCTTCTCTGGATGAACTGATGAAGAAGGCTGACAGCCGCTACACCTTGGTTGTCGTGGCCGCGAAAAGAGCCCGTACGTTAATGGAAAAGGACACTGAAGGGATCACTTCGGAAACGGGCAAGCCCGTCACCCGGGCCCTGAAGGAGATAGCGGCCGAACGAATCCGTTTTCAGCCGACCAAAGAGGGTATCAAGTAACCCTCTGCGAAATCTTGTCATACCGAGGAGTGCGCTGCAACACAGGCCAAGCCTGGCAGCGGTCTCTTGAGTAAGTAGAGGGTGATGGTAACTTTGATGTTGGCCGGTAGACGGGTGATCCTGGGTGTCGCGGGGGGCATCGCCGCCTACAAGGCCGCTGAGATCGCCGGAACTCTGGTTAAGCGGGGGGCCGAGGTACAGGTCATCATGACCCGGGCGGCGCGCGAGTTTATTACCCCTTTAACCCTGCAGACCATCACCCGTCACGAAGTAGCATCGGATATGTTCACCCCCCGGTCCGGCGGGGTGGCCCATATTGAAGTGGCTCGCTGGGGTGAGGCGATGTTGATCGCCCCGGCGACCGCCAACCTGATCGGCAAGATGGCGGCCGGAATCGGGGACGACCTGTTGAGCACAATAGTCTTGGCCTTTGATAGGTCTGTTTTGTTATGTCCGGCAATGAATACGACCATGTACAGAAACCCGGTAGTTCAGCGCAACATCCGGACGCTGAGCGCACTGGGTTATCATTTTGTAGAGCCATGTTCCGGTCGCCTGGCCTGCGGCGAGGAGGGTCCCGGTCGCTTGGCTCCGACCGATGAGATTGTTGCCAAGTTGGAAAGCCTCCTCTGTGGCGTGCCCCGGGATTTGGCCGGAGTGAGGATCCTGATAACGGCGGGACCGACCAGAGAACCACTGGACCCGGTGCGCTACATCTCAAACCGCAGCTCGGGGAAAATGGGTTACGCCGTGGCGCGGGCGGCGGTCGACCGGGGAGCGTACGTGGTCTTGGTCAGCGGACCCAGTGCACTCAGTCCGCCACCAGGGGTCAAGGTGGTTCCTGTTGAGACCGCCGAAGAGATGCACCTGGCCGTGAATCAACACTTTGAGTGGTGTGACGTGGCGGTCAAGGCGGCGGCTGTAGCCGACTACCGACCACAGACACAGGCCGGCGGCAAACTCAAGAAACGCGCGGCCAACCTGACGCTAATCCTGGAGCCAAACCGGGATATCCTAGCCGAACTGGGAAGGCGTAAGGGGCGTCGGATCATCGTCGGTTTTGCAGCGGAAACGGAGCAGCTGGAGGCGCGTGCTGTGCTCAAGGCCCAGAAGAAGGGGGCCGACTTAATCGTCGCCAATGATGTGACCAAACTGGGGGCCGGGTTTGATGTCGATACCAACATTGCCGTATTTGCCTATCCTGACGGCCGTACGGTTTCCCTCCCGCTAATGGAAAAGCTGGCACTGGCCCACCGTATCCTGGACGAGGTACGGGAGCTTCGGAAGGCTGGGGCGGACAATGGATGAGCGCGCCTATGCCGAGGTCATCGTCGACCTTCCGGTGGCCAACACCGATAAAATATTTCACTACCATGTGCCGCCACACCTTCGTGCCTCCCTGCAGCAAGGGGTACGGGTACAGGTTCCCTTTGGCAGCAAGCGTTTGACCGGTTTTGTGGTGGGCTTTTCACACAAGCCCGCGGTGTCACCGACCAAGGACATCCTGGCGGTGGTCGACGGGCAGCCGGCCTTTACTCCAGAACTGTACGCCCTAGCCCGCTGGCTTTCCCAGCGATGTCTATGCACAATGGCCAGGGCGCTGCGTGCCATCGCTGCGCCGAGCCGTTCCGGATCGGCGCGTTTTGCTGATCAGGTCTACCCGGCCGACTCTCCGGTAGAGGGTGAGGGGCGGCTCCTGGAAAGAGCCCCTAAGCAGGCTGTGGCCTGGCGGGTGGCCCGGGAATTCCCGGGGCTGACGCGTAGCCAGCTGGCCGCCCGAGCCGGGGTATCACTCCACGTGGTAAACGCCCTGATCGGGAAAGGGGTGCTCACCCTGGCCCGCCGTGCCGTGACCCGCAGGCCTTACCCGGCCACGGGCAGGGCTGGGATAGCGTCAAAAGCCGGGTTGCCGGTTCTTACCAAGGAGCAACTCACCGCCCTGGAGGCGATTACCAACGGGTTGGAGTCCGGAGAACGACAGGTCTTTTTAGTACACGGGGTAACCGGCAGTGGTAAGACCGAGGTTTATATCCGGTCTGTGGTCAGCGTACTCAGTCGGGGGCGCCAGGCACTGGTACTGGTACCCGAAATTGCACTGACCGGTCAGATGGTGAAGCAGTTCAGGGAACGGTTCGGCGACCAGGTCGCTGTTCTCCACTCACGACTGGGCAGCGGCGAGCGATACGACGAATGGCGGCGCATTTACGATGGTAAGGCTCCCGTGGTGCTGGGGGCACGGTCCGCGGTATTTGCACCCCTGCCTGACCTCGGATTGATCATCGTAGACGAGGAGCACGAGCCGTCCTACAAGCAGGAAGAAGACCCAAAGTACCATACCCGTGATGTGGCCTTTGCCCGCGCCACCATGCAGAATGCCGTGGTTGTGCTGGGAACGGCTACGCCTTCCCTGAAGACGTTTGCCCGGACGATCAAGGGCGGGGCCGGCCTGCTCAAGCTGGATCACCGCGTAGAAAACCGGCCGATGCCCAGGGTTACGCTGGTCGATTTGCGGGACGAGTACCGGGCCGGTAATCGGCGGGTGTTCAGCCGCTACCTGGTGGGAAGAATTAGCGAGAAGCTGGCCCAAAAGGAACAGGTAATCCTCTTCCTTAACCGGCGGGGTTACAGCTCCGTGGTCTTGTGCCGGGAGTGCGGTTTGGTGATGCGCTGTCCACACTGTGCGATCAGCCTAACCCACCATCGCGACGGTCTGCTCCGTTGTCATTACTGTAACCACCAGTCCTGGCTACCCGCACAGTGTCCATCCTGCCGTAGTTCCTACCTGACCACCCTGGGAACCGGAACGCAGAAGGTGGAGGAAGAGGTCGAGCGGCTCTTCCCCGGGGCGAGGGTGGTGCGCATGGACAGCGATACTGTCACCCGCAAGAATGCCCATGAACGCATCCTGCATACCTTTACCAGCGGGCAGGCCGATATCATGATCGGCACTCAGATGGTCGCCAAGGGACTGGACATCCCCGGGGTCACCCTGGTGGGAGTGATCAGCGCGGATACGAGCCTGCTGCTGCCGGATTTCCGGGCCGCCGAGCGTACTTTTCAGCTGATCACCCAGGTAGCCGGCCGGGCCGGGAGAGGAGACCTGAAAGGGGAGGTAGTGGTCCAGACGTACTGTCCTGAACACTATTCCATCTTAGCGGCTGTAGAACACAACTACGAACAGTTCTTCATTCGGGAGATGAATATGCGCCGCAAACTGCAGTACCCGCCGTTCAGTTCCTTGGCCCGCGTCGTAGTCCGGGGTTTGGACGAAAACGAGGTGCGGGAGTCGTCCCGTGTGTTCAAGCGGAACCTGATGCCATCCTCCGGTGATCGCGTCCAGATTATGGGTCCGGCCCCGGCGCCCGTGTCCCGGATCAAGGACCAGTACCGGTGGCACTTGGTATTGAAGGCGCCCCAGGCCCGGATACTACGCAATCTGCTGCGTGACGCGCTGGAACGGTTTGAGCGCCTGTCCCGTCAGCGGGTTACGGTTAGCATAGACATCGACCCGGAATATATAAATTAAGAGGAGAACGCAAATGGGAAGTCGGAGGTGTGAGGTTACTTCCAACATCCCACCTCGCACTTCTCAATTGGGAGGAATGACTTTGGCGGTTTATCAGATTGTGACCTATCCCGAACCAGTCTTGCGGGAGAAAGCAAAGGAAATCACCAAGATCACGCCGAACATTCAGCGTTTGATAGAAAACATGGCGGACACCATGTACGCTTCAGGTGGTATCGGGTTAGCCGCGCCACAGATCGGGATCTCGAAGAGAGCGGTGGTGGTCGATCTAGGGGACGGCCTGATTGTGTTGATCAACCCGGAGATTACGAAATCCGAAGGGCGGGAGCGGGGCAAAGAAGGCTGCCTCAGTTTTCCCGACATATGGGGTGAAGTGGAACGGGCCGTTTCCGTCAAGGTACGCGGATTCAACCTGAAGGGCGAGGAAGTGTTTATCTCCGCTGAGGGTTTTCTGGCCCGTGCCTTGCAGCATGAGATCGACCATTTGGACGGAATCGTCTTCATCGACCGCGCCATCAAGATCTACAGGGACTAAGCAGCGAAAATGCGCATCGTATTTATGGGCACCCCCGAATTTGCGGTGGTCTCGCTGCGGGCGATGTTGGACGCCGATTTCCCCGTGACCCGGGTGGTCACGCAACCTGACCGCCCCCGTGGCCGAGGGAGAAAGCTGGCGGCGTCCCCGGTGAAGGAGTTCGCAGTCCGTTCCGGGATCGAAGTGTGGCAACCCGGGCGCGTCCGCGACCCCGCCTTCAACGACCTGCTCCGGGAACTGGCGCCCGAAGTGATTGTGGTTGTAGCCTTTGGCCAGATTTTGTCCCGGACGACACTGGAAATCCCCGTACACGGCTGTATTAATGTGCATGCCTCGCTACTCCCGCGGTACCGTGGAGCGGCGCCAATCCACCGTGCCATCATTGACGGTGAAGAAATTACCGGGGTCACCACGATGTATATGGACGAAGGGATGGATACCGGGGACATGATCCTACGTACCCCGGTGCCTATCGAACGGAATGACACCGTGGGCACTCTGCACGAACGCCTGGCGGTTGTGGGCGCAGAGCTCTTGGTCGAGACCCTGGACCAGGTGCGGCGGGGGGTGGCCCCCCGCGAACGGCAGGAGCATGCCCTGGCTACCTATGCGCCCATGCTGACCAGGGACGACGAAATCATCCAGTGGGACCGTCCCGCCGAGGATATCCGTAACCATGTGCGCGGAATGGATCCCTGGCCCGGAGCATGCACGCGGATCGGCAATGAAACCGTTAAAATCTGGCGGGTCGAGGTCGTGCCCTCTGAGTTAAATGGTACGAGACCCGGTACGGTGCTATCGATTGATCCCGAATACGGTATAATAGTACAGGCGGGGAAGGACCGTGTAGCGATTAGCGAGCTGCAGCAGGCCGGCGGAAGACGCATGCCGGTTGATGCCTTCTTGAGAGGCCGGCGGCTTCCCCCAGGCACCTTATTCGAGTAGTTTAAGTGAATAAAGAGGGGAATGGATCGTTGTCGAAGATCCCGGCGAGAGAGATCGCCCTGCACATTCTGAAGGCTGTTGAATCAGACGGCGCTTACGCCAATCTGGCCCTGAACAAGGCGCTTGAGGAATACCAGCCGGAAAAGCTGGACCGTGCTTTTACCACTGAACTGGCCTACGGTACGCTCAGAACCCTGAATACTCTGGACTGGATCATCTCCCGGTTCTTGCAGAAACCGCTTGGTGCCCAGTCGGTCTGGGTCAGGAATATCCTGCGCACGGGCGCCTACCAGATCTTTTACATGGACAGGGTCCCCCCGGCGGCGGCCTGTAATGAGGCCGTGGAATTGACAAAGAAGTTCGGTACCCCTGGTGCGGTCAGGTTTGTCAATGGTGTGCTGCGCAACATTGTGAGGAAGAAGGACGAGCTTGCCTTTCCGGATCCGGAGGAAGACCTGGTCAGCCACATCAGTCTCCGCTATTCACATCCGACCTGGATGGTGGAACGCTGGCTGAAGGAATTCGGTGTGGAGGAAACCGTGGCCCTGTGCAGGGCCAACAACAACACGCCGCCGAACAGTATTCGTACCAATACCCTGCGGGTCAGTCGCGAGGAACTGAAGGCGGTTCTGGAGCAGGAAGGTCTGACCGTCCGCCCGACCCGGCTTGCACCCGAGGGACTGGAAATCACGGGCTTTCTGTCCCTGCGTATCCTACAGAGCTTTAGGAAGGGCCTTTTTCAGATTCAGGACGAGAGCTCGATGCTCGTAGCGCATGCCGTGAATCCCGCACACGGGACGAGGGTTGTCGACGCCTGCAGCGCGCCTGGCGGTAAGACGACGCACCTGGCCCAAGTGATGGGCAACGAGGGTTCAGTGCGGGCCCTGGACCTTCACCCTCACAAGCTGGACCTGGTCCGGGATAACTGTGTCCGGCTGGGGATTACCTGTGTTGAGGCCATGCTCCTGGACGCCCGTGACCTGCCCGGGGACATGTCGGGGTGGGCCGATTACGTGTTGGTAGATGCCCCATGTTCGGGGCTGGGCGTCCTGCGGCGGCGCCCGGATGCCCGCTGGCGGAAGGAGCCGGGGCAGATAGCGGGGCTGATCAAGCTCCAGGACGAGATCCTGCAGAGCGCTGCTCAGTGCGTGCGCCCGGGCGGCATCCTGGTTTACAGTACCTGTACGATCACGCGGGAAGAAAACCAGAACCAGGTGGAACACTTTCTGACCAGGAATCCTGATTTTGTTCTCGAGGATCTCAGGCCGTTTCTTCCGGGCGCGCTCGGGGATGCCGGCTTGAGCCGCGGTTACATCCAGCTGATGCCACACGTACACGGGATGGACGGGTTCTTTATCGCCCGGATGCGCAAGAGACACATGTGACGAGGGAACGAAGAGCACTTGCCGGTGCCACCGGCAGTGTTTGACAGAAGCCCGGGAGGCCGCGAAAAACAAGTATGGCGCGGAAGGCGAAGCCGGACGGCGGCGGAGTGTACTGGGTGGTACGTGAGCACCGGCCGGCGAGCCTGACAAAGCCAGGCGCCGTTTTGCAGCGGTCTCCTAGAGGATCGGATGGAAGGGAACTAACCTGACGAAACTCAATTTAAAGGACCTCTCACTCGAAGGGCTCCAGGATCTGGTCGCGGACCTGGGCCAGCCACAGTATCGTGCGCGCCAGCTGGCGGAATGGGTGTTCCAGAAAGACGTCGCCTCGTTTGACGACATGAGCAACCTGCCGGCAAGTCTGAGGACCGACTTGGACAGGCAGTACACTCTTGGCCGGTTGCGGCAGATCAAGCGGCTGGTTTCGAACGAAGGCGAGACCGAAAAATACCTTTTCGGCCTTTCGGACGGCAACACTGTGGAAAGTGTGCTGATGCGGCACGATTACGGTTCATCGGCCTGTGTCTCCACGCAGGTGGGGTGCCGGATGGGTTGTGTTTTCTGTGCTTCTTCGTTGGGGGGTTGGGTACGCAACCTGACTCCCGGTGAGATTTACGATCAGGTTTTGGCGATCCGCCGCAGTACGGGTGCGGATGTGCAGCGGGTTGTGATTATGGGCACCGGTGAACCGCTGGACAACCTGGACCATACACTGGTCTTTATCCGGAACATTACCGCGGACTACGGTCTGGGGATTAGTACACGTCGCATCACCTTGTCGACCTGCGGATTGGTGCCGGAGATTGGACGGTTGGCCAACAGCGGGCTGGGGGTTACGCTCGCCGTGTCCCTGCATGCTCCAAACGATGACCTGCGAAACCGAATCGTTCCGGTGAACCGGCGGTACCCGTTGGCACAGCTGATTCGGGCCTGTGGGGAGTACACCCTACGGACCGGTCGCCGGGTAACCTTTGAATACGCCCTGATTCAGGGCTTAAATGATGCTCCGGGGCAGGCGAATGCGCTGACCGAGTTGCTCCGGGGACTGAACTGCCACGTAAACCTGATTCCGGTTAACTACGTTCCCGAACGCGGCTCAACACCACCAGACCCGGTTACCGTCAGGCGCTTTCAGGAAGTACTGGAGTTGAAGGGAATCCCGGTTACGGTTCGCCGGGAAATGGGTGCCGATATCAACGCGGCCTGCGGACAACTGCGTACGGTCGCGTCCTCGCAGAGGGCCGCGTCTTCACGGCACCGGCATCACCGGCACAGTAGGGGGAGTGAGTGGTACCGATGAAATGGGATGCGACGTCGAACATCGGACTGGTCAGGGCTAACAACGAGGATGCTTTTTGTGTGAATGAAGAGTACCGGTTGTTTGCCGTGGCCGACGGGATGGGCGGGCACAAGGCGGGTGAAGTGGCCAGCCGGCTGGCCCTTGGCACGCTGGAGGCTGAGTACATCAGGCTGCTCGGGGAGGGGGAGCCGACGGCCAGGGCCCTTTACCGGGCGGTGATTGCGGCCAACAACCAGGTATTTGACGAATCGTGTCGAAGTGAAACCCATAGAGGAATGGGGACGACGCTGACCGCCTGTGTCCTGCAGACCGATGGGATGGTGTTTGCCCACGTCGGTGACAGCCGGATTTACCTGATCCGCGACGGCAAAGCCACAAGGCTTACCGAGGACCATTCGGTGGTGCAAGAACTGATTAACCAGGGGAAGTTAACGGACGAAGAGGCGGGAACCCATCCCTATCGCAATATGCTGAGCCGCGCCCTGGGAACCGAGGGAGGGGTGCAGGTGGACGTTCGGGACTTTACCCTCAATAACGGGGACCGGATCCTGCTTTGTACTGACGGATTAACTGGATTAGTTCAAGACGAAGAGATCGCGCAGGCGGTGACGGCGGATCCGCAACCGGCCGATTCCGTGAAGGAACTCGTGGCTTGTGCTTTAGAACGTGGGGGCAAGGATAACATAACCCTGATCTTGGTGGTGTTTGAGACGTTATGATCGGTAAGATCTTGGGCAACCGTTATGAAATAGTTGAGCATTTGGGCGAAGGCGGCATGGCCGTTGTGTATAAGGGCCGAGACACCCTGCTGCAGCGGCCGGTAACGGTTAAGATCCTGCGCTCTGAATTCAGCGCGGACGAAGAGTTCGTATCCCGTTTTCACCGGGAGGCGCAGTCGGTTGCCAGCCTGTCCCACCGCAATATTGTCAACGTGTTCGATGTGGGCGGGGAGGGAGACGTACACTATCTGGTGATGGAGTACGTTGACGGTGAGAATCTGAAGACCAAGATCAAGCGAGAGGGCCGTTTTGAGCCGGTTCAAGCGGTTTCCATCGTCCGCCAGGTGGCCGAGGCCTTGGCCCACGCCCATCAACAGCAGATTATCCACCGGGATGTTAAACCGCACAACATCCTCATCACGACCGATGGCCAGGCCAAGCTGGCCGATTTCGGGATTGCCCGGGAGGCTTCGGGTACGACCCTGGCCCAGACTAAAACCCTGGTCGGGTCGGTCCACTACATCTCCCCCGAACAGGCCCGCGGTGACACCGCCGATGCCCAGACCGACATCTACGCACTGGGAGTGGTCCTGTATGAACTGCTTACCGGTCGGGTTCCTTTTAGCGGCTCCAACCCGGTAACTGTAGCCCTGAAGCACATCCAGGATACTCCCCAGTCGGTGCGGGAGCTGAATTCGGGACTAAGCCGCGAACTGGAGCGCATTGTCCAGAAGGCGATGGCCAAGAAGAAGGTCGACCGCTACCGGAGCGCCCGTGATTTCTCCATCGATTTGCGCATGACCCTGCCCGATGGAAAACAGGAAGAGGACATGACCCGGGAGTACACTCCGGTTCGGGTGTCGCGGTGGCGCTGGAATCCGGCCCTTTTTGCCGGGGTAGCCTTGGTTTTCCTGGCGATGCTGGTCGGGGGGTTCTTTGGCCTGCGTTCATATATGTATGTGCCGGATGTCGTGGTTCCTGAGGTGCGGGGATTGTCCATCGAGGAGGCCGAGGCGGTGCTTGAAGCTCGCGGTTTGAAGACCTCGATCTCTCTGGACTTCAGCGATGACATCGAAAAAGGTTTCGTAATGGACCAGGATATTGAACCGAATACTAAGGTTAAGAAGAAACGCATGGTTTTCCTGACGGTCAGTCAGGGGCAAGAGATGATCCGCATTCCCGATGTAACCGGCCAACCGCTGGCCGACGCCCAGGAGTCGCTTCAGCGGAACGGTTTCGCTCTGGGTGAGCGAGAGGATCTGGCCGACGAGGTGATCCCGGCGGGAACGGTGTTGCGCCAGTTGCCCGCGGCCAATTCCACGCACCCACGCGGAATACCCGTGAAGCTCTTTGTGAGCAAGGGTCCGGCTTCTCTGGGCCAGATGCCCGACCTGACCGGCCTGACGCTTAACGAGGCCCGCCGGGAGATTGTGGCGGCAGGTCTGGAGCTGGACGAGGACGTATCGAGAGAGGGAAGCTACGCCGAACCCGAGGGCCGGGTGATTGCCCAGGATCCGGCACCTGCAGCCCAGGTGCAGGACGGGGTGAAGGTAAAGCTGACCTTAAGCGCGGGACCGGGGCCGGGGCAAACGGCTGCCCGTCAGGTGGTTTACGTGACCATGCCCAACGACGGTCAGACCCACGTCCTGCATATCGTGGTCCGTGACGCCAACGGGGAGTCCGATGCCTATGTGGGCGTGCACCAGCCCGGTGAGCGGGTCTCCAAGGAAATCCTGTACACCGGTCGTACGGTCATCAAAGTCTATATCGACGATAATCTGGTCGACAAGAAGACTGTTGACTAAGGGCGTTTTTTATGGGTGAAGGCTTGGTAGTAAAGGCCTACGGGGGCTATTGCTTCGTTCAGGACGGATCTCTTGTCATTCAGTGTACCCTCCGGGGCCGGCTCAAAGCCGAGGGCGCTGTGGTGGTAGGGGACCGCGTGCGGTTTAGCGCGATCCAGGAAGGCAGGGGGGTCGTCGAGGATGTGCTGCCGCGGACCAGTCTCCTGCATCGCCCGGCCATTGCCAATGTAGACCAGATCATCATCGTCGTTGCCTTCCACGATCCCGAACCGGTACTCAACCTGGTTGACCGGATGCTGGTGCTGAGCGAGGCGTCCGAAATCGTAACCCGGATTTGCCTGAATAAGACCGACCTGGCCGGCGGGGCGAACCCGGAATGGCTACAGGTATACCGTGGCATTAGTTACGGGGTGCTGTTGACCAGCGCCGTCGCCGGGGACGGGATCGAAAGGTTGGGCGATGTGTTGCGGGCCCGGATCTCGGTTTTCGCCGGACAATCGGGGGTCGGTAAATCCAGCCTGATCAACCGGCTCATCCCGGGACTTGAGCTACGTACGGGGACGGTCAGCCGTAAACTGAAACGCGGCCGGCACGTAACCCGCCACGTGGAGCTGCTCCGGCTGGATCAGCAAAGCTGGGTGGCCGATGCGCCGGGTTTTTCCAGCCTCAGGCTCCCGGACATTTCCCGTGAGATGCTGGCCGATCTTTTCCCGGAGATGCGCGACTTACGCGGGCGTTGTCGCTTTCACAGCTGCCTGCACGACCAGGAGCCGGACTGCGCGGTTAAAAACGCGGTAGCCAATAACACCATTGCCGAATTTCGCTACCGAAATTATATCGGCTTCTTACACGAAGTCATTGCCGCTGAGAGGAGATATTAGCAAATGATCAAAATCGCCCCGTCCATCCTTTCCGCCGACTTCTCCAGGCTGGCCGAGGATGTTCAGCGGGTTCAGCAGGGGGGCGCCGACTACCTGCACATTGACGTTATGGACGGTCACTTTGTGCCAAACATAACGATCGGGCCATTGGTAGTCGCGGGTTTACGACCGTATACCAGCCTGTTTTTCGATGTCCACCTGATGATTGAGCATCCGGACCGTTATGTGGACGACTTTGTCAAGGCCGGGGCGGACATGCTGACCGTGCATGTAGAGGCGACAAGGCATCTCGACCGAACCTTGCGGTTGATCCGGGAGCGGGGAGTACGCTGTGGCCTGGCCTTGAACCCGGCAACTCCTTTGGGTGAAATCGAATATGTCCTGCCGCTTCTGGACCAGATCCTGTTGATGACCGTGAATCCAGGATTCGGTGGACAGAGGTTTATCGAGGAGGTCGTATCGAAGATCACAAGTCTGCGCGGCCTGCTTAACGAGAGGCAGATGGACCTGGACATCGAAGTGGATGGGGGGATTTGCGCAGAAAACATACGGCGGACGGTGGAAGCGGGGGCGAATGTCCTGGTTGCCGGATCGGCTGTCTTTGGTGCTCCCGATCCGGGAAGGGCGGTACAGATACTGCGTGAAAAAGCAAATGAAAGTGATTTCTTTAACAAAAGTGATTGACCGGTTCTACACGGTCGGGTTATAATCCTGACTTTGACAGCAAAAGAACAGAAAAAAGGCTGCAACCCTTGCAAATAAAGGGGTTGCGGCCTTTAGATGTTTTCAGAAATATGTAGGGG